>DDUL01000056.1:0-101203 GCA_002344785.1 Bdellovibrionaceae bacterium UBA2339
GTGATGCCTGAGGCCGATCATCAGCAGTTTAAGGGTCGTAGGGCCCGACGGGATGGCTACGATGAACTCAAAGTTGGCGGCTTTGATCCACTTTTTGTCTTCAATCACACAGCCGCAATGCTTCGAGACAATATCAAGGTGTTGTCGCGAAAGAGTTGGTGCACGGCGAAGAGTCTCCGTGGGCTCGAGCGAGTCATGATCATTTATCAGTATTATCACAACAACTACTTGGTACCGCCCCTGTCCACGTGAGGCGGGGGTGGGGGCGATCGCTCTTGGCGGGGCGTGGTCAAGTGCCGGTTTTGGCGCAACACTCGTCGAGACCAGTTAGGGGGCGACATACTTCGTCGTCGTCCAGATTCCCACGTGCACAGCGCCAAACAGCGCGAGCCATCCACCGATGATCTTTGTGGGAATGCCGAGTTTGCGATTGAAGCCAATGGTCGCCAGAGAAAAAGCGGCGATGAAGCCCACTAGCACGATCCAAGGTTGGCGATCGACGACGCCGACGGGGAGCCACCAAAATATATTGGCGAATGCGAAGATGCTCGCGCCGCTTCGGTAGCGAAATTTGAGACCATGAATGCTGAGCAGGATAATTTTTAAGAGGCTCGTCGTGGCAAAGGTGGCGAGGAAGCTTCCGGCGGGTAAGATCAACAGCGCGATGAGAAAACGAATGAGGCCTTGGTGAACCAAGCCGCTGATCACGGCGCTGAGTATACCGGTGCCGATCGCGAGTACGACCCATGTGGGAGTCTTCAAATCCGGGCAGTTTTCGAGAAAGCGCACTGGGTGCCGAAGAAAACGCAGCACATCCAGTGGCAAGCGAATCAATTCCGTGGCGCGGTCTTTGGCGCCGATGACCAGATCTTGGGAGAACTCGACGGAGGCCTCGATCAGTTGATCGGTGCGATCTGTTGGCTCAGCTGGAGGTTCAGCTGGAGCATGGGTCTCGGTCGTGGGCTGAGGACCTGAAGCGGGGCGCTTGCGGTCGTCGGCATTGTTCTGCATAGCTCATCGCATCACTTCCATTCGGCTTCGGCAAGCGAAATGGCGTGATCGAGGATGCGCGATTCAAATTCCAAGTCGTCATTGAGGCGAGAGCGCCAGCTGAGATGCAGTCGGGTGAGTGAGCTGGTTGTGATGTTGGGCGAAGCTTCGCTTGATGTGGCGGGTGAAGTTTTGCGGTCGTGGGCGATCATGAAGATGTGAGCTTTGGTGGTGAGGCTTTCAAGATTGCGGTGGAACTCGACCTTGTAGCCATGTTCGTGCAGGAACTCGGGAAGGAAGCCGAAGGCGAGGGGATCGTCGTGCACAAAGGCGATTGGATCGCGAGTGAGTAGACAATTGGGTTTCAGGCCCAATTGTTGGAGTCGGCGGCGCTTGGCTTCGGTGGCAAGTCGTTGCAGAGGTCGCCACCAAGGAGGCTGAACGGGCCTCGACATCAGAAGTGAGTGTCCATGCGAAGGGTGGCGTCGTAGCTGGAACGATCAAAGCCTTCGGCCACCATGGCATTGCGGGCGGAAACTTCCGCGCCCAGCGAGACGCGCGAGTTGACGTAGTAGTCAGCGCCGACGGACACGAGGCTGACGGGCGTGGAGGACTCAAAGGAGTCAGGGCCTCGTCGGTAGCTGAGATCCCGCGCGCCTAACCCCAAGCCGCCACGTAGGGTGAGATGGCCTGTGGGCCGAGTTTTCAAATAAGTCTTAAGATCGAATTCGCGTAGGCTGACTCGCGTCGTGGACTCGTCGCTTTCGGGGAAGTTGCGGACAGCGCCTTCGGCGGTGAGGTTGGGGCCGAGAATGTCGATGCCGAGTGAAACTTGGAATCCACGTTGCGACATATAGTGGGCGCTGCCGTTGGGTAGCGAGAGACTTTGCAGCGTTTGCGAAATTCCAAATCCCGCGTGAAGCCAGATGTTGGCGAAGGGGTCGCCACCTGTGCTCAAATTCGCGGCCGACATTCGCGATGAAGAAGTTTGGGCCTTTTGCAGATCGCGCACGATTTCGTCGTAGCGAACTTGTTCGGTGTCGGAGTCTTCGAGCCAAACTGGATTGGAGCGAATGACTTCTTCGCGTGACGGGGCGGAGGGTTCGTCGCTTTCGACATCATCGGCGGTCGTGTAAGCGGATGCATTCGATGCTAGGGCTGTTGAGATCGCTAAGCAGGCAAGGCCGTGACTGAGCGTTGTGATCCATGTGAGGTGAGAGGTGAAGCGGAAATTTCTCATGTTCGTCCTCCGTGGGGCGCCAGCAATGGAAGCATCGTACGCAACTGGTCGTCTTAGGGTGAGCCGGCCCAAGCCAATTCGCGCGTCCATGATGAGTGACCATGAAGCGCTTTCTTGCAGAGCTTACCACGGGCTCGCTAACGTCTAGACGCATCGGCGAGCGGCTTCGGTGAATTCCCGACGGAGGTCGAGGTTGCGCCGATGGCGGGTCATACCGACCATGGCCGCATTGTGGAAAAGCTGTGGAGTCGGCGACAATGAATGAATGCAGAGGACTCGAGTCGGAAAAAAGCAGACGGGAAGTGGGCGCAAGCGACCCGTTCGGTTTTGGGCGCTTCGTGAGCCGAGGCTGTGCGCGTTTTGTGGGTCTTCGCATCGAGTCTATCTAAAGCGACACATTGGCATTTGGGATGTGCTCTTGGCGATCGCGCTGGGTTTTGCCATGTGGGTGCCGTGGAGTGCCGGAGGTCCCGAAGACGCAATCCGTTTCTTCGACCCGCGCGGAGTTGCGATTGGTTTGGTGTTCATTTTTGGCGCGGAGATTTTTGTAGTGCTTCGGCATCGACTCTCGCTGAACTGTCCGAAGTGCGGGTTTGATCCTGTGACTTATCGACGGCAACCCGAAGAGGCGGCACGTCGCGTGCGTGAGCACCTCGCTCGCCGGGCTGAGGATCCACTTTTGCTTTTGGCTGAGCCGGTGCGTCTGCCGAAATTGCGCAAAAAAGTGTCGTCAGCTGAGCTCTCAGCAAGGGCCAGGCTGGAAGAAAAATCGGCGTCGGGCGAAAATCCGCAAGCTCCAGAGCCGAACGCCTCTGGAAGTGCGCGTGAGCCGAGTTTGAATTTGTAAAAACACTTGGCCAGAACCTCAGGCTTCGCTAGTCTCGCGGCGTGTCGACAGTGCGCGCCTTGGTCGTGATTCCGACCTACAACGAAATTGAGAACATTGCTCCGCTCACGCGAGAAATCATGCGCGTGTTCGATGAGTACAAGTCGTCGACTCGCGAAGCATCGGGAGCAGGGCTCTTGGGTTCTTATGGAGTTTCTGGTGGAGTTTCTGGTGGCGCGTACCAGGGATCCGCGGGCGCAGTGGGAAGCCACGCGCGCTCGGATTTGTCGCTTGAGATTCTCGTCGTCGATGATAATTCGCCGGACGGCACAGCCCAAGAGGTCTTGCGACTTGCTGAAATGCCAGAGTTGCGAGGTCGCTTGCATCTTTTATCGCGACCAGGAAAGCAGGGCTTGGGGCGCGCTTACATCGCAGGATTCAAATGGGCTTTGGAGCGCGGTTATGCCTGGGCGATCGAAATGGATGCCGATTTTTCGCATCGTCCGGTGGATTTGATGAAGCTTCTCGATGTCTTGCTATTTGGTGACGAGAGCGGGCGCTATGATTTTGCGTGCGGCTCGCGATGGGTGCCAGGCGGCGGGACTGTGAATTGGGGATTGGGCCGAAAAATCATTTCGCGCGGCGGGAGTTTGTACTCGCGATTGATTCTGGGATTTCCTTGGCGCGATTGGACGGGTGGATTCAACGCGTGGACGGCGAAGTGTCTGCAGGGCATTGGTCTCGATGCGATTCAAAGCAATGGCTATAGCTTTCAGATCGAGTTGAAGTATCGAAGTCTCAAACGAGGCTTTCGCGGCGTTGAGGTCCCGATTCTCTTTGAAGATCGGCGCGTGGGCCAAAGCAAGATGAGTACGAAAATCGTCTTGGAAGCCTTTGTGAGAGTTTGGTCGATTCGAAAGCGTTGACCTCGCGCTTGAAGCTTTGTCTGCTGGTGGATATGCGAATCCAGCAGTGTGCGCTCCGGCATTTATACGGGCAAATTGACCGAATTTCGCAAAGCCTGCTCGGCCGAGTTCGAGCCGTGCGCGTCCTTCCTTTCCTTTTGGCCTTGGGATTTGTTGCGCCGATTTTTTTCACCTCGCTTCAGGCGCAGGCGCTGCAGGGAACCGTCACAGAGGATACGGAAATTTTCGAAGAGCCGACTTTTGATTCCGAAGTGATTGCCGAGGTCGCCGAGGGAACGCGGGTTCCGATCAGCAAAGGCAGCACGGGAAATGAGTTTGGACGATTTCGAAAGACTCGTGTGGATGGCAAGATCGGTTGGATTCCCATCAACAAAGTTCGCGCCGATGGTGTGAAGACGCCCGTGATTCCCAAAGGTGATTTGGCTGATCCCGAACCGAGGCCTCGGTCGCCCAAGGGAAGTGGCAGCGGTAAAGGTGGCCCAACGGCTGGGACATCGGCTGGCGCTTCAGGATCGACGAAGACTCCGCCGAAAGCCACGCCGGCTCCGCAGGCGGGGCAAAGCTCCTCAAGTCGTGACTCTCGCCGTAAAGTCGAGCGCGACATTTATCTGCTGACTCGCTATGTGGGTTTGAGTTTGGGTTCGCTGGAGTTTCGCGAGGGAATCGCCGGGCGAGATCGCACGGCGAATGTCACGACGTATGGCTTTAAGGTTTCAGGGCCCGATACGGTTTTGCCGGGTGGCGTGACGGACTGGAACTTCCATTTTCACTACGGAGCGCCGTCTTATTACGACGAGCTTTCGAGTGTGAAGCCGTCAGGCTTTTTGTTGCTGACGGATGTGTCGATGCTCCTGCCTCTGCGCTTTGATGAGGATTCGGCGCTGGTGTTAGGGGCAGGGCCTTTGCTGGTCCTATCGAGCTTGCAGGCTTCGCAGGGAAGTCGTCGTTACGATATGTTTTCGGTGGGCGCAGGGCTGGCGCTCAGCTTGGGTGCGGGTTGGCGGTGGGGAGATCATGGCCTTCGAATTGAGGGTCGGTACTTGGTGGAGCGAAAGATTCACCGCGGATTGATGGCTCACTGGCAAATCGCGTATTAGCCCTCGGCTCGGCGCAGCAAGGGCTGAGTGCAGCGCTCTGGGATGCGGCTCTCAAGAAGGTCATGCGGCGCCTTGAAAAGCTGCGAATTCTCATAGACTTAGAGCATGGTCGAAGTTGTCGCTCAGCGATCATTTCTTGGCCACGATTTGCAGTGGCGGAGTTGAGAAACGCCGTGGTAACCCAAGCCTTATGCATGAAGAATTGAAAGCGGACCCGACGGAGGCGTCGAGGATTCCGAATGAGTCGCGAATTCAAATCCTGCCCTCAGAAGTGATTGATCAAATTGCTGCGGGTGAGGTTGTGGAGCGCCCTTCGCATTTGGTGAAGGAGCTGATTGAGAACGCGCTCGACGCCGGTGCGACTCAGGTTCTCATTGAAGTCTCGGATTCGGGTCGTGACGTCGCCGTCACCGATAATGGGCGAGGCTTGCGCGAAGATGAACTTCCCCTCGCGCTCGCTCGGCATGCCACCAGCAAAATTCAAACGGCCGAAGACTTGTGGCGTTTGGGATCTTACGGATTTCGTGGTGAAGCCTTGGCGTCGATCGGTGCGGTGAGTGAGTTGAAGATCACCTCGCGAAGTCGAGATCGCCAATCGGCTCATCAAATCTGGAATCGCTTTGGAAAAGTCTCGGCGGTCGAAGCGGCGGCCGGTAATGAAGGCACGCGCGTGCATATGCGTGAGTTGTTCGCAAATGTGCCGCCGCGATTGAAGTTTCTCAAGAGCGAGACGGCTGAATTTGGGCAGATCAAGAACGTGGTGCGGGCGATGAGCTTGGCGCGCCCTGAAGCGCAGCTGAAGCTCAAAATAAAATCGAAGTTGGAATTGGATTTCCCCGCACAAACAAATTTGCAGCAACCAGGAAGTGCGCTGGAGAGTTTTCGTCGTCGTGCCGAGGCTGTGCTTGGTGTGCATCTGTACGCCTGTGAGTCCGATCAAAATTCCGATTCAAATTCGCATCAGGGTCTGCACGTGCAAATCGCATTTGCGGGACCGCAAGATGTATCGGGGCAATCGCGGGGAATTTGGATTCTGGTTCAAGATCGGTGGGTGCAAGATCGATCTCTGCAGCAGGCGGTGATCGAGGCCTATCGTGGATTGCTCATGCATGGTGAGTTTCCATTAGCCGTTGTGCGCGTATCGGCGCCACCGGCTGACGTCGACGTGAATATTCATCCGACGAAATCCCAAGTGAAATTTAGGGACGCCTCATCCGTTTTTAAAGCGGTGAATCGAACGCTTCGTGCAGCGATCGAAGCCGCTCCTTGGCGAGCCGAAGGCGAGCGTGCGGGTGTCGTCGCTGCGGTTCGCGGCTTTGCCGAAAAATCGCTGGAGGTCTCGGCGCCTCGTCGGGTTGAGGATTTCACGCGAGCCTATGAGCGTAGCTCGATTCCGCCCCATAAGGTCTCGGAGGCTCATGGCGAGGGGCTGAGTTATGATTCGATGCCGGTGAACTCGCACTTGCGATTTCAATCTGCGGAATTGGATCGCGTGAGCTTTTCGCCGAAGGCTGACGTTGCCGGTCCCGTCGACATGGGCATCGGCACCGGTGTGTGGTCGAAGTTGCAGGTGTTGGCGCAAGCGCATTTGACCTACTTGGTCTGTCAGGATGCGGATCGCCTGGTTTTTGTGGATCAGCATGCGGCTCATGAGCGTGTGGCTTACGAGCGATTGATGCGCGCGTGGAGAGAAAAGTCGGCGAAATCGAAACTTGAAACTCAGGCGCTGTTGATCCCGACACTCTTTGATTTGGATGCTGAGGCCGCGGATCAGCTCGAGTCGATGCGAGAGGACTTGTCAGCGCTGGGATTTGAAGTGGAGCGCATGGGGCCGACGCAATTGGCGCTGCAGTCTTTGCCGGCGCTGATTAAGGAAAGTGCCGCGATTGAGGGGCTATCGCGTTTGGCGAATCGCGCGCTGGCCCAAGGGAGCAGCACGAGTCTTGAAGATGCGGTGAGTGACGTGATGGCGCGCATGGCTTGCCACTCCGTTGTGCGAGCTGGCCAAGCTTTGAGCGTCTCGCAAATGCGCGAGTTGCTGGAGCAGATGGACGAGTTCCCACTCTCCAGCTTTTGTCCTCATGGACGACCGGTTTCGGTGGAATATCCTTTGGCGCAACTCGAACGTGATTTTGGCCGACGCGTATGAGGCCACGGCGACATGTGGCGATCTTGGGGGCGACGGCCACGGGTAAGACGGCTCTGGCGATCGATGTGGCCGAGACGTTGCGATGCTCAGTAAAAGCTTCATTGAAAAGTTCAGTTTCGCCGCGCGATCTTGAGATTCTCTCTTTTGATAGCGTGCAGTTTTATCGTGAGTTGGCCATCGGCTCGGCCCGACCGAGCGACGAGCAATTGCGCCGCGTGAAACATCATTTTGTGGCTCAGCAAAGCGTGCTTGAAGAGATGACGGCAGGGCGCTTTGCCAGTGAAGCGCAAGAGCTGATGGCCAAGGCCTCGGCAAGTGTCGAATTCATTATCGTCGGTGGCAGCGGATTTTATTGGCAGGCGCTGGAGCGCGGTGTCCCGAATGTGCCGGCGTCGACGCCCGCATCGCGAGCCCAAATTGAAGCCCATGTCGCGGCGATGGGCCTGGAGGCTGCGTATGCGGAACTGCTCTTGCGTGATGCCGAGACAGCCAAGCGTATTCATCCGCACGATCAATACCGAATTGTGCGGGCCTTGGAGATTCTGGCGACGCTTCCTGAGCAAGAGACTTGGTCGGCCCTGAGGGCTCGACATGAGCGCGCTGAGCCGCAGATCACGTTGCGGGCCAAAGTTGGACTTGAGCTTTCGCGCGAGGATTTGGAGCGGCAGGTGGCGCAGAGAACTTCGCAAATGCTTGCACAAGGTCTACTCACAGAGGTGCGTGATTTGTTGGCGCAAGGTGTGTCGGAGGCGGGACCGCTCGCCAGCGTCGGGTATCGCGAAGCTGTTTTGGCTTTACGCGAGGGCTGGAGTGAGTCGCAATTGCATGAAGCCATTTGCCAAAGCACGCTTCGGCTCGCCAAGAAGCAGCGGACTTGGTTTCAGCGCGATCCGGAAATTCAATGGTTCGACGCCAAGCGCGATATGCCTCGGGCACGCGAAGTTTTGCTCAAGGCCTTCGCTTGACTCGCCTTAGCCTCGCCTTGAAACTCCGAGCATGCGAAGCATGACGGGTTTCGGCCAAGTTGGCGATTTATCACTCCGAACAGTCAACGGTCGCTTTCTTGAAATTCGCCTTCACACGCCACGCGAGTGGGGCGAATTGGAAGCGGAAATTCGCACGCGCGTGCAGAGCCAAGTGGCGCGGGGCACCTTGGATTTGTACGTCAATCGCAGCAAGTCGGGCTCCAGCACACCCTTGCATTTTGAACTGAATGTCGAGGCCGCACAGAGATACTTGGCTGCGGCCAAAGAGCTGGCTCGGAAAACGAAAGTGTCGGGTGAGGTTTCACTGACGCAACTTTTGCAGGTGCCGGAAGTGCTTCGCACTGTGCATGAGGAGACTTTGAGCGCTGAGAAGAAGCGCCAGATCTTGAAGCAACTGGATCAAGCTTTGGCGAAATTGGATTTGGAGCGACGGCGTGAAGGCGAGTCGATTCGCCGTGAGCTGAAGTCATTGCTGCAAAGTTTGCGGCAAGTTCTCAAGCAGGTTTCGAAGATGGCCGAGAGTTCACCCGAGGATCTTCGCGCGCGTCTCAAGGCGAGACTGGAGCGCGCGGGTGCGGAGTCGGGAGTCGATGAGCAGCGATTTCATCAAGAGCTCGCGATTCTCGTGGATCGCGGCGACATTCGTGAAGAGATCGCGCGACTTGAAGAGCACATTAAGGCTTACGCGGCCTTGCTCGACCAAAAGGCTGCCGTCGGCAAAAGCCTCGATTTCTATGCGCAAGAATTGCTTCGTGAAGTGAATACGATCGGTTCGAAGACGCAAAATGCCGAACTCACTCGGCAGGTCGTGTTGGCGAAGTCGATTGTCGAAAAAATTCGCGAACAGGTGCAGAATGTCGAATAAGAACAGCGTGAAGTAAGAGGGCGGAGCGATGAACTCAGCCGGCAAGGCGCAACCGACGAGCGGACCCATGATCATCATCGCGGCACCAAGTGGCGCGGGAAAGTCGAGCTTTGTCGAACGGATTTGTCGCGAAATGCCGGTGTTGGTCGATACGGTCACCTACACCACTCGCGCCATGCGAGCTGGCGAGTCCGAGGGGCAGCCCTATCACTTCGTCACCCGAGAAGACTTCGAGAGAAAGATCAGCGAAGGCTTCTTCGTTGAATGGGCGCATGTGCACACCAACATGTATGGGACGCCCTTGCACCAGCTGGTGGATGCTTGGCGGGATGGCAAGGTGATCATCATGGACGTCGATGTGCAGGGGGCTGCGACGTTTAAGGCCAAATATCCTTCGGCCGTTAGTATTTTCATCTTACCGCCCTCGATCGAGGAGTTGCGCCGACGGGTCACGAAGCGAGATGGCGGGGCGCCGAGGGACCTGGATGTGCGGATGAAGAATGCTGAGCGGGAAATCGCTTTGGCGCCTGGATTTGATCACCGAATCATCAATGATGAGTTTGAGTCCTCGTACTCGAGATTCAAGAAACTGGTTGAATCCATCATTCAAGGCGGGTAGTTTGCGGGTCTATGGCTCGAGTTACAGTTGAAGACTGCTTAGACAAAGTCGAAAATCGTTTTGCATTGGTTCTTTTGGTCTCGAAGCGCTCCAAGCAGCTGCTGCGTGGCTCCAACCCGACAGTGTCGGGAAAGCAAAACAAGTATGTTGTGACGGCCTTGCGCGAGGTTGCTGCTGGCAATGTTCGCTTTGAAGCTGTCGACGAAGCCGAGCAAATCGCACAGGTCGAGTCTGACCTAAATCGTTAATACGGATTATTGACCACGAGCCGTGGTCTCGGGCTGGACCCCATGGGGTCTAAGCTTTGAAACGCCATCGCATGAACTCAATCTCAACCCACGCATTGCGCGGCGCGTAAATTTGGGTTTGAACGGGCTTTCACGAAAGTCGGGCTCCGGGAAACTGGGGGCGGCTTGAAAAGCCGTTTGTGGTCGGCTTGAAGAGCCGCTTGAGGTCGGCTTGAAAAGCCGCTTGAGTTCGATGGACGATTCGCCAAGCGCCCGCGATGTGCGGGTTTTTTGGCGGCCTGGGCCTTTGTTTTATGAGGCTTTCGACCGATAAGCTGAAAGCAACATGGCAGAGCATGCAGCGGCGGAACTCCTCTCTGAACAGTCCCCTGAATCGATCGAGGATCTCCTCGCGCGAGTAAAGGCCTATGATCCCAGCGCTGACTTGGCGCTCATCGAAAAGGCGTACAAATTTTCTGAGCGAGCTCACGACGGACAGTTTCGACGAAGCGGTGAGCCCTACGTCACGCATCCGCTCGGTGTCGCCGCAATTTTAGCCGAACTTCGTTTGGACTCGGCCACCGTGATCACGGGCCTTTTGCATGACACCGTTGAGGATACGCACGCGACATTGGAGGACGTCGAGCGCGAGTTCGGCAAAACCGTCGCTGAGCTTGTCGATGGAGTGACTAAGATCTCCCGAATGAGTTTTCGCTCCACGCATGAAAAGCAGGGCGAGAACATTCGCAAAATGATCGTCGCGATGGGCAAAGATGTTCGCGTGGTGTTGGTGAAGCTCGCGGATCGTTTGCACAATATGCGGTCGCTTTCGCACATGCCCTATGAAAAGCAGCTTCGAATCGCGCAAGAGACGCTGGATATATACGCGCCGCTTGCGGGTCGCCTCGGTATTATGTCTTTGAAGATCGAACTGGAGGACTTGTCGCTTCGATTCGCGAAGCCGGACATGTATTACCAGTTGGCCAGTCAGATCGCGAAGAAGAAGGCTGAGCGCGAGCGCTACATCGATGATGTGAAGCGCTTGCTCACGCAAGAGCTTTCACTCCGAACCAAAATCAAGTTCGATATCTTTGGGCGACCGAAACATCTCTACTCGATTTACAAGAAGATGCAGTCGCGACAACTCGACTACGAACAGATCCATGATTTGTTGGCGTTCCGAGTGATCGTGGACACGGTGAGCGAGTGTTACGAAGTTCTGGGGCATGTGCATGCGTTGTTTAAGCCGGTGCCGGGACGATTCAAAGACTTTATCGCCATGCCGAAGGTGAACAACTATCAGAGTTTGCACACCACGGTGATCGGGCCGGGCGCGGAACGAATTGAAATTCAGATCCGCACGCGCGACATGCACTTGGTCGCCGAACGAGGGATCGCCGCGCATTGGAAGTACAAAGAGGGCGCTAAGGTTTCCGTCGATGAGCGCAAGTTTGATTGGTTGCGCGATTTGGTTTCCTTGCATCAGCAGGTGCGCAACGCCGACGAATTCCTTGAGACCGTCAAAACAGATTTGTTTGATCGGGAAATCTACGTCTTTACCCCGAAGGGTGAAGTTCGTGAGCTGCCTGATGGAGCGACACCCATCGACTTTGCGTATGCGGTGCATACGGATGTCGGGCATCATTGCGCGGCCGCTCGAGTGAATGGCCGCCAGGTGCCACTGAAGACCCGCCTCAAAAACGGCGACACCATCGAAATCATCACTTCACCCAATCAGCAGCCATCCAAGGATTGGCTCAAGAACTGTGTCACCACGCGTGCGAAGTCGAAGATCCGATGGTGGGTGACCAATGAGGAGCGGAAGCGTGCTCTAGAGTTGGGGCAGGATCTGCTCGAAAAGGAATTTGCGAAGTATCGGGTCGCCAAAGATCGGCACTTGCGGCCCTCGCCGGAGTTAGATGGCGTCACGCGAAAGTTCAAAGTTCACGATTTGGACGACCTGCACGTGCAAATCGGTTACGGCAAGCTGACGCCGCTTGAGGTGTTGCAGGCGTTTGTTCCCGATTTGAAGATTCAAGAAGCTGAGGCGGATCCGCCCAAAACTTTCTTGCAGCGCGTGTTCAACAATGTGTCCAAGCGCAATCAAAAGTCCAAGTCCATCATCAAGGTGGATGGCATGGATGACCTGCTGGTTCGCTTCGCGCGCTGCTGCAACCCGATTCCGGGTGATCCGATTCTGGGATTCATCACTCGGGGTCGAGGCATCACCATTCATCGATCGGATTGTGAACGGGCCTTTGAGGTCGATAATGAGCGACGCATTGATGTGGAGTGGACGGTGGCGAGTGCGCCGGAAGGCGTGATGCGTAACGCGCGTTTGCGCGTGATCTCGCAAGACATCCCGGGCCTGTTGAAGTCGATGACCGAGGCCTTTGCTGCGCGAAGTGTGAATATCTTGAACGTGCAAGCGCGCACCACAAAAGATCGAAAGGCTGTTTGCCAGTTCGAAATCTCTGTGCGAGACACTCAGCAGCTCACGCAAGTCACGGCGGATCTGCAGAAGATTCCTGGCATCATCGCTGTAGATCGCTTCTAGTCTTGAGCAAGTACGTCAGCATTTTGCGCCCGACCATAACAACTGCATCGAGAAGCGGGATCATCGAGTCTTGATGCGAATGGGGCGAGGAGAGAAGTCATGCATTCAAAGATCACGTGGAGAGGAAAGTCTGAGCCTATGCGCTTCACGGAAGGTGAAGGCGAAAGCTATGTCTCGATGGATTCGCCAGCGCCATTGGGAAAGGGCATGGGGAGATCACCGAAGCAGCTGATGCTCTCTTCGATCTGTGGCTGCACGGCTATGGACGTGATTGCACTCTTGAAAAAGTACAAGCAAGACGTCGCATCGTTCACTTGTGAAGCTGAAGCGGATTTGACGGATACGCATCCGAAGATGTTCAAGCAGGTGAACGTCACCTACCATCTGGAAGGATCATTGGATCTTGAGAAGGTGAAAGAGGCCGCGCGCTTGTCGATGACACAATATTGTGGAGTGACGGCGATGGTCGCCAAGGCCGCGCCGGTTCGTTACACCATTTACGTCAATGGTGAAGTGATCGAGCGCGATGCGGTAGCGTTCAACTCTTAGTCTCAGTACTGGAAGCCAAGTCCACCGCGTAGGGCGATGAAGTTGGTGGAAACTTCATTCGAGGGTGGAAAGAGGCCGTACTCGGCCGAAACCTGAAAATAACTCGAAGAACCCATGCTGATGTTGGCGCCAAGACCAGCGAAGAACACCGTTGTCGACGAGATTCGATTCACATCGAGAATGTTCGAAGTCTTTGAGAGCGGGAAGTGAATCCCCATGCCACCCAAGAGAAAGGGCGCGAAGCCGCCTTCGGAGAAGGTGTAGCGCAACAACAAATCGAGTGTTGCGTACATGATTTCGGTTTTGAAGGCGTCTTTCTTGACGTTGAACTGCTCAGCGCCACCGCGACCCAGTAGGCCAACACTTGAAGAGATCGGTATGTCGATGAAGCCCTTGGCCGAAAAACCTGAGCCCGTCATGGCAACAGTTGAAGAGCCCGTTGGTGTGACCGATTGATTGTCCAATCCAAAACCCAGCGAAACGCCGTAGGTGGTGTCCATGGGTTTCATCGCGGATTTACTGCGCGAAGTTTTCTTAGTGCCACGGGGCGCTTTGCGCTGGGCTTCGCTGGCTGTGGCGTCATCATACTCCGAAGCATCGGAAGACTGTGAGGATGATCCCGATGAGCCTCCGCCGCGCGCTTGCAGGAGCATGCCCTCTTTGGCTCGACCCTTGGTGACTTTTCCGGAGGCGCGGCGATCTTTAATGCGAAGGATCTGAACAATCGCCTTACGTTTGCCATCTTCCATCGCAAAGAATTGCGCGCCGGCCGAGGGCAATTCCTCTCCGTCATCAAATTCAATAATGACTTGAGTGCCTTTGGCCTTAGTGATGCTGGCCGCGTGGGCTTGGAGTGCCGTAAAGGAACTGCTGGGCGCGAGCGAAACTAGGCCAGCTTCAAGAAGCCATCCGCAAAGGATGACGATGAGAAAGTTCGCTAAGTGTCGCCGCATGATGAGACCTCTCTCGCTCTAGTCTAAAGCGAGTCACGGCATGGTGGCAGGATTTGCCTGCGAAGAGGCTTCGATCCGGACAAGAGTCCAAGCGCCTTGTTCGGGATCCCAGCAGAACTTCGCTGTGCCGGAGGTGCAAAGCCAAAAGTTTGTGGCATTGGTTTGGATGCTGGCTTGTTGATCAAAGTCTTCGCGATCTTGATTTCGATAGAGTGAACAGCCGGAGAGAAAGAGAGCCGCGACGGCGACAAAACTCAGGGCCTTGGGACTCGAAAAAAAGAAAGGGACAAGCTTTCGCATGTCCCTTGAGTTTCACAAAGATTCAGTTCGCGTGTCACGCTCGCGCTGATCGCGAAGCTACGCTTGGAATCAGAACGGAATATCTTCGGAGGTGTCGAAACTGGGCTCTGGGCTAAAGTCTTGGAAGGCTTCGCCGCTCGAGTTGGAGCGAGGTGATGCTTCGGCGCGCTCACCGGGGCCGCCCAAGAATTGAACTGTCGAAGCGACGACTTCCGTCGAATAACGCTTTTGACCTTGTTGATCTTCCCACGAGCGAGTTTGCAAACGTCCTTCGACGTAAACTTGGCGTCCTTTGGCCAAGTGACGTCCGCAGATCTCGGCAAGCTTTCCCCAAACGACGACGCGATGCCATTCTGTGCGTTCTTGCTTTTGGCCTTCTTTGTCCACCCACTGCTCGCTGGTGGCGATGCTCAGGCGAGTGACGGTGCCTCCGTTACCCACTTGCTTCGTTTCCGGATCCGCCCCCAAGCGACCCACGATGATGACCTTATTCACTCCTGCCATTTCCCCTCACTTCTTCCGGCTCATGCCTGCTTCACGCTTTGAATTGCCGCAAAACAAGGCGGTTGGCTTTTGCCCGATGGGCGCCGGATGCCCGGTTATGGTTTTCAGTGCTGAAAAACATAGAGCGGTGGGGGCGGACAATGAAAGTGGAAGTTGCCGAGGTGGCGTGAAAATGAGGGGTTTGCTTAAAAAAACATCAAAACACAACTCAATGTGTCAGCAGCTCATCCGCCCGTGCATTCAGGGAGGCTCGGCAGTCCCGAAAAGCGGACTCGGAAATTGTAGACACGGCCTGTGGCTGTTGGCTTTTTGCAGGTGTCGATGAGGCTCAACAGGCTGGTGACTTTTCCGCGCTCGAGTTCGCTCATCATGGCGTTTGAAATTCGCAGATTGAAGCTGAGATTCAAAGCGAAGCGGCCAGGTGAGAGGGTCACATCGCCGTTGATCTTGGAGTTCAAACCATCTTGCTCGCTTCCCAAACCGACATCCGTGAGCGTGAGCCTTTGTCCATCAAAGGCGAGCTTGCCCGTGAGACTTGAAAATTTCAGTTGCGGGAGCGTGAAGCCGCTCACCGTTGTGCTGCCCATATTGAGTGCGGATGAACTCAGCTCGGCGTTGATTAAGGGAATGAAAGTCTTGGGATCTATGCTGCCTTTGATGTTGGCGTTTAATTGGCCTTCGAGAGGAATTGGGTAGGGGCTGAAGTCGCGGATCACTTGGCCAAGTGGCAGAGCGGTGAGTGCGCCTTCGACGTCGAGTTTGTCTCGCATCTTGAGCGAGACTTCGGCTTGGCCGCCGAACAAGTCTTCGACATCGAGGTGGCCGAGCGGAAGTTTGTTGAGTGCGGATTGCAAGATGGATGGCGAATAAGTGAGGCGTCCGACCTTGATGCGAGGGAGTTGAGGCGCGACAAGATCCAGTTCGCTTAAGCGAACGGCAATGGGGAATCCGGGACGAAGCGAGAGATCCGCGAAGTCGACCGACCACTGAGGCGGCAAACTGCGAGGCAGGATCGAGGTCAGTAGCCAGCCTCGTAGGTCACCGACGGGCGCGAGCAGCAGCATGCATACAAGCGTAATCGGCAAAAGCAGCATCAGACTCGCCTTTTGCCTCCAGAGAAATGCACCGATTTGCTGTGGAAGTTGTGAGAGATTCGATAGAGCTTCCATGCTCACTCACTTTCTCGAGCGCGATGCGCCGGCCGGGGAGGTGCGCTCAGGCAGACTGAAGATCACGACTTTGAAAGCGGCATCAAAATATCCCGCTCCTTGTGTACCAGCTTGGATTTCAAGGCCTGTGATGCGCGCGTTGGGATCGAGGTTCATGAGCTTCTGCCCATACTGTTGAATCTGCGTGAGGTTGAGATTCTTAAAACTGATCCGTGCACCACGCTGTTGAATGCTCTTGGGAATTCGCGCGCTGCCGCCCGGAGCTGTGGCATTGTCGAACTCATTGACGGCTTCGACTTGGTCGCGAGGAATGTTGGCCGTGAGTGCCAGAGATTCCAGGCTACGCGGTAAATCCATGGCTGTGAGTTGCGACATGGGCGCCGGAATCAGGCGTTTTTCACGCTCAATGCGGTACATCTCCACCAAAGCATCGCGATGATCCTCGTGGTAGAGAATGGTGTCGCTGCCATTGGAGTACATGGAGTAGGGAATGGCGAAAATGATGAGCAGAATGAGAGTCACGACACTGCCCACAATCACTTTCTGAATGGGCGCTGAGAGTGTGTCGAATTTTTCCCGAAGTCGAGCATACAGTTCGCTCTCTTCAATGCGGCTGCCGATCGATTGCAATACGCCGATGAGGCGATCTTTGAGTTCGTCCAAGTTCATTCTTCGTCCTTGGTTGCCGGTCGCGCCGGCATACGATCAACTTTGAAATTGAAGGCAAACGCAGTTCCGGCACTCGAGGAGTTGCTCGTCGGCGACTGGCTCTTGAGCGAGCCGGCTCTCGCGACTTTTTGTAGCGCAATTTTGAGGCGCTCGAGGCGGGCCGCATCAAGGACTCGGCCTTCGATGCTCACATCTTCATTGTCAATGCTGAGCCGAGTGACCGCCAGTCCGACCGTGGGGTTCGGGGGTTTTTGCACCGGTGAATTTTCCGCGATGCGCGCCATGATCTCGAGGGCCGAGACATAATCTTGCAGCCCAGCGAGCGTTTCGCGATCTTTGAGCAGCGACTGTTCACGCGTGATGTAGTTGAGAACCGCATCGAGGTCTGCCGTCGACAAATTCGCCGCCTTCTTGGCGCCAACTTTGAGAATGTCTTCGCTTTGCAGACTCAATTGTTCCGCAAGTGAATTGCGCCACCACGAATAGATGGTGAAGATGAAGAAAATGGCGACTGTGATTTGCACGGTCACCTGCCAGGTCTCCCAAAACTTTCTTAAGGACTCATTGGATTTTGCGAATTCGCCCTGGCGGAAGTTGATCGCCGGATTGCGCACACGGCGCAAGCCTTCAAGCGCCAATCCAATGGCGACGCCGGCGACCGTGGTGAGGTCATGATCCGCTTGAAAGCGAATCTGCACCTTTCCTGAATTGATCACGGAGTCAAAGACCGACAAATTATTCGTGGGAATCGCCAAGGCTTGCGTGAGCCAAGGCCCTAAGTTTTGCAGTCGACTGCCGCCTCCACAAATGGCGAGAGCTTGGATCTCGGCTCCCAGCGTGGTTCGCGCATCTAGAAAGGTCAGCTTGAGGTCGCGCACAAGGCTCGACATCGCCGTTTCCATCGCGGTGTGCATGCCAAGCTGATCGCGGGTCGCGCCGGAAGTGTTGAGCAGTAAGAAAGCTTTCTTGGGTAAGGCCTTCACGGCCTCCATGTAAGGAACAGAGAAGCTCCCCGCCAAGGATTCGGCCAAGTCGTGACCGCCCCATTGAATCGAGCGAATGGAAATCAGTTGGCCGTCGCGATGAAGGAGCAAAACGCTTCGACGATGGCCGATCTGCAGCAGAGCTTGCGCGGGCCGAGCCTCGGCTTCCGTGGTTTCGCCCAGTGCGACTTGTCGTTTGGAAGTGGGAGGAGCAAGCCACCAGCTTTCCACAATATTGCTGAGGGCCGCGCCCTCGGCGGCAATGATTTGCGCATCAAATCCACCATCTTTAGCTATGGAGAGGGCTTGGCGCACGGCCTCTTTCGGACAAGCGACCGCCATCACATCCGTGGCATTGTTGTGAAGTTCGACCATGCGGGCGTCGAAGACGGTCTCGTCCATCTCAAACGGAATCTCTTCATCCAATTCAAAAGGTAAACTCTTGAGAATTTTAGCGCGCTCTTTGAAGGGGAAGCGTCGGAATCGAGCCGAGATCATGGATTGTGGAATGCCGAGCACCCATTTGGCGTCGCCGGGAGCTGACTTAATCTGCGAAGAAAACTCGCGTAGGCGCTCGAGAATGTCGAGGTCCTGATCTTTAGTGGGGTCAACGGAGAGAGGAATTTCCCAGACGTGATTGAGTGAGATCGATCGTCCTGACGACTCGACCTCGGCGATCTTGATGCTGCTGGAACCGATGTCGACGCCGTAGACTTTCATCGCTGCCTCACCCTACCCAAGTCTATAGGGAATTATTGTTCATTCCAATACACAATCTTCGGGCGACCTAAGCTTGGAGTCGAAGGTGTCGGCGAAGTCCTAGGCGAAGGTTGAGGTGTTGGCGCCGCCGAACCGGGCGCGGGTGTCGGGGTCGGAGCCGCGGCCGTGGCAACCGGAGTCGGCGCTGCGGGAAGCATGTTTTCAAGCCGCGAACGAACGGCCTGTTCGTCCCACACGATCGCGGTGATCTCGCGCTGGGATTTTCCGGAAATTCCCGTCGCGCGAATGCGAAAATTCGTTTCAGGTTCGAAGATGAGCGAAACTTTCGCGGCTTCGCCCTCTCGAAACGGATTTCCGGAGATGCCGAGCGAGTTGAGAAACTCCACGAAGGCCTTCTCGTCTTTGAACGGGCCGCGTTTGGGATCTTGGCGGTGCTCGATGATCTTCGCGACACGATCTTCGGTGAAGTCGGGGCCCAGAGCCTTCAGCACGTCGGCGCTGGCTTGGTTGATGTTGATGCCTTTGGACCCGTACAGAGTCAGACGCGGCTCCAGCAGGTCATAGATTTCATCCGACATTCCCGAGACGAAGTGCAGTTCGCTGAGAGACTCAAGGGGCTCATTTTTAGTCGGGATCGGGTTGCCATCGGGTAAGAGTGCGGTCGCTTCGGGGCCGCCTCCGGCAGAGGAAGTTTCATCAGGATCAATGTAGTCTTTGATGTTGTCGATGAGTTCTTCAAAGTTGCGACCACGGTAGCGCGAGGCAAAGGCTTCATCGTTTTCAAGCTTGGCGCGAAAAATACCAAGCAACTGATCTTTTGTGGCCTTGGCGAGAATTGTCGAAGGCGAGCCTAAGTCGTTGACGTCGATGCGCGCGCCTTCGGACTCGATCGTCGCCAGATAACTGGTACGGATCGCGGTGAGGTCGCTCGCTTTGACCGCCTTTTGAATCTCGCTTCGTTCAACTTCGCCGACACCGTCAGGTAGCGGCGGGGGCCAAGCAAAAGGCTGCTGCCAAATCTGATCGAGCAGGCTGGGGTCAGGGAGGTTTTGGCCGGCCAGCGACTTGGCCTGTCGGAAAATGCTGATGCGAAGCAAGCTAATCTCAACGGCGGCGCGCGCGGACCAATACGCGCGCACACGATGCACGGCTTGCGTGCTGACCACATACTCGACGTTGGTTTCATACATGATCTCGGTCGCGATCACCATGAGGAGTGTTGTCGCAAACAGCGCCAACATGAGCGCAGCGCCTCGACGGGATCGGCGAACGGGAGTTGGGCGTTGAGTGTTGGACTTTGTTGAAACGTCCATCAGAACTGCCTCGCGGGTGTGGGAGAGGCGTTGGGGTTTGCGCCCTGCGCGCCATTTGTAGAATCCGCGGTTTTCTTTTCGGGATTATTCGGAAAGCGAATGGGGGCGACGTAATTCATCTTGATGGGCTTTGAGTTCGGATCTTCTTTGTCGTGCACGGTGAGTTGAATCTCGACGGCGTCAGGGAAGCGGCCTGAGGTCTCATCGCCTTGCTTGCTGTGCCAAGATTCCAGCGGCTCAGTGCGGTCGCGCGCGATGTAGCGGAGTTTGAACTCGGCGACATACAAAAGCAAAATCGTCTCCGTGCCGCCCGTGGTGGGATCTTCATCCACCTGACTGCTCTCCCTCCGCACCAAACATGTGGTGCGATAGTTGCCTTGTGACTTTTTTCGACCCTCAACACCTTCATCAGCGCCGCAACTTCGAATCGAATAGCCGACTTCGGCCAGATCACTTTCTTTCGCATCGACAAAGCGCCGAACATGATTGCTGACCGTGAAGGCGACTCGGTCCGCTTCACCGATGAACTGGCTGCGAGGTTTTGGCGAAGGAAAGGGTGTTGCCATCGCCAGGGGATCTGGAGGCAAGTTGGGATTCGGCGTCGGCTGTGGTGTGGGAACCGGGGCGACGCCACCGGGAGCGGGGGTTGCGCCAGGGTCGCCTTGGCCTGTGGCCTTTCGTTTTCGCGCTTCGAGAACTTGATTGTAGAGTTTGATGGCGAGATCGCGGTGATGGTAGGCGGCGGCAAAGTCGGACGCCATCAAGCGCACCGTATCTCGTACAGCGGACTCGTCGTCGATTTGTCTTTGAATGCGCTTTTTACTGTCGAGGCCGCTGCGCACGCTTTGTCCAATCAAGACGGAAAGCCCTGACAAGATGATCAGGGCGATCATGATTTCAATGAGTGTGAAGCCGCGCTGATTGGTCATTGCGGCCGGCCTCCCGCGGGTCCGCCGCTTCCAGTGCCCGCACTGCCGCCGGCAAGTGTGAGAGGCTTGGTGTAATCAACAAAATACGTGGCGACGGATTGGCGAATGGGTTTGGCGCGCGCATCTTTGGGCTGAAAGCTGACGGTGACGGACACTTCTTTGATGGTCTCTTTGAGGTAGGCCGCCACCGTGCGAATGATGAGCAAAGTCATCTCATCGACGCCGCCATCTTTGCTCATGAGCGCGCCGCTGAGATCCGGCATCTCAAATTCCTTCGCCGTCATTTCCCAAGTGTAGCCAGGAAAAAGCGCGCCAAAATCGCCGCCATCTTCTTCGCGAATTTCACTGATGGGTTCACCTCGATAAGTCATCTCGATCTCGGCCATCTTGCGATCGAGAAGTTGCGCCATATCCGTATTGAGCCTGGATTTCTCAAGACGCATGAGATTGCCGCTCCAAGATTGGCCGATGATGATCAGCGCGCCGGTCATGATCATCATCGCGATCATGGTTTCGAGTAGAGTGAAGCCGCGTTTCATTCTCGCAAATCCTTGAGGCTCATGGCGCGATTGTAAACTTTCGCGGCGCCGGTGAGGGGATGAACGACAACGGACCAGAGCTGACTTTCGCCGTCGCCCATCTTGATGATGGCTTCATCGCTGAGTCCAGCCGGAAAGAAATTGATGTAGGCAACACCCTCGGTGATGGGCTTAGGCTGCGTCGCCAGCTCCACGCCAAGGAATTTCAGCCCGCCGGTCAGCTTTCGTTCGGGGTGACGGGGGTCGCGTTGAAACTTGGGGCGAGTCTTCAAAGCCTCTTCGCGTTGCGATTGTGTGAGGCGACTGAGCTCTTCAACTTGCTCGGAGGAGAGTTGCAACACATGCCCGTTGGCGCTCTCCACCCAGAATTTGTGTCCTCCGGTTTCGTCCATGGCGATCGCCAATCTCAAGGTGACGTTTTGAAGTTTGGCGTTGGTGCGAAGTTCGCGCGTCTGAATTGCGAAACTTCGCACTTGGCCGCGGCGGTTTTCATTGGGATTGAAAAAGCGCGAGCCGCCCATCGCCATGACCGCGGCGACAATCAGCAGCACCACCATCACTTCGATGAGAGTGAAGCCGCCGCGTTTGGAATGACAGGTCTTAGACTGAAGAGGCATCCAGGCTTAAGCCTAACAGCTGAAACCCGTGGAGCAACTCACTTTAACTCAGTTCTTTGGCGCTTCGCCGGTCGAACCTTCGGAGTTAAAAACAAGATCATCGCCGCCGCCATTGCGCTTGTCGGGACCGTTCGACTTAATTGTGAATGTCGCACCGTCGGATTCATAGGCGAAGGGACGTTGCCAAGCATCTTTAAAAGGTCCCTGGTGGAAGGGGCGCGGTCCCCAGTTCGCGCAAGCCTCGGCACCGGGATTCTTGGCCAAAGCCTCAAGTCCTTGTTCAGTTGTCGGATAGGTGCCGCACTCGGTGTTGTACATCCGCAAAGCGTTTGCGAATTCTTGCTGCATGAGTTTGGTCTGCTTCACGTTGGCCATTATCAGGTTATCCCAAACGGTTCTACCCAAAGTTGCGGCGAGCGCGCCGACGATCAACAAAACGACCATGATCTCAATCAAAGTCATGCCGCGAGTGTTGAGACGATTTTTTGTTTTGAGCGCGCGCTTCATGGGAGTCCTTTCGGTCGAATGCAAAGTGAACTTATTCGAATCAGCACGTCAAATCCCAGGTCCCTACGGACTGAGATCCGACTAAGAGTCGAAGAACATCATACCGACTTCACCTCGGGGCCCTCAAGCCCAGCTTCGATGGAGTTGGTGAGAGAATAAACTTCGACGCACAAGGGCGAGGATCAAGTCGCGCCCAACTGAGACATTTGAAAGATGGGAACCATGATGGAGAAGACAACTCCGCCAATCACCAATCCCATCACGACAATCAAGAGTGGACCCAATGCCGAGGTCAGTCCCTGAATCTCGGTGTCCACTTGGTAGTCAAAGGAGTTCGCCACTTGTGTGAGCATAGCTTCAAGATCACCTGTCTTTTCACCAATGTTGACCATGTGAATGACGATGGGCGGGAACTGCCCGGACTTTTTAAGTGGCCCCGCGATGCTTTCACCTTCGCGAATGTTTTCCCGCGCTTGATCAATAGCCTCGGCCAGAACCTGATTGCCCACCACATTGCGAACGATGTCCATGGCCTGCAGCATGGCCACGCCGCCGGTGAGTAAGGTTGAAAGTGTGCGCGTGAAGCGACTCACCGCGATCATACGAGCGAGGCGCCCGATCAAGGGAAACTGCAAAGTCAGCACATCCCACTGGCGCGAGCCCGCAGGCGTAGCTTTCCAGCTGCGAAAGCTGATGTATCCCAGTGCGCCCATGGCCAAGACCACGATCCAATAGTCGACGAAGAATCCGGAGACCGCGATGGTCACATTTGTGTACCAAGGCAATTGCATTTCTGAACTTTCAAAGATGGCCGTCATGCGCGGGATCACAAAGACGAACATGACCGAAAGCATGAGCGTGAGGAAGATCGTCATGATCACCGGATAGAGAACGGCGGAGCGGACTTTGGTGACCAGCGCATGCTGAGCTTCGGTGAATTCCGCCAGGCGCAAAAGAATCACATCCAGCGTGCCTGTGGCCTCGCCCGCTTCGCACATGGTGATGTAAATGTGATCGAAGACTTTAGGGTGACGACTGAGGGCTTTATGGAGCGTCGTACCCTCGTTCACCTGATTTTTCACATCCGCGACAATGGCTTTGAGATCAGGGTTTTCGATCTGATCGGCGACGGCCGTGAGGCTATCCACGAGGGGAATGCCGGCTTTCAAAAGCGTCGCGAGCTGGCGCGTGAGATTCGACTTCTCTTGAATGTTGACTCGTGCGCCTGAGGTGCGACCCGATTGGGTCTTAGCTGAGGTGGCTTTCGTTTTGTCGCGAATTTCGGTGACGAAGACGCCATCTTTTTTGAGCTTTGCGCGCGCAAGCTTTTGATTGTCGGCATCGATGTTGCCGCGTACGTTTTTCCCGCTCGAATTAAGGCCCTTGTATTCGAAGACCGGCATGCTTCGATTTTGGGCCGGAGAACCCGGCCCTGTCACGCTGCGAATGCGGGATTGTTACAAGTCGATCTGCGAGTTGGAGAGCACTTCCTCGATCGTCGTGATGCCGCGAAGCACCTTTTCGACGCCGTGATCTCGGAACGAGCGCATGCCTTGCTCGGCGGCTCGTCGCTTGATGCTGCCGCCATCCACGCGCTTCATGATGAGCGAGCGAATGTCGTCGTTCACAACTAAGAGTTCTTGAATCAAGGTTCGGCCTTGATAACCCTTGCCGTTGCATTGATCGCAGCCGACGGCCTTGAAAATACTGTGGCCGGCCACCTGTGTGCGATTGAGACCCAGCGATCCCAGCTCCATATCCGTCGGCGTGTGTGGCGCTTTGCAGATCGGGCAGAGCACACGCACCAATCGCTGAGAGATGATGCCGAGGAGCGAGGTCGCAATCAAAAATGGCTCGCAACCCATATCGAGCAAGCGGGGAAACGCACCGGCCGAATCATTGGCGTGGAGAGTGGAAAAGACGAGGTGGCCGGTGAGCGAAGCGTTGATCGCCAGCTCCGCAGTCTCCAAGTCTCGAATCTCACCGACCATGATCACGTCGGGGTCTTGGCGCAAAAACGCGCGCAAGCCTGAGGCGAAGGTGAGTCCGATTTTGGAGTTCACTTGCACCTGGCCGATGCCGTGAACACGTTGTTCGACGGGATCCTCGACGGTGAGGATGTTCATTGTCGAGTTATTGATGCGTGACAAGCAGGCGTAAAGAGTCGTCGACTTACCGGAGCCGGTGGGGCCGGTGACCAATATGATGCCGTAGGTTCTCTGCAGCAAATCGTCGGACAGAAGCTTCATCGAGTCTTCGCTAAAACCCAGTTGTTCAAGCTGCAAAATGACGTTGCTGCGATCCTGCAAGCGCATCACCAAGCGCTCACCGAAAGAGGTGGGGACAGTCGAAAGACGAACGTCGATATCTTTGCCACCCAACTTCAGAGGAATACGACCGTCTTGAGGAAGTCGCTTTTCCGCGATGTTGAGGTTACCCATGACCTTGATGCGCGAGGTGATGGCGTTCTGGAACTTCTTCGGTGGCTTGAAAATGTCAAACAGCACGCCGTCGATGCGAAAGCGCACCACCATGTCGCGCTCATAAGGCTCGATGTGAATATCGCTGGCCTTTTCCTTCACCGCTCGAAACAGCAGAGTGTTGACGAGCTTGATGACGGGGGCCTCGTCCTCACCGGACTCCAACAGGTCGATGATGGGCTCGTCCAGATCGAACTCTTCTTCTTCGATGCCCTCGAGTCCTTTGAGCGCCGTCGTCGACTTTTCATACACGCGGTTGATCGCGTCGAGCACGCGTGACTTCGAGCTCATCACCGGCAGCATTTTCTTTTTAAACGACACGCGCAGGTCGTCGAGCACGGCGAGATTCAAAGGATTGGTGAGTAGCACTTGCACGCTGGTCGCGTCTTCTTTGATCGGCAGGACTTCGTGGCGTCGGGCAAAGCCGATCGGAATGTCGCGCACCAGGTCGCCCGAGATTTCCGAAACGTTCACGTCCTTCAGGTAGGGAATTCCTAAAAACTTCGCGAGCTCCGCCAGCACTTCATCAGAGGCTTGGCCTTCCTTGCGTGACAGTTCGTCGCGGAGGGTTTGGCCCATGCCCACGGGAGTGTTGAGCAAGGCTTGAACCTGTTCATCACTCAAGCTTGTGTTCTTGGCGAGGACGCTGTCGACTCCGACGTTGGCCATTTAGCGCTTCACTCCTACGGGTTCATCCGTGTTGGTCTTTTTCGGAAAGTCGCGATCGCTGTCGGTTTTCGAAGTTCTCGGCAGTCGATCCATCGCCGCTCCATAAGGATCGCGACCGTCGAAGTTGCGCTTCACCCAGTCAATGCGCTCGTTGGCCTTTTCGCCGAGCAAGCGCTGGCTGTCGCCGACGCCGCGGATGATGCGCGGAGTGATGAAGATCACCAGGTTGATCTTCTTCTTTTGCACCGAGCGTGACTTGAACAACCAGCCCAACACAGGAACGTCACCCAGCACAGGGATCTTCGTTTCATCGACGGTATCTTCATCGCGAATCAAGCCGCCCAGCACAGCCGTGTCGGCTGAATTGACGACGATGTTGGTCTTGATGAAGCGATCGGAAATGATGGTGGTCGATTCCGCCAAGCGCGCCGAACGGATGTTGGTGTTCGACGGTTGCTTCACGCTTTGCTCGAGCTTCAGTCGCACGACATCGCTGTCGGGACGGATGTAGGGCGTGAGCGTCAGCTTGATCGTCGCCTTTTCAAAGCGAGTGTTGGTGGTGATCGTCTGACCAGTAGTGGCCTGATCCTGAGCGATCGGCACGTTGTCGCCGACTTCAATGACGGCTTCCTCGTTGTCGAGCGCCATGATCTTAGGAGTGGAGAGGATGTTGGACTCCACATTCTGCTGCAGCAGATTGATGAAGCTCACCAGCGAAGGAACTTTCACAGTTTGGCCACCGACATTGAAATTCAGTGTCGCGCCACTTCCGAAGCCGAGGATCGCGCCGGAGTCGGTGGTGGGGTTCAAGATGTTTTGCAAAGTCCCACGGCGTGAAAAGCCCGCTCGCCCAATGCCGCCTGAGGCAGGGTCCAAATAGTAGTAAGTTGGATTCCAAGCTTTCGTCTTGTCGGTGTTCATTTCCATGATGATAGCTTCAACAAAGACCTGATCGCGGGGGATGTCGATCTTAGCTAGGAGAGAACGAACCACTTCGTAGTCCTGCTTGGAAGCCGTAATCACCAAAGAGTTGGTGTTTTTGTCGGCGACGATTCTCACGTCTCCACCGAAAATATTTTGTCGATCCAGTGGCGACGCGGGGCGCGCGCCGAATACCCCGGGCGGTTGGATCGCCTGCTGGGCCGTGTTGCCGCCGGCGCTGCCGCTCAGATTTGAAATTGTGGCGGCGATTTTTTCGGCTTCACCGTAGCGGACGTAGTAGACGAAGACGCCGCCGGCCTCAGCCGGGTCGAGTTTGTAATCGAGCTTGCGGATCAGCTCGCGCACTTTGTCGATACCGGCTTTGTTGCCGACCACGATCAGCGCATTAGTGCGATCGTCGGGCGCCACCAGCGACAGTTCCTCGGGTGTGCCGCCAGCGGCTGTGCCGCCGCGCGAACGGAAGCGTGGGACCGCTGCGCCGAACGCGGGGTTTTGGTTGGCCGTAGAGCCGGGAGTTTTGTTGATGATTTGATTGATGAGATCCGCAAGGTCTTTGGACTTCGCATAGCGTACGGGCACAACGGCAAGCTGCTCTTCGAAGCCAGGTCGATCCAATTCCTTGATGATCTTGATCATGCGCTCAACGTTGGCGCCGTAATCCGTGATGATCAGCGAGTTGGTCGGCTCGTAAGGCGTGATCTCGCCATCCTTCGAGGGGAGGACTCGCAGTCGTTTGTTCACTTCCTCGGCCGAGGTGTGCTTCAAATGCACAATGCGCGTGATGTAGATGTCGCTTGTGGGCGCGTATTCGCCTGTGTAGGTCTCAATCGAATCGCGCTGGGCGTTTCGCGAGCTTTTGATCTTATAGAACTTGCCGTAGGGAACAACGGTGAAGCCGTTGATGGCGAGTGCCGCGAGAAAAGCTTTGTAAGCTTCAGCCACAGTGACTTTGTTGGGCGCCAAAATCGTGATTTTGCCGCGGACTCCCGGATCAATGATGAAGTTTTTGTTGGTGAGTAGGCCCATGGCTTTCACCAACTCGTTGATTTCCACATCCGGAAAGTTGGCCTCGATGAGATCGCCGTAATTTTCGTCGGTGATGTCTTCGATGGAGGGATTTTGCGGCTTTTCCCCAGGCTTATTCGTCTTGGTCACGGTCATCGTGCTTGGACCGCTTGAGCCACGGCTGACATTTGATCCGCCACCTGTGTTGTAGGTCGGCTCGGGCGGCGGCGGATTGTTGTCGACATTGAAATCGGGCGCCGGCGGTGGCGGTGGCGGCGGTGCTTGATTGAATGTGCCAATCGGCTCATCAATTTCTTCGTCTTCAAAAAGTTTATCGAGCTCATCTTGTTGGCCATAGGCGGGCCAGCTCGAAGTCACAAGACTTGTGCAGATGAGGAGCGCGAGCCATTGTTTGTACCCGGAGACTTGCCGAACCTTTGGGCTCGATGTGGGGGCAACTGCTTTTGATGACGTCCTTGTCATGGCCATAGCCTACCTCTTCTTTGTGGGTCCCTACACCGTCCCACCGATGTCCATCTGTCGTCGCACTCTTCGTCGCACTGTTCGCCGTTGGCCAAGATCCATCTTGCCGCGGCCTTCGCACTCAAAACTTTGAACCGAACCATCGAAGCCGGCCAATTTAACCGGCCCCATGAAGCGGCCAATAAAACCAACCCGTCTGCCCATCTCAACTACTGCCCATCTCAACTACTGAGTGATGGTGAAATTCATCGACTCTTTTCGACCACCACGTTCGATTCCCAAATTAATTGCCGTCGCCGAGTTGCGGAGAGCATTGAAGATCTCCATGGCTTTGGCGGCGCTATCGATGCGATCGCCATTGACGGTTTCAATGCAATCCCCACGGCGAACCCCGAGAGTTTCAAACAAACTGCCCTGGCGCATTTCGGCGATTTGCCAGCACTCAACTTGGCCATTGGCGCCAATGCGAGGAACGGCGCGCGCTTCTTGGAGTAGATTCGGCAGATTTTTAAGCGCGTTTTCAACCATGGACTTTGAAACTTCGCGATCGAGGTCTGACTTGACGGTAATTCCGCCTGTTGGAGCGGTCGGTGCTCCGACAGTCTGAATTTTGAGATTGGATTTTTCGGAAATCGCCGCGTACTCCAGCTGTTGATTGCTTTCG
Organism: Bdellovibrionaceae bacterium UBA2339; assembly: GCA_002344785.1. Taxonomy (GTDB): domain Bacteria; phylum Bdellovibrionota; class Bdellovibrionia; order Bdellovibrionales; family JAMPXM01; genus UBA2339. The sequence continues at coordinate 28,478 of DDUL01000056.1, forward strand.
TTGATAAAGATGATGCGTGAGCGTTCGATCTTCTTCATCGTCGCGCCATTGCCATCAAACTTGCCGTCGATCCGCACGGCGACGGTGTCGCTGCCGGCTTTCACAAGCGCCACGGATCGCGACTCATTGTTGTGAACCAAGGTGCCGAGCAAGGTGATGGGACGAGTGGTGAGCACCGGCTCTCCCATGCGCATGGGATTGAGGGCTCCACCCAGGGGGTCGGGAATCACTTGATCGGGGGAGAAGATGTTCTGTTCGGTGATGACATTGTAGCGGCGAAGGTCGGTGAGTTTAGTCTGTGCGGATCGCGGAGCCGGCAAGGGCGGAGGGTCCTCTGACGCCAACAGCAGGGGACGGACCTGTGAAAGCATCAGCAAATCGGCTGTCGCGTAGCCGATGCAAATTAGCAGTGCGATCGCGGCCAAGCGCTCAATGACTGGTCGTTGATTCATGCCTGGACTCGCGGTTTGAATTCATCTTCTAAGTTGCGGTTCACGTTGCTCTTATTCTCGCGTGTTGCGGCTTGGGCTCGTTTCGAAAATTCCATGGTAGAGCCAATCCCCAACAGACTATCAGAAAAAGGTCGGTGGGCTTAAGTCGGATTCCTTGCGCCCCGACTAGGGTCGAGTGCAAATCCCAAGTGTCGGGCGATCGATGGCGATGGTGAACTTCAGCTGTCGAGGTGGTGGCTGTTGAGGAGTGATGCAGTGACTTGTCGATTTTACCCGTCACACTTCTCTACACCCTCGATTGAAAGCCTTGCAGGGGGTGGTGACCCTTTGCGGTTTTATGCCAAGTGCAAAAATCTGTGTTTTTTGGGCTCGTCAGTGAATGTCTTCGATTTGGGACTCGCATCTCAACCGACGCGTCACATTCCTCGGCCCGCGTTCGCGCGGCACGAAACTTGTTAGTGCTTCGATTCGGTGACAATTCGCGGCCCTCACTTTTTGAGAATCAAAAGTTCTTGCGAGGTGGGTGCAGGATCGAGCCGGCGAGTGGTCATGGGGAAAGCGCTCAGGCGAAAACGAGATACGGCGAACACGAAACGGGGTTGGCAATGACAGGATCAACAGGATCGAACGGCAATCAGGGGACCACTGGGCTTCCACATCTGACGGATCGTTTTGAACTTCGGCCTGAGGCCAAAGATCCGCAAGCCGCAAGTGACGCGGCCGCAGCGGCGCAGACCGCGGGCGGCGCCTCGGCCGTGCCTTCGATTTCGGGACCTCGCCCTTCGCGAGGCACGCCGCACGCTTCGACCTTTGCACCACCGACAGGCGTGATCTTCGCTGGACGAAGCGGCTTAGACTTCCTGGAGCTGCGATTGGGGGTGGTGCGAATTCCTGAGGTTTCGCGACGAATTCGCGAGGCGCAAAGCATCCTTGATCAGACCGAATATGAACGCATCGACCTATTCAATGCCATCGTGACGGAAGATGATGCCTTCAATCGAAACATCAAGATGAAGAGTCTGTTGGCGGCAATAGTTCAAGTTGGACTTTATGATCGATATCGCCGAACACAAAAGCAACCTGACGTTCTGATCGGCAATTCGAACGGTGACTCGGCCCTCATGGTTTGTGTCGGGCAAATGAAGTTTGAGGAACTCGTTCGTCAAAGCTCAGCACTCTCGACTTTGAAGCTGCGCCCGCAAGACCCACCAGCGCCCGGAGCAACGACAGCTCCGACTTCGGCTTTAGGAGCATCGGCAGCTGTGGCGCCGAATGCGGCCAACGCGGCTCCAGCGCTCCCGACTTTAGTCGGGCTGCCGCTTCCAGGGGCACCTCTGCCGGGTGTTGCATCGATGTCGCCGGCGGCGAACCCCAGCGGTGCGCTGGCGAATAGCCTCGGCAATCTTCCATCATTGAGCGGCATGAGCCTTTCTGAGTTCAAAGCTTATGTGCGAACTGAAGATGGTGGATTGGCTGAGAATCAGGCGCCGTCCATGGATCTCAAAAAGCTTGTCGGCGAAGTCGTCGAGCACGCCTTGGCGCTTCGCTTTGTGAACATTGGTCCGGCGGCGGCTCTTCGGCCCCAAGACTATGACGAAGCGGCGGTGAAGTATGGAGTGGACGAGGTCACGGTGATTGACTCCATCGACTTGGATCCCATGCTCAGCTGGTTCTGGAAAGAAGTGCGCCCCTTGGCGCTTGCCAACTGAGTTCGGCGCACGCGCTGCTGCGCCCAGCCTCGAGGTGGGCGCGCGAGTTTTCAGACTTCATGGATTAAGCCTTCCAGACCGGTTCCTCGATTTGTGCGCGGCGATTGAAGTGTCGCGCCAATACGAAAAAGTAATCATTGAGTCGATTGAGTTGCCGCGCAATTTCGCGATGCGAATGTGAGTCCAAGTCGGCCTCTTCGAAGAGGCGCACCACATTTCTTTCCGCACGTCGAGCGACGGCTCGGCAAACATGCGTCGCACTGGCGAGTGTTGAGCCGCCGGGGAGCACAAAGTTCTTAAGCGGCTTCAAGTCCGCGTCCATGCGGTCCATGGATTTTTCTAGACGAGCGACAAACTGCTGATCCAGAGCGGGAAGCTTGGCGCGCCAGTTGGCGGCTTGAGGATCTTCTTGATCCGTTGCCATCGCCAAGTGTGAACCAATTCGAAAAAGTTGGTCCTGAACATCCGCAAGCTCAGCTCGCTCAGTGTCCCATGATTCCTTCGTGGTGGACGAGGGCAAGAGCGCGACAAGCCAACCGACAAAGCAGTTGAGCTCATCGAGAGTGCCATAGGCCTCGAGGCGAAGATCGGCCTTTGACACGCGTTGTCCGCCAAAGAGAGAGGTGCTGCCTTGGTCGCCGGTTCTCGTGTAGATTTTCATGACTTGAGGGGAGCCGATGTCGAAGCATCACGTCAACACTTTCGGCGTACAATTCTCGGAGAGCGCATGGCGTGATCCGCAGTTGAAGGATTTCATTCTACAGGACTTCCCACCCACAGGTCGCGCGCAGTTGCCACTTCTCATCACGACACCTCACTCCGGTGAGCGCGTGCCGCCCGAGGCTCCGTGGCTGAATTCGCTCGACGAAAAAATTTTGATGTACGACGTGGATCGCTACGTCGATCAGCTGTATGCGCCGAGCATTCGGCAACTGAAAATCCCGTGGATCAGCACACCCTGGCATCGCTATGCCTGTGATTTGAATCGCTGGGCCGATGATGTCGACGTCGACTCTGTGAAAGGAGCCCAGGCGCCAAGCGGTCGCTTCCCGCGTGGACTTTTGTGGTCGATCACCACGGAGGGTCACCGACTCATGCCGCAGCCCGTCGACAGCCAGACCTACGAAGCGCTCTTGCAGCGCTGCTTTCATCCTTTTCATCAAGCACTTCGCTTGGCGGCTTCGCGCACGGCTGCGGAATTTCCCAATCAGCCTCTTTATCAGTTGGATCTTCATTCGATGCCGAGCCTCGGCACCAAAGAGCATCGAGATCCGGGAGAGCGACGCGCGGACTTGGTGATCTCCGATCAAGACGGACGAAGCTGTCGTCCTGAATTGATGGATTTGGTCGAGGCCGCAGGCCACTCCGTCGGTTTGAGTGTGCGTCGCAATTGGCCTTACAAAGGTGGGCGCATCACCGAAACTTACGGGCGTCCGAGCGAGGGCTGGCATTGCCTGCAAATTGAACTGAATCGCGCGCTTTATATGGACGAGTTCACGAAAGCGAAAATCCCACAGCGCTTCGAAGAAATTTCCGCGCGTTTGGGACGAATGCTTCATCAGATCGCGGATGGGATCGCTCAGGGGAAATTGTAAAGCCCAGTGAAAGCACAGTGAAAGCCCAATGCTGGAATCGGCTCGAGTTTTCGTTCTTTGGACTTCTCGACCCAAAAATGTGTTTGAGCACTGGGCTTTGACCTGTCGAAGCCCCGGGTTTAGGTTCGGTCGTACATGTCGACCTCCAACAAGTCTCCGCAAGGGGCAGATGACAGTTCAACTTCGTCCGCGTCGGCTCAAGCTACAAGCCAAGGCGCGCGTCCTGCGGCGTTGGGCCAGCGACTCCAGCACCCGAAACTCCAACAACTGAAAGCCTTCATTCAGCCCAAGTGGCAACGAAGCATCAAATTTTTGGCCAGCCTGAAACTGGCAGTCGTTATCATCATGACTCTTGGCGCGGTCACCGCTTACGGCACGATCGTCGAAGCTCAATTGGACGCCGCCGCGGCTAAGAAACTTGTGTATTCGGCGCCGCTGATGGTGATCCCGCTGTTGATGCTCGCGGTTTCCTTGACGGCCGTGATGATTGACCGCTGGCCCTGGCAGAAAAAGCACACCGGTTTTGTGTTGGCGCACATTGGAATCCTCATCTTGATGTTGGGTCAGTGGGTGACCAATCAGTTCGGTGTCGATGGCAGCGTGACTTTGACGCGAGAGCAGCCGGGCAAGTCCATCACCATTTCACCGACGGATTTGACGGTGTTTTCTTCAATGGACGGTGCACGATACGCCTCGATCTATTCGCGCGAAGTCGATTTCTTTTTAAAGCCTGCGCGCGCCGATCAGCCGTTGGTCATTCCGCTTCCCGACGCCGACTTGAAGATTGTCGAGTCCCACGCCTACGCGCTCCGCGATCAGAAATTCGTCGAAACACCTGAGAATCCTCAGGCGGGTTCAGCCATTCGATTTCAATTGGTGAATGAGCAAGTCAATGTCACCGAGTGGATGCTTCAGCCCGCGGCTGGAAATATCGAGACTAAAGAGTTTGGTCCCGCGCAAATCAGCATCGTGGGCGAGTTCCCTCGAGAGTTCACCTCGCGCAATGCGATTTTGCTTAAACCTCTCGACGGCGAGAAGTTGGCCTATGAAGTTCACACGGCTCGCGAAGGGGTCAAAGTTAAGCGCGGTCGCTTGAAGGCCGGAGAGAGTCTTGCGACGGGCTGGATGAAGCTCGAGTTTCGGCTGCTGAAGTACTTGCCTCGGGCGCGTGAAGAGATCCGCTACATTCCCCAAGATCGGCCGACGCCTGTGACCAATGCGGCGATTCGAGTCGAGTATCGCGCGCCAGGTGAGTCGCAAATTAAGTCGCAATGGATGGGGCTCAATTCCATCTTGAAGCTGTTTTCAAACGATCAAGTCTATGTGGTGCAATTTGCGAATCGTCGCATCCCCTTGGGATTTCAAGTGGCTCTCAAAAAGTTCGAAATCGGCCGGTATCAGGGCACACTTCGCGCCGCCAGCTATCAGAGTTGGGTTGAGGTGGATGGTCTTGGTGAAAGATTGATTTCCATGAATGAGCCGCTCAAGCATGCGGGCTTTACATTTTATCAAGCGAGTTTCGAAGCGGATGAGCAAGGTCGGCCGGTTGCCAGCATTTTGTCGGTGAACCGCGATCCTGGACGTACCTTGAAGTACTTTGGCTCGCTGTTGATCGTCTTTGGAACACTCCACTTGTTTTATTGGAAGCGCCGGTCAGCGCGGGCGGCCGCCTCGGCGGCTGCCGCGACTTAAAGTCGTGAGGTGAAATCGTGAGAACTGCATCGTGTTTCCCATCGTCTTCTTGGCTCCGACTGAGTTTGATTGCGCTTTTGAGCCTCAGTGCGCTGACGTCTCTGGTGGCAAGTCGAGCCGAGGCGCGAAGCGAAGGACTCAAGGAGTTGGCGGTATTGCCGGTACAGGATAATGGCCGAGTGAAGCCGTTTGAGACCTTCGCGCGCGAGAGCCTGCAATTGATTTATGGTCGCGAGACTTACAAGTCGCAGGGGCAAGACGGACAAAAACCGGTTCGCCGCCAAGCTCTGGAAGTCGTGCCGACTTGGATGATGGCGGGTGATTTCTGGGATCAGCAACCGATTGTGGAGCTGAAGCTTAAAGCCCTAAAAGATGCGTTGGGCCTTGAGGCGACGCGCGATCATTACACACCGCTTGAGCTATTCAAGAACCCTCGCTTGCAGCTGGTGTTTCAAGAACTGGCAGTGTTTCGCGAGTCCAAAAAGAAACTTGATCCCTATAATCAAGCGGCCTCGCGCTTGGAAAGCCAGCTTGGCGTGTATCAAGGGATCAAAGATGGCTCTTGGCTTCGCGTCTTGCCGCCGACTCCTGAAGTCGTCGCCGAACATGCCGAGAAAGCCAAAGAGGGCATGGTCATTCCAGATGCGTGGACGCCTGTGGCGGCGCTTGAAGGCGCGGCTAAAGAAAAATTCGCAGCTGTGCTTTCAAGCTACGTGCAAGCCTTGCCGAATCGCGAAGGTGTTGTGGACCCCGAGGGATCGTCGCGATTGGCGGCCGCCGTGAAGGAGTTTAAGCAGGTCGCGCATGCGGTGAACTCGGAATTGTACCCTTCGCTTGAAGAAGGCTTCTTTGGAGCGATGCGCGCGGAAGTGCACTACGAAACTTTTCATCCTTTTATGTGGGCGTGGATTCTGTATTTGCTGAGCGCTTTGGCGATGACGTTTGCTTGGAATGCAAAGAGCCAAGCCGTGGTGTCCAAGGCGTATGTGGCATCTTGGATCTTAGTGGGCCTGGCGTTTTTGCTGCACACTTATGGATTTGGACTTCGTGTTTACCTCACCGGTCGACCGCCGGTTTCGAACATGTATGAGACTGTGGTGTGGGTGTCTTGGGGCACGATTTTGTTCGCGATGTTTTTTGAGTGGCGACACAAGTCGCGCTATGTGTTGCTCGCCGGTGCGTTGGTCGCTGTGCTTTGCAACATCGTCTCGGATCTCTCGACGCACATATTGGACGGCAGCTTGCAGCCGTTGGAGCCGGTACTCCGTTCGAATCTTTGGCTGATTGTGCATGTGTTGACGATCACCATCAGCTATTCGGCCTTTTTCCTGGCTTGGGCCTTGGCAAACTTTGGTTTGGTCATGGTGCTTCGCGGAGAAGGTTACGCCACGGCTCGTGTTCGAGATTTGGTGCAAGCCTGCTATCGCGCACTACAGATCGGCGTGGTGCTACTGGCCGCCGGCACGATCTTGGGCGGCGTTTGGGCTGACTACAGTTGGGGGCGGTTCTGGGGTTGGGACCCAAAAGAAACTTGGGCCCTCATTGCGCTCCTCGGATATCTCGCGATCTTGCACGCTCGGCTTGTGGGCTGGGTGCGTGAGCGCGGCATGTTGATCGGCTCGATCGTCGCCTTCAATTTGGTGATCATGGCCTGGTACGGAGTGAACTTCGTGTTGGGTGCGGGGCTTCATTCTTATGGATTCGGGGCAGGCGGCGTGGAGTATGTGACGGGCTTTGTGTTGCTCAACTTGGCCTTTGTGGGAGTGGTCGAGGCCACTCAGCGCTTGAGATCCGCGAAGTCTTAAGTCGCTCGGCGTCATGCGCTGCGGGCGTCGCGAGTTTGAGACATTTCGGCGAGGCTTTAAGGCTTTGCGTGAGCAAGCCGTGTGGATCCGCTTGCAGTGCTGGGTCTCGAATTTGATTCTTCTTTAATCACGGCGAAGCCGTGCATCCGAGTCATCTTCAGCTAGGCTTCACCGAGTGTGCGTCGGTGATTGGCTTGCAAAATTCCAAGAGGCCATTGAGCAAGCTGTCTGTTGGATCGCGAAGCTCAACGGCGTGGGGGAGTGGTTGCGGTTGATCGGAACTGGCCCGGGGGCTGTTGAAGTGTAACTGCTGAGGCCTTCAGCATTCTCAATTTCGTCTCGATTCTCGAGAAAAACGTTTTTCAATTGTTGGCATATCCATTACTTATGGAGTGCAACTTCAATTGAGGTCAGCCTGATGCACGTCGTGGATTCGTTCGTCCGAAATTCATTCGTCCGATCCTTTTCCTTTTCAGCCGTTTACTTTTCAGGCGTGAAGAGAGCCGCGCATGGAATTGCTTTCCTGCAAGGCGCTTTGCCGTCGCTGAAGACTTTGTCGCTCGCTTCGATGTTGTCGATGTCGATGTGGCTGACGGCCTGCGGCTGGGAGTGGGGATCGATTGGCTACAACAAAGGCTATGCGCCCGAGCAGCCGATTCCGTTCTCACATGAGCTGCATGCGGGACAGTACAAGATGCAGTGCTTGTACTGCCACTCTTCAGCTGAGCGCGCGAACCACTCCGCTGTTCCGTCACTGAATATTTGCATGAACTGCCATCTGGTGGTGCCGGGGAGCGAGGGCAATCCTTGGATTCCCAAGCTGCAAGAGGCTTACGCGAAGAACGAACCCATCGTGTGGAAGAAGGTTCACTTGCTTCCAGATCACGTGAAGTTCAATCACAAGCGCCACGTTGAAAAGTATGGCGCTCCTCAAGCTTGTCACAAGTGTCACGGTCCGGTGGAAAGCATGGAGACGATGTACCAATTCTCGAGCCTCTCGATGGGCTGGTGCATTAACTGTCATCGCGAGTCGGAGAACCAGGCGCCTGTGAGTTGCTCAACTTGTCATTATTGATCTCTGAGGGTGAGTCGCGCTGGCTGCGACTCAAAGGGACTTGTGAAGTCAGTCATGGATCTTGAGAGCACGCAGACTGAAAGCCGCCGCTCCCGAGAAGCTGAGTCCCCCCGCAAAGAGCGATGCGAACTGAGCGATACGAGCAGATTGAATTGATAAAAAAACGATACGAAGCGGTCCGATAAACCAAGGTCTGAATCCATAAGGATCTTGGTCAGAAAAGACAGAACCAAAGAGTGGGATGGGAAATGATGGATTCCAAACTCCAAGCTGGTCATCAAGATAGTCAGTCGAAGTCCCCCGCTGAGAGTGGTCCGGCCTATTGGTTGAGTCTCGAGGAACTCGAAGCTCATCCTGGCATGGCTGAACGCTATGAAAATGAATTCATGGCTTCACCACTTTCCGCCGACGATAACGGCTTTGCTCGACGTGATTTTCTCAAAGTGATGGGCGCAAGTCTCGCGCTGGCCACGAGCGCGTGTGTGCGTCGCCCGGCGGCCACCATCATTCCCTATGCGAAAGCTCCTAAGGAAATCACCCCTGGCGAAGCGAACTTCTATACGTCCAGTTGGTTTGACGGCTATGAGGGCGCGGGCCTGCTCGTGAAAACTCTCGAAGGACGTCCCATAAAGCTTGAGGGCAATCCTCAGCACCCCATCAATCTCGGTGCGCTGTCGGCGCGGGCGCATGCTGAAGTCTTGTCGCTCTATGATCCAGACCGCCTTCGCGGTCCTCGTCGCAATCTCGTGAACAAAGACCGCAGCAATTCGGAATCTGTGTCGACGAAATTCGAAGAAGCTGACGCGGCCATTCTTGAAGTGCTCAAAAAAGGTGGCGTGGCTTTGGTGACGGGCAGCAAGCCGTCCCCCTCGGTGCGAGCCATCATCGGTGATTTCTCGCGCGCTTTCGGCGTTCGCTGGGTCGAGTACGATGCTTTGTCGCTGGAGTCCGTTCGCGAAGGTCAGCGCTTGTCCTATGGACGAGCCGTTCTGCCTCGTTATCGATTTGATTTGGCTCAGTTCGTGGTCAGCATCGACGCCGACTTTTTGGGAACTTTGATCTCTCCGGTTGAGTTCACCAAGCAGTGGTCCAAGCGCCGAACTCCGGGTGCGGATATGTCGCGCTTGGTTTGCTTTGAGTCGACGATGTCGCTTACGGGCATGAACGCGGATGATCGAGTACGCATTCGTCCTTCGCGACAACTTGATGTTGCATTTGCGCTTTTGAATCGATTGGCGCGAAAGGGTGCGACGATGCCCGCTGGTTTGGCGGAATCGGCGAAAGCCTTCTCGGCCGCTGAAGGTGAAGCCGGACTTGATCCGATGTTCTTGGATCGCGTGGCCGATGAACTTTGGAAAAAGCGCGGCACGAGCTTGGTTTTGGCCGGAGGCCTCGCGACGGCAACCGCGCAGCAGCTGGAGCTGCAGGTCGTGGTGAACGCCCTGAACTCGGTCTTGGGTAACGACGGTAAAACCGTCGATCACGACTCGGCCGTCTTCCAAACTTACTCGGGTTCAGCGAAGAGTTTGGCTACACTGATTCAAGATGTGGCCGCTGGAAAAGTGAAGACGCTGATCATCGATGACCTCGATCTGATGACTTTGCTTCCCAAAGACTCGGGCTTCGCTGAAGCGATCAAGAAACTTGAGAACTTGATCTATACAGGCAATCGCAACGATGCCACAGGACGCCTTTCGAATTGGGTTCTGCCGGTGGGAAGCTCGCTCGAAACTTGGGGCGATCTTGAATTACAAAGCGGGATCTATTCCATTCAGCAACCGACCATCATGCCGATGTACGACACGCGATCTTTGGGCGAACTCTTGTTGGCCTGGACGAAAGCGGGTTCAGCTTCGGCACGAGTCAAGGCTTCGGAAACTTGGTTGGATTATGTGAAGGCGACTTGGTCACAAGAGATTCAGTCCAAGACGGATTTGGGTCGTGGCAAGGCCTTCAACGATTTCTGGATTGAGTTGCTGCAGACGGGTGTCGCCATGAGCGGCGGACGCCGCGAACGCACGTCTTCCGCGCGCGCCTTTGTGGGTCGCGTGAGTGTGAAGCCGGCGCCGAATCGTGCGGTGATGGAACTTGTGCTGCACGCCAATTCGCAAATGATGGACGGTCGCTATGCGAACGTGCCTTGGCTGCAAGAGCTTCCAGACCCAGTTTCCAAAGTGGTTTGGGATAACTATTTGGCGGTGTCGCCGGCATGGGCCCGCGAGCAGGGCGTGAAGCAAGGTGATGTGATCGAGATCACTTCGGGTGATTTCAAGATGCGCGCGCCCGCTTGGATTCAGCCTGGACTGCACGATGCGGTTTGCACGATGGCCGTCGGCTATGGACGAAAGGGTCTTGGCAAAGTGGCCGAAGACTCGGGCTTCGACGCTTACCAGGCGGCGATGTTCAATGCTGGACAGCCGATTTTCTCCGGTCGCTTGGTGGAACTGAAAAAGACCAAAGAGCGCTATGAATTGGTGTCCACGCAAATCCATCATGTGATGGAAAACCGCCCCTTGTCGCTTGAGACGACCAAGGCGGCTTTTGAAAAGGATCAAGGATCAGGCATTCACCGCCATCACGTGTTCACGATTTGGCCGGAGCATCAGTACACCAAACACAAGTGGGCGATGACGGTCGATCTGAACTCGTGCACAGGCTGCTCAGCCTGCGTGGTTGCCTGCTCGAGCGAAAATAACGTGCAAGTCGTCGGCAAACGCTACGTGATGGAAGGCCGCGAGATGCACTGGATCCGCATCGATCGCTACTACAAGGGTGACATGGCTTCGCCCGACACAGTTTTCCAGCCGGTGATGTGTCAACACTGTGAAAACGCGCCTTGCGAAACAGTTTGTCCTGTTCTGGCCACCGTCCATAACGACGAAGGCTTGAACGACATGGCCTACAATCGCTGCGTGGGAACTCGCTACTGCGCGAACAACTGCCCGTACAAAGTTCGTCGCTTCAACTGGTTCAACTATGTGAAGAAGCGCGCCGAGCCTTTGCATATGGCGTACAACCCAGACGTCACGGTTCGCACGCGCGGTGTGATGGAAAAGTGCACGTTCTGCGTTCAGCGAATTCGTCGTGCGACCAATGTCGCAAAAGATGAAAAGCGTCCGCTCCGCGATGGTGAGATCAAGACAGCTTGCCAAGAAACTTGCCCGGCTGACGCGATCGTCTTTGGCGACCTCAACAACAAAGAGTCGCGTGTCGCGAAGCTGTTTGCGGAAAAGCGCGCTTACACATTGCTTGAAGAACTCAACAACCAACCTCGAGTTCGTTATCTCACACGCGTTCGCCATGCCGAGCGCGTGGACGAGAAGCACGGACACGGCGGTGGACATGCGGCGGGACGGGCCGAGGACCGTCAAGATCAAACGACATGTGCGTTTGAAGGTGGGCTGGTATGAGCGAAGCGTCTATGAATATGGCATCGGAAGTGGCTCGCAAACCTCTGATCCTGGGGAACAAGACTTATAAAGATATCAGCGATGATATTTGCGAACCGGTCGAGGCGGCGCCGGGTAAACGTTGGCTGGCGCTGCTGTTGAGTGCGAAGGGTTTGTTCTTGTTCTACCTGATTCACATCGCCATCGTGGTCTCCACGGGCATGGGACTTTTGGGTGTGAACAGCCCCATTGCATGGGGAACCATGATCATCACCTTCGTCTTTTGGATCGGCATCGGCCATGCCGGGACCCTGATTTCGGCGATCTTGTTTTTGTTCCGCCAGAAGTGGCGAACTTCGGTCGCCAGATCCGCTGAAGCCATGACGGTGTTTGCGGTGATGACGGCGGGGATTTTCCCGCTGATTCACACGGGTCGTCCTTGGCTGGATTTCTGGTTGCTACCGTATCCGAACCAGCGCGGTCCGCTTTGGGTGAACTTCCGTTCGCCGCTATTGTGGGATGTGTTTGCCGTTTCGACTTACGCGACGGTGTCGTCGGTCTTCTGGTATGTCGGCTTGGTGCCGGACTTCGCGACTCTGCGCGATCGAGCGAAGACGAAGATTCGTCGCTTGATCTATGGTGCCTTGTCGATGGGCTGGCGCGGTTCGGCTCGCGATTGGGCTCACTATGAAATGGTGTATTTGATTTTGGCGGGTCTTTCGACGCCGCTGGTCCTCTCAGTTCACACGATCGTCTCGTTCGACTTCGCGGTTTCCCAGCTTCCAGGCTGGCACACGACGATTTTCCCGCCTTACTTCGTCGCGGGTGCGATTTTCTCGGGCTTCGGCATGGTCGTGACCTTGCTGACTTTGGTTCGCATCGGCTTCCCGAAGTTTAAGGACTACATCACCATCGATCACATGGAAGTGATGAACAAAATCATCATGGCCACGGGTTTGATGGTCGGCTACGCGTACGGATCTGAGTTCTTCATTGCTTGGTACTCGGGTAACCCCTACGAGCAGTACGCTTTCATAAACCGCGCGTTCGGTCCCTACGCTTGGTCCTACTGGATCATGGTCACTTGCAACGTCATCATCCCGCAGCTGTTTTGGGTGAAGAAGTTCCGTCGCTCGATCCCGGTGATGTTCGTGGTGTCGATCTTCGTGAACATCGGTATGTGGTTTGAACGCTTCGTGATCACGGTGACTTCATTGCATCGCGACTTCTTGCCGTCGAGCTGGGGCATGTACGAGTGGTCGTGGTTCGATACGGCCATCTTGTCGGGCAGTTTCGGAATGTTCCTTACGATCTTCATGCTTTACCTGAAGTTTGTGCCGGCGATTTCCATCGCCGAGGTGAAGCCTGTGCTCTATGTCGGCCGGCAGCGGCCGGGAGGTCACTAATGGCAAAGTTGGGTGGAGTGGCCGGAATTTGGTTGGACGATCACGCCTGTGTTGAGGCTGCGGCCAAAGTTCGCGCCGCTGGATTTAAGAAGTTCGATGCGATCACGCCTTTTCCCGTGCATGGCATGGAAGAAGCTGTGGGCATCAAGCGTTCGTGGATTCCTTACGTCACATTCGCGGCGGGGACCTTGGGACTTGCGAGCGGTGTGGCCTTGCAATATTGGACCTCGGCCGTCAGCTGGCCGATCAATGTCGGTGGTAAACCGTTCTTCTCGGGACCGGCCTTTGCGCCTGTCATGTTTGAATTGACCATCTTGTTTGCGGCGCTTTTTTCCGTCGGGGCTTTGTTTGCGGCTTGTCGCTTGCCGAAAGTTGATCCGCCGGTGATCGATCCGGATCTGACCAGCCATAAGTTCGCGATTTTCATTCCTGAAAATGATGTCGGCTACAATGCCGAGCGCTGCGAGCAATTGCTCAAGAGCTTAGGCGCTGTCGAAACCAAGCGGATCTCGGCGTACTGAGTGGGGAAGTGATGATGAAAACACAATCGAACAAGCTCGCTTCAAATTGGCCGACCACGCTTTCGCTGGGACTCTCGATGGGCTTCATGCTCGCGGTGTTGCCGGCTTGCACGGGTGGCGACGGATTGTCGAAGCAACCGAATGTGGAGTTGATCCAAGATATGATGGATCAACCGGCGCTCAAGGCTCAGGACTCTGAGCCTGGTCAACCGAACAAGGCGGCCTCGCGAATTCCTCCCGAAGGAACTGTGCCGGTGGGCTACAAGCCTTATCCGTATCCGGGGCAGCCTGAAACGGCAGCGCAGCGCCTGAAGAATCCTGTGGCGGGCAACATGACGCCGCAGCTGTTGGAAGTGGGGCGCCGCAAATATGAAATCTACTGCCAGGTTTGTCATGGTGAGACCGGGGCGGGTGATGGGCCCGTGGCCGTCAAAATGGCGTCGAAGCCGCCGCCTGTGACCTCGGACAAAATCAAAAAGATGAGCGATGGTGGGATTTATCACATCATCACCGATGGTCAGGGCCTGATGGGATCTTATGCGTATCAAATCGTGAAAGAGGAAGATCGCTGGGCCTTGGTGAATTACGTGCGCAATCTGCAAAAGTTGTCGGAACGCGCGTCGTCCAAACAGTGAGTTTTTAGCAAACGGAGAATTTGAATATGGCAGCCGCACACTCACATGCCCCCGTTGCTCCTGGGCAGTTCGTCCCGAGTAAATCGCTTCGCACTTTGTATGCGGGGGCGATCTTCTTTGGACTGGTCCTGTTCGCCGTCGCGCTCTGGAAAGATCCGACGCGAGCTTGGCACGGATATCTGACATCTTACATGTATTGGACCAATCTGGCGTTGGGCGGATTGTTCTTTGCCGCCATTCAACACGTAGCTAAAGCGGGTTGGTCGGTGACGATTCGTCGAATCGCCGAAAGCTTCACGGCTTTCCTGCCCGTAGCGGCTGTCGGTGCGGTGGCTTGGTTGATTGGCTCCAAGCATCTCTATGAGTGGTTGGATCAAAGTTTGGTTGCGAAAGACGCGATCCTGCAAGGCAAGTCGGCTTACCTCAATGCCAAGGCGATGATTTTCCGAACTGTGTTGTTCTTCGGACTCTGGCTGTTCTTCTCCAAGGTCATCATCGGTCGAAGTTTGCAGCAAGACGAAGATGGAAAAGTCGAGCACACGGTGAAAAACGTCGGTTGGTCGATTGCATTCCTTTTGGTGTTTGCGCTGTCGTACTCGTTCTTTACTGTCGACACCTTGATGTCGCTTCAGCCGCACTGGTTCTCTACGATTTGGGGCGTTTACAACTTTGCAGGTTTGTTCCAGAGCTTCTTGGCCATGTTGGTGATTTTCACGATCTACACCATGAAAAAGGGCTGGCTGCGTGGCCTTGTCAGTGAGGACCATCTGCATGATCTCGGTAAGTTCCTCAAAGGCTTCACCGTGTTCATGGCGTACATTGGTTTTTCGCAATTCATTTTGATTTGGTACGCCAACCTTCCGGAAGAAACGATTTTCTACCTGGCGCGCTCAAATGGCTGGTGGATGACAATTTCAGTGAGTCTTTTGCTGCTGAAGTTTGCCGTGCCGTTTTTGCTGCTGCTTCCGAAGTGGGCTAAGCGCACGCCGGGCCATTTGGTCATGGTTTCCGTGCTCATTTTGATCATGCAGTACGTGGATATTCATTGGATGGTTTATCCGACTCTCGATCCGTATCAGCCGCTGTTTTCATGGCCTGAAGTGGGAAGTTTTGCATTGTTCGGCGGACTTTTCTTGTGGTCCGTGACGCGCTTCCTCGCGGGGCATAAACTGGTTCCTGTGAAGGATCCGCGGATCCAAGAGGCCATTCATCATCACGTCGCTTATTGAGCGAGTGGCCTGATGAGGGCCGAAAGTCTGGATCTGCTGCCTTCGGCCTCGTCGATCACGACGGGGCCGTTCAGTTTGTGGCAAGCTTGCACGGGTGAAAATTGGCCGAGCCCATGGGCCCGATTCACCATCAAGCCTTGAGGAGACCAGGCATGTCGAATTCACCGGACTTGAATGCAAGGTCGGATTCTTCCGCTCACACTGCGGATCAGCGTTTGAAACTCCGTCTTGGTGCGCAACTGAAGTCGGCCTCTCAGCAGCTTCGTCAGGGTTGGGAGCGTGGTTGGGAGATCATTCGCGTGCGCGAGATGCAGCCCCAAAGTGTCGAGGCCGCGCCGCTGAAGACCTCGGCTATGCCGCTGACTTCGACGGATTTGCGGGACGCCAAAACTTCATCGGGCGCCGTCGTCGATCGGCAAGTCTTAAAGCTTCAAGATGGTCGCCGAGTTTCATTTCGCACTTTGGGAACTGAAGGCGCGAAGGAATGGATTCTGTTCCACCACGGTTATCCGGGATCCTCTTGTCAGGCCAAATTGATGCACGAGCTTGCGCGCGAGCACGGCTGGGGAGTTTTGGCCATTGATCGACCCGGCTTTGCGCAAAGTGACTTCGATGCGGGTCGAAGCCTCAAGACGACAGCCTATGACGCCATTGAGGTGGCGACGAAACTGGGAGTCTCGAGATTTCACGTCGTGGGTGTGTCAGGCGGAGCGCCTTATGCATTGGCCACAGCCGCGGCAGCGCCACAGCGCACGCGATCGTTGTCGACAGTCGGCGGCTTGGCGCAGTTGGCGGCGCCAGATCTTGAGGCGAAGCTATCGGCATTTGAAAAATTCTGTGTTCGCCGAGCTCGCAGTGGTGGAGTGACGGCACATTTACTTTTTGGCTGGATGGAGCGCGGTGTTCGCCAAGATGAAGAGGCCGTGATCAAGAGATGGATTGATCGATTAGCTCCCGCGGACCGAGCTGAGATGGAGAAACCTGAGCTTCGCGAAGTTTTAGTGAGTTCCCTGAAGGAAGCCATCGAGCCAGGTATTCGGGGTGTGATCGCGGATCTCAGACTTTTAGCCTCGCCCTGGGACTTTAGCCTTGAGCATGTGGACTCGCCGGCCTGGATCTGGCACGGGACGGAGGACAATGTTGTGCCTTACGCACATGGGGTTTATTTGGCCACGGGACTCAGGAAGGCGAGGCTGATGACGGTGGAGGGCGCGGGCCACTACTCGCTTTGTCTCACGGAGCGGCAGAAGATTGTGGAGCAAATCCTGAGCTTTGCGGAACAAAGCGACGCGAGACCGCCGGTCCGGTCCGCTCTGAGCCCTGAGCTGACTTGAGTTTTCCCTCTGATTCCGCTACGCTGAAGTCTATGGCGTCCCCTATGGCGAAGCTTCCACATTCAATGTCTTTGGCCACAAAGACTTTGTCTTTTTCGATCGCACACACGTGTGCGCCAACGCTCGTGCGTTGGACGACCGCGCTCGTTTCATGAGCGTTCAGGTCACTCTTCCCGACGGAAAGCAGATCGACTTCGACCGTGAACCCACAGTTCTTGAGGTGGCCGCAAGAATTGGCGCTGGGTTGGCGAAGGCGACTTTGGGCGCGAAGTTCAATGGCGCTCCCGCGATCGTGGATTTGCGCGCTCGCGTCCCCAATGGCACTCGCATTGAAATTATCACGTCGAAAGTGCCCGAAGGCCTTGAGGTGATTCGTCATTCCGCCGCACACGTCATGGCCCATGCTGTTCAACAGTTGTGGCCGGATGTGAAGGTCACCATCGGACCTGTGGTCGAAAATGGCTTCTATTATGACTTTGATAGTCCGCGGCCTTTCACGCCGGAAGACTTCGCGAAGATCGAAAAGAAGATGATGGAGATCATTGCGGCGGATCTTGAGATTCGTCGTGAGGAAGTTCCGTGGCGTGAGGCCAAGGATCGGTTCGCGAAGCTCGGCGAGAAGTTCAAGCTTGAACTCATCGATGATATTCACGCCAAGTCCGGCGATGAGATGGTCGGCGTTTATCATAATGGTGATCAGTGGTTTGATTTGTGTCGCGGGCCTCATGTGCAGCGTACAGGACAGATCAAGGCCGTGAAGCTGATGTCCCTGGCCGGCGCTTACTGGCGTGGTGATGAAAAGCGTGAGCAGCTTCAGCGCGTTTATGCCACGGCATTTGCGGACAAAAAGGATCTTGAACAGCACCTGACCCGCCTCGAAGAAGCTAAGAAGCGTGATCATCGCAAGCTGGGCAAAGATCTGGGCCTATTCATGTTTCATCCGTATGCTCCGGGCTCGCCGTTTTTCACAGGCAAAGGTGCCACGATCTACAATGAACTCGTGGGCTTGATGCGGGATCTGTATCGTGAATTTGGCTACCATGAAGTGATCACGCCGCAGATTTTTGATGTGGAGTTGTTTAAGACTTCCGGTCACTACGCGAACTATCGCGAGAACATGTACTTCACCTCGATTGATCAGGCGGCGCAGAAGGATCAGCTTGAAGGCGTCGATGTTCGTCAATCGTCGATGAAGCCGATGAACTGCCCGTCGCACTGCTTGATGTTTGGCGCTGAGAAGAAATCTTATCGCGAACTTCCGTGGCGCATTGCTGATTTCGGGCGACTGCATCGCTTTGAGCGAAGCGGTGTGATGCATGGACTGACGCGAGTTCGAACTTTTTGCCAAGACGACGCTCACATTTTTTGCACGCGCGCCCAAATGAAGGCGGAGATTGTCGACTTCATGCGCTTGACGAAAAAGACCTACGAATTGCTCGGCATGACTGAGTTTCGCGTCTTAGTGGCGACCCGCCCTGAGAACCGTATGGGCTCGGATCAGGTTTGGGATGAGGCGGAGAGCGCCTTGGAAGAAGGCTTGAAGGCTCTGCAGATTCCTTATGCGTTGAGTCCGGGTGAAGGCGCGTTCTACGGCCCCAAGATCGAGATTCATTTCGTGGATGCGATCGGGCGCAGTTGGCAGCTCGGTACGATCCAGGTCGACTTCAACATGCCAGAGTCCTTTGGACTTGAGTATGTCGGGGACGATAATCAGGCGCATCGGCCGGTGATGCTCCATCGCGCGATCTTGGGTTCGCTTGAGCGATTCATTGGCATTTACATCGAGCACACCAGTGGCAAGTTCCCGACTTGGCTTGCGCCCGAACAAGTTTATGTTCTCAACGTCACGGATCGCCAGGAAGAGTACGCGAAAGAGATTCTCAAGCGTTTGCGAGGCCAAGGCGTGCGCGTGCACTTTGATGATCGCAATGAAAAGCTGGGATTCAAGATTCGCGAAGCGCAGCTGGCGCGTGTGCCGTATATGTTGGTGATCGGTGATCAAGAGGTGCAGAATCGCACCGTCACTTTGCGTTTGAATAGTGGAGCTCAAATCAGTGCACTTCAGCTTGAGGAGTTCGAGCGGCTTTTGGTCGCCGAAATTCGCGAGCGTCGTCTCGAGTCGCCATGGGCGGCTCAATCCGGCGAGGGTGCGAAGTCAAAATCTAACGAGGAGGTCAGCCATTAACAGTGGCGGATTTGGACGTCCCCCGGGATCGGGTGGACCAGGTGGTGGTGGTGGTTTTGGTCGTCCCCCCGGATCGGGTGGGCCTGGCGGATTTCGTCCGGGTGGACCCGGTGGCCCTGGTGGTGGAGGTCCGCGTCCAGCTGGCCCTCGGCCATTTGGTGGCGGCGGTGGCCCAGGCGGTCCCGGTGGCGGCCCAGGCGGCGGACCCGGAGCTCCTCGTTTTGATCGCGGACCCAGGCGTGGACCTGTCCAAAAAGACGGTCCTCGCACCAACCGTGAAATTCGAGTTCCCGAAGTGCGCGTGATCGGCGAAGACGGCTCGATGCTCGGAATTTTTCCGACGCAAGAAGCTGTTCGCATGGCCGAGGACAAAGGCCTTGATCTGATCGAAGTGGCGCCGACGGCAAAGCCGCCGACCTGCAAGATCGCGGACTACGGAAAGTACCGATACGAGCAAAAACAAAAAGAGCGCGAGGCGCGAAAGAACCAAGTTGTGATCACCATTAAGGAGATCCAGCTTCGACCGCGCACCGACGAGCATGATTTGCAAGTGAAGCTCAAGAAAGCTCGCGAATTCATTCTCGAAGGTGACAAGGTGAAGGTGAACCTTCGCTTTTACGGTCGCGAGATGGCGCATCAGGAACTGGGGATCGAGCTGCTCAGGCGCGTGACCACAGATCTCGGTGACATCGCGATGGTGGAAAGTCCGCCGAAGATGGAAGGCAAGCAGATGTTCGTACTGCTGGCTCCGGATAAAGAGAAGATCAAAGACTACGAAAAGAAAATCGCTGAGGCTGCATCTAAGCCTGAGTGAAGACACTCAATGACTCTAAAAGCCCCTCTTCGTGAGGGGCTTTTTCATTTGGACGTTTCGACATCCTTGGCGGACTTGAGGGCCGTGGTGGCGACGATCAGCTGCACGCGCGCACCTCGTTTCAGAGGCTTGAGGTAAGCGAGTTGTTCGCTGTTGAGCTCGGACTTTTTGATCTCATAGATCAGTTGAGCTGTTTGAATCTTGAGGGTCTTTTCGTCAAAGGCCTTAATTTCGCCATCAATCTGAAACACTCCTAAGGCGAGAGCTGCCGTTTGCGCGAACGCCAACGTGGCCAGCGCAAATGACATGAGCCATGACTTTGTCATCGTGAAACTCCTTGCGGTGGCTGCACGCCATCTTGTTGTACGCGGAAACCGGAATGCTGCTGTTGGGGAAGTGGCCGAAGTGCCCAATGGCGAGCGGCGCCCGCATCGCGCGAGTTCACGCATTCGTTCACGCGTGGGCACTCGGGCGCGCCGCTGGAGTTCTTTCGCCCAAGGCATTGCACGTTCATGAAAGTGACCTCGGGCTGAAATCCCATGGCGCCAGAGCCGGCACCGCGCATGACGGTGTTGCTGATCTCGGTGTCGCTCAGTTGGTCGAACTTTTTGCCGGAGTTTTGTTGTTCGATGTAGAGCCGAAGTCGAGCTGTGAGTGGCGTGCAAGTCGCGGTGTAGGAGCAAAAGATTTGCGGTTGCGATGGGTCTGTCCGTACGTTCGCGTTGGCACATTGAACTTCGGCAGTGTCGGAGTAAAACGCGCCCGCACCGGGCGGCGTGCCGCAAGCGAATTGCACGCGTTCGTTGGCGAGGGTCGGTGTCGCGATCGAAGTGATGCCGCAGATGGCGAGCGTCAGTAAAAGTCGGCTCGTGTTTCGCCTTGTGGTTCGCATAGGGGCCTCCTCACATAATTTTGAGTTAAGCTTGGAGAGCTCACAAGTCGAGTCGAAGTGAGCTGGGAAAAAGTATGCCGATCGTCGAGTTTGTAGGGCTTCAGTGAACCGTTTAGCTGTTCGTTGGGCTGAGCCAAAGCCACCAGGTGAGTCGAGGGCCAATCTCCCAACTTGCGAGATTGGCGAGCAGCGAAGTGAGCAGCCATGCGGGCCAGCGTCGCCAAGTGTGGGTCGTGGATGCATGCAGAGCGGCCTCGCCCCACCAGGCAAAGAGTTCTGCGCTGAGAATCGCGGTGAGCCAAGTCAGGCCCATCGCCATATGGCCAAAGAAGATGGTCGGGTGGGTGATGAGATTCGCGAGTGTGGTGAGACCCAATGAGCGCGCCGGTGTCAGGCCGATTTGTCGATGCCAGAAGTAGAAGAATATGAGTTCGAGCGCATTGGATTGCAGGAATGTGATCACATACGCCATTGGGAGGACTCTCGACGAAGGCGTAGGGCACTCAAGCTGATCACGAGACTCCAGAGCGCAAAGAGCGCGATATCATCGAAGATCCCCTTGCGTGTCGTGGGTTGCGAAAGAATTTCGGGATAGGCATTTTGCCAAAGCCCTAGGGGTGTCAGCAGGCTGGCCTGTTGCAATGTCACTTGGCCACGCGGAGGAAATTGGTAGTCCGCCGCATACGACAAGGCCACCACGGCGAGCACGAGAGCTGCGTTGTGGAGGCCCAGCGAAAAGCGCCAACGACTCGGCCTTGCTACGGCCGAGTGGTGGGTGTGTTTCGGATTGTTAGCGGCAGGTGTTTTGGGTCGCATCGTTCAGATCGAGCGGAAATGCGTCGCCGGCCAGGTCGTGCTTGTAGTTCGGGTCATGCACCTTGTGCAGAGAGATTTGGCACTCGACTTGGGGGGCCGGGACCACGCGGGGCTGCGATCCGCCGTTGGTTGTCGGCTCATCGACGATCTTCACGCCCGAGCATCCCAAAACGAGGTTCCAGCCATTTGAAGCAATCAAGAGTGAGCGTTCGTTGAGCTTGCGAAGCGCGGCCTCTTGGGGTGGCACCATGATGTCGAGAACGGTGCGGGAGCTTGGGAGTAGCTGCATGAATTTACCAGCGTCCTCGCCATAAAACTTGATCACTTGGCCATCGCGCATGGAGCCGGGGTTAATGCCTTTGACATCAACAAAGGCAATGCCGCCATCGTTGGCGAAGGCGTGGGTGCTGAGGATGAGGCTGAGGGCCAAAAGCAGGGACCGCATAGAGAAGACTCCTTTTAGGTGAGGGGGGACGGGCTTGATCTAGCGGAACTTCTGAGGTGCGTCATATGTGAGCTAAGACCCTGAAAAGCCTTTAGGGTTGGGTTGCCAGGGTCGGTGAAGTGCTGTTACAACGAACGACTCCAAAATCTGTCCCCGGCCCAAAAGAGTTCTGCAGTTCGCAGACCGCCGGATCGGATGAAGTCCGGTGTCCTTGATGACCGCCGGCAAGAGGCAACAATGGCCGTGAAGTCGAAGACGCATTCAGGTGCGAAGAAGCGCCTGGTGAAGCTCGCGTCAGGTAAAGTGAAAATGAAGCAATCGGGTATGCGCCACTTGCTCAGCCCGCACAAATCCAAAGGCAAGCGCCAAGCTGGAGCAACAGCTTATGTGCACTCCGCTAACATGAACCAGACCAAGCGTCTGTTGAACTTCTAAGGAGAGGCACATGGCACGCGTAAAAGGTGGAGTTGTTTCTCGTCGTCGTCGTCGCAAGTTTCTTCAGCGCGCTGAAGGTTTCTATTCTTCCGGCAGCCGCTGCTACATTCACGTGCGCGAAAAGACGGATAAGGCCCTTCAGTATGCTTATCGCGATCGCAAGGTGAAGAAGCGCGAGTTCCGTGCATTGTGGATTCAGCGAATCAATGCGGCGGCTCGATTGAACGGCACAACTTATTCGAAGCTGATGCATGCAATTTCCGAAAAAGGTTTGGAATTGGATCGCAAGGTTTTGGCGGACTTGGCTGTGAAGGATGCTGCGGGATTCGCGGCATTGGTGAGCCAAGTGGGCGCTCGAGCTTAAGCTCGGAGTTTTTGAAAAGTTGAAGCTTTGCAGAGAGGCGAGTTGCGAAACTCGCCTCTTCTGTTTCTGAAGCTATGAGCGAGACTTGAGTAATTGTTCGAAAAAAACGAAAACTTGCCGCGAGTTAGGCGACTCGCCCAAGGTGAAATGCTAGAATTTTAAGGCCACAATCATGAGCCTAGAATTCTAGGGCCGTTGCGGTGGCGGAGATCGCGCAAACTTTGAATGGATCATGGCCCGCTGACTTGAGGACTTTATGTCGGACTTGGACATCGTCGACCAACAGGGGAATTCGCCCAAAGCTATGTCGGCGAACAGTCGTTCGTCCTCCGAACTTCCGTCTACGCCCATGGCCACGCCCGTGGTTCAAGGTTCAAGTGACGATGGAGTTCGCGAGTCCGGCCAGCAGTTTGATTCACGAAAAGTTGATCATCTGCGTTTGTCACTACGCGAAGATGTGCAGGCCGGTTTGGGCGTGATGGATTCAATGCGGCTGCAACATGAAGCACTTCCTGATTTGAATTTTTCTGAGATTGATTTGTCCGTTGCCGGGCTGATGCCGATGGCGACGCCATTTTTGCTGAGTTCCATGACGGCGGGGCATGCGGGATCTCTGGATCTGAATGTGATGTTCGCTCGCGCCAGCGCTCGTCGTGGATGGCTGATGGGAGTTGGCTCGCAAAGAAGAGAGCTCTTTGATTCAGCGGCCTCGGAAGAATGGAAACGTGTGCGGCGATCGGCGCCGAACGTGGTGTTGTTGGGCAATATCGGCATCAGCCAGCTGATTCGGGTTGAAGTCGACGCCGTGGAGAGATTGGTCGACGCGCTTGAGGCGAAGGGATTGATGATTCACTTGAATGCGCTTCAAGAGGCCTTGCAGCCCGAGGGCACGCCGGAGTTTGCGGGCGGGCTTCGAGCCATCGAGAAATTGGCGGGAAGAATTTCCGTGCCGGTGATTGTGAAGGAAACAGGTTGTGGAGTTTCCGCACTCACCGCTGAGAAGTTGTGGAATGCGGGTGTGCGCGCCATTGACGTGGCGGGTATGGGTGGAACGCATTGGGGGCGCATCGAGGGGCACCGTAGTGCGGATTTGTCGTGGCAAAAGACGGCGGCTGAAACTTTCAAGAATTGGGGTTTACCCACATTGCAGTCGCTGATTGATGTGCGACGCACGATCGAGTCCAAACCAGGCTTGGAAGTTTGGGCTTCGGGTGGCCTGCGAAGCGGTTTAGACGCCGCCAAGGCGTTGGTGCTTGGGGCAGAGCGCGTGGGACTGGCGCAGCCGGTTCTCGCGGCGGCGATGCGTGGTGAGGAAGAGTTGGATGCGCAGATGCATCGAATGGAAATGGAGCTTCGCGTGGCGATGTTCTGCACCGGGGCTGCAAAAATTGCGAACTTGAAAAAGGTCGGTTGGGTGTTGGCGCATGCAAGCGCTGCAGAGGAGACGAGCCGATGAGCACTCCGAATTCGACAAGCCATGATTCAAAATCGGGACGACGTGCGGCCCTGCATGAGCGAATGCCGCAGATGTCCGATGCGAGATCGCCAGAAGGCGACTTGATGAAAGGCTTTTCCAAGCTCTCTCGTGACGAACGTTTCGCGCGATTGATCGAGATGGGAGCCCTGACGGAAGATGACGTGAAATATCTGAAGTCGGGCGGTTTACGGGACTTCACCTTGGCGGAGTCCTTTATTGAAAACGTCATCGGCTATTTTCAGTTGCCGTTGGGAGTGGCTACGAATTTTGTGATCGATGGTCGTGAGTTGGTGATTCCGATGGCCGTGGAAGAGACTTCCATCATTGCCGCGGCATCCAAGTCGGCGAAGTGGGTGCGCGAGCGCGGTGAAATTCGCACTTCGACATTAGGTGATCTGATTATTGGGCAGATTCAGGTCGCGCATGTGAGCTCCTATGAGAGTTTCGCGGAACGAGTGATGAGTCGGCGGGACGAGTTTGTTCAGCTTGCGAATCGCGATGTGGCGCACGGGCTGGTGGCTCGTGGAGGCGGGGTTCGAGAAATTTCCGTCCGACGATTGGCCCGACCCGATGGCGGCGACATGGCCGTCGTGCATGTTTTGGCCGACCCGTGCGACGCCATGGGTGCGAACATCATCAATCAAGTTTGTGAGTATTTGAAAGCGCCCATCGAGACGCTCACGGGTGAGCGGGTCACGATGTGCATTTTGTCGAATCTGGTCGACACCAAGTTGACTCGAGCCGAAGTGTGCCTGCGAGGCCTAGAGCCAGACTTGGCTCGCCGAATCGAAGAGGCTTCGCTCTTTGCGTGGGTGGATCCGTATCGCGCGGCCACCAACAATAAAGGCGTAATGAATGGCATCGATCCCATTTTGATTGCGACGGGAAATGATTGGCGTGCTGTCGAAGCTGGTGTTCATGCTTACGCGGTTCGCGATGGGCAATACAGATCCATCACGCGATGGCAGGTAGAAGGCGACGAGTTGGTGGGTGTGTTTGAAGCGCCGATTGTGGTGGGCACGGTCGGTGGCGTGACGCGATTGCATCCGACGGCGCGCATGGCGCTGGAAATGTTGGGTGTCGAATCGGCGGCTGAGCTGTCGCGAATTTGCGCCGCGGTCGGATTGGTGCAGAACTTGGGAGCCCTCAAGGCACTGACGACTGTGGGGATTATCGAAGGGCACATGAAACTGCACATCCGCAATCTGACGATCGGGGCGGGCGCGACGGAAGTTGAGACGCCCATCGTGCAAAAGCGATTGGAAGAAATTCTGCTGCTCACGAAGCGGATCTCGTTGCAGAACGCGATTGAGGTGCTGCGTGAAATTCGCACGGCGGCGCGTGCTGGAGAAGCATCGCCGGGCGGCGCCTTGTCGTGAAGCGGGAACTTCAAGTTCCAGCCAAGACTTTTCTGATCGGCGAGTATCTCGCTTTGCGAGGCGGACCGGCCGTTGTGCTGGGGACTCGGCCAAATTTTATATTTCAATGGGAAGTCGGTGAGTCGCGACTCGGCGACTTTCACGCTGAGTCTCCGGCGGGAAAGTGGCTCGCGGGAAGTGGTTTGCGCGCGAAAGTCTCGGGCGGGCGATTGGGGTTTGGTTCTTCGACGGCTGAATTTTTGGGTGCATGGATTGCCAAGCGCGCCGAACGACTTTCGCTGAAAGGTTCACAGCGGTGGGTGCAGCCGATTGAAGGTGACTTTGAGGGGCGCTTGTCTGCGGCGTGGCCAGAGCGCCACGTTGATGTGCCGGCCAGTTGGCTCGAGCTGTTGTCGGATTATCGGAGTGTGGCGCCGCTGGCCTCGGGAGCGGACCTGCTGGCTCAGGCTGTCGGCGGGGTCGCAATTTGGGATGAGCGAAAGGCCGTGTTGCAGCGACTGCCGTGGCGGATGCGTGAGTTGAAGTTTTCGATTTTCGCGACGGGAGTGAAGCTGGCAACGCATTCGCATTTACAGAATTTGAATCTTGATGCCGTGGAGTCGCTGAGGCCTTGGGCGGAGGATGCGGTCGCAGGATTGGAAGCGGGAGACGCGGATCGTGTGGTGGCTTCGATTCGCGGATGTGCGCGGGAGCTCGAAGCATTGGGGCTCGTGACAGAAGTGACCGCGGAGCATTTGCGGGCGTTGGATGAAATCCCTGGCGTACGTGCGGCGAAAGGCTGTGGCGCGCTGGGTGCGGATGCCGTGCTTGTGCTTCATGATGCCGAGGTCGAAGATGAGCTGCGGCGAATTGCTTTGCAACGTGGTTTAGAGTTTTTCGCGGGCGAGGCGGATTTGTGGGAATCCAATCTGGAGTTTGAAACGTGAGTGAGTTGATCGCTGAAGCGAAGGCGCCATCGAACATCGCCTTGATCAAATATATGGGAAAGACGGAGTCGTCGGGGAATCGTCCTGCGAACGCATCTTTGTCGCTCACGCTTACTGCACTTGAAAGCTTTGTCGAAATTCGGCGAGCTGAAACTTGGGGCTGGCGGCCTCTTGATCGGGATGGCTTCTTTGCACCTGAGCTTTCTGAGGCGGGACGAAATCGCTTTGTCGCTCATGCTGAACGAGTGGCGAGAGCGCTCGGGAAAGAGGGCTTGCGTGGTGAAATTCGCTCGGCCAACAATTTTCCGCCGGACTGCGGGCTGGCTTCGTCAGCTTCGAGTTTTGCGGCCCTGACCCTCGCTGTCGCCAAGGCTTGCGGCGTGGATGTGGATCCTGGAGCTGAGCGTGCGAAGCTTTCACGCTTGTCGCAACAAGGATCGGGCTCCTCTTGTCGATCTTTGTATTCGCCTTGGGCGATTTGGCGAGATGAAGGAGCTCAAGCCGTAGAGGGTCTGCCGTCTTTGGCGGAGCTGGAGCATGTGGTGTTTGTGGTGAGTGGCGATCGGAAGGCCGTTTCCAGCTCCGAGGCGCATCGGCGCGTGGTGAGCAGCGAGCTTTTCCACGGCCGTGTCGAACGCGCAGCTCGGCGCTTGGATGAATTGTTACAAGCGCTACGGAGTGCCAGCTCGGATGTTTCGGCTTGGAACCAAGCCGCAGAAATTGTTTGGGCGGAATCTTGGGACATGCATGCGCTGTTTGAAACTGCGCGACCATCGTTTGGTTACTTCGTGCCGGGAAGTATTTTGGTGTTGCGGGAATTGCGTCAGTGGGAGGCGTCGCGCCGACCCTTGGTCACAATGGATGCTGGACCCAACGTGCACGCGGTGTTTTGGCGTGACGCGGATCTTGAGCTGCGACTTGAACGATTGATCCAGCGATTGGCGTCGATTGATCCAACGATCAAGATTATTCGAGGATTGAAGCGATGAGCTTTTCGACCTCGGTACACGGCAAATGGATTCTGCTGGGTGAGCACACGGTTTTGCGTGGGGGCTCGGCCTTAGCTTTTCCCGTGTTCGGCAAGCATCTCAATCTCAGTGAAATTGAAGGCGATGGACATGTGGTGAGTGGTGCGCATGGCGAAGAATATCGCGTGCTGCTTCCGGGGGTTTGGTCGCGCGCACTGACGCTCTTGAATTTGACCTCACAGCGCGAGAGCGAGCTGCAAAGGGTGCGCTTTCATTTGGATGCGGATCTGCCGATTGGCGCAGGGCTTGGTGCATCCGCGGCTTTGGCGGTGGCCGTGGGTCGCTACTTCGTGGCGCGGGGCTTTTTGCGTGATCAAGAGTTGTTTGGATTTTGCCGTGAGATTGAAAATCTGTTTCATGGCGAGTCCAGTGGCGTTGATGTCGCCGTCGCGCTTCGAGGTGAAGGGCTGGAATTTCAGCGCGGCGTGGATTTGAATTCGGTGCCGAGCTTTGTCCCAGCTTGGGAACCGAATTGGTACATCAGCTTTTCGGGCGCTCGGGGCATCACTTCGGATTGCGTGAACAAAGTGAAGGCGCTGATGTCGCGAGAGCCTGAGCTGGGTGCTCGCCTCGACGAGCAAATGAAGATCGCTGTGGACGAGGCGAGAGCGGCCTTGCTCAAGCCTGGAAGTCTCGGCGCATTGGCTGGAGCGATCGAGCGCGGGGCTCGGGTCTTTGAAGCCTGGGGGCTGAGTGGCGGTGAATTGGGTGAGCATCTGGCGAAGCTGCGTGAGGCTGGAGCCGTGGCGGTGAAGCCGACGGGTTCAGGCGGCGGCGGCTTTGCGCTTTCGCTCTGGGATGGGCCACCGCCTTCGTCATTGCTAGCGCCAGAAGGTGGCGCGGGTCTAATCCGCGTGTTTCGTCAGCGTGAGAAGCGCGAAGCGTAGAGGGCGATGCCGCAACTGACGGCGGCGTTGAGCGACTCCAATCCATTGGACATCGGAATATGCAACCGCTGAGCGGGAAGCTTCGCGGGAATGCCTTGGCCTTCTTCGCCGATCAACAGGCGAAAATTTTGCGGCCACTTGAAGTCTTGCATCGAGACTCCATGCAGATCCAAGGCAATCAGGTCATTGATCATATCGGGTGGAAGACTGGCGAGCTCGTCGATGCTGGGGCCGCGCGAGAATTCGAAGTTCAAAACTTGTCCGGCGGCGGCTCGCACAGCGCGCGCGTGAAAGGGCGAAGCGGCCTCGGCCAAAAGCACGATGCGCTGGATCCCGAAGGCTGTTGCGGACCTGAGGCAAGCGCCGAGGTTTGTCGGGTTTTGTGTGGCCAGCCATAATTCTCTATTGGTGAGACCTTTCGGGTTGGACACAAGTGGCGACAGTTCAGGTGCGGCGAAGACGCCGATCATGTCGGGCACACCAAAGGGATCGAGTTCAGCGAAAAGTGCGGGGGTTAATTCCACACGCGTGATCTTTTGCTCAAAGCGCTTGGAGAAAAGGTCGCGACCGGCCATGTCCAGCTCAGCACCTTCGCGGAGAATGAGCGCGCGTAAGGCGTCGGGATGGCGCTTGGCCATTTCGCGGGTGAAACGCTGGCCGTGAACTAAAAATTCCTGTGCGGGATGACGGAGCAGTTCCTTCCAGGAGCGCCACATCGGGTTTTCCGTGCTGCTGACTTTGATGAGCTTCGGATCAGACGCCATGTTGTTTCTCCCAAGCGAGATCGCGCTCTTCGAAGTCTGGCAGTGGTGCGGCTTTGATTTTCTCAAACACGAGAAGGCGCCGCTGTTGTGTGGTGTTGGGCAATTCGTAGGCGAGATCGGCTTTGAGGCGATAGTACTCGCCCCATTGCTTCAGTGCCGGTTGAATTTCCGGCGTGCAGTTGGGGCCCTTCATCAGGACGACGTGGCCGCCGGTCTGAAGACACTGAATGACGTTGCCGAGCGTGTTTGAGGCGTCTTCGACGGCGCGGGTGATGACGGTTTGCACAGGTAAAAACACTTCGTCATTGATGTTGCGACCGAGAATGTCGAGCTTTTCAAGTTTGAGATCCTCGCGCAATCGCTTGAGAAACTCGACGCGTTTTTGCACGCCCTCGGCGAGGATGATGCGCTCGTTGGGAAAGAGAATTTTGAGCGGCACGCCGGGAAAGCCCGGGCCGGTTCCGACATCCAGGAGTGGAAATTGAAGGTGAAATTGTTGAGATTGTTGAGATTGTTGAGATTTGAACGGAAGTCCTGCGTCGCTGAGAATCTTGGGCACAATCATACAGTCGACGAAGTGCTTAAGCCCCACATCTCGAAGCGTGAGCAGGCGAGTGAAGTTGCGTTCATTTTGTTCGGCCATCAACATGAGGTGAAGCTTCGCAAGTTGGCCGCGTTGGGCGTGAGTGATATGTCCCATGCCGTGCCGGTCAAAGAGATCGCGGAGCCGGTCGTTCACTTCTTCAAGGCTAAAGTTTTCGGTCGGTTTGCGGTGAACTCGACCTTGGGAAACTGGGGCTTGGTTCTGAGCGGCTTTGCGGGCCTTGTAGGGGCTCCAATTGCTTTTATTTTTGTGAGCCATTTGCCCTCGCCTGACTGGACTGCGGTCGCCGCCTCTGGATGCACCGATTGACGCAGTGATTTATAGTCGAGCTTGGATTTGAAGAGTAGCGCGAAATCATTGAGTATTTCTTCCATGCAAAGCTCGGGTTGGGAAGGCCAATTGGCCGAAATTGTTCGCGAAGCCGAGACGGCGTTTTCGTCGGCCTCGACATCCAAAGATCTCTACGAACTGAAAGTGAAGTTTCTCGGAAAGTCGGGAAGTTTTCAGAGCGTGATGAAGGCGATGGGGGCTTTGCCCGCGGCGGAAAAGCCCGCGGCGGGAAAGCTCGTCAACGAAGCCAAGCAGCGCCTTGAGGCTCGCTATGCTGAGGTTGAGTCAGCGCTTAAGTCCAAAGAGTTGGGTGAGCGTTTGGCCGCGGAGAGCTTGGATCTGACCTTGCCGGGCACGGCGTGGACGCCCGGTGCTCAGCACCCGGTCACTTTGGTGATGGACGAGATCGCGGAGATCATGTCGCGGCTTGGGTATGCGGTGCGTACGGGGCCGTTGATTGAATCGGATCGCAACAACTTTGAAGCTTTGAACGTGCCGAAGGATCACCCCGCGCGCGACATGCAGGACACTTTCTACATTGATGAGCATCATGTGCTTCGCACGCAAACTTCGCCGATTCAGATTCGGGTGATGGAGAGCGAAGCGCCTCCGCTTCGAGTCGTCGCGCCGGGAGCGGTGTTTCGCTGTGATGCGGATGTTTCGCACTCGCCGAACTTTCATCAGATTGAAGGCCTGTGTGTGGATCGCCGAGTGTCGATGGCGGACCTGAAGGGCACGATCACGTTTTTTGTGGGTGAGTTCTTTGGTCGGGGATTGAAGACAAGATTTCGCCCGAGCTTTTTTCCGTTCACCGAACCTTCGGCTGAGATGGATTGTCAGTGCCCGCTCTGCAAGGGCAAAGGCTGTCGGATGTGCGGTCAGTCGGGCTGGATCGAGATTGGTGGCTGCGGATTGGTGCATCCGAATGTGTTTCAGTCGGCGGGTTTGGACCCGAAACAGTGGCAAGGCTTTGCGTTTGGATTCGGAATCGAGCGCATGGCAATCATCAAGTACGGCATCACGGATATTCGTCTTTATACGGAAAACGATGTTCGCTTTCTCAAGCAGTTTCCGAGCTGATGTCGCTGGGTTCTTTGGCGGTGGGGCGGTGGAGCTTCGGATCGCCGACACAGCGTCGAGTTTTTTTGGGGATGCGTGAAGCGAAGGAATTAGGAACATGAAGATTTCATTGAAGTGGCTGCAGGACTATGTGGATTTGGCGGAGTACTTCGCTAAGCCCGAGGAATTGGCCCGGCTCTTGACGGGTGCGGGACTGGAAGTCGAAAGCATCACCGATCAGTCAAAGCAGTTTCAGCATGTCGTGGTCGGACACATTTTGGAAAAGGGTGTGCATCCCAACGCGGATCGCTTGTCGCTTTGCCAAGTGTCGACAGGGGACGGCGTCGTTCACCAGATCGTCTGCGGTGCCCAGAATCACAAGTCCGGTGATCGTGTCGTCGTGGCTTTACCGGGTGCGATCTTGCCGGGCGACTTTGCGATCAAGCAGACGAAAGTTCGCGGTGTGGAATCCGGCGGCATGCTCTGTTCGGAGAAAGAGTTGGGCTTATCGAATGAAGGCGACGGCATTGTGATCTTGCCGTCGGATGCGCCGGTGGGGCGAAGCTTCGCTGAGTATCGTGGCTTGAATGATGTGTTGTTTGAAATCAAAGTGACGCCGAATCGCGCGGATTGTTTGAGCCATCGAGGCTTGGCGCTGGAAATCGGTTGTCTGTTGGGGCGCGAGGTTCGTGCGCCCAAAGTCGAACTCCGGCGAGCGGCGGGTGCAGCGGGTGATGTGAGCGTGGAGATCGAGGCCGCTGACCTGGGGCCTCGCTACGCAGGGCGATTGGTTCGCGGCGTGAAAGTGGGGCCGTCGCCAGATTGGCTCAGGCAGAGACTTGAAAACGTGGGTTTGAATTCGATCAACAACGTGGTCGATATCACCAACTACGTGATGATGGAGTTGGGTCAGCCGATGCACGCGTTCGATACGCGTGAGCTTCGTGGTCGTGGTCTGATTGTGGCGCGAGCCGTAGCCGGAGAGAGTTTCGTGACCTTGGATGGCACGGAGTTGAAGCTCGACGGTACGGAGCTCACGATTCGCGATCGCGAAAGAGCGGTGGCGCTTGCCGGAGTTGTGGGCGGCAAAAACTCAGGTGTGAGTGAATCGACGACGGAGATTTTTTTAGAGTCGGCCTACTTTAGGCCAAGTGCGGTTCGTCGAACACTTCGGAAATTTGGATTTGAAACTGACTCAGGCTATCGGTTTTCAAGAGGCGTGAATCCTGAAGGCGCGCGCTTGGCTTTGGATCGCGCCACGGCATTAGTGGTCGAGATCGCCGGCGGCGAGGCCGCGGCAGAGGCTGTCGATGTTTATCCGTCGCCGCTTGAGCGCGCTGAGATTCGCGTGAACTTGAAATGGATGGAAGAGCGCTTGGGTTACGCCGTTGAGGCGAGTGACTTTGAGACTTGGATGAAGCGGTTGGGTGCGGAGTTTCGCGTGCTCACGCCGGGTGATTACTTGGTGATTGCGCCCAGTCACCGGCCGGACTTGCTGATCGATGCCGACTTGCTTGAGGAGTTTGCGCGACTGCAGGGCTATGATCGCATTCCCGAAAAGCTGCCTCGTCTCGATACGGCTCCGGCGGCGCATGATGCTGACTACTTGGGTGAAAGGCGCGCGCGACGTGTGCTCGCGGGGCTTGGCGTGTTGCAGGCCTTGAATTACGCCTTCATTGGGGATCGCGCGCAAAAGGAGTTCGTCGGCGAGGCACTGCGCTGGCGTGATGTCGGACTTCACATGGACGACGAGGATGTGCGAATCCTCAACCCGCTCAATGAAGAGATCAATGTCATGCGAAGAGCGCTGTCGCCGGGACTCTACCGCAATGCGCTTCATAATTTCCGCAATGGCGAACGCGCGGGGCGCTTGTTTGAGATCGGCAAGACTTTTCATCGGCGTACGCGGGCTCGCAATGAGAAGTTTGCCGGCACGGAGTTTGGCGAAGAGTCGCGTTTGGCATTTTCATACTGGGGCGGTGAGACGGATCTTTGGGGGCGTAAAGAGTCAGCGCCGCCTGCGATGCGACTCAAGTCCGACATTGAAGCTTTCTTGCATGCGCTCGGAGTGAGCGGCTGGAGCTGGCGAAAGTTGGACTCGCTGCCGGCCATCGCCCATCCCGGGCAGGCTGCGGGCCTGGTGTTGCGAGGTCATCTCGTTGGTTTCATCGCGAGCCTGCATCCGCTGCGGCTGGAAGAGGACAAGTTTCGTGCGCCTGTGGCGATGGGGGAATTGGCGTTGGCCTCGATCCTTGAGGCTTCGGGCCTTCGTCGCTTTCAAGTTTTCTCCGCATTTCCCCTCGTGGATCGTGATGTGGCTTTGGTGATGTCACGAGACGTTTCCGCAGGTGCGGTGGCGGAGAGCTTTCAGCGCGCAGCGAAGCGCTTGTCGAGCGAAGGTGGAGATTGGCTGAGAAGCGTGGAGATCTTCGATGTGTTTGAAGGGGCCGCATTGGGCGAAGGCAAAAAGTCCGTGGCCTATCGATTGATGTTTCAGAGTTTGGAAATGAGTTTGGATGATGCGCGCGTGAACGCTCTTCGGGACAAAATTGTTCAAGATGTGTGCAGCGCTCACGATGTTGCGGTGCGATAAGTGAAAAACTGAAGAATTTTGTGAGCTTGCAACGGGATTCTTGATCGAAAGCGGCGAGGTCCACTGCGTTTTCGCTGGACGTTCGAGGTGGGAACTCGCCACAGTTAAGGAACCGGCCTCAGGGAGTGAAGGACATGACACGAACGGGAAGTAAGACAGTCGATTCGCGCTCCACGATGACCAAAGCGGATATCGTTGAGAATGTTTATGGCAAGATCGGCTTTTCCAAAAAGGAAGCTTCGGAGCTTGTGGAAATGGTCTTCAGCACTTTGAAAGAAGTCCTGCAAAAGGGCGACAAAGTGAAGATCTCGGGCTTTGGCAACTTCGTTGTTCGTGAGAAGAACGAGCGCGTGGGTCGTAACCCTCAGACGGGCGATCAAATCAAGATCAGCGCTCGTCGCGTGCTGACCTTCCGTCCGTCGCAAGTTCTGAAAGCGATGTTGAACGGCGAAGATATCACCGGCCTTAAGGACGACGAATGAGCTTGGACGTTGAGACTCAGCAAGAGGAAATGCAGATCGAGGCCGCTGAGGTCACTGAGGTCACGCATTCGCGCGAGGCTGAGTCGGATCGACTTGCTGTTGCCGAGGCTCATGAAGAGATTGAAATGCTGCCTGCGGCTTATGATGTTCGCGCCGAAATGGATATCAACGATCGATTGCGCGCCGACTTTGAGAAGATTCCCGACACCATGGCTTTTAAGATTGGTGATGCCGCGGATCTCGTGGGTGTGAAGACCTATGTGCTGAGATTTTGGGAGAGCGAGTTTGAAGCGCTTCGCCCCAAAAAGAGTCGTAATGGACAGCGCGTGTACTCTCGCCGTGATTTGGAAACGGCGATGATGATTCGCAAGCTGCTTTACGACGATAAGTTTTCGATCGAAGGTGCGCGAGCTGTGCTGAAGTCCCTTCGCCACAAGTTGCGCGAAGAGCGGGAAAAAGGGCCTACAGTGCCGCTTCGTGAGCTTGAAGGTCTCGAAGGTGCTCGTGAGCGAGCTGTGTCGGGGTTGCGGCAAATTTTGGAAGTTGTGCGTGGCTTTCGGGCGAATGTGGCCTGAAGACCTGGGTCGTGT
Source organism: Bdellovibrionaceae bacterium UBA2339 (assembly GCA_002344785.1). GTDB lineage: Bacteria > Bdellovibrionota > Bdellovibrionia > Bdellovibrionales > JAMPXM01 > UBA2339. Next base: position 63,390 of record DDUL01000056.1, read on the forward strand.
TTTCAGTTGCCTGTAGGCGGCTGGCGCGGCTAAGAGTTGTGTTCCTTTGTGGCCTGTTCTGGCCGTCGGCGCGTGGCGCAGTCTGGTAGCGCACATGCTTGGGGTGCATGAGGTCGCTGGTTCAAGTCCAGTCGCGCCGACCATTTTTCTCTTTGAGATCGAGTTGTTTTTATGGGGGCTTGTGCTGTGAGTGGCGTTCACGGCGCGACGTGGACATCAGCGGCATCGAGCCGCCTCGTCCTAGGCGTTCGGGGATCGCGGAGTACCGCGCCCCACTCACGCAAGCTCCTCGTCAAAACGCGCCGCTGGCGCCTTTTGCCGCGGGCTCCAGCGCCGACCATTTTTCTCTTTGAGATCGAGTTGTTTGAGTCGGGGCTTGTGCTGTGAGTGGCGTTCACGGCGCGACTGAGTCATGACGCAGCGTTTTCTCGGCGCCGCGGAAATCAGAAATAGCGACGAACCGAGTTTTTGTAGCTTCGGTAGGCTTCGCCGAAGAGCAACTCGAGGTTTTTCTCTTCAATGCGGACTTTGAGGTTCAAGACGATTCCCAAGGCCAGAGTGAGCAGGGCTGCAAGCCAAGATCTTTGCAGTAAACTCCAAGCGAGACTCATGAGTAGGCCGCCGACGTACATCGGGTTTCTCGAATGCGTGAAGGGAAAATGGGTGATGAGTTGCGTGCCTTGTTTCGCGGCGGCCTCGATGGTGAACGCCTTGCGAAGCGCGTGAAGTGCGACCAGCACAATCAGGCATCCGAGGATGGCGAGTCCTGTACCGATCCAGTCCCAAATGTCTTGTGGCCAGAAGAATCGAAATCCAGTTTGGGCCGGGGCCAGCGCCACGCCGAGCATCAGCAGGGCCTGTGCGATGAGAATGAGTTTTGGCTTTTGTTGTTGAGGCATGGGGTGATCGCCGCGCTTAATCTTCGACACGATGTACGACTTCGGCCAAAGGAATTCGGAAACGCTCACCCCAGCGGCCTCGCTCGGTGGGGTGGCCCACAGCGATCACCATGACAACGCGTTGGCTTCGTCGAAGTTTGAGCGCGCGGCGAACTCGAGATTCGTCGAAACCTTCCATCATGCATGTGCCCGCACCCTGAGCTGTGATGGCGAGCACAAAGTTCTCACAGGCGAGGGCTGCGGATTTAACTGCCACTTCTTGCAGATCGCGTCGTCCGGCGGGGCGGATCATAATTGGGCGAAAGAGACTTACGAGGCGAAGTCCAATCCAGCGAAGGCCACCGAGCAGTCCGAATGCATTGATGTACATGAGGGGAATGAGTTTTTCGTAGTAGTCGCGCATGCTCGGCGGAAAGTTGGGCTTTTTCGGGGCTGCTTGTTGAATGCTTTGATCCACCCACGCGAGAATTTGGGGGCGTGAGCGTCGCCATTTTCCGTAATCGGCCGTGACGACAATCAAATGCGAGGCGGTTCGCGCAGCTCCCTGCGACAAGCAGGCCGAGATCAACTGCTTGTGGGTGCTTCCGTCTCGGCTTGTCCAGTAAAAATCCCAGGTCTGAACATTGGAGGAGTTGGGTGCCAGTGTTGCGGCCTGAAGGGCCCGCTCGATAATCTTGTCGTCGACGGGGGCGTCGGAAAAGTTGCGAATGCTGCGCCGACGTTCAAGTACTTCGAAGAATTCCACGCGTGCTCCTCAAGGCGGGCGAGGCCAATGCGCCTCATATCTGGTGAGAAGTGATGGAATTGTCAAAAGCCGCGCACAGCTTCTGATGTTTGTGTCGAGTTTGGCCTCTAATGCGTGTTGGCAAACGTGGAATTGACTGCATTTCATGCACAACTGACACTTTTTGTGTCGAGAGAATCTCGCACACCTAGGAGGGGACTGCGGGGTTCTTCTGAGTTTTGGAAATGTCTGTGGAAGTGGTTGGGGAAGCCGGGATCGGCACAACAAAAGGAATTGGCGTATGAAAATGAGTTTTGGATCAGTGATGGGTGCAGCGGTGGGACTGGCAGGCTTGGTTGCTGGTGTTGCGCAAGCTTCGACAGCTGGTAAACCAGCGCAAAAGATCAATGTTTGCTATCAAGACTTTCGCGAGGAAATGGTCACGGCGGCTTTGCTTGTCGCGGAGAAGAACAAATTCTTTGCCGAAGAGGGCTTGCAGATTCGCTGGATCAAATCGCCAAAGATGTCGAAGTTTGCCCAAGATCAAGTCTTGAAGGTATCGAACCTCAATGCGAAGGCTGAACCTGCATACTTGAATGGCGTGATTGAAGAAGCCGCTGTCTTGCAGAATGCGGAAAAAGAAAAGTGCCATTTCGTTTCGACAACCGTCGAAGCGGCATTCGGTGCGGGCGTGGATTTGTCATTGTATGTGCCCGTGGCGAATTATCGCTATGGCAAGGATTACGATGTTCCGGTTGTGGTTCGAGCGGACTCGGAGATTAAGAGTGTTGCGGATCTAAAAGGTAAGACAGTGCGCGTGAATCAGGTTGGCAGCGTGTTGCCTTTCGAGGACATGCTCAAGTCAGCTGGCCTTTCTTCAAAGGACGTGAAGTATCAGAAAGTCGCGCTCAACAGCGTGCACACGGCATTGGATCAAAAGCAGGTCGATGTGGTGCTCAGCTACAATCCCACCATTCCGCTGCTGATGGGTTCAAATCGCGTGCGAGTGCTGGAGGGCAATTTGTTCGCCAAGCACTATCCGGGCGGCTATGTGCCGCACTCGCTGTTGTTGATGAGCAAGTCGCGAACTGAGGCTCAAGTTCAGGAAAAATTCATGCGTGCCTTTGAGCGCGGCTCGCAGCAGCTGACGCAAAAGCCGGGAACTCTGGTCGAGGCCTTTCCTTTCCTGAAGAAGAACTACAGCAACGTCGAAATTGAGCGAAGCCTCAACTTCACCAAGATCGGTCCAGCTGTGATTCGTAAGTCGAGCAATGCGGCGACCTATATGCAGGACAGTCGCTTTGCGGAGTACGCGAATCTGCTGCAAGAGCGAGGTTTCTTGACCTCCAAGGTGGACTTGAGCTCTTGGCAGAATGTTCAGTGAGATTCTCAATCCGATCGCGGCACTTTGTGTGCTGCTCAATTTTGGCCTGAGCTATTTGCTGGGCCTTGGGGTGAAGCTCGGGTGGTACCCGAGCTTCGTTTCTCGAAAAATCCTTCACATAAGTTTTTTCCTTCTTCCGTACTACTTTGGGCGCGAACTTTCCGGGCAATTCGCGGTCAATTTTGCGATCTCATTTTCTGTACTCACGACTCTGCGATATGCGCTCTATATCGAACGGGTGCGGAGCAAGGTGAGGTTTCTCGATGTGAGTTTTCTTGCGTATGAGCGAATCGAGGATCGGCCCTACAATCTGCATTACTTGTTTTTTCAGAGAGTGGTGCAGCTTCTGCTGATTAATTTGCCCGCAGTGTTCGTGCCTGAGTATTTTAGGCCGTCCTATATTTATCAGATCGCGTTTATGATTCTCGTATTCGGCGACGGACTCGCTGAGCCTGTGGGGCGTTGGGTGAAGAGTCCGAAGTATTCCGTGTTCACACTTTGGCTTGAGAGGCCAAGTCATCGAAGTTGGGCGGGCAGCGCCTGTGTCTACGTGGTGAGTTTCATTTGCGTGGTGGCCTTTTATCCCAATGAACGGCCAGAGTTTGTCTTGCAATTGATTCTTCTGCCACTTGTTGCGACCAGTATTGAAGCATTGGCGCCGCACTCGATCGACAATCCCTTTATTTTGTTGGGAAGCTTTTGGTTCATGCGCTTGATTCAAGAACTTGTCGGTGGAGCCTGACTCGACTTGGTCGCTCACTTTGGTGCAGGCATGCAGTAGTGATTGAGTAAGAGCGTTTTTGTGGTGATGGATCGGCCGTTCGAGCAATTGGCTTCTGGCGTGAGCGTGTTTGGGGCTGGAGCCACGAGGCTCAGGATTTGCCCGTCGCGACTGATGAAGTAGGCCGGTTGCTGGGTCGAGAGAGATTCTTGAATCAAAAGTGGTCGAATTTCATCGATGGATCCGCGAAAGGCCGCGGCCTCGGGATCGCCGCGAAATTGTCGGAGCGATTTGGTCTGGCTTGGGATCAAACTGAATCGATCATGCGGCCAAGTGGCTTTGAGTTGGGAAATGGTTTGCGTCACAAATTGATAGCGGCGACTCTTTGGTTCGGTCGAGGCTTGATGCTGAGTTTTGTTGGGGGCCTTTTTTGTTAGGCGTGAGCCGGGGCTGAAACTCACGAGTTGAGAAAATACGAATTGCCGCTCAGGCACGAGGTTGTGGCAGGCCACACAGGCCTGAGTTTGTGTCGCAGCTTCGTCGGGAAATAGTTCGCCTTCGGGCGTGAAGAGCGCATAGCCCCATCCGCCGGTGTCGGCATAGCGTTTTTTATCGCGAACCATGAATTGAAATCGCTTTTGATCTTGAGGCGCTGAGGAGTTGGGGAAACTTGGATCTTCGCCAGTGAGGAAGCCAATTTTCGCAAACATCGATCCGTCCGGATAGGGGATCATCGCTCGCTGCGGATCGGTGGACATCGCTTGGTGATTTTGCTTCAGCGTCTGATAAGCCAGTGGATTGGCGTAGGTGAAGCGCATCTCCTGGGTGTCTTGACGATAGCGGACTGTGACCAGCTTCCAAGTCTGAGCGAAGTCGCCAAACTGCTTGAGTTGAAGTCCGTTCATTTGTTGCGACTTTGCTTGAGCCGATAGTTGGGGCGTTGCGAGGAGCGTGAGGAGAAGTGTGAGTTGGATCGTGAGGCGGCGTCTGCGGAGGCGGCTGCGGAGGGGCCTGCGGGTGATGAGCTCATCAGCTAAGCGTAAGTGGCGATGAACTTGAGCATGATGCTGACTTGTGGGTCGAATCAATTTGCGAGCGCGATGAATCATAAGCTTCGCCTTCCTATGGACTTGCGGCATGCCCCTAGGTTGAGCTTACACTTGAGCCATGTTGTGGCAAATTGGAGGAAAGATCTTGAACGACGGGCTGCAATTTGGGGCTCGTTTTGGCGATCTGCGTAAGCAAATCAATTTGCCTCAATGTCATCGGAAGTTGGGTTTGGTATTCGCGGCGGCTTTGGTGTCGTGGCTTGGGATGAGCGGTGATCTTGCGTTGGGGGCTCGGCCACTTGATTCCAATACTAGAAATTCCAAGAGTTGGAAGGTTGTCGAAACGCTACCATGGGCATGGCGTGATCATTCGGCACCATTGTCTCGCCTTAAATTCGAAGATGTGGAGCTTGGAGAATTGCTGTTCTTTGATCCGCAGTTGAGCGGCAATTTGAAGCAGTCATGTGCGACTTGCCATGATCCTCGGCGCGGGTTTTCAAATGCTCAAGCGGTTGCAACGGGAGCGCGGGGTCAGCGCGGTCAATACAATGTGCCAGTGATCTTCAATCGAGTTCACGGTGATCTTCAGTTTTGGGATGCTCGAGGTGTCAATCTCAAGTCGATGATCACCTCGCCGGTGACCTCGCCCCTTGAAATGGCCGCAGATTTAGATGTGGTTTTGGAGCGACTAAATCGAAGCGCCACGTACAAGTCTTTTGGCTTGATGACGAAAGACCGACTCGAAATTGCGCTCGCGAGCTTTCTGCAAAGTTTGATCACGGCGGATTCGCGCTTTGATCTCAGTCAAAATGGTCATCCGGAACTGCTGTCGGAGCGTGAGCAGCAAGGGAAAGATTTGTTCTTCAACACCTACAAGTGTCAGAGCTGCCACTCGGGAGTGAATTTTTCGAGTGAGACGTTGCAGCCGCGCTGTGGAACGCCAATGAACCAAGCCCAAGTGTCGAGCACGGGCGATGCGGCTCAGGTGAATTATGGGAATTGGTTGAAAGTTCCAACATTGAGGAATCTAAAGCAATCAGCTCCCTACCTGCATAGCGGCCGACTGCGAAGCATTGATGAAGTGCTCGAGTTTTATAATTCTGTTGATCGGCCACTGCCGAAGTCGCATCGCAGGCTCTTGGCGGAGTTTCTCAGGACACTTGAAAGCGAAGTTGTGCAGTTTAAGCCTCGGCCAAAGGCGCCGTGATTCGCTGAACGAATTTCTGAAGCCTGTGAATGTCACGGCTGTGTGAACTTGCTGGACGAGCGGACTCGTGGGTCTTGTTAAGACTTTGCTGAGAACTCATGAACTGCGGCGATTGAGCGGGCATGGCTTGGAAAGTCGCATTGGATCGAGCAATCTGATTGAGGCTCATGGCATTCGTTCCGCGCGAGGGTAGGACTCTTTCGGGCTGGGTGAAAGACGGCCAAGGTGGATGCGATGTTGTGGAAAGACGAATCATCGAAAGGACAAGAATTGGCAGTCGAGACGGGCGAACTGTCGTCGAGTACAAGCACTCGTGTTTCCACGTTGCCCGCGTGGGTGGGAAGCATTTGGCGCGGACGACTTTATAAGCGAATTGTATTTGTAGGTTCGGCGGTGCTGATCGCGATTGGGCTTAGCACATTAGTTGGCTGGGCTGGCGAAGTGGACGTGTTGCGCTCTTGGCTCTTACAAAAGGTCGCCATGAATCCGCTGACAGCCGTGGGATTTATTGCCGCAGGCCTAGCACTATTGGGGCACTTGCATGCATCTCTTGAAACGAAGTCACAGTTGGGAAGCGTGAGTTTGATCACGCGGTTTCTAGCCTTCGTCGTATTCGCCATTGGCGCCTTGCGAATTCTAGGTTTGATGGGTTGGGATCTCGGCTGGGATCAGGTTTTGTTTCGAGATCAGCTCGGAACAAATCGGATTGCGCCGAACACGGCTCTCGCATTTGTTCTTGGTGGACTGGGTCTATTGTTGAAGTCGCAAGCTCGTTCGTGGGCTGAGCGTGGTGTTGATGTTACCGCAGCCCTGTTGATGAGTTTGAGTGTGGTGAGCCTTGTCGGCTATTTGTTCGGCACACAGGGCCTCTATGGTCTTTCGACATTTATTCCCATGGCCTTTAATACGGCATTCGCATTTTTGGTGTTGGCGCTGAGCTTGTCCTGCTTGCGCGAGGACGCGGGCTTAGCGGGAATTGTCGGAGCTCGTGATCTTGGTGGAAGTGTCGCGCGAAGAATGCTGCCAGTCGTGATTTTGATTCCGCTGGTGCTGGGTGGACTGCGCACCCTCGGGCAGAATGCGGGCTGGTATGAATTTGAATTCGGAGTTTCTTTACTCGTCGCTTTTACGATTGTGGCCTTGGCTGTACTCACAGGGCGATCGGCGCTGAAGCTAGGGCGGCTTGACCGAGCGCTGCAAGCCCAGTCGCAATTGCTGACTTCGGTTGTTGATCACATTGCGGATGGTGTTGTGGTCGTCGACCCCAGCGGAAATATTGTGCTGAAGAATCCGATGGCCACCGAACTTTTGGATGCGCATAACGAGAAGGCGCAGTGGTGGTCGCTGGATGAAAATCGAGAAGTTTCAGATCCGACCGCGCAGTCTCTTGAGCGGACAGAAGCCTCGGACCGAGAGCTGACGTTTGAAGATCGCCACTCAGGCCGAGTTCTCAGTGTGATTGGGCGATCTTTGAAGTTTGATGGAGGCTCTTGGGGCAGACTGGCCGTCGTTCGTGACATTACGGCGATGAAAGTGGCGGAGCGACAGCTCAAGGCGAGTCATTCCGAGCTCGAGCTTCGGATCCAAGAACGCGTGGGGGAGTTGACTCGTGCGCGCGCGCAAATTGAACAGCTCCAGAAATTGGATGCCATCGGTCGCCTTGCGGGTGGCATAGCCCATGATTTCAATAATATTTTGGGCGCTATTCAGATGTGCTGTGACTTCATTACGCTCAAAAAGAGCGACGCCAAGGTCGTTGAAGAGACGGCAGCGCAAATTCGAACATCAACGAGTCGAGGCGCATCGCTCACGCGGCAGCTCCTAATTTTTAGTCGTGACCGAGAGGTGGAGCGCAAAGTTCTGAACCTCAACACCTTGGTGCAGGAGCATGTGAAAATGCTGAGCCGATTGGTCGGCGATCAGTATCAGATTGAATTGAACCTGTGTCGTGAAGACTTACAGATTGAGGCGGATCCCTCACAGGTCGAACAGGTGTTGATGAATTTGGTCATCAACGCTCGAGATGCCATGCCTCAAGGTGGGCGGATTCTCATTTCGACTTTGAAGGTCAGTCATGTTGAGTCTTCAAGTGATGCGAATCTTGTTACGACCATTGGCAAGCGCGACGTCGCGCATGCAACTTTACGCGTTCAAGACTTTGGCTGTGGAATGGACTTGGCGACTCAAGAAAGAATCTTTGATCCGTTTTTCACGACCAAGCCCTTGGGCAAAGGCACGGGATTGGGACTTTCGACGGTGTATGGAATCGTGAAGAGTCTGGAAGGTTGGATTCGAGTGAAAAGTGAAGTTGGCCATGGTTCGGAGTTGAGCGTGTGGCTGCCTCTGACCGATAAGGCGATGGCTCGGGTCGAACATCAAGCTCCGACGCTTCCCCTTGAGGGGCAGGCGTCGATCTTGGTTGTTGAGGACGATGTGCACCTGCGGTCACTCTTCGTCGATGCTTTGGAGAGCTATGGTTACAAGGTTTCGATGGCAGAAAACGGCCGTCGTGCACTGGAGAAGATTGATTCGGGTGCGAAATTCGATTTGATCATTACGGATATGATGATGCCAGAGTTGGGAGGCGCAGAACTCTTGCGGGAAGTTCTACTTCGGGAACCCTTAGCGAAAGTGATTTGTATATCTGGCTATCGAGGTGAAGAGCCCCTTGCGGAAATCGAAAACAATCCTCGAGTCGTGTTTTTGAATAAGCCGTTTGATACGGCGACGCTGTTGGGCCGAGTGCGATCTTTGACGAGCATGTAATTGCGTCGACTGACTTAGGTCCCAGGTGCAGGAGCTTGAGCGACTTGCTCGCTGAGCTTTCTAAAGATCAGTCGTGGACCGCCGCTTTGCAGACGACAATCCGATGAGTTTGCATTGAGCGCATGTAAAGCGCTGAGCAGATCTTGGGGGCGAACCGAGTTCGCTGCTGGCGCCCTCGCTTCCGCATTCTCCGGCACATAGGAGATTCTCAAGACAAAGTCGCCGTGGCGTTGCGGCGATCGTTGAAGGTTTTGGCCATTGGCTTGAACGATTTGTGTCGCCTCTGTTTCGATCAAAGGTGACCAAGATGTTTGTTGAGCTTCACGCTTCAGAGCTATGTTTTGATGGGCGACTTGATTTGTAACAGGAGTCAGTGGTCGAAGCGTAATTTGCAAGGGCTCAGCCATAGCGGGATTGATTTGGCCTGGAGATCCCGGCTTTGTGGGGGATTCGACATTTTGAGCCGAGAGCTCAGGATAGAGTGCATCCACATGCACGAGGCTGGTCTGAGAGCACTTTGGATTGATCAAGACGGCGAGAGTTTGATAGGCGTCGGGGAGTCCGCCGACTGATCCATAGTAATGAGCTTCGGCGTCTTGCGGGTTGCGAACTCTTTGAAGCTCAAGCGTATCGATGGGTAAGTTTTGTTGGGGCATCGATTTGATCCACGCGTCTAGAGCAGTTAGTGAAGCATGGTCTTCGCGAAGGCGAAGACTTTTTGCCTGAGCAAAGGCGTGGCCTTGCTCCACATAGGGACGAATCGGCGTCTTCCAGCTCACGGCCAAAGTTTCTTCGCGGAGCTCCAATTTGAGAGCGTCTTTTTGCGCGAAGATTTGCATTGCGGATGACGGGCTGAGGGGTTGCGAGAAATCAAGTGTCGCAGAATCCGTCGAGCCTGAAGCTGGAGCTGCAGCCAACTGACTCATTTGCAGTAAGGCTTGCACTTGCCCGTGAAGCTTTTGAGCGACCTCGCGACCCTTTTGACCTTCAAATCCGAATTTGAGTTCGAGAGCGAGATTTTCATTCAGGTCAAGATCAGCGCGAACTCGGGCCAAGTGTTGGAGGTCGGCCGGGGCCTGACTTTGAAGTTTTGTAGGAAGATTTTTGAGGAATCTCTGCGCATTGATTTCCGCAGAGAGAACACTCGCCGAGTTATCGGAGCGCGCCATTTGTCCATTCGAGTGGGTCGAGCTTGGACGGAGCGCGAGGTTCAGAACATCGGCTAGAGTCTCACGATTGTTGGTCATCACAAATTGATCAGGTCCGACGAGCGTCAGGTAAATGCGAGATGGAGTGGCGACTGGATCCGAAGCGCTCGCCATTGAATCTTGCAAGTCTTCAAACTCAAGACTTGGATATCCATGGATCCAAACCAGCTGAGCAGCAGGTGGACGCGCCTTTGGGCCTTGAGATTCCTGCGGACGAAGCGGGTCCGGCGTTTCCTTCTTCGTCTCGGACTTGAGTTCTTCGGTCCAATCCACGAAGGTCTGAGCAAGTTGCGCATGTTGAGATTTGTCGAAGGCCTTTGGGTAAAGACGTTTGAATGCATGGGCTTGCAGGATGAGTGAAAATTTGAGTTCGCGTTTCATCAAGGCGTGGCGCGAAGTCTTGTCGTCGGGCTCGAGCATTTTTCGGATGGACTCATCGGTCGCGAAGACGCCCAGTGAGGCTTCAAACTGAACGAGATCAGGATCCTGACTAAGCACCTCGCTCAGTTTTTGAATTTGTGAGAGGCGATGCTCAGATTTTCGAGCTTCCGTCATCAGCAGCTGTTCCAAGCCCTGAGCGTCGAGACCCTGGAGACTCGGATCTAATTTTAGTCCATGGCGAATCTTCATCTCGGCGGTCATCAGATCAGTTTGACCTCGGAGAGTTTCATGGAGTTTTTTGAGATCTTGTCCGGTCGCCTGAATGAAGTCTCGCGCTGGGCTGCGAACTTGAAAAGTGACGAAGTTATCCGGCAGTGAACTGATGTTCTCTGAGATCTTTGGTGGCTTTTGGAGCCCAAGTGCCCAAAGTCCAAACTTCATAAAATTTCGAGCTGGGGCGTAGGTGAAGTAGGCGGCGATCGGAACTCCGACCATGAGTAGGAGAAAGAAAAGGAGAATTTTCCAACCTGTACTTGACGAGCTTCGCGACGAACGAGTGGTTGGAATGGGGCGAGTCGGTGGGCGCATGGAGGATCTCTCAGTCTTAGGCTGATCATTCGACGATGCATTCGACTTCACGACTTAACCTCGTTTCCGAACATTAAGAGAGGCTGGCCCCAATCCATATCAAGTGTGCTGGTCAAGTGTGCTGCCACATGGCCTCACGCCAGGACTGATTGGACCTCGTCGGAAATTCGCTCCCTGGACTTTAGTGCAGATCAAATTGAGACGTTTTAAAGCGTTACCTGAGAGATCGAGGTTTCTTTGATTTAGCAAAAGCTCAAATACCCAGCTTTGGATGAGCATCCTTCAATAACACGTGGCTCGAGTCGGACGTCTCGATGAAACTTGAGAGCATGGGACAACCTCAGTTTGATGCACATCGATGGGCCGGTGCCTTTGTGTTGGGATACATGCTCAGGCATCTCATGAATGCGACGATGATTCGTCCTTCGGCAATGTTGCCCTTTCTCCCCTTGGGGGATGTTGAGGTGGCTTATCAAGCCACAGGCTTGATGGCCTTTACCGTGATCTTGGGTTTGGCGATCAGTTCGCGGGCTTGGGTGCTTTGGGGCGGAATTGGGGCTGTCTTACTCTTGTGGGTTTGGAATTTACTTTATTCAGCGGCCGGGGCCTTTTACTCGACGAGCATTTTTCTTTGCTTCGTGCTGTTGGTGAGCGGCTGGAAGGGAAGGTCCGGGCCGATTGCTTCTGAAGACATGGCCTCGATCGCGAGATTCGCTTTGGCCTTGTTGTTACTCTCCGCAGCTGTTGAAAATTTGCATGTCGCGATGACGATTCCGTCTCATGAATCAACGTTCAACGATTCAGGAATCAGTGATCCATCGACCCGAGGTATTTTCTTGGCGCTCGTCACGTTTGTGGGTTTCGTTTTGCTCGTCTGGCGAGCGCAGGTGGGGGCGCACATCGTGGCGATCTTGGCCTTGATGATGGCCATTCAACAAGTGCGCGGCTTTCACGTTTACTTTTGCCTACTTCCGTTTGTGATGTGGATCGAGTCGCGCAGATTGGATGCTTGGGCCAGTCAGTTTCCTCGACTCAAGGTACTTTCAAATCCATTCTTTTGGACACTCTTGGTTTTTGTCTTGCAGCCACCTTTACCGTCTCCGGTAAAACCAGTGGCGGTCATCCTGATCGCGGGGTTAGGGATTGTCGCTCATTTCGCCTGGATCATCGGTTTGAAGCCGTGGCGGTCGATGCAAGATGGTCAAGGTGGAGTACGGCTTGGTCAGGAAGGGTTGCGGTGGTCTCTTCGCATGGGGCTTGTGCCGCTCGCTTTGTTAAGTTTGATTTTCGTCGACTCGGCCTGGGGTACTCGACTTTCGCCTCATCGACTGCTCACTCTACGCGTAGAAACTCGGCCGCGTTTTCAGATACAAGTTGGCTCATTGCAAGCGTGCCGCGAACTGCAATCGCGCTGGCAAGTTTTTGGTGTGATGAATCTGAGTCTTAAGATTTTGAATGCGCAAGCAGGGAATGTGATCGATCGGGATCGGCGTGAGCCGAGTTGCCAAATCGAATTTGCTGCCGAACATTTGCGAGAGTCGATTCGAGGTAAGATCTGTGAGATCTTGCCTCTTGATCGTTGGCCTGATTTTCGATGGCGAGAAGTTGATCGGGAGACTGGGCTTGCGACTCCAGGTCGTTGTGATGTGAGTGAGAGACCTCATCACTGAAGCAGGGCGGCGCGGTCGGAGTTCGAAAAACCTGGAATTTTGTGCCAAGCCTTGGGCAACCTATGCCAAGCTTGAGACATGTCGAATTCAGAACCGAAGCCGTCGATGAGCGATTCCGGTCAGCGGCAAACTCACCTTGATCATTCCGGCGAAAATACTCTCAACGATGCGACGAAGCTTCACCGCGACGTGGCCTTCATTTCTCCTTGGGCGGATGCGCTGCTGGTCGGTGGAATTTCAATTCTTGTCTATTTCGTATTTGGGTTTTCACGATTGTGGGGAGTCGAAGGATCTTGGGCCGGACAAAATGGGAATCACATCGCTCAGATTGCTTTGTGGGCGAGCGCACTTTCGTGGGTCATCAATTACCCTCACTTTAGTGCCACGATCTGGCGGCTCTATGCGCGCCGTGAAACTCGGCAGGAATTTAAGTGGACCACCTGGTGGAGTCCGGTGGTCGCCCTATCGGGTTTATTCATGTGTTATTTGGATCCTCAGTTCATGGCTCCGATCTGGGCCAAGTTTTTCATTCTCTGGTCGGGTTATCACTTCTCCGCTCAGAGTTTGGGCTTTGCGCTTTTGTATTTGCGACGAGACAGGTTTGAAATCACCCGAAGTGAAAGAGTCGGCCTGGGACTACTTGTGTTTGCGCCCTATTTCGGTAGCTCGATCATGGGTGAGACCGCCGAACGCGGTGCCAACTATTTCTCGCTGGTATTTCCGACCATGGGCTTGCCGGTCATCTATCAAAGTTTGGCGCAAGTTTTGGTTTACACTGCGCTGTTGATGGGCGTGATCGGCCTGGTGAGAGCCATGGATCGGCGCGAGCGCTGGCCTCATTTTTTGGTCTTTGTGCCGATTGTCGCTCAATGGGTTTGGTTTTGGCTCGGCAAGCAATCGCCTGAGTTCAATTACTTTGTACCGGCATTTCACAGTTTGCAGTACCTCGCGATCGCCGCGTACATGCGGGGCGCGGAATTACAAGATGAGGAATTACAAGATGAGGAATTGCAAGACCAAGTTCAACTCTCGGAACATCCTCCAAAAGACCAACCCAACCACCTACAAGGAAACCGGCCAAAGTCCTCTTGGTCGATGCGCACACTAGGTTGGTATGCCTACAATGTCGCAGGTGGTGCGGCGCTGTTTTGGTTCTTCCCGCAGTCTCTGCGAAAGCTCGGGGATTGGATCGCGCCCGGCACGGTGTATGCGCAAGAGGGGTGGGTGATCCCCGTTGTGCTGGCGACGGTTCAGATTCATCACTTCTTTGTGGATGGCGTGATCTGGAAACTTCGACATGCTTCAGTTCGAAGAGCTTTGATGCGCCCACATCGACTGCTGAGCTCGGCGCGAGGTTTGAGTTCGATTGTGGCGATGCTCGTCTTGGGAAGTGTGCTATTCGGAGCTGAAGCTTACGCGACACAAGACAAAGTTCAGCTGAATGCGGCTCAAACTTCGAATGCTATGCCGCGAGGTGGATCGAGAGTTTTGGACCCCGAACATGATCGTCAGAAGTTAGCCGCCGAGCGAGTCTTACTCCGTACGGACTTTGGCGACCTCGTTCTTGGCTTTTATCCCGAAGTGGCCCCACGACATGTCGCCAGGATTTTGGAGTTGGCTCGGCAAAAGGCATGGGTCGGCTTGGAATTCCCGAGGCTTGTACCGGGCTTTGTTCTGCAAATTCAAGAGTTGCCCGAGTCCAAGGACGCCGCGCGAGTGCAGCACTTCCAACCCTTGGCTTCTGAGTTTTCAAGCCTTCCTCATGTCAGAGGTGTGCTGAGTATGGCTCGCAATCCGAATGATGCCAATTCAGCTCGAACTTCTTGGAGCGTGCTGCTGGGTGCGGCTCCGCATCTGGATCGCGAGTTCACTGTGTTCGGGCGAATTGACCGTGGCGGTCGCGTGCTCGAATTGATAGAGGGACTGGCGGCGCAAGCGGAAGACTCAAAGCCTTGGTATCGAATTGTTGTGCGCGACATGAGAATTTTGAAAAGCGGCAAAGACGGTGAGAGTCTTTTGCCGGACGACTTTCAAGAAGCGCGATTGCCTGCAGAGTTGGTCACTCAGTTCAAAGCCAAGATCAGAAGCCAGGCGGATCAGTCGCGGAACATTTCACATCCTGTGTCCTGGACGATGTTGATGTTGCTCTTGTCATTGCTGTTGGCACTCGTGGCTTTGAATCCGCCAGAGCGTCTAAAGTTCGCCGAGACGAGTCGCCATCACCGATGGAAGGGCATTCTGAGATATATGCAAGGCTTGTCGATCTTGCTGCTCGCATTCGGAATCGTGACTTTGGCGTATCAATTTAAGTGGCATGAGACTTGGAGTGCTGGAGTTGTGGGTGGTTTGAGTTTGATGGCGATTTGGCTCGGATTCCGAAGCGTGAGTGGTCTTGAATTCTCACAAGGGCAAGCCGAAGATCCCGGGCAAGACTCAAAGTCCTAGAACGCGGCTGGTAGAGATTCATTTCGATTAGAGGGTTGAGTTCAATGTGTGCATCGTTTCTTTTGCGACAAGCTGACGCGCGCGCCATTTCAGCGGCCTTAGGTGCTCGCATTCACCCCGACGCTGAATTGGAGTGGCCGAACTTGACGGAACAAGTTTTGCGGCCGCATCAGCGTGCGATGGTGATCGTTCGTGAGTCAGGGAATTCCGAATTGCGTGCGATGAATTTTTCTCTCGTCCCGAGATGGTCGAAAGAGCGACGTCCTAAGTTTGCCACGCACAATGCGCGATTGGAGAGCGTCGCCGAGAAGCCAACTTGGCGCGATGCCTTTCAGAAGCGACCCTGTGTCGTGCCGCTCACCGAGTTTTACGAGCCAATTTATGAAGGAGAATGGGCCGGACATATGGTGGCCTTCTCGCGATCCGAAGCTCAGTGCTTGTTAGCTGCTGGGATCTGGGAGGAGTGGTTGGATCAAGCGACAGGTGAGGTTTTGCAAAGCTTTGCGATCTTGACGACAGATCCGCAGCCAAGTGTTTTGAAGATCGGTCACGATCGCAGTCCGGTGTTTTTGGGTCTTGACGACGCGAGAGCTTGGCTTGCGCAGGCTGACTCACCGGAGAGCCAAAGACTTAAGGCTGCGGAACGAATCGCGAAGCTCAAGGCCGGCGAAGAGTACTACGAATTCACGGTTCGTTCGCAGCGGGTGATGAAGTCCGCGAGGGCTCAGCGAACTCGATAGTGAAGACGGCCGATCGGTTGGCCTTCAAACTGTCGAGCGATACTCTGGCGTTGGAAGAACTCGCTGGGCTTAAAGTCGCGAATTAGAATTTGGTCTCGCAAGTCCGAATCAAACTCAAGGTTGAAAAACTGCATATCGCAAACGACCCAGTCGCCGCGATCCACGTCATGAGCTTCGGGTGAACAAATTGCCGTCGCGGTGGCAGGCGAAGTGGCAAGCGACGTCGTTGATCCTGATGACGAGCCTGATGACGAGATAGAAGTTTGCGTGGCCGATCCAGCGAAGTGACCGAGTTGGGCTTGGCGAATCAGTGTGAACGAATGAGGGCGCCCTGTCAGTGCGGCCGGCAGCTCGAGGCGAAGCTCGTTGGCGGCTCGACCATTGGAATTGTAGGCATCCGCGTCCGACTTGATTTCGAAAAATGCGGCGGATTGCAGTTGCGGATCAAGAGTCGGAATTTCATAGATCGCTTTAACGCTCGCCACGGCGTTGGTTGAAAGCATCATTCCAAAAATGAGGAAACTGAAAGCCTGCTTGATGATGTGCTGAGAGACTTTTCGATTTTGCATTTTCACCTTATCCCTCGTTATTCGATCGTCGAACCAGTTAGGTTTGGCAGTCCTTGAGTTCAGGTCTTTGCAGTAAACTTTCGCAACACATATCGAGTGGCTCGAGTTGCTCCGAGGCGCTTCACCCAACCTTGCTCTTGGAGCTCATTGAGATCGCGAAGTGCCGTGGCTCGAGAGATGCCGTTGCGATCTCGATGTTCTTCCATCGAAATCGATCCCAACTTAGCAATTTCCCTAAGGAGCAGCAACTGACGGAGATTGAGATTTGTGTCGAGGTCTAAGTCGATCGTGGTCGGGGCGTTTGTTGGCACCTCCGGACTCCGGCGCGTCGAAGTCATACCAGATATCGAATCCTCTAATGCCAGCGCTTGCGGCGATGATCTCGTCGAAGTTGCTGCGGACTCGGGCGTCCAGACATGCACTTGCAGTTGGAGGTGATTGAGATGCGGTTTCCAGCGAATGAGTGAGCCGCGACGCTCGATGGCGTCCATACCAAGCTCTTTGCGAATTCGAGTGAGCGTGACCGCAATCAATCGATCATGAATCTGAGGCTGATACTTGTAGCTCCAAACGAGGTGTACAAAATCCTCGACGTTCACTTCGCCACTTTGCAGGACTTGCAAGGCTTTCAATAAGGTCGGGCGTCGGCCTAACTGCGTGATGCGTGTGTCGGGCCGATCGAAGATCACCGCAAGTTGATGGGGGAGTCCGAGCAGCAAGTGCACGGCCTCTGGCTGAAGAGGAGGACGTCCTTCTCGCGTCCAAGCATCCCGCAATGTTCCAAGTAGGCCAGCGCGAAGTGAAGCGAGAAAGCCGAGATCCAGGGCGTCTCCCAGTTGATCTTCGCCTTTTTTGAAATCTAGGTCCGTGCCCATCGACGTTTTCGCGCTTCGAGCGAAAGTTGGCTTCGAGTTGGGTCCAATCAATTGTCGCCCAAAAATTCGCTGTGTGATGCGAGCCTCAATTTGAATCTCGCGCTGAGCCTCATTGGCGGGTGAGCGTCGCGCAGTCTTTGCTGCACGAGTCTGAGTGGCTGAGGCTTGCGTGGGATCGATGACATTGAGTGCGACGAGCATTTGATCCAGCTTTTGTAGAAGCGGAGGATCCAAGATCTCATCGCCTCCTTCCGTCAAACAGAACTGTTTGGCGGAAGCGATGGCCAGGCGGGCATCGGACCAGCGTCCATCGAGTCGAGCCAGCCAAGCGAGTCGGGCATGAAGGAGCGAGGCTTGTGTTCGATTGCGACTCCCGAGAATGGCGTCAGCGGCCAACTCCAAAACTTCTCGAGCGCGACGAACTTGCCCTCGGAGTGCAAGTTGCTTGGCCAACTCAAGGCGAAGTTCGCTTTGTGAGTAGGAGTCATGCGGCACCCAAGTTTTCAGCGCCATTTCAAGTCGGTGAATGCTGCTTTTCCAATTCAGTTGCGGAAGTCCGTGGGCCACCTCGTATTTCAATATGGAAATTCGAATGGCGAGTGCTAGGCCCTCATTTTGAAGCCTGTTCGCGATCTTCAAGGCTTGACGAAGTTGCCGGAGGCCGCGTCGGACTTGCCCCGCGCGGATCAGTGAATGGCCGAACAAGTCGGTTGCCAGAAGTCGAGCAAAGTCCCAATTTTCGATTTCGGCTGCGCTCATCGCGCTTTGTGCGAACTCGATGGGTCGTTTGGACTCGCCCGAGAAGTAAGCCATGAAGCCTTGGGCTTGAGCGATGAAGAAGTCGCTTAAGGCTGAGTTGTCGCTTGCTTTGCTCTGAGTCCGGCGATTGGCGCCGGGTTTGGCATTCGTGATTGTGGATCCGGATGCAGATCCGGATGCAGTTGAAGGTCGAGACGAATTCGTCTTCGTGAGTTGCTTGAGGCGAGCTTCAGCGCCGCGCGAGCCTTTGATCTCGCCTGCGCGAGTGAGGCCCAAGATCAGAAAGAACTCGACGGCATCCGAATTAGCTTGGTTCGATCCGCGGTGCGAGAGTTTTGAAGCAGGTGCGAGGGCGAGTGCTCGCTCTAAGTCGCCGGTGAGGACCAAAGCGCCGATGTACCAATGAAGTCCACCACTTCGGCGAAGTTCAGGAAGTGGAAGGCGCAAGATCTCGTCGAATTTTCCGCGGTCGAGGAGGTCGCGTGAGTGTCGGGCGAGGTCGCGCATGGAGTGAATTATGCATCATTTCGCTTCATTTGTGTAACTACATTCGCATCGCTCCACGACGGCGCAAGTTCTACAACTGAGGCTGGAGGTGAGCTATGTCGAATACTCAGTTCGTAGTCGCAACTCTTCGGCGAGTGGTCGGGGAGCGTTTGGAAGCGCAGGAGTCGAGGTCCTCCTCGAATCTGGTGAGAGCTATTGCGGTCTTGGCCATGTTGACGTCGATGTCGACGGCCTGCCAATACAATGACCTCAAGGCCGGCTCTCAGGCCGCCTCACGTCCTGGAAGTTCGGGCACGGCTCCTCAGCCTGGTGGCGGTGGATCTGGTCCAGGTCCTGGGATCGCGGTTGTCGACTATCAGTTGGTGCGTGAGCAAATCTTTGTGCCGCATTGCTTGCGATGCCATTCGAGCGAGGCCGGAGGTGTTCGCCGAGGTGGAGTGGCGCTGAACACTTTTGCCGAGGCTCAGCCGATTGCGGCGTCGATTGCCGAGCAAATTGAAACAGATCAAATGCCACTTCGGGCACCGGCATTGCCGGGAGATCTCAAAGCCCTCATTCGCGCGTGGGTGGATGGCGGGGCTGTCGAAGTGGCACCCGCGTCGGGCGTCCGACCGAGGCTTGGAGATCAGTCGAATTTCCGCCGCTCGAAAGATCATCAGCGTACTTTGGCTCGAATGAACCCGATTCGCGCCGTGATACAGGGATTGATTCTTCCAAGTGTGAGTGAAGCGAAGTCCTCTCTCGCGTCGATGCCGCAAGTTTATGAATTGGAAAAGGCCAGTCTCGAGTTTTTGGCGATTGGACGTCCGAGTTTTCTCAAAATTCGCGGTGAAGGTGCTCGACCAGAGGGCGAATTCTCGGTGAAGGACGGGGAAATTCAGGGAATCGCACATGTCGATTTGCGTAGTCTCAAAACTGGTATTGAGCTTCGCGACGAGCATCTTCACGAGCGGTATGCGCAGACCGACAAGTACCCAAAGGCCGAGCTGAGTTTCCAGATCGTTCAAGAGCGGATCGGTGCGATCATGGCCGACCAATCGGTGGACTTGCAGATCAGTGTTCCTGGACGACTTCGTTGGCGGGAGCGGGAGCACGAGTTGCCTATTCAAGTTCAGCGAAAGAAGTCACAAGTTGAAGTGGAATTCAAATTTCGTTTGAGCGACTTTGGCATCGAAACGCCTCAGTATGCTGGAGTCAAGGTCGCCGACGAAGTCCAAGTCAAAGTCCTTTCGCATGTTCGCGCTCGAAAACTTGATCAGTGAGGTCAATATGGACCGTATTCAGATACCTACAAATTCGCGATTCGAGTTTGAGATCAGGCATTCATGGAGAACGCGCAATTTCTTTGAAATGGCACTTCGAGATTTGAAAGGTCGGAAATTTGCTCAAGGGCTGGTTGTTTTGGCTATGGCACTTCCGTCCATCGCAATGGCCTATCCCGAATTGACTCGGCATGGATCTGTGAGCTGCACCACGTGCCACTTGTCGCCTGCAGGTGGTGGTGCATTGACGATCTACGGAAGATCCATGTCTCGCGAAATTTTGAGTCGTTGGGGCGGTCCGAATGAGGAGAGAGTTCTCCACGGGTTATTGGGTCGTGATCTCGATCAGAAACTTGATGATTTGGGATTGAGGCTGGGTGGTAACGTTCGTGGTCTGCAGTCACACAGGGAAAACTCCCGAGTTCGACAGGGGCAATTCTTCTTGATGCAGGCGGATCTCAAACTTGGTGTGGAGCTGGAAGAGTGGGTGGCTTACTTGAGTGCGGGTGAAGTTGAGAATCCTCGGTCGAGTGAGCCGCGAAGAACGCTAAACTCTTCGGAGCACTGGGTGATGTGGCGGCCCTCGACTGAAACTCAACAGTGGGGCGTGCGCGGAGGGCGTTTCCCGCTCACTTTTGGCGGCCTGCAAGCGGATCATACATTGAGCGTGCGAAAGCTGATGTCGTTGGGACTTTCGAGCGCTCGCACAAGTCTGGAGATTTCAGGTGCTGGGGAAGAGCAAACTTGGCAGCTCGGCGTCTCGATGCCAGCAAGTGGAAGTCCTCGCGATGAAGAGGAGCGGGCTTTAGCCGCGCGAGTCGATCGAGGCTGGTCGAAGAGTTGGCGGGCGGGCGCGAGTCTTTGGCGAGGAGAGCTTCGCGATGGATCGCGAGTCGCGGGAAGCTTTCATGCACTGGGAAGCTGGAAAGAAGTAGGTCTCAAGCCCTATCTGCAAGTTGAGTCATTGCATCTTCTTCGGCGTCGCGACCAGCTTGCCGACGTGGTGTCACACGCTATGCTTTTGCGAAACGGATTAGAGTTGACGCGTGGACTATTTGGAATATTGCAGATTCAGCACGAGCGAGGCGACGTGCAGTTGCATGCGAGCGAAGTCAATCGCTATGGATTGGGTTTGCAGGTGTTTCCGCGCCCGCACTTTGAGATCTACGGATTGTGGCACAGAGTTCATCGTCCGTTCGCGAGCCTCGACACATGGAGCGATGAAGCCTTTGCGGTTTTTCACTATTACTTGTGAAACACTGCATAGAATGATGCTTTCGCACGCGAGCTTCGCCAAGACTGAGGCGCATGTGCGTGAAGGAGAAATCATCGTGGGGATGGCAAGGACTGAAGTCGCATTTCGTTGGGACTTTGGCGAGTCTCGGGCTTTTGGGCACTGTTGGTGGTTTTGCAGCCAGCGTGGCTCAGGCCCAATCGAAGCATCGCCCAGAGATTGGTGCGGAAAGCACCCCAGCGAGTGAGGCGACGAGCCGTTCTGCAAGTGGGGCTTGGCCTGAAGCTTTGGCACCTTTGAAGCCCAGTTTTCTATTGCTTTGTCAGAATTCACCCACTGTGGCCAGTCTGAAGTCGCAAGTTGCACTTGCTGAAGACAGATCCGATTTGGCTGAGAAGTGGTATTGGCCACGAATCGCGGCGAGCGCAGGTGCGAGTGTGAGCGACGCAGGGGCTGGGGCGGGTGCGCTGAATTCAAATTTTCTGGCACTTCGCGCCGATTTGAATTTGCCGGCACTGTTTTCACCTCGAACAGAGGCGCATCGCTCGCGAGTCGAGCACTTGCGTGCGTCGTGGCAAAGCCGCCTGGAATTACAACGCTTGGCTTTGAGTGTGGTCGATCAGATTCTTGTCGCCAGTTCGTTTGCTAGCCGCGACCAAGATTTGGCGGAGAACGAAGAACAACTGCAGCGGCAGTTTCGGATCCTCTCGGGATCAGTCCGTCAGGGCCTGGCTCGGCAAAAGGATCAACAGAAATTCGAGGCGGAAATTTTAAAGCTGCGTGAGACGCGGCTGAATCTTAAGCGGTCGCAAAAGGAAGCCTTGGAGCGACTGAAAGTCTTGTTGGGTGAAGACTTGCCGGCTTCGAGTCTCGCCATTTCTTGGAAAAGTATGGCGAGTCTTGAGCCGGCATCACTCATGAGCGTAAAGACGTCACCAAGTCTCGAAGTGGCTCGACTCAAATGGGAGTCCGCACAGCTCAATGAGCGCCTTCAGCAACAGCGAACGGGGCTCGTCACACAAGTTTCGGCCTCCTATGGCTTGCGGAGATCGCCGATTGAATCTCAATTGTCTTTGGATCAAACGCGTTCCATGTCGGCAAGCGTGAACTTTTCATTGCCGATCCTGGATTGGGGAACTGATGCACTTCAACGCCGAGAAGCCGTTGAGGCCAAAGTCGTGGCTGAGCGCGAGTGGCGAGAGGCCGAGCGGCAATTCGTGGCCGAGCGGGCATTGATTGTTGATGAAGGCGAGCGTTTGAAAGAGAGACGGCAGCTTGCTCAGCGGCTTTTCGATCTGGAACGAAAGAGTTTTCAGCAGATCATGGTGGATTATCGAGAGGGTCGAACAACATATTTGGATTGGTTGAGTGCGAGTCAAAACTTGCGTGCTGCCGTCCAGTCGCAAATCGAGTTAGCCAATGAATGGGCGAAATATTGGCTCCGAGTGCAGAGCTTTCGAGGAGAACTTGCTGATGAAGTTTGTCCGTAAGGAATTCGCTGTTCTTTCTGATGCTGGCCGCAGCACTTTAGGTCATTGCGATGCGATGAAATTGTTGGTTCTGTGCATTGCTGTGTCGGTCGTGAGTGGATGTGGAAACAAAAGCCGGGGTGAGCTCCCGACGGCCAAGGCCGAGGTCGGCGACCTTCATCAAACTGTCGCGATCAGTGGAACAGTGAAGGCCAAGCGCGAGAGTTTTTTGCCCGCTCCTTATGCGGGCTATGTGCGAAAACTCTTTGTTGAGGTGGGGTCTCAGGTCAAAAAGGGTGATCCGCTGATCACCATCACCGCCAATCTTTCGCCTGAAGAAGTTGGATTTCCGATGCGAGCAGCCTTCGACGGGATGGTGAGTCAGGTGCTTCGCTCAGAAGGAGACTACGTCACCAACTCGGGCCAAGAGGCGCGCCTACTTAAAATTGAAGACCGAAGCCAGATGCAGATTGAGTCAGATGTTCCGGAAGCGGACTTCACCAAAGTGAAACTTGGCCAGAGAGCACGGATTCGCGTCAACGCCATTCAGGGTGTTGAGTTTGATGGTGAGATCGTTCAGATCTTTCAAGCGGCTCGTGAGGCTGATAATTCCTGGGATCGAAAGGGCGGAAGTTTTCCAATTCGAATTCAGCTGAAGAATCCGACGCCGGAAGTTGTGTCGGGACTTTCGAGTGTGGTGGAGATCCGAGTGGCCTCACGTGAGAAAGTTCTCCGCTTACCGCAGGAATTTGTGTTGCGAGAGCAGGGCCGATTCGCGGTGATCAAGAAAAAATCCAATGCGCGTGTTGAGGTCAAGACGGGACTTCGCACGGAGAGCTTCATTGAAATTGTCGAGGGGTTGAGCGCTGGGGATGAGGTGGTGTTTCCGCTTGCCAAGGACGCGGGAGACTCGAACTGATGCCTGGTGATGCTGCCGGACGTAGGGGAATAGAGTCTGAGTTGCAACAGGCCGCACCGGTTTTGGAGCTACGAAACCTCAAACTCGACTATTTGACCGAAAATCGAAAAACCGAAGTTCTGCGAAACTTGAGTTTCCAGATTGATTCCAAGGCGGATTTGTCGCGCGGTCGGAAGCTTGCGATTTGCGGGCCATCAGGCTCGGGAAAATCGACGCTACTTTACATTTTGGGCGGATTGTTGAGGCCCACGTCCGGTAGCGTAAGTGTCTTCGGTCAGGAAATTTGGAGTTGGGATGAAGCTCGGCGCGCGCGGTTTCGCGCATCGAGCATCGGCTTTGTGTATCAAAATTTCCATCTCTTGCCAGCTTGGTCGGTGCTCGACAACGTGATGTTGGGTGCGGACTACGTGAGCGCCGAACAAGTGCCGAGCTTGCGTGAGCGCGCGATGGGCTTGTTGGATCGGCTGGGACTCAAAGGACTTGAAGCACGAACGCCATCGCAACTTTCTGGTGGTCAGGCGCAACGAGTCGCGATTGCGCGAGCTCTTCTCATGAATCCACGAATTATTTTGGCGGACGAGCCCACCGGGGCTTTGGATTCGGCGACGGCTCAGGAGATCATGACGATTTTCGATGAGCTGTGTGACGAAGGGCGCACGGTGATTCTGATCACGCACGACGAGGGCGTGGCACAGTCCTGCGAGCAGATCATTCGGCTTCGGGAAGGCGAGTTGGATCGAATCGATGAACCCGATATTCAGGATTCTCGGTCCTTAAGTTCGGCAGTCGAGGAGGTGCGCTGGTCGACGTCGCCGACGAAGGAGGCTTTGGGGCTGGGAGGATCGGGTTGGTCGGCGGTTCTTCAGCCGTTGATCTGGCGACGCGCGTGGAGTTCATCGTGGAAACTGCTTCGTCGAAATCCGTCTCGGAACTTACTGACGCTGTTTGGTGTCGCCATTGGCGTCGCAGCCGTCTTGTCGATGATCACCATCGGGCGCTTCGCTCGAGAGCGAATTTTGGAATCTTACGATCGTCTTGGAGTTCGAAGCTTTCGAGTTTGGGGATACACGAATTGGAATTTGCCCATCAGCACGCCGCTCGAAACTTATTTTCGCGAGTTTAAGGATGAAGAGTTGGCGGCATTGACTCGACTGTTTCCGGATCTTGAGCACTATTCACCGACGGCGAATTTTTGGGGCGGTCAAGTTTCCTATGGCGGAAGAACTGTCACCGAAGATGTCAGTATGATGGGTGTTAACGAGCATGGATTGAGGCTCAATGAATTGAGCCTTCGCTCGGGTCGTGGAATCTCAGCCATTGATGTCTTGGAACGCAATGCGGTTTGTGTGATCGGTTCTGGGGTGGCCCGTGAGCTTGAGTTGACGAATCTGGATTTTTCGAATCATCAAGCGGAAAAGCCGCTACTGTTTATCAAGACGAATCGTCTGAATTTCGCCTGCCGAGTTGTGGGATTGCTCGCCGAACCAAAGTCCGCATCCAGTCGTCGGGGTCGCGTCGGTCAAGAATTGATCTTGCCACACTCTTATGTGCGGGCGATTCGCGGTGAGAGTCCAAATTCCAACGAAGGGGATTTTAACAATGTGATTTTCGAGGTGAGGCCTGGCGCGGATCCGCAAATGTTGTCAAAACATGTCGAGCAATTCTTCAAACAGAAGTATGGCGTTGCCGGAGATTTTCGTGCGAGCACCAATAATCGAGTCCTTGAGCAGATGCAGAGATTTTTAGAAATCTTCAATGGCCTTTTGATTGGCGTCGCCTTTGTCACGCTGATCGTTGGCGCGACGGGTGTGACGAATATGATTCTTGTTTCTCTTGGCGAGAGGTTGCGAGAGCTGGGACTTCGGCGCGCTGTTGGCGCTGAGCCGCGTGATCTGCGGGCGATGGTCATTGGCGAGTCGATGGCGCTTTGTGGATTGGCCGGATTGGTGGGACTTGTTTCTTCCATTCTGCTTTTGCATTTGGTTTTGTATGGAGTTTCTTTGGCCTTTCCGCAGGTGAAGTTTGTTTGGACCTTCGATCTTTTGGCGATCTCGATGAGTCTGATTTCGATTGTTTCGGTTGGGATTGGGTCGGGATTGTATCCGGCTGTCCGGGCCGAGCAGTTGGATGTGGTCGCGGCCTTGCGGGCTGAGTGACGCCCTAAACTGGCACACTTGAGTGGTTGTGGTGACGATCGGGGCACGAGCCGCAGATGAATGGGCCTGTGGTCTCAAGATTGGTTGGAATTGAGTATTGATTTCAATGACTTAAGAATGGACTTGGGAAAAGCCTGAGGCTGATCCGTCGGGCCTTCATGGCCTAGGCTTCGCATTTCAATTTCAGATGATGCTTCGAAATTCAGTCGAGCCACAGGTCCGGGAGCCGGACCAAGTCGCAGATTATGGGCTGAGGGCCGTGGGCCTCGGGCAGCGAATTCTTTGCGGCCTGTTGGTGTTGATGACTCAATTTTTGATGATTGCGAATGCATCGGGTGAACTTCGTTGTGAGGCAATGTTTTGGCCCGCCGAGACTCGCGCGATGGAGTTGGAGCGTGTGGCTCGGGCGAACAAAATTTTGGCTCGTGAGCTTTCGGCTGAGCAGAGGCGTGCGTTGGTTGAGGCGCATCGAATCGGATTGGGTGAGTTGGGGCGTGATGGCCAAGAAGCGAGCGTCGGTCACTACACTTGGTCGCAACTTCGTCGGAAAGCCGATCATCTGATGGCGCGAGGATTCTCTCGAGTTGAGATTCGGCTTTTGATGGAAGCGGGAATTCTTGGGCGAGAGCCTGTGCGGAGTTGGACAGAAGAGCTTCGTTTGGAGCCCGGAGAAACTGTACTGGTCACTCGCTGGGATGGCGGTTTGCCACACCTGTATCACTTCGCTTCTGAGTTTAGGCCTGGCACGGGTTCCGTGGGTGGTTCGCTTGGGCAAGTGCCGATGTTGAGATTGAAAGAAGCCGACGGTCGAGTTGTCGACATGCAAGTTTCTGAAGTCAAAGATCTTGTTCGGGCGCGACCCTTCTATGCGCGAGGTGAACGGCTGAATGTGCAGTGGCTGGATGGCGCTGGTCGAGTGCTGCAGAAGCAGGGATTGTTTCAGGGCATTGAGGCTGGACACTGGCGATTCACGGAGCTGAACTCTTCGCAAACATGGTCAGTGAGTGTGGACGCACTTCGCGTGGCGATGAGCTCCGGGCGCGGTGGTATTCAGAGATTGGATGCCACATTTTGGAGTTCGCGCTGGGCGCTTCGACGAGGTGAGGATCGAGTTGAAGTGCGATCTTGGCGCGGAAATTATCAGGGACTGTTTGTTGATGAGACGCCGGATCGCTTGATCCTCATTCGCGATCGAGTGGTGATCGAAATTGAAAAATCGCAGATGCTGGGCTTAAGAAGAATTCGAGAGTTTAGCGATCCGTCGGTTCCGCCACAGGCATCGGCAAACGCGCAGCAAAGAGCGCGATCGCAAGAGAATACATGGCGGCCGTTTTCTTGGACAGATTTGCGAGGGACGACGAGGGATTCGGCCGCTGGGCCAGGTGGCGATCGCGGTGATCGACAGGCGTTCGCTGAGCAAGCTCAGCGGCAAGCGCATCAGCGCGATCAGCACAGTCACCGAAATCATCAGAATCAACGGCAGGCCACGCGCCCGCAGTCAGTGAATGTTCGCGAGTTTTTGAGTGCACCGGAGGCTTTGCTTCGCGACGCCAATCTTGATGCGCCAGAGGTGCAGACTTGGCGAAATTGGATGATGGCGTTGAATCCTTCGCGCAATGTTGAGGCGGCCGCATGGGTGATGGGATTTCGTGATGTGAAACTGATATCAAAGCACGAGTTGAAGCTCGCCTATCGTCGCCTTGCGCGAAGACTTCACCCTGATCTCAATCGGGATCGTCCGTTGCACGAGCAGCTGCAGATGGAAGAGATGCTCAAGCAAGTGAATCTCGCGCACCAAGTGCTTGAAAAGCACTTACCCTAAGGCATCCGTGACCTCAGCTCGAAATGAGATTTCAAGCTGAGGTCATGGTATTCGGTGAATAACGAAGTTTAGGGTTGGTAAGTGATTCGCGGCAAGAAGGCCTGTTGGTCTTGTCCGACTCCGCCGCGAAAGTG
Organism: Bdellovibrionaceae bacterium UBA2339; assembly: GCA_002344785.1. Classification (GTDB taxonomy): domain Bacteria; phylum Bdellovibrionota; class Bdellovibrionia; order Bdellovibrionales; family JAMPXM01; genus UBA2339. Next base: position 90,878 of record DDUL01000056.1, read on the forward strand.
TCGTCCTTGTGCGGAGAGTAGCACAAGCGACTCTGGCCCCGCGCCCTTGACGACGCTCAGAGTTTGCGTCTGACCCGGAGACAAGGTCCAGTGGGATGGGAGTTCGCTGAAGCCTTGAGCCTCGGGCCTTAGATTCAGTGTGAACCACTCAGCTTGGCCGGCATTCAAGAAGTCGTCGGGCTCAATCGCTGATCCGGTTTGCGCACTTGTGCCGATGCGCGCTTGTAGAGAACCATCGGCTTGTGTCGCCAAAAGTCCAATCGGCGCTTCGATGAGGGCAATCGTCGAGAATTCCTTTGAAGTGAACTTGCCGAGATTGAGCAAGGCGGGGCGGAAATCCAGTTTGGGTTCCGGGCTCTGCGGCGCGCGCGGTGCTTTGAGAGCCTGCTCAAAGGCCGTGCGAATTTGCCGGAGCATCGGCACGTCGAGCAGCAGGCTTGCAAATCGCGTCTCGGTGAAGCCCGCCAGAGAGTCCATGCGTGCGCCAGCAAGTTCTTGGTCGGCGATCGCATCACCGTCGCGATCCAGTAGCAAAGAGAACTCGCACAAGTCCCATGTGGTCATCGGCTCGTAGAGCTTGATGGCAAGTTGCAGTCGTGCCCCTTCGGCGTGAGGTTGGACTCGGTAAGCCGCAAGCTCAAGATCGCAGTAGCGAGATCTTGAAGTTTCGCCGATGGGATCAGGTTTGCGTGCGTCGCGAGAGATCAGGTTGAAGGGTAGAACCTCAACATTGTGAACGCCGGCATTCTTGATATCAAAATCCACCACGGCGCCTGTCGAGTCCGCTGCCGAAGTTGAGCGAACTTTGAGGTCGGTCACTTCAATTGGACTCACTTGACTGAGAAGCGCCAGCACGGGCACGCGGGCAAGCTCGGCGCCTTGCAGGTCGCGGAGTACGGCGAAGCCGGAGGCCTCGGAGAAATTGGCAGATTGATTGGGCGGCTGAATCAACGTGAAGCGAAGTGCGCTTCGCGTTGTCTCCTGGGCTTTGACAGCAACAGGATGTGGCGCCTGCATTCGCAAGTTTGGTGTGTGATCTTCAAGCACCCATTGTGCCTGAAGATCTTGATGAAGGGCGCGAACTTCGACGTGTTGGAGCAGAGTTTTTTGGGACTCGACTTGCTGTGGGCCAAGCGAGAGCGCGGCTGGGTATACCAAAGCTTGGGCGTCGAGAGTCTCGACGATGCGAACACGACCGGCGCCTTGGCGAGCCACGGAGTAAAGTTCGCCATTGGCTGCGCGAATTGGTTTTGCGCGATTCATGACGAGAGCTTTGCGTTCGGCCACGCTGAGCTTGGGGTAAGCTTGATGGAGCAAAGTCATCACGCCGGCCATGTGTGGCGCCGCCATGGAGGTTCCTGACATCTCAACGCCATCATCGCCGCTTCCCATTGCGGCTGAGAGAATTTTTGAGCCCGGTGCTGAGATCTCTGGCTTGATACGAGCATCGATGGAGCGTGGTCCTCGCGAAGAGAAGCCCGTGATGGTGTCGATGAGCTCAGGCTTTTCGATCACGCGCGTGCTGGTCAATTCGATCCTCAGCGTTTCCGACTTCAGAATCTCTTTGAGCTTTTCGCCCATAGCCTTGGTCACCATGATGCCAGGAATATTGAATTTGTCGGTATCGCCACCGCCCATGCGAATGGCTTCACCGTCTTGGTTGTTGAGCATCACGACGCCGATGGCGCCTGCGGCCTCGGCGCGGCGAATTTTTTCTGCGAACGAAACTTGGCCGCGATCGATGAGTGCGATTTTCCCTTGAATGAGAGCGGCGGTTTCTGGGCTGAGATCTTGTGCGGCCAACCCGATATACAGGGCTTCGGCCTCGACCTGACCGGAGTTGGCCAAGGGTTTTGTGATCGTGCCTTCGATGGCTTCAACAAGAAACTCAGGTGTTGACTGAGGCAAAATTCGCGCGGCCCGAAAGCGCCAATTGGTATCGGCATTGTCGACGGAGGCGGCGACCGAAATGGCGGCATCAGCCACGCCGGGCGCGCCGACGATGAATGGCATGTCGCCGGAATTTCCACCTGAAGCGACGACCGAGGTCCCGCCGCTGGCCAGGTTGGAGATGGCTTCATTGTAGAGAATTTGCCCGTCGCCATAGCCAGATCCCAATGACAAATTCACCACATCCAGGCGATCGCTGGGGTCGCCATCGCCATTAGGGTCGGCGGCAAATTCAAGAGCTGCGACAACAACGGTGTCATTGGTCGAGCCTTGGGCGCCAAAGACTTTGAGTGCGTAGAGAAGTGCATCGGGCGCGACACCATCGTAGGTTTTCACACCATCGCCAACTCCGGCGACACTGCCGGCGACGTGCGTGCCGTGGCCGCCTTCGTCGAGTGGATTCTGGTCCACTTTAGGAATTCGTTTTTCAAAGAGTGGTGACGAGGTGTTGTAGTCAGTCCCGACAAAATCGAGTCCGCCAACAACTTTCGCATTTGGGTAAGAGGGATGAGGAGCCGAAGGGTCGATGGCCTTGAAGGCGTCGGCTGTGCCAACGCCGCCAAACATCTTATGGGTGTAGTCGATCCCTGAGTCGATGATGCCGACACGCAGGCCTTGGCCGCGAAGCCCGCGAGCGTGGGCTTCGAGTGCGCCAATGAATTTCGCTGAGGTGCGATCAAAAGCCGTTGAGGTTTTGATGTCTGGATCTGGTGTATTGGTTGCGATGATCGGGCGCGCGAAATCGACGGCGCGTTCGATGCGAGCCACACCGGCGATCTGGCCGATGGACTCAAGCAGTGAAGTTGGCGCCACCACGGCGAAGCCATTGACGACAAAGCGGTAGCGATAAATCACTTTGATTTCTGCGGACAGGGCGTGAAGCTTTTTGAGCACTTGGTCTTGAGCTTCGCTCAGGGCCAGCACTTGTTCTTGAGTGGGTTGAGACTGCTGCGCAAAAAGTGCGGGTGTTTCGAGTTTAATCAAGAAATAGCTATGAGTCTCAGGATCTGGCCGGGTTGAGAATATGCGCCAGAGGTCCGTTGGCCAAAGATCTTCCGGAGAGTGTGACTGAATGAGTTGATGGGAGAATTTCTCAGTCCATTGATCTGCCGAACATCCCGCCAATGTTGCGGCGAAGACCAGCATCGAGATGCCGAAGCTTTTAAATCTAGAGGTGCGGTTCGTCGCGTGGTGAGTGGTCGCGTGGTGAGTGGTCGCATGAAGATGAGAAGAGACCGACGTTGATGGACCGCGAACATTGGATCGCATGTTTCCCCCTCGAATGATTGCCGCTACGAATCCCAAAAAAGCGGCGATGGACCTCTTGCACTTTTCCCAGCGTCGGATGAATTCGGCGAGGCTTTGCCGAGCTTGGCTTGGCATCGCATGGCTTGATCTGACGCTGGTCCCTCAAAAGTGCGGTCGGTCGTCTCGCGCGCCGTAGGAAAGCATTGCCCCTTGGGCCTCGGCAAAGAGTATTTCGCTGAGCTTTGATTTCAAAACTCACTGTTCATAGGAGCTTGTTTGGGCTGGGTTAAAGCTGCGAGAGCGTTTGGTGGCGCGATGACTCCGCTTGGATCTCAGAAGGTGGATGAACTGCTGAGAAAGCTGGCGAAGTGTGCGGAGATTTGGAGTCCGTGGAGATCTATCAAGAGTCGATTTGTCACCTTGCTTGAGGTCGGCGGATGGAAAACACATGATTGGGCTACGGACGAGGCCAAAGTGACTCCTCGAAAAAAGTCGCTGAGGCTTCGTCGCAGTGCGGTTTAAGTCGAGCGCATCTCGGGTTTTGGGAACGCAGCGTTGACAGCCTCAGAGGCCAAAAGTGGAATTGAGTTTTGGCGAAGCCCAACGGCCTCAACTTGGGGCCCGAGTTGGGGCCCGAGTGAGTTTCGTGGACTGTTGGAGATGTAGATTTGGCAAGCGACAAACTGGCTCAAGACTTTGACGTCATTATCGTTGGCTCTGGATTTGGCGGCTCGGTCAGCGCCTTGCGCTTGGCGGAGCGCGGTCTGCGTGTCGCGATCTTGGAAGAGGGGCGTCGGTTTCGCGATGAAGACTTCGCGGAAAGTAATTTGCAACTTCGCCGTTACCTATGGGCACCGATGCTTCGGTGTTTTGGAGTTCAGGCGCTGACCTTGTTACGAGGCGTTTGGCTTTTACATGGCAAAGGCGTGGGTGGCGGAAGTTTGGTTTACGCCAACACTTTGATGCAGCCGAGTGAGACGGTGCTACGAAATGCTTTGTGGCCAAAGTCGTTACGAGAGCCCAAAGAGTGGGATCAGTATTTTGCGCGGGCTCGAAAAATGTTGGGTGTCACGAAGTATCCGTACGAGGGCGAGCCGGAAGCTGCCCTGCGAGCGGTCGCTCGCGATTTGGGTTGCGAGTCCACCTTTCATCCCACTGAAGTCGGAGTTTACTTTGGCTCCACGGAACAAGGCCCCGTTGATCCTTATTTTGAAGGACGAGGGCCTCTGCGCCGAGCGTGCACGAGATGTGGGGCTTGCATGGTCGGCTGTCGCGTCGGTGCCAAGAACACCTTGATGAAAAATTATTTGTTCTTTGCCGAAAAGCACGGCGCTGAGATTCACGCCGAACGTCGTGTGATTCGACTCAGTCGCGATGCGAGCGGTTGGTTGGTGCATACGAAAGATGTCTTACGAGGTGTGAAGGCCGAGACATGGCGAGCTCCGCGGGTGATCTTAGCGGCCGGAGTCTTGGGAACTTTGCGGTTGCTGCTTGAGCATCGTGCTAAATCCTGGCTCAGCCTAGCGCTTCCACGTTTGGGTCGTGGGGTGCGAACGAATGGTGAGAGTTTGGTGGGTGCGACGCGATCCGTCCGTTCAAGTTTAGACACTTCGGGTAGGGCGCTGGCGAGTGCTCGGGGTATTTCGATCGGCGCGGCCATTCATCCCGACGCACAAACTAAAGTTGAGAGCGTGATTTATCCATCCGGCAGTCAGCTTCTCCGTGGTCTTGCGGTGCCGTTGCAATCGGGCTCATGGCGGCCGCTGCAACTTGTGTTCAGTTTGTTTCGCCGCCCTTGGACCTGGTGGAATTTGGCGCGCACTCGAGATTGGGCCGCGCAATCCATTATTCTTTTGGTGATGCAGACGACGGAGGATTTCATCGACTTGGAGTTTCGTCGATCGTGGTGGGGGCGGTGGTCGTTGAGGCGAAGCGGAGGGACGCGCTTGCCGAGTCAACTCGGCCTCGCGCAAAGGGCAGCTTTGAGTTTGGCGCGATGGATGAGCACGGATCCCAAGAAGACTTCAGGTGAGCGACTGGCAAGTGAGCGACTGGCAGTCGCGCAGAATGTAATCAGCGAGGTTCTTCTCGCGACACCGACAACGGCCCACATCCTCGGCGGTGCCGCTCTGGCCGATTCTCAGGATCAAGGCGTTGTGGATGAAAACCATGAAGTGTTCGGCCATCAGGGTCTGTTTGTCTGTGACGGCAGTGTGATCCCGGTGAACTTGGGTGTGAATCCTAGCCTCACCATTGCGGCGCTTGCGGAACGTTTTGCCTCTCGTCTAGCGGATCGAATCTTGTCTGAGACGGCAAATGATTTTCGAAAGCAGGTGGAGTTATGAAGCCCGCTGACACACATGTTCGCGAAGTCTTTCGGCGGATGAGCTGGGGCCGGCTTGGAGCGAAGACGTTGGGCCTAGGTTTGGCACTTGTGTTGTTTCCTCATCATGTTGATGCTTCGGTCAGTCTGAGCGGGCGAGTTTTGCAAATGTCCAACACACTCGCACGAGATCGCGAGGCTTGGCTTGAGGCCGAGCTGGGTTTTGACAAAGCACTCTGGCGCAAGCGCGATTCACAGTGGACATTTTCAACGCGAGTGTATGCCGTGGGACTGGTCGGCGGACAGTCATCGACGGCCAGTCAGACTTTGTCGCGAAGCTCGCCTCGAATCTTCCTGGATGCGGACCGAAGTGGAGCCAGCGAGATTGTTGATGACCAAGAACTGTTGCTGAGTTTTCGTCGTGGATCTTGGACTTGGCGAATTGGCTCTCGTGTTTGGCGATGGGGAGTCATGGACACTTACGATCCATTGGATCAAGCCCAGGCTCGACGTTACGAGTGGCCGCTGGATTCGCGAAAGCTCGGCGAGCGATCGCTAAGTGTGGAATGGTCCTCGATAGGTGGAAGTTTAGAGGCCTACTGGATTCCGGCGAAAAAATTTTCGATTTTGCCATCGGTCGACAGTGTTTGGCTGCCTCGGCAAGTTTTCGTGCCTCGCTTTCCAGGTGCGGACCTGGAGTTGCCCACGCAACTTCGCTATTCCTATCGCGAGCGAGAGATTCGTGATCAAGCTCACCTGCATGCGGCAGGTTTTCGCGGCGTTTGGCGAGGCGAGAGTCTGGAGTTGGCGATTCAAGGTGAGCGCGGCACGCCAGCCTTTCCCGCGCTTCGTCCACGCGTGACGGGGCCGGTGATCGCTGTGGAGCCTCGGCCAAGAATCCGCGTTGATCCAGATGTTCAGCTCACGGAGATCATCACCAGTGAAACTCGCTGGGGAACTTCGGTATCGTGGGCCTTTGGTGAGAGCATGTTGCGTGGCCAAGTCGCGCGCATCGAGCCTCTTGGTGAGGGGCGAAATTATTTTTCAGCACGCACGGATGTGGGTTTGCAGTTGGAGAGGCTAGGCGGTCCGGTGACTTGGATTGCACAGGTCTTTTGGAATGCGTCGGCCTTGGAGTTGGCGGGCAATGATTTAGCTTCGGCCTCGCAGTTGTTTGATCGCGCCCTTGGCCTCTTGCTGCGTTGGTCGCCTCGTGATGATTTGACTCTGCAAGGTGGTGGGTTGCTGTCCTCGCCACCGAGCTCATCAGCGACACAGTCTAGGGTCTCGAGCTTAGCTTTGTTGGATTTGCGCTTTGAAGTTTCCGATCATGCCAGCTGGTCGCTGTCTTTAAGTGGCATCGAAGCGGGAGAGCAGGCGCCGCTGGGTGCGTTTGCCAGCAACGACAGCATTCAGATTCAGTACACCTATCAATACTAGGATGAGATCTGAGAGTTTGAATGAGCAGCTCATTGACTTTGCGATCTGAAGACTGAGCGGCTTCTGGATTCATCGGCTTGTGGCTTTGGCCGTTGGCGAAATTTGCAGCCACTTGTCCACGCACTTCATTTCGCCCATAGCATCGAGGCTTGATGAGATCGACGGCATGAGGTCTTGGAGTCGAAGTCCTTGAAGCGCGTCGTCGACACCATCAGCAAGAAGACTGGAGTCGAAGGCCTCGGCGGTGGGTTTGTAGGCTTTGTCGAAGTGAGAGCGGCTCTGTGTTTGGCTACTGAGGACTTGCTGTTGGCTGAGCGACCAGGTGGTGAGGGATTGCAAATTGAAATGAGCAAAGGGAAGTGTTTCGGGAAGTGCGTCTTGAATTGAGGCGAGTCGTGCTTGGAATGAGTTCGCAGAAGCACGGGGTGACCTGCGAAGCATTTGCACTTGAGCTCGGACTTGGATCTGAAGCTGATCATGGATTAGGGCGGAAGACGGGCTGCGGGTTGTTGAGCTGCGACTTTGTCCCACACAAGTGAAGCGCATGCTGGGTGGTTGCGTGCGACGGAGATCTGAAGAGCTTTGCTGAGAGTCCAAGCCTTGATCGATTTGGACGGCAAATAGAAATCGAGCCGATTTGGGAAAATTCATGAGTTCTGGAAATGCAAAGAACTGCTTCCACCTTGAGTTCATGAGGCTCTGAAAGCCCGCAATTTTTTGTGACTCGATCAAGTGAGTTTCGTATCGCACCTGCATATCGAGAATTTGCGCCGCCAAATCAATCGGCACAAGCAGCGCCAGAGAGTCATTGGCGACATTCAGCACCCGTGAATTTGAGTTTGAAGCTGGGCGAGCGAGGGCGGTCGTTGTTGTGGCATTCGGATCTGAGCCCGGCGTGGACTCGAGCTGGGACCACGGAATGAAAACGGTCGGGGCGAGTGGATGCCTGAGGCGTAAGTCAAACTTGAGCAAATTACGATCGGCCATAGGCTTTGCACCGATCATTCGAAGCTCCAGCTCATTCTCTCGCCACGTGAGCTTTTGGCTTTGGCCGTTGAACCAAGCGTCCAGTTCATTCTGCGCGGCTCGTTGCAGGTGCACGGCCAGCTGCTGACTTTTGAACTCCTGCTGAAGTTTGGCAGCGAGAATGGGCTCAAGCCATCGATTGACGCCGACGGGTCCTTGGCAGTTGCCAAGCTCAATTTTGAACTGCGGCTCAGAGTCTGATGATTCAATTTGGGTGTGCAGCACTTCAGCGTGATAGGCGGTGATGGCATCCGTGTTGAGTCGGACTTTGGCTTTCAGCTTAAGCGGCGAGACAACTTCGACTCTGAGATCTTCACAGACGGCGTCCAAGCGAACTTCAGCTTCAAAGCGGGATCCCAAATTCAGTCGGCTCAAGTCGATGGTCCCATTGATGGAGAGGCGGCGAGCATGAAGTCGGGTTTGTCCTAGCAAGAAGTGCATCGAAGCTTCAGCTGGAGCATTGAGATCTTGAAGCTGAAAGCTTTCAAGCGACCAAGACGAGCGCAACTGAAGTCCGTTCAGCTTGGTCACGAGTTGGTTGCTTTGCTCAACTTGATCTTGAAGCTGAACTTGAATGTTTTGAGCCAGTGATTCCTGAGGGGAATTGGTCGCATGCTTTTGCAGCAGCTTCGCGATTTGGCTGAGCGCTTGGCGCGGATCGGCCGCGATCGATACGGCGACCTCGCTCCTGAGTTCTCCTGCATTTGCGATGTGATCTGGCAGAGGAATGCAGGCGATGGCTGCGCTCGCGGAAGCTCGCACTGCCCAAAGAGTTATTCGTCGACGTTGATGGGCGTGGGCTGAGATTTGCCAAGGGCAAGGGCATGATGGATGAAGTGTGAAGATCTGCACGAAATTCTGTCTCCCTTGTCTCTCGAGCTTCAGTCATCGTTGAAGTGCGCCGTTAGGAAATGAGCGCGCTTGATATGTTCCTATCGGATTCAGTGTAGCGAGCGCCTGAGGGGTAGATGTGAAACTTCGAGAAAGCCTCACACTTCAAAGCCGACTCTGGGGAAGTCTCGTTTTGGGATTGGTCTTGATCTTCGCCGTCGGAATGGGTCTGCAAGTTCGACATTTGCAGACAACTTGGGAGCTGACTCGCTTTATGGCGGAAGGCGACCCGAGGCTTCGTGAAGATCAAATGCTTCGAACGCAATTTCGACTTCCAAGCGATCCGCCGGTACTGGTGTTGATCGGTTCTGAAGCCGGGTGGCTGAAGAGCTCCGAGCTCAGATGGCTTGAGGCTCGACACGCCGAAATCAGTGAGATGGAGGGCGTTGTTCGTGTTCATTCACTTGCTGGTTTAGTCGTCCAGGGTCGGATGGAAGGACAAGACGTTGTCGGACCGTGGTCGAAGGTCATTCCCGAAGTTGAACGCGATCGACATCGACATCGCTCAAGTTTGATCACGCCGACACTGCTTTCCGAAGATGCAAAGTGGGCGAACCTATTGATTGAAGTGGATCAAGAGATTTGGCCCGCTTCACGGCTTGCCGAGTTCGAAGCCACTTTGCGATCCACGTTACAGAGCGATCAGCATGATGTGCAAATCGGCGGCGTCAGTGTGCTGCAAAATCAAATGTCGTCGCTCTTGGGGCGCGAGCTCTTGGGATTGTCGGGGCTTGCCCTTACCCTTTCACTCTTGGCTTTGGTCTTCATGTTCAAAACCTGGACGTCACTCCTAGGTGCCGCACTCGCGGTCGGTGTTTCAAATGCCGTCGTTCTGGGTGCGCTTGCCATTTCGGGTGGAACACTGGATGTCTTGGGTCTTTCGCTTCCCATTCTGATTGCAGTCGAGTCCATGGCGCTCTTCAGTCACACGGCCTTCAAGTATCGCGAAGTTCGCCTCAGCGTTTTGGATCCGTGGGTCGCGGCTCGAACGGTTTGGCAAAAACATTGGCTCGCAAGCCTGATGGTGGCTCTCACGACCAGCGTCGGCTTTCTGACTCTCATTCCTTCGGCGGCGCCCGCGCTTCGTGAGTTTGGAATTCTCGTCGCAGTGGCCTCGGTCGGACTTTGGTTCACAACGATGGCGGTTTGCTTTCCGTTTCTGATCGTGGCACCCGTGCCTGAGCCGCGCGCTTGGATTCAGCGCTCATCAAAGTGGCCAGAAACAATTTTCCGATTCCGCAAGGCGATCCTGGCGACTTCGCTCGCAGGCGCAGTTTTGGTGTTGCCGCTGCTGCCGCGATTGAGTTTTGAGCATCGATTGTTTGGCGATGTACCAGCGAACGAGCCCGCAGGGTTCGCGACCGCACTTGCGGATCGCGTGATGGGCGGGACTTTACCCGTTGAGTTGAGTTTGACTCGTCAAAGCGGAGACTGGATGAGTCCTGAAG
>DDUL01000056.1:101433-101866 GCA_002344785.1 Bdellovibrionaceae bacterium UBA2339
GCGGAGACTGGATGAGTCCTGAAGGGCTCAAGTGGCTGCGTGGCTTTCAATCGGCCGCCGATCAAGCGATGGGGCCAGAGATCGGCATGAGCACAAGCGCTTTGGACGCCCTAGAGCTTGTGGTTCGCGATGGTGATTTCGAAGAGGCGCGCACGCTGCTTGAGATCGGCGCGGGCGATGCGATTCGCAGTTTCTTATTGGACTCGGGACGGACGACTCGTGTTTCACTGCGTTTGCGCGATCGCGAAGGTGAGGATGTTCGACGCGTGTTGAATGGACTGCAAGACTATGTCGCTCGCCACGGAGTCGCTGCAGGCATGCAGCTCAGCTTCGGCGGATGGGCGAGCTACATTCACGACATGAATCAAAGTTTGGCCCAGAGTTTAGTCGGAGGATTTTGGCAGGCTCTTCTGCTGATCACCGTGATGGTGGG
>DDUL01000043.1 GCA_002344785.1 Bdellovibrionaceae bacterium UBA2339
CGCCTCAATCCCACACATTGCTTGGCCATCATCGTCGGCGACTTTCATGCCGCCTGGGGTGGAGGCTTGCCGGATCGCTTGCGAGCCCGCGGCGCCCAACGCGTCGTCGTGATCTCGCAAGTTGAAACTCGCGACCTCACCGAAGCTGAGCTCACGGCTGAATTGGGTCCGCACGCCCGCTACGGCGCCCGCGCCGATGCGATTTGGCTGAGCCAAAGCCCTCCCTGAGACTCTCGAGAATCCCAAGATCACGAGCTGGATTAGGCTGAGCAGTGACGAGAATTGTCACTTTTCCCTGGTCTCGTGGCCTTCAGCTCATCTTTACGCGCCCTCGATCCGCTTTCTCTAGGTGCCGCCTTTGCTCAGTTTGCTAGAACCCTCAATTTCTGGATAACGTGAGTTAACTTTTAGGCAATTTGCGGACACCACCAGCAGTAGATTTGATCCACGCGATCAGCGTGTCACTTGACGAGGGGTCAATTGACGAGTGGTGGAAACGATGAGGGGTCGAAGGTGAAGGCGATGCTGAACTCGAAGGCGAATGCGAAGTTAACATCGGTCGAGTGCGCGAGTGTCGCGACCGGCATGGCCTTCGGCCAGCGCCTGCTTTTCAGTGCGATCCTGCTTCTCACAGCTTGCTTCGGTTTATCTGTCGTTCATGCACAAGGTCGCTCATCCGAAGCGCGCAGCGAAGCGAGTGCCACGGAAACTGCCAAGATGCCGCGTTTGCCAAAGGCCTCGGCGCCGCCGGCTGCGGAGAATCTTGAATTTCCCAACTCATCACTACGCGCAACACAGCCCTCTTCGCCCTTTCTCGATGCGCTCTCATTCAACATCCGCCAAGAAAGCTTTCTCAATCGCGAAAAGCCACCCGCCGGAGTGCCGGATTACACACGCATCGGTGCGCACTTTAAAACCGAGGGCGTTGGCCGAATCTTCCGCGGGCGTCTGGAGCTGGGCGGAAGTTTCGCGACCAGCGTTGAGAACGACTCCAATCTGTTTGTGCCGGAAGCCTTCCTCGAGTGGCGCACATCGAAATGGTATGAAAGCGAGTTGGATGGCGAGCCCCGAGTTCGCGTGAACGTGGGACGTCGACTTGAGATGTGGAGTCAGTTGGATCGCAATTTTGATCTTGGACTCTGGGAACCGCTCAATCGTTACGATGCGATCCGCCCCGTTGATCAAGGCCTGACGGGACTCTTCCTCGAGGGGGCCTACGGTCAATCGCGATTGATCTTCTTCATTTCCAACATCTACATCCCGGAACAGGGCGGTGGGTTTCGCCTGCAAAACGGTCGCTTCCAAAGCACCTCGCCTTGGTTCACGGAACCAACGGATCGCTTGATTCTGTTTAGCGAGTCCACGCAAGTGCAGTACGACATTCGCACGCCAAGCATCGGCTCGGTCATCAATCACCCCTCAGGCGGCATGATCGCTCGCTACGGCGATGCCGACGATGGCTTCTTCGCGCAAGCCTCCTATGCATTCAAGCCGAGAAATCAATTGGCCACACCCTTTGAAGGCTCGCTAAATCTGACCGACACCACCAGCTTTGCGCAGGTGAATATCGAACCTGTTGTCGTCTATCATCAGTTGATGGGTGGAGAACTCGCTTACCGCCGACCGCGGTGGGGCGTGGCTCTGTCGGCCTTGGTCGATGCGCCCTTGGCTCGCACCTACGGCCCGGATCTCACTTATCCGGAGATGCAACCGCAGACCTTTGTATCGCCGTCCGTCGAGGCGCGATTGCCGTTTGCGGGGAGTTCGGAATTGCAAGTGCAGCTTTCGTATTTGGACTCCTTCGGTGGTGGCCAATCTCTCAAGGGCCCATTCGCCACCGACAAAGCTGTGTTTGGACCGCGCACACCTTGGAAGAAGGCCGCCATGCTCGACGCTCGCACAGTGGTCGGTCGAGGTCGTCGAACCGAGTGGAGCGTGGGTGGGCGTTGGCTCGAAGAGCTGAGCGAGAATGGTTCGCTCTTGATGGCCGAGGCCAGCGTTGATTTTGCGAAACTCTGGCAATTCGCCTTGATGGTGGATGTGCTCGGCACACGTTTGCCGCCCAATGAAAATGTCGGCACCATCTCTCGCTTCCGTGGCAATGACCGCGTGATGAGCGAGTTGCGATTCGTGTTCTGATCCCGCTTCGCGAATTCGATCCGAGCGGACTCGATCAATCAAAACCGTCCGCCACGATCAGAATCGGCAAATTCTCATGTGTCGAGGCGCCTGTACGATCTCCAACACATCACCCGGCAGTTCGGCTCGCCGTGCAAGCGGCAGTCGCTGTAAGCCTGTCTTGTGCGCGATCAACATCTCGCCTTGTCCTGCGACGCTGACGCCCGCTTGGGCGAGCAGCTGCCAAGGATCTGCGGGCACCAAGAGCTTAGGCCCCAAAGTTGTCGCGACATATTGTCCGCCGGCTTGAAAGAACAAGTCTAAAAAGCTCAGGCGAGTTTGCAAGGTGATGAGTTGGTAGCACCCCATGGGGTGCGTCGGCCCAAAGCTCACAGGTCGTGATGGCGTGGTCGGACGACTCACGACGCCGTGGTCGGGGAGGTGCGCACGCGACCAAAGCCTGAGAGCATCGCTTCGTGTTTGAGGCCAAGCTTCATTCGCATTCATTCTCGACATCAAGCCCGCCCATCGTGCGGCTGCAGCCGCAGCGGCGTTGGATGAGCCCTTGTAAGCCTGACCGCTCTCGGTGCGAATCAGCGATCGCAAGCTGAGATCAGGTCGGCCCAGAAGCTGACTCACGGAACTGCGATCAGAGTCCTGCGCTCCGATCACCAACACATCCGGATGATCCGCAGGTGCGAGTAAACTTTCGCCGGGTGTCGCATCCAGCAAGCGCAAGCCATCGCCTTGCAGGCTGATGCGAAGTTCATCGCGCTCCGACCAATCCGTCGAACGAAGTTTCACACGCAGGTGATAGAGCCCAGGGGTCAGTTCAGCTTCGAGAATTTCTCTTGGATAAAGCGAGGTTCCGGGTGCGGCTTCACCATCTTGACGTTGACGAAGTCCAGCAGATTGCAAAACGCGTGTCGTGTCGTCGGTCAGCACCAAGTCCAAGTCTTTCGTGGTTCCGGCGCGCACATCGTCCTTAAAGTCGTTCCAGGCGAGCACGGCGCGCAGCGGACACTTGCCGCTGGGTGTGCGATCACAGCGAACTCGGACGGAGTGGTTGGGGCTGGGGAGTTTCGCCCAATCGTCATAGGCGCGTTCAACGCGCCCTCGATACATCAACTGATCGAAGTTTCCTGCGGCATTGATCCAGAGAATTCCGGCCTTCACGACCGGAGTCACAAGTGCGTTGATGAAGCCGCGACCATCGCCGTTGCCGCCGTACTCCCAAACTTGAGCATAGAGCACCAAGTGAAAGCCTTCGCGAACGACAGTCTCCGTCGCGGCTTTTAGGTTGCTGTATCCGAACGCGGAGAACAAATGCAGTTCGTAATCAACTCCACCGCGATCCAACAGACCGGCTAAGATCTCGGCCATCTTGGTGCCGTGAACGTCTTCAGTTTTGGGATCGACGGCCACGGGCCCAGGTCGAAGCTGCGTGCGTGCGGGAAGGCTACGGCCAATTTGTTGGGCGGCGCCTGCGAAGCCGTTGTCGAGAACAGCAATTTTCACCTTGCGCTGTGAAGCTTGGCGAATCGGCCAAAGGCCTAAATCCACGGCCCAATTGTCGAGGTCGCTCACCAACAAGTTGCCGCTGGCGGGGAGTGTGGCGCTGGCGCTCTCAGTCGCGTTCACGGATCCTGAGCCGAGCTGTTCAAATTCAGCAGGCCCAAACACCTTGGGCTGTGCCGCCGAGGTGGGCGCAGGGGTCGGCGCTGAGGAGTTCGATGTGCAGCCCAAGCTCAAGCCCATGCTCAGGCCGATACTCAGGCCGAATGGCAAAAGGCAGATGCTGCTAAAAAGTTTCGACCCAGCTAGCTGCTCGAACAAGTTCCGCATACGCGCTCCTTGAGAAGTGCGGTGAATTTACCCCCTTCCGAGACTTCCGCAGAGCCAGAGCCCCGAGCTTGAAAAAGTGACTGGCCAATCGAAAAAGTGACCGAGCCAACCCCTATAGAGGCGGGAACTTTGTATGGGGGAGATTGAGCCACGGGAAAAAAAAGACCAAGCCTCGTTCGAAGCTTGGTCGTTTTCGCGGTCAGGTCCTCGAAGCGCTTAAGTGCTTCGAGTTGACGAGCGGGGTTCTGGGATCAGCGGTACCAGGCGTACCAGTAGTACGAGTAGCCGCCCCAGTACGACGAGTAGTAGTGGCGATAGGCGTAAGTGTAGCCCCAGTAATAGTAAGTTGGCGCGTACCAGTAAGAGTAGTCGTACCAAACATACCAAGATGAAGCCGATGAATCGCGATCCAATTCCGACACGCCCGAGGCCGGGACAGCGCGGAAGTCGTCCGCGTGATTATTGATCACGAGGCTGGCGTTGGACTCAGTTGGAGCCAAGCGCGCGCTCAGGTTCAAAACGGCGGCGTCGCCTGTCGCCTCGTTCACGCGCACAACAATCGTTTGCGGGAGATCTTTGGCGCGAAGAGCTTGCTCGTTGACGATGCCCTCTTCGGTGTCCAATTCGTTCGCTGACGAAGCTGTCGCCAACAGGCTGCCTGCGCCGATCAGGCCGGCTACGGCAAAGCCCATCAAGGCCGGAGCGACTTTGAATTGCGCCCGGAATTGCGCCCGGAATTGCGCGAGAATTTGGGTCAGATGAATTTTTAACTTCATTTTGAGCCTCCCCTATGGACAGTTTGAAAAGCGTCGGGTCTCGTCCTAGGAGTTTTTCCGGAAGCGCGCAAGTTCAAACCCTGACCGATCGGTCAAATTTGTCGAAAAGATTGGAAGTTTGTGAAATCACAGGCGTCAGCCCCCAGCCGAACTCCGCCCCGACCCAAATCATCTGCGCCTCAGGCCAAAGAAAATTCACCTGAAGACCTCGCACCCAAGCCCAGCATTTCAGCTTGGCCGAATCGCCAACTCGATGCGGGCGACATGGTCACCGCCTTTGCGATCGCCAATCCCGGCCTCGAGGAACTTGTCGAAGATGAGGTGCGAAGCCTATGGCCTGCCTGCGAAGCAAAGACCGAGCGAGGTGGGGTGACATTCCAAGTGCAACTTGGGGATTTGCAAGTGCGCCTTGCCGATCTCCGAATCGCCACGCGCGTGTTGATTCGAGTGGCCGAGTTCACCGCGAAGGATTTTCCTAAACTTCACAAGCGAACTCTGGCCTTGGCGTGGTCGCAGTGGCTGGCCAGCGACGCCGACATCAAGGTGAAAGCCGCGTCTCAAGCTTCACGATTGAAAATCAAAAAACGTATCGAGGACGTGGTGTCGGAAGCCATTACGGAGGCCCGCGGCCCGCGGCCTCGGGCGGCGGCTTCTCGGCTTGCGCAAATCTATGTGCGTGTGGATCAAGATCGCGTGATGATCAGCGCGGATGCTTGCGGCGAATTGATGCACAAACGCGGAGATCGCGAGGACGTCGGGCGAGCTCCACTTCGCGAAACTTGGGCGGCCGCTGTCGTGCAACGACTGCGCGGCTTACTCAGTCGAACGGCCAACTCCGAGTGGGTGTGGATTGAGCCCATGGCCGGCACGGCTGTGTTTGCTCGCGAGTGGCGGGCCGATCGTCCAACGCGCGATTGGGCCTTGGGGCAAGTGATTCGGGTGAGCTCGAAGGCCGAGGGCGAAACCGCATCTCTGCAGGCGCCTCGATCTCACGCGCAGATTCGCAGTTGGTGTTTTGCTGATTCCAATCCCGCGCGACGCAAGGCCTTGTCGGCATGGCTTGCGGGTGAGTCGTCATTCAGCATTGCGGACTCGCAACAGGAGCTGGCGGCGTCGTTGATGGCGGCGATCGGCTCACCCGAGGCTTCGCGAGACGAGCATCGCGTTGTCGTGGTGAATCCACCTTGGGGTGTTCGTCTACAATCTCCAGATGCCGTGAACACGCGCGCACGTCAGGTGGCCTTTCTTGAAGGACTTGAGCAAAGCTTTCGCCCCGCCGTTGTGGCCGTCATCTTTCCGCGCACGCGCGAAGGCTTGGCGGGGGCACCAGCGGGTTGGCGTGAGCTGAAGCCCTTGCAATTTAAGGTTGGCGGCCTGCCGGTCGTGGCAAGATTCTTTGAAGTCAAGGCAAGGCTTCCGCGCTAGGTCCGCGCGGTCCCACGACATTTCTTTCAGTGCCGAGGTCAGATCTTGGTCAGCTTTTGGCGAGAATGTCGAGGCTCGGCCTGTGGCCTCGACAAGCCGGAGTGGGGCTGTTAGACGCTAGTTGCAAGTTCACCCGGGGGGCAAGGCATGTCAGGTTCCACCAAGTTCCATCGAGTTTCGCCAATCGCGCTGGGCGCAGCGGCGGTTTTGTTTGTCGGCGCGTTGTCGGCTTGTCAGCCGAAGGATGAGCGCCTGCAGGGTGCGCGATCCAGCGGACCTCGCGGTTCGACGACGGGACAAGATTTGGCCGAGGGCTTTCCCGCACGAGATTTGGAATACGCCCAAGCCATGCTCATGGAAGTGCAGGAGAGTGCGCGGCAAATCGAAACTGTTTTAGCGGCGGATCCCAACGCGGCGGCGCCTGCGCTTCCGGCTTGCGCCAAGGTTTCGGTTTCCACAGGAGCGGGAGCTTCGCGGAAGATCATTCGTAGCCAAACCAATTGCGAGCAAGATGGCGAAGCTTTTCGCGGACGTCGATCAGGTCGCGAGTTCACCTTCATCACGCCGCTACCTACGCAACTCGATGGCGTGCGCGACGTGGAGCAGATCTTGATCGAGGGCAAAGCCCTGTCATTTGAGCTGACGCCAAAAGCCAATGCGAAGGACAGTTTGCGCATGAAAGTGTTCCGCTACATCAATGCGGAATTTGTGCGTGGAGATGCGGATCACGCGATCTACAAGTTTTGGACGGACACGCACATCAGCTACAACTTGGATCTCAAGAACATGACGGATCTGGGTGATCTGAAAATCGAAGTCAGCGGTCAGTTTAAATATGATCGCGCCAGCAAAAAGATCTCGAGCTATTTCCGTGAGGAGCAGCAGGGCGGGTTCAATGTGCAGGTGGAGAGCCGCCGTCGACCGCGAGGCCAAGGGCGCGGAGTGGATCAAGAGTTTCGTGCCACGGGACGAAGCGACTTGCTGAGCTTGATGGACTGCAATTTGCCGGAGGGCCAATTGAATACGCGATTCACGGTTCGTAAGCGCGCTCAGCGTGGTGAGACGGTGCCGTATTCAACAGATGTCGCGAGCGAAATTGAGATTCGCGCTGGCGAGCTGATGAAGACAGGTGGCGGCCCGAGCCGCACCAGCAAAGCTTGCCTCGCAGGTGGTGAACCCAATTGGGTCGATCAGTTTGATGGTCTGCTGTACTGACCCTACTCGGGTGACGTGATCAGGCGATTGCCGGATCGCGATGACCAGATCGAAGTCTCCTGATCGAAAATCTCCTGATCGAAGTCTGCAAATCGCAATATGAAAAAGTACGGCCATCCTTATCGGGATGGCCGTTTTGATTTGGCGAGCACTTCTCTGGCGCTTGCCGAGGAACTAGGGCTTGGTGGCCGGAGTTGCGGTCGTTGCCGGCCCAGACGTCGGAGAGTTTTCGGAGCTTGGCGATGGCGTGGCGCTGAGAACGGGGGCCGGGCGCGGTGGCTTCAACAATTCCGCGTAAATCGGATAGTGATCGGAAACCCCGATGCCACTTCGTGCATCAAAGCGCGCCGGACTGCCGTAGTGATTCACCTGATAGCGGTGTTCGTTGGGCACAGTTACGGATTCAGGATCCAAACGCCAGCCCGTCGTTTCAATGCTCGCGCGGCGGATGAGAATGGAGTCCAGAAAGCTCCACTCTGTCTTCGGATGATAGTAATGAGTCCCGTCACAAGCTTTGCAGCCCTCGATGTGGGCCACTTGCCATCGCTCGTTGAGGATCTGACGATAATAACCTTTTTCGTTGTCCTCGGCGCGCGTGATGTTGAAGTCGCCACCGGCGATGGCCAGAATTTGCGGCGGCAATTCTTTCTCAAGAACATTCAGAAACTCCACGGCCTGCTGGCGAAGATAAGTGGGGTTACCTTGCGAGGGAAAGTGGAGCGAGTAGACGACCGCCTGTGTGCCGTCCGGCAAAGTGATCGGAACCTCGAGAATGCCACGAGTGAATTTGGCGCCATACTCTCCAGCAGCATCGAGGGCTTTCATCGGGATGCGATGAATCTTTGGTTCGCGCCACATCGGAAAGCGCGAAACTATGGCCGGGTCGATCCCACGAGGGTCAAAGCTATCGATGAGTTTGGCGGTCACGTACTTGGCGTTGTCGGGAAGTGAAGCGTTGATTTCTTCGACCAAAAGATCCAGCACGCGCTGATTCTCGACCTCGGGAAGCGTGAGCACATCCGCTCCGCGCCCCTCATTCACTTGGCGAACGACGGCCTTCAGACGTTCGAGCTTTTTCTTCAGCGAAGGGACGTCCCAATCCGTATCCAGGCACTCGCGACGGCGATATTCGCTGTCATTGGCCATACAGCCTTCGCGAATCTTCTTGTCCATTTTGCGACCCAGCGGCAGGTAGGTGAAATCCTTAGTGCCTTCGTCATGCTCGGTATCGAACAAGTTTTCGACGTTGAACGACATGATGGAGACGCGTTCACCTGGTGCACGTTGTTTTTTGGGCGTCGACGTGCACGAGATCGCCAGCGAAATCATCGCGACGACACCGAGGCTCGCCATCACCCCGCGCCGAAACATGGCGGAGCGAGTGCCTTGCGTGGCCTCATCTTTAAGAGCAAGAGCGATCAAGTTGCTGAGATTCTTAAAGTTCACGCGGGAGTCCTTTCAAACTTTTTGTCCGACCGTTATTTCGGCCGATTGTTCGGCCGATTGTTCGGCCGGCGAGGAGCTCGTGCAGGCTCGCGCGAGCTCATCCACAGCCGATGATCGTGGCTAGCGATAATGTAAGCGCTATAGCGAAGCAACTGCTGCTTTGCGAGCAGCTGCACCGATGCGGGCGATTTCGAGGCTCGGACCCAAGATGAGGGCCGGTCCCAGCCTTGCCTTCTTTCAGGGGTTTAGAGCCCTTTCGGAGAGAGAATTGGCCAGAGGCCAAGGGTCTTTGTCAGTTTCGGGTTGGGGTGTTGTCTTGGTCAGTTTTTGAGCTTGAGAAATGTAGGGCTTCTTGAGAGAAATCCCGGGTTTCGGAGGTCATATGCGCCGCATTGCCATGCTGACAGTTTTCGCCGGATTCCAGATCTGTCTTCAGCTTTGGCTTCAGCTGTGGGTGAGTGCGCCGGCCTTCGCGCAATCCGAAGCCATCATGGAAGCTGAAGCGGATCGAGCGCAAGGTCTGAACTCCGCGACGCCGACTACGGCCTCCATCAACACGTCGGCCGAGGGGCTCTCCAAAGCGCGGCTTTGGTTCAATGAGGCCCGCCGGAATTTTTCTTCGGGCTTCTTCAACTTTGCCACCGCGCCCATGAAGTACACGAACCTCGGTGGCGGCCAAGTCTTCACCTACAACTATCTGTCTCTCGAATACCGATTGGGTCGCCAACAGAAGATCTCGTTTCGGCCTGTGTTCATGTACGCGTTTGCGGGTACCGATGATCGAGGCTTTTATCGCGATGAGAGCTTTCAGTGGGGCGATGCCTTCATCAATTACACGCACTACGACCTCTTCAACCTGCCCTTTGATTTTGACGTGATCTCGCAGTTGAAGGTCTACGCTCCGACCGGAAATTCCAGCCGAGATCGCGGTATGCTGACGCGCATCCGGCCCTACTTCATCGCCAGCCGCGTGATGGCGCCACGTTGGTCGCTGAATTTGCACTTTCAGCCCGACTACTACATCAATGAGCGCACTTCGTATTTGAATGAGCGTGGTTTTGTTTACACCAATCGTCACTATGGTTACGAGGCCTTCGCCGAAGTGAACTACCGAATCAATCGCTACTTTGCTGCGGCCGGAAGCTTTGGCCACGATCAGATGTGGAGTCATCCTTCTGTTGCCAATGGGCAGAGTGAGTTTCGCAATGAAGAATTGCGCGCCGATGCCTCGGTTTCAGTTTTCTACAAGGGCTTGATTTCCGCTGTCGGTGTTTCGCAAAAGCATGATGTGTTGCGACCGCGACGTGGTTTGCGCGTGTTTCACGACGAAGAAACTTCGTACTACGTTCGATCCTTCTACAGATTCTAAGCTTCAAAATCCTACATACATGGGTGCAGTGGCCCCCGAGTCACCGTGGACTCGGGGTTCAGCCATTTTTTTGTGTTAACGAATGCGATCTTGGGGTTGCGCATGTGCATGCGGTGGTGAAGCTTCGTGGCCCGAGGCTTTGTGGCCTGTGGCCTCGGGCGTGTGATCGCGTTCCGGCATGAAGATGTTCTTGAGCTTGTCGGACGACCAAACGCGGAAGCGATCGATGTAGGCGTACGCCGCAGGTACCACGATCAGCGTGAGCAAAGTCGATGACACCAAACCGCCGATGATCGCCCAACCCATCGAGGTGCGCTGTTTGGAGGCCTCGTTCAGTCCAATCGCAATCGGAACCGTACCGGCGATCAGCGCCATCGTGGTCATGAGAATGGGGCGCAAGCGAGTGCGGCCGGCCTTGATCATGGCTTCACTTCGATCCATGCCTTCGCGAATCAACTGATTGGCGTAATCGACGAGGAGAATGGAGTTCTTGGATGCGATTCCAAGTAGCATCACTAAGCCGATCATCGAAAAGAGATTCATGGTTTCTTGGCCGATGAACAGTCCAACAAAGGCTCCGCAGATCGCCAGTGGAAGCGCCAACATGATGGTGAAAGGTGTGACGAAGGATTCATAGAGTGAAGCCAGCACGAGGAAAATGAAGATCACTCCCGCGCCCATGGCAAAGGCCATCGACTGTCCAAGCTCGGCGAAGTTTTCGGCTTGGCCGATGAACTGAAAGCGCATGTCTTTGGGAAGTTGAATGTCGTTTTTCATCATCTTCTCGACATCCTGAAGAATCGTCGCCAGGCCAGCGCCAGGCGCGATGTCGGCGGTGATTTGCACGGACTTCATGCGGTCCATGCGATTGATGGCGCTGGGGCCTGTGGCCTCGACAGGGGCGGCAACGCTCGCAAGTCGAATGAGACTTTGGTTGAGATTGGGCACGAAAGTTTCACTGAAGGCGGCTTTCAGATCGCGCTGATCATCGCGAAGTCGGACGCGAATATCATATTCGATGCCTTTTTCGCGATACTTCGCCGGCACCACGCCTTCGATCTGTGTGCGCAACTCTTGGCCGATCGATGCCGTCGACATTCCGAGCATCTGCGCGCGAGCGCGATCGGGGACCACCTGAAACTCAGGTTTTCCCGTGCGGAAATTGATGTCGGCATCCAGGAGCGCTTTGTAATCGCGAATCTTGGCCAGAGCGGCGAGGCTCAGCTCTTCAAGTTGTTTTTGATCTGTGCCTTGGATGACCAGAATGAAGGGCCGTTGGCCTCCGCCGACGGCGTCGTAGTCTTTCACCTTCGGCTTAGCGTGGGCGAAGACTTGCAGTTGATCGCGCAGCCGAGCTTTGAACTGACTGGTGTTGACGTCGCGTTGTGCGCGCGGCACGAGCTTCACATAGAGATCTGCGTAATTGGGGTCACCCTCGCGTGAGCCAACGGTCAAAGCGGCGACTTCCACTTCGGGATTCTCGCGAACCTTTCGATCGACATCCAGAGCGAGCTTGGACATGGCTTCGAGATTCGTGCCCGGTGGCAGGTCAACACTGACGACAAATTCGCCAGCGTCTTGTGTCGGCAAAAAAGTGAAGGGAACAAACTTCGCCAAGCCCATGCAAAGCAGGAAGATGACGAATGATGTGGCGAGCGAGGCCAAGGGCCGTCGTAGGACAAGTCGCAGGAGGCGTTCATACCGATCTTCAAGTCGATCTTGAAAATTCGAAAAGCCCTTGAGCATGCGGCCGACACTTCGATCGTAGAGGGAATTGCCTTCGCCGGGTTTCTTGTGGGTGCGACCTGCAAAATAAGCCGAGAGCATCGGTGCCATGGTGAGGGCGTCAAAGAGCGAAATCGCCATCGCAAAACACACCGTCAGACCAAATTGCTTGAAGAACTGCCCGACCACGCCGCTGAGGAATCCAAGTGGACCGAAGACGGCGATGACGGCCAAAGTGGTCGCGATCACGGCCAGGCGAACTTCGTTGGTGCCTTCGCGCGCAGCTTGCATCGGCGACTTTCCCATTTCCATATGTCGGAAGATGTTCTCGCGTACGACAATGGCGTCGTCGATCAAAAGCCCGACGGAAAGCGAAAGGGCCAAGAGCGTCATGATGTTGATGGTGAAGCCGCTGATGGCCATCAAGATGAAGGCGCCGATCAGTGAGTTGGGTAGGGCCAGACCTGTGATGATGGTGGAGCGGCCGTTAGCCAAGAAGAAGAACACGGTGACCACGGCAAGTAGGACACCGATCAAGATCGACTCTTGCACGTCGAAGATGTTGTTGCGAATCCAAATCGATCCGTCGCGAACGATGGTGAGCTTGGGCGCGCCATCTTCTTTGGCCAGTTCCGCATTGGCCTTGTTGATCGCGGCGATCGCGCCATCGGCGACGCGAATGGTATTGGCTCCGGACTGACGGAAGATGTAGAGAAACAACGATTTTTCGCCATTTAAGAATGCGCGTGAATTTTCATCCGCGAGCGTGTCTTGAATCTTGGCCACATCGGCGATTCTCACCGGAACATCGTTGCCAAAGAAATTGAGCACGAGATTTTCAATGTCTTGAAAGGATTTGAACTGACCGACAGTTCGGAAAATCGTCTCGGTTTCGCCCTCAGACTTTTTCCCTGACGGAATGTCGTTGCCGGCTCCGGCGAGTCGGGCGGCGACGAGGCTAGCGGAAAGCTCGCGTTCTTTGAGTTTGCGCCGATCCAGTTGCACTTGCACTTCGCGCTTTCGTCCACCAAGGATTTCCACCAGTCCGATCTGCGGGACCTGTTCAATCTTTGGCTTAATGCGCTCGTTGACCAGATCATAGAGTTGGCCTTCCGGCAGTTGCGCGCTCACGCCGACAATCAACACGGGTTGGTCAGCAGGGTCGATTCGGCGGATGACCGGCTCGCGAATGTCCGTCGGTAGTTTGCGTTTTGTGGCGCCGACGCGATCGCGGACTTGTTGCTCGGCGTACTTCACGTCGGTTTCGAGTGTGAACTCGGCAATCACCACCGAAAGACCTTCGCGGTTCTGCGACGACAGGCGTTTGATGCCAGAAAGAGTTGAGAGTTCGTCTTCGATGGGCTTGGACACCAAGGTTTCAACCTCGGCAGGTCCTGCGCCGGGATAGGGCGTGCTCACCGTGACAACGGGAAATGTGACATCCGGAAAAAGGTCGACACCCATTCGCGACATGGCGCCGAGGCCGACCACAAGAGTGAGGATCACCACGCAAGTTAAGAATATAGGGCGGCGAATGGAGAGTTCGGAGAGATCCATGAGTTACTCCTGCTCCGGAATGGATTCGGCTTTGGGTCCGTAGAGCTTCATTTGGGCGTATAGGCTGAGGGCTTCGGCCAGGCTGCGAAGGCGTCCCAGCTGAGTCTGCTGATATTCAGTTTCAAATTGAATGACCTGAGCCAAGACGGCGCGACCGACGCGATGTCGGCCGCGTTCGTGTTCGAGCTTGGTTTTTTGGGCTCGCTCAAGATCTTCGAAGAGCAAAGCTCTCTGCTTTGCGGTTTGATAGCGAGCCGAAAGTTCTGACCAATCTCGCTCTTCTTCTTGTGTGCGTCGGCGCAACTGTTCACGAGCGGCCTGCGCTTCAAGCGCCCAGCCTTTTTGAGTTTGCGAAGCTTGTGCGAGATCCAGGGGAAATTGCAGTCGCAGGCCGACGGTTTGCGTGGGCTTATCGGTTCGCCAGGAGTCGGCCAGTGCGTCGGACGAAGTTGCGCGAAGGGGAGAGTTCCATGCGTATTGACCAAAGAGTTCAAATTGCGGACGAGTGCGCTCGCGGGCGGCTAGGGCCTGTAGCTCGGCGGCCTGGGCTTGCAAGCTGAGCGCTTCGATCTCGGATCGTGAGTGCGTGCGAGTGAGACTCTTCCATTTTTGAATTCGTGCGGCATTGATTTCTGAGAGGGTTTCATGGACCAAGTCATCATTTCGTCCGCGAGCGAGATTGAAATTCAATCGCGCCGATCTTTCGTCGTCGTCGGCCTGGAGCATTTCGAGTTGGCGTGCTTTGAGTTGGGCGTCGGATTGCAATTGCTCGGTGCGATCCGAGAGATTCAGTCGCACGCGACGAGTGGTCCATTCGTGCATGGCTTGAGCGCGGGCGAGAGCGTCTTGCGCGACTTTCTTCGCCTCACGTGCAAGCGCCAGCCGCCAGTACAAAATTTCGGCTTCGAGCAGTGCCCCTTCGCGCTGGGCCTCTTGGCCTTTGGCTTTGGCTTGGCCCGCCGTGACGGCGGCGTCGATTTGATTCGAGGTCTCGCGTCCGCCCCAATTGCGAAGTAGGGGGAGAGTCGCTTCAATGGCAGGTCGAGCTTCAAAGAATTTGGGGCGAATGCCGACGTAGTTGGACTCGGTGTACTGGTAACTGAGTTTAGTTTGGAGACCAAATCGGAATTGTTGGCTGATGCCAGCTCCGATCGCCGTCGTGTCGATGCGTTCGTAGTTAAAAAACGGCGATGGCTTGGCCTCGGAGTTCAAGGCCGCACTGGCAAAGAAGTGAGGTTTCACACCTAGCTCGGCTTCTTCGGCCGTCGCGCGTGCCGCCTGAGCACCGATCTCGGCGGCTTTGTAGGCCGGGCTCTGGCTCTGCACCTCACGGAGATAGGATTCAAGATCAAGGTTGGCGCCTTGCTTGGCTTGTGCGGCCACGGGTGGGCTGGGCAGCATCACCGTCAGGTGTGCACAGAACAGCAAGAGTGCCAGCCTATGAAGTTTGATTTTCGCGCTCATGCTTTGCTCCGATCCGTACTGGCGGGCCTGGGACGAAGGCCAAACTCGAGCAGATCGAGCCAGGTCTCGATGAAGTCTTCGCGGTATTTTTTGTCGGAGATGGAGTCGCGTCCAAGGAGCAGGCGCTTTTTTTCGGCCTTCAAAAATTCGATCAAGGAGCCGAAGACCAGAGACGTGGTGATTTCAAGTCGTCGTGGCTTGCCGATGAGTTTGATCTTCTCGGCGTGTCGTAAAAAATTTTCGAGTCGTAAGAACAACTGAAAGAAGACGTCCTTGAAAATCTCAGTCGCCACGGGCTGGCCCATGTCGATGTCGCGATGAATGATGGTGCAGAGATCAGGTTCGCGCAGATGCACGTCGATCATTTCCTCGGCGAACATCCTGAGGCGAAGGCGAAATTCATCTTGCGACTTGGGCTCGCAAAGAATGCGATCCATAGCTTCCATGCGACTTTGCGCGAAGTTCAAGATGCAGGCGCGGTAGAGGCCTTCTTTGCCACCGAAGTAGTAGCTGATCAGACTGACGTTGACGTTGGCGGCTTCCGCCAACTCCTTCACTGTGGCCGCATCGTAGCCGCGATTGGCGAAGATGGGTTTGGCCACTTCGAGAAGGGCTTGGCGCGAATCGAGTTTGTCGTCGGCTTTGGATTGAGGGGCTTGAGTCTCTGTGTTTTTTTGAGCGTTCATGCTTCATCATCATCGGACGAAGCTTTGAAAAATTCAAATGAACGTTTGAAAAACTTGAACAGTGTTTTAAATTGAGAAAACTCAAGCCCCAGGCCGGCGTCAGTCTTTGCCTGTAAGGTATGGAAAGTACGGAATAAAACGAAGATGCCGTTTGGGTCTTAGAAGGCCGGGAGGGAGGGTCGAGGTCGCTCGAGGTCACCTCATCCGAGATGAGCACTCCAGCGAGCCGTCTTTAAGAACCCGACGAATCCGTAGCCGCCAAGCTCTGCTTTTCCTTCCACCGTCGGTAGATGAAGATCACCAATGCCACGGCGAGTGCTGAAAACAAATAGATCTTCGCAGTCTGGAAGTATTTGAGAATTTCGCGGCCATAATAGCCGACAAAGTAGATTTGCGTAGGAACTGAGATCAACGCCGCGAAGCCGTCGACCGCCAGAAACTTTACTGGTGAAAGTCCCATGGCGCCGCACATCAGGTGGCCTGGGAATCGAACTCCGGGAGTGAAGCGAAATACGATCACCGGCCAGTAGCCATACTTTTGCATCCAAGTGCGGACCTTGGCGAGGCGCTCTTCAGAAACCATGCGGCGGAAGATCTTCAGTTCGAAGGCCCTCGGTCCGAGGCGTTTACCAAGCCAGTAAATCAAGAAGTCCGAGACAATCACGGCGACGAATGCATTCCACGCCATGATGTGAATGTTGACCACATGGGCATCGGGCGGATGCGGCGTATCGGGAAATAGAGCGAAGTGGGCAATGAATCCTGATGAAACCAAGACGACTTCTTCAGGCAGGGGAAAGCCGACCGCACTGGCCAACATAAAGGCCCAGGTCGCGGCGTAAACCGCGATGGGATTGTAGGCTAAGCTCATGAAGGTCGACTGAATGAATTCTTCCACGTCACTGAGGTCCTTAGGCTTTGAGAAGAGAGCGTCGTCGAGAGCGAGTTGGTGTGAGCATTTCGGGATGAGGGCGGCACAGAGCCGCCCACTTCATGAACTCACTTGCGACGAATGCTGATGATGGTGACGGGAGTTTCTGGAACATCGTCGTGCGGGCCTTTGCGGCCTCGGGGTACGGCGACGATTTGATCCGCGACTTCCATGCCGCTGGTGACTTTGCCGAAGACGGCATAGCCAAACTCGCGGGGATTCGGCGCTTTGTGATTGAGGAAGGCATTGTCTTTCACGTTGATGAAAAACTGCGCTGTGGCGGAGTCGACGATATTGGTTCGAGCCATCGCCAGTGTGCCGCGATCATTCTTCAATCCATTGGTCGCTTCGTTTTTGATCGGCTCACCTGTGGGCTTCTCTTTCATGTTGGCATCCATGCCACCGCCTTGAATCATGAACCCGGGGATCACGCGATGAAAGATCGTGCCGTCATAGTGTTTTTTGTCGACGTAGGCCAAGAAGTTCGCAACGGTTTTCGGCGCGGCCTCGGCATTCAGTTCAACTTCCATTTTGCCTAGAGATGTTTCAATAACGACGTTCACGTTCTTGCCTCCTTTGGCAGCTTTTTGAGTCGTGGATTTTTGAGTTTGTGCGTTTGCCGAGCCGAGGGCACCCCAGCAAAGAGTCAGGCAAAGTGTGGCGCCGAGAATGCGGGCGAGTTTTCCGATTGTGCGGGGTCCGTTCGCGGTCATCGAAGTTCGAATTTGTGTGTTGTTTGACATGCTCTTCTCCTTGCCACATTGAAGTGGATGTTCAGGTGGCCAACTGGCGCGGTGATGAACGTGAAACCTCGTTTCACGGCCCAGTACTGGTCCAACGCTGGCCCTGACACTTGAACTCCATGAACCTTGCCAGAGTTTGCTAGCGAAGTGAACGGTGGATGTACCTTGACGACAAATGTCAGTTTGAAGCCTCAATCCTGGCCAGACCGACATTCGCTGCCAGGTTTGGGCAAGGCGCGAGCGGCCCTTGACGCAAATCCCATGAGCGACGATCGCGAAGTATCACTGAATTTGACGGCGTCAGGACTTTGACGCCGCTTCAATCGAAAAGCCAAGTGGCAAGGCCATTGGGCACACGGCTCTATGCCGTCCCCTTACTGCAAGTTGTGCTCAATTGTGCGGCATTTAACGCGACACTTCGGGCATTCCGCGATTTCTTGAACCACATTGAGGTCATCGGTGATGCGTCGTTGGATCTCATGTCGCACTTCCAGCTTTGAGTCGCAAAGCACGCATTGCTCATGCTCAGACGCGTATCGCGTTTGTCGGGGCTCGAGATTTTTTCGTTTCACGCTGCGAATCAATGACGGCATGGCTCAACCTCCGTGTGCCCCGACTGGCTCAAACGACGAACCTCTTCCGAGTCGGCTCACGGATGGAGGTGTGCATCGTTCATGCCGAGCTCACTGTTGGAGATTCGACGGCTCTTTGGCGGGTTGAAGCTGGCGGGTGGCGATACGCGCTTGGTGGAGCACATCGAGCTTGGCATTGTCGGAGTTGCCATAGTGATGCCTGATGAATTGCTCATAGGCATTTATGACGATGGTCGAGGCCTCGCGATGTGCGGGTGTGCTGGGGGCGGGAGCCGAGGCGGTGAACTGAGACTGCCAATCGCGTAGTCCACAAGACTGGGGTCGGCGATAACCGCGCTCAGAAAGCGCTTCTTCAAGGCGTTCGAAGGCATCTTGCCATGGGTCGGCTTTGAGCAAACGTCGCCGCCGCCAGCTGAGCCAGAGCGGAACGGAAATCAACAGCACGAGAGTTCCCACGCTCAGTAAAGTTCCCAATCGCAGGCGTAGGCTCCCCAGTGAAATTTCACGAGCCAGAAACGCGCGCTGTCCTTCAGCATCGTACTCCAACAGAAAGCGGGACCAGTTCATTTGCGCATAATCAAAGAACATCTGTGTTCGATAGTAAAAGCCACTCAGGCCTTGGCTCTGAAGAGCGGCGAGCAGTTGCCGAGCCAAAGTGGAGTCGCCGGCAAAATTTCGATCAGGGAGATCGAAGGCTTCACCACCAAACTGTAGGCGAAGAGGTGCGATGCCTGCTGTCGGGTCATAGGTGCGCCAGCGACCGTGGCTTGCATCTTCCGTGGACTGCGCATGCCAGACTTCAACCCACGCATGGGCTTCTCGACTGCGAACTGCATAAGTGTCGCCCAGTGGATTGAGTCGACCGCCCTGAAATCCGATCGCCAATCTCGCCGGAAATCCCATCGCACGCACCAACAGTGCGCTCGCGCCCGCGTAGTGTTCGCAGAATCCGACACGAGTCTTGAGCAGAAACTCACGTAAATTTCGAGCGGGCTCGGGCCCAAGATCCAAGCTATAGCGAAAACCCTTGGCGGTGTACCAAGCGTCAATGCGCGCTTGGGCCTCGCTCGCACTCTTTGCGGGTTGTGAATGTGACTGTTGAATCTCGTTGAGCACTTCGCGCAGTACCGTGAGATCTGCAGCGGTGACTCGCAGGGCGCGCGCGCGGATTCCTGAGGGGAGGTGCTCGGGCGGCAAGGCCTCTTCAGGTGCGGACCAGGCGCGATAATCCAGCCGTTCATAGCGAGGCAGAGCGAGGCGCAGAGTTCCGCCTTGGGAAACAAATGGGCGAAGCGAGTTCATCGCAGATCCGGGTTCAAAGCGCGCGATGCGAGGAATGGCAAACAGCGAGCGTCCTGACCATGGCTCCAACGTGATCTCATAGCCAATGAGTGAAGTGTCGTCGGGCGGTGGGGTGAGCTCGCGCGGTACGTATTCATATTCACCTCGCGGCGTCCAATCTAAGCCCGCTCCTTCATAGAGAACTGAACCTCGCCAATAAAGAGACTCGGGTGAAGGGCGAACGCCGTTTAAGAATCGCACGCGAAACGAAACTTCGTCGGATTGCACGAGTTGTTGAATGCTGCCTGGAGAAACTTCTTCGCTGTAACCCACTTTGGCGGGTGGCGGGCGGAAGCTCGGAAGCCGAAGTTGAAAGCGCGGAAACAACAAGAAGATCACGACGAGGGCGGGAAGTGACAGCAAGAGAAGTTTGAACACCGGCTTCAGGCTGGCGAGCGTGAGCCGAGTGGCGCCTCGATCCGGTGACTGAATATAGTAGATCAGTCCCGTGATGGCGGCGGCGTCCAAAAACAGCAAAAAAGTTGAGGCGAGTGATTGCGAGTTGAGTAAATGCGTCATCAGCAAAAAGAAATTGGCGATAACGGCGAACATCGCATCTCGTTCGCGAGTGGTTTCAAGAAGCTTAAGGGACATCAACACAACGATCAGGCGCGTGGCCGACTCATGTCCCAGCAAAGTGCCGAAGTCGCGAAAGACCATCACCCCGCAGATGAGGCCCACGGCCCAGAGTGCCGTCTTCGGTGGCAAGGACCACCCGCGATAGAGTTGACCCAATTTCCACATATAAGCGCTTACGGTCACCAGCATCAGCCAGAGAGGCAAAAGCTCAAGATGCAAGGCGGAGTTGAGAGCCAACAATGCCATTAACCAAATTTGTGATGGTCGATCCCAGATCTCGCGATTGATCATGTGCGGCCCTCTTGTGGAGGCTCTTGTTCCGCAAGTAAGGTCCAAGCCCGTTGCGCAAACGCTAAGCCGCGATCCGGCCCAAGTTGGCCATTGGGGAGCGTGATCTGAAAGCTTCGTCCTGATTTGGTCGCCTGATCCACCCAAGCTGAAAGTTGCTCCAGCCGTTGTTCGTGATCCAAGCCGACGAGATTTTGATAGTTCAAGCGCACTCCTGAAGTTCGCGCTTCGTCGTAATGCTTGGTGAGGAGCGGGCGGCCTCGGGCATTGGCTTTCCAATCCACACGCTGCAAAGATTCGCCGCTTTGATAGAGAGAATGATGTGAGTAATCTTCAGCGCCAGGCTGTCGTGAAGCATGCGGCGAGGCTTCGTGGCCGATCTCGGCTTCTTGCCAATTGCGGTCGCCGAATCGCCGAGGGTAAACCGTGATCTGGGTGTCGGCGGTTTGCCAAAGCCAAACATAAAAGAGCCCGAAGGGCGCTGTGGTGTACAGACGAATCTTGTGGACCTTGTGCAGTCCTCGCGAAGGCGCGCGCACGCCGGCTTGCAAGCGCGCTTCGGCTTGCGCTTCGATTTTGGCGCGAGGATCACTGGGGATGCTGATGGGGAATTCGCGGATGGCGAATCGACATCCCGCCTTCGGTGCCCCCGTCGTATTGTGAACATAGACTTTGAAGGTCAGTAGTTCGCCGGCAAAGCCAGCGGCGGGCTCGACGCGCGTCACGCGAAGGCCCTTGAGATTTTCATGAGTCGCGATCATGGCGATGAACAAGAGCGCCAACATAAAGAAGCCGAGGATGTTGACGAGGTTGTTTTGGTAAGCTGCGCCGATGAGAATCACCAAGACACTTGCAACTAAGAAATAGACGCCGAATCTCGTGGGGATGATGTAGAGGCGTTGATGCTGAGCCATTCGCTCTTCAAGCCAAGCGCGCCATTGACCCGAGCGACCAGTGCCCGAGCGCCGATGGGCCTTCGGTTTTGAGTCGGGCGTGCGGGATTGAGAAGGCTCGCGATCAAACGACGGCGACTTTGGCGAGGGCATCTTCGGCTCTCCGGCGACCCGTTTCTCCGCTGGGATCTTCAGTGGGATTGAGGCGATGTCCCATCACGGCGACGCCAACGGCTTGCACATCTTCCGGCAAAGTCATTTGACGGCCTTCGAGATAGGCCCAGGCGCGCGCTGCTTTCGCCAAACTGATCGCACCACGAGGTGAAAGTCCCTGGCCGGCGGGAGACTCAGCGCGCGTGTAGAGCGCAAGTCTTTGCACATAGCTCAAAAGCGCATCGCTGATCGTCACGCGCTCGATCGAAACTTGGTGATGGCGCAAGCTTGCCGAATCAAACACCGCATCGAGTTTGGCGACCTGCTCGGTGCTCGAGCGTGACTGAAGACCTTCGCGAATCAAGCGATGTTCACTAGGTGGTGTGGGATAGCCCAGCTCCACGCGCATCAAAAAGCGATCGATCTGCGATTCGGGTAGGGCGTAGGTGCCGACTTGAGTTCGTGGGTTTTGCGTGGCGATGACGAAAAAGGGATCCGGCAGTTTGTGCACTTGCCCTTCGATGCTGACTTCGCCCTCCTCCATCGCCTGCAAGCATGCGCTTTGCGTTTTGGGTGTCGCACGATTGAGCTCGTCCGCGAGGACGATGTGGCTAAAGATCGGACCTTGCACAGTGCGGAACTCGCCGGTCTTCGCGTCATAGATTCGTCCGCCCAATAGGTCGGCGGGCAACATGTCGTTGGTGAACTGCACACGTGTTACAGGCAAATCCAAAAGTTTCGCCAAAGTTTTCACCAGCGTGGTTTTGCCGACACCGGGAACATCTTCGATCAGCAAATGCCCGCGCGCCAAAATACAAGTCAACGCCAGCTGAATCTCACGCTCCTTGCCGAACACGACTTGTGATGCGCGCGAGACAAAGACTTTGAGAATGGAATTGATCGAGTTCTCTGTATTCATACGTGGTGAGGCTTCGCTCATAGTGGCATGCTCCGTCTGAAATCTTGGCAAATGAGCCATGAGACTCTTCGGAAATCCCAGCATAAATTCCGAGTGAATCCGCGGCCAAAGCTTGTGAACTCGACCGAGGTCAGGCGTTGGTCGAAGCTTGCTTGTCGATGAGGTCCAGAAGTTCGGCGACTGCGCGCGCCCTTGGATCCAGACTTGAGATTCGCACGCACTCACCGAGCGTGTGCATGCCTTGGCCCACTGGACCTAGGCCATCGATCACAAACAGCGATTCGCGCGACATATGATTCACATCTCCCGCGCCCCCGGCCTTGCGAGCTTCGATGGCATGGCCCTCGATGGAGGCAATGCGTGAGCAAAGCACATCGACCCAAGCTTGGTGCTGTTTCACTTGGCTGAGATCAAATGGCGGACAGTCATCGACGACGCGAAATTCAATTTCGGTAGAGCGTCCTTCGCGATTGCCGATGCGTGGCGATTTCAAAATTTGCTCAACACCCGAATGCAAGGCTTCGCGCTCTTGAAAACTCGAAAACCGCGTATCCAACTTCATGAGCATTTGCCCGCACACAATATTGTGTCGATCGCGGCCGCCGGCCAAATGGCCGACGTGCAGATTGACCCCATCACCAAACTTTTTTCGCAGCTCATCGCGAAGTGCCAGCAGGCGCGTGATCACATCGGCGGCTTCGTGCGCGGCATTGATCTCTTCGCCGCGACAGCGTCCAGCGTGAGCTTCGATGCCTTTGAACTCGATATCATACCAGCGATTTCCTCGCCGTGATGAAATCACATGACCTTCATCAAGCGCCGGTTCGAAACCCAGCACGGCGACAGAGTCGCGTCCCAGCTCCGCGAAGATCTGATGCCAAGCGGCCGAACCCGCCTCTTCGTCCGGAGAGCTGACAACGCGAAGCCCGAATCGCCGTGTCGAGGAGCTGGCCAGCGCATAATCCAGAGCCTTCAGCATCACGCAAAGTCCGCCTTTGTTGTCGAGGACTCCTGAGCCGAAAGCGAAATCTCCATCGAGGCGAAAGCGACCCGTATCTTTCACATCCAAAACCGTGTCGACGTGAGACACCAAGGTGATCCAACGCGCTTCGCGTCCCGGAAGTTCAGCCACGAGCAAGTCATCGGTTTTGGCAGCTGGATCACGTCGCCACGAAAACTGAAAGCCAAGTTTTTGCAGCTCCATCGCGAAAACGGCTTGCGCGGCTCGCACCGCGTTTTGATCAGACACCGGTGAAGGAACGTTCACAAGTCGTTCTAAAAATTTGCGCGTGTCGATTCTCTCGCCTGAGATCGCACTCGTCGACTTTTTGTCACTGCTCATCTCGAAACTCCACTTTGCGAAGTAGAAACCATCCTACGGCAAACAGAATCAAAACTGACAAAATGGAGACGCGCGGATTATCGCTAAGCAGGGCGGTGATCGCCATGAGTAGCGGTCCGAGCAGCGCAGAGAATCGCCCCAGCATATTGTAAAATCCAAAGAATTCACCGGCCTGATCAGCCGGGATCATTTGTCCAAACGCCGCCCGAGATGTGGACTGAATACCGCCCTGAACTAGGCCAATTGCTGCGGCCAAAAAGTAGAAATGCAGTTCCGAGGACATGAACACGGCGCCGATCGCCACGCCCACATAAACACCAATAGCCAATTCCAAACTTCGCCTTGTTCCCAATCGAGGCGTGATCAATCCGAAGGCGATCGCAGCGGGAAAGCCGATGAATTGCACCAAGAGAAGCGCGACGATCAGCGAGTCCGACTTAAATCCAAGCGACATGCCATAGTCCACAGCCATCTTGATGATGGTGTTCACGCCGTCGATGTAAAAAAAGTAGGCGAGCAGAAACATCATGACGTTGCGAAGTTTGCGTAAGTCGTGAAAGGTGCGCGCCAACTGAGCGAAGCCTTCGCGAATGACGGTCAGCACCCCTTGCGCTGCCGGACCGGCCGCAGCGGGCTCGGGCACCTTGAAAAGAAGCGGGAGCGTGAACACCAACCACCAAACTCCCACCATCAAAAACGACACCCGCACGGCTTGTGCCGCATCGACAAATCCAAACCATGCCGGCTTCAACGTCATGAGCACATTCACCAGAAACAGGATCCCGCCTCCCAAGTAGCCCAGCGCAAATCCCAAGGCCGACACTGTATCGAGTTCGCGTTCTCGAGCCACACCCATGATGAGAGCGTCGTAAAAGCTAATGCTGCCGGAAAATCCGACCGTGCCCAGAACATACAAGAGCGCGGCCCATGCCCACTGACCTTGTGAAACCAAATACAGCGATGCGGTTGAGGTCGCTCCCAGTGCGGCGAACACGAACAAAAACTTCTTTCGGCCGCTGGATCGATCCGCCATCGCCCCAAGCGCCGGGGCCAATGCGCCCAGAATGAAACTCGCGACGGAATTGGCGATTCCAAGGCGCGCTGTCGAGAGCGACACATTGGCTTCGCTTGACCAAAATTGTTTGAAGAAAATCGGGAAGAATCCGGCCATCACCGTTGTCGCGAAAGCCGAATTTCCCCAATCATAAAGCGCCCACGCCAAAATCCGGCGATCGCGCATTAAGGTCATCAGCCGACGAGGTTCAGTTGCGGAGTTTGCGTCCATGCCCGAAGCCTAGGCGAGGCCAAGGTCACTGTCCACGATCTCCGCCACTCTCCGTCAGTCTTGCATCGTCCACGCGAAATCGGCGGGATTGTAGCCTTGTTGTTGAAGGCGAGCTTCAAGCTCTGCCATGGTCGCAACATCCAAAGTCTTTGTGCGGCTCAAAATCCATCCGTAATCCCGGCCAGGCGAACCGACGATCACCCAAGAGTAAAGCCCGTCTTGATTCAGAGGCCCAAGCTCCAAGATCCAGTAATCGCCGCCGAACATCTTCACGTATCGGCCAAAAATCCGCGCAAAGCTCACCGTCAGTTTCGATGCGCCCTCATTTTCAATCCACGCTTGGCCAATAGCCCGCTTGGATTCGAGCACTTCACCCTTCTCATTGCGGAGCACACAAGTGTTCTCCACCCGAAGCGTCGAGTCCGCATTGAGCGCGTAAGTCGCCGAAGTGTAGGTGCAGCCACGCTGAAATGAATTCGGAATCGAGCGCAGCTCAAACCAAGTCCCAAGATAACGATCAATCTCGACGCGATCCACGACGCGTGGTTCAGCTTGCGCTTGTAGGCCCGCGCAGCCGATGAGTGGCGCGAGCACCAAGGCGCCCAACAGCATGTGAAGACGTCCAAAGCTCAGCCGACTTGGCTGGCGGCGCAGAGCGAATTGCTTCAGACGTGTCATTGCATTCTCTGTGACGTTCATCGTGGTCTCCTAATGTCGAGTGGGCGCGCAAGAGCGCCTAAGACTGGAGTAACACGATTGGAGATCGTTGGCGTGGACATCAAAAAAAAACGAACTGTGCGCCCAAATGACAACGGCCCAAGTTGAATCCACTTGGGCCGAAGGAAAAATATTAAATTCCAGGATGAAGCTTAAGCAGCTTTGGCCTTTTGGCGCTGATAGCTCTCCCACTTCTTTTGGAAGTCGATCGGCTTATGGCCTTCGCGCGTGATCAGTCCAAACTTGAACCAATCATAGTGCTCCGAGCAGAAACTCATCTTCTCGGCTTTCTTCTTACAGCCATCGGCCGTGCAATGCGTGGGTGCGCTGGCAACGGGGGCGGCCGTGGGAGCTCCGGGATTAGGTTCCTGATGTTTCAGTTTCTTCGACATGGATGAAACTCCTTTAATTGTGACTTGCGGGCCCTTCGCGTTTGCCGTCGTTCTCTAGGCCGCACAATCACTTGTCGGGAAACCCGACCAGAGTCTTAAGCGAAAAGTCGGGGCACTTCGGTCACACCTGTGGAATCAGGCGCTTAACGCGCAGCACAATTAAATTTTGACCCCCTCTAGCTGCCTCACTTGAGTGTGCAAACCAGCACCAAAGCCTGGCGTAAGGCTTGGAAAGCTCAGAGCGATTTCACGAAGTCGTTGAGGAATATCGGCGACGCGTGGCCTCGGCCGAGGCCAACGGCCCTCGATCTCATAGGTCTGTACGGTGTGATCCGATGTGTTTTTGCACACTCAAGTGTGGCAGTTAGGGGTCGATAAAGTACTTCACATTGTTCGTCCGACAAAACTCTGTGTCGTCCGAATTCAGGATCTTCAAATTGCGAATGTAAGTCGCAATATGTTGTGCCGACATCATGGCTTCCCACTTTTTGAGATCCGGCAATCCGTAGTCATGTTCAGCGACGGCGATGCCGTTGGTGGAGCCATTCCACTTGCCCTTCGCTCCCGTCGGCGGATTGCCGTCGGCTGTGGCGTAGTAAATCAAGAAGGTGAACATTTGGCCGGCGCGGACTCGAGGGTAGGGCGTTTGCAGAATGCATCCCTGTCCCTGAAAGGTGACGCTGATCGAGTTGGTCTGGCAGAGTGTTCGTCCGTTGGGATCGCGCACTTGAACCCATCGCGTGTAAGTGCCGCCTTGCTTGCCGCCGTTGGGGAAGTCGTTGACGAAGGTCGACGTGACCAAATCGCCGGCTTCATCCGTGACTGTGACGTCAAAGCCCGTGCCCGCTAGGCGCTTGGTTCCGAACCACACCACGCGCGAGCCGGTCGGCACTGTACCTGTCGCCGTCACCGTCGTGCGAACCGTCGAGTTCACAGGCACAGTCGTCATGTTCGTCGCGAGCGAACAACTCACCGCGCTTCCGCCGGTGCTTTGATTGCCGCCATCTGCAGGCAAACGAAATGCAGTATCGCCTGGCGAGAGTGAGGAGTTGTCAGTTTCATTCGCGGTGGGAAGAGGCGGGGGCGCGCAGTTTTGAAAGGCAAGCCCAATGACAGCCAAGGCAGCAAAGATGCTTCCTAAGCCAATCCAGCGAGCTCGTGGCCAAGCTTTCATGAGAACCCCCAACAGCTTTCAGTCTGTCTCAATCTCATGCGAATTTCATTAACTTCACAGGGATTGTCTCAGTCTGAGACGGATGCAGCTTTCGCTGGTGAATACGACCCGCCAAGGCGGCTCAGCGTGGAAGCGAGGACGAGCCGCCCCAGCAGCGAAGTCCCTCGGAGCTCAGCGAGTCGGTGGCGCAAAAAAGCTGTGAGCGGCCCAGGATCAGCTGCGACTTCATTCCGCTCGGCGGATCATCGTCGCTCCAACCCTTCTGGCCCCAGCATTGAACGCTCAAGTCATCCAACACCGCACAGCTGCGATTGTCGCCAACCGCGACATCGAGCACGCGACCTGAATCCTCCAGACCCGCTGGAACTTCGCGTTCGTTTTCGAGATCACCCCAGCAAATCAAACCGAACTTATCAATCGCGCAAGCATGCGATGAACCCAAAGACAAGCGTCTGACGTCGATGAGTTGGTTGGGCGGCGCCACTTTTTCATACGCCGTGCCCCAGCACACGAGCGCGCCTTGATCGATCACGCAGGCGCGACTCTCTTGGACCGTCAGATGCTGAGGGTCTACAAGGTGCGTGGGCACATTGCGAATTTCCGCACTCCATCCGTAACAACTCAAGGCCGGCATCGAACTTGGCGCGCCCTCGGCCACGCCATACACACAAAGCGCATCGGAGTATTGCGCGGCCGCAGCGGCCAAGACTTCGCGGTAGGCCGGAACATCATTTCGCCCTGTGCAAGTGATCGAGCGCGAGTTCCAAAGACATCGCGACCAACTCGAATGAAGAACGCGCACGCGATCCGCTCGGCGCAAGCTTCGCGTTTCGCCAGACGCTGTCGATCCGCAGCGTGCCGAGCCATCTCGCAAAATCGCACAAGGTGTCCAGCCTGCCGAGAACAGCTGCTCAGGAGCCGGCGAGTATTCGACCAAATTGATTTGTGTGGTGTTGGGGCGCCAGCATTCGATGCGCTCGTCATCGCGCAAGACACAAATGCTGGTACCAACAAAGACATCGCGCCAGGGCCCCGCTTGGCGATACGCAGGCAACAGATCATTCACCTGCGGACTCAGATCGCGATCTGCGCGGCATTCCAGACTCAAGTCCTTGCTGCCCGCTACAGGTAAAAGCGCACAGAGGCGCTCATCCGTCGCTCGCCAAACGCTCGCGCTCAACCAAGCTTCAGGAAGTTGCACCGGAAGCGAAGTGCCGCTACCGCCGCTCAGTCGTGCGCATCGGGCTTGGCTGTTGTCCGCGGCGCAGACCCAATTGCGAAGCGTGACGAGCTTCTCGATTCGAGAATTGAACTCGAGATCCGCCTCCATCTGCCAAGTCTTCCCCAAATCTATGGAACATAAGACTTGGCGATCGACGGCCAAGCAGACGCGAGCTGTTGTGACACTCACGAGGTGCGCGGGAAGTGGCGTCTCAAATTGCGCAAAGGTGTTGTAGGTTCGTGCGATCAAGCAACGAACGCCGCCCGCCTTCGTCTGCACAGCGCACACGTGCCCGCCGCGCGTGCTCACGGCGAAAGGCTCGGCCTGCGTGAGTACATGACGAAGAATCTCCAGCTCGGTTTTTCCCTCGTGCAACACATATTGATTGGCGACGCTGAAAAACTGCAGTCCCTCTTCATCCCATCCAAATTGCGAGCGATCAGTTGCATAGGCGACGCGCAATTGCCCGACGGGATCCGGTAGCACCACGCGCGTTTGGCCGCCATTGAGGCAAGACGTTTTGCCGTCCGAGGTCATGCCGCAGACTTCTTCATAGGACATGGAATCGAGCTGCAGAAATTGCCGTGATGGCGTGATGGGGGTTGAGCCTGAAGCGCTCAGCGCCAGCAAACTGACTAGAGCGCTCAACGCGAGTTTCGACCACCGACTCGAAAACCATTTGCGCGAAATCTGGCGACGCTCAAAAAAGCCACGCGCATCTCGAGTTCGCAAAGCGAGTCGTCGAATCGGCCCTCGCATGTTCTCCCCCTCAAGAGTTGCGGTTGCTCAATCTGAATCAAAATTTCCGATCGGTCGTTCAAGTCCGTTCAAGTCCGTTTGAGTCCGTCGTCATCAGTCCGTCGTCATCAGTCCGTCGTCATTGAGCCGCCGTCTGATCAGGCCGGCAACAAGCGCCGCTGAATCAGGGCGCGTTGTCGTTCTCTCCGGAATTTGTCTCAGAAGTTCCGTTGGGATCAAGTGCGCCTTCGCGATAACCCCAACAAGTGACTCCGCCTGAATGCGCCGCGCAAGTCGTCAGCGATCCGGCAATCACAGAAGTCACGTCGATCAGGTCTGGATGATTGAGCTGCCCGTAGGAGTTCCCACCCCAGCAGCGCACTTTGCGCTCAGCCGTCACCACGCAGACGTGGTTTTCGCCGACGCTCATGCCTTGCACGGCCTCAAAGTCCGCCAACTCTTGCGGAACGGCGAGCTGTCGTGACTCCAGATCGCGACCCCAGCAAGTCATGCCGAAGCGATCCAATGCACACGCAAAGTCGCTGCCGAATTCCAGTTGTCGCACGGCCTTCAGATTGGGCTGTGGTTCGCTGCTGATCGGCGAGCCCCAGCAGTGCACGTCATCATCCGTAACGGCGCAAGCCGTGCCGTAAGATCGCACCACGAAGTTGACCGGCGAGCTGAGGCTAGGAATGCCCTTAGACAAGTTGTCCGAGCCAAAGCAGCTGAGTTCTTGTTGCCCAGCTCCGTTTTCCCACAGCACGCAGTATTCGCTCGACGAATGCGAAGCTTCACGCTGAGCGTGGGAGAGGCTCACGATCCGCTTCATTTTGCTGAAGTCCGTATCGAATGGAGCGCCACTGCAAAACACCGCCAAATCGTTCCACTGACAAATGCCGCGCGGATCAGATTGCGCGACCGTTTGGCCTTGCGGCAGTGGTGAACGCGAGAAGCGATCGCCTGACCAGCAATACACGCGGCCATCCGTATTGAGCGCGCAAATGCGACCTTCAGAGCTGGCGAACCGAGCGACTTGGCCGAGGTTCTCTGGCATCTTCGCCGGCTTGCGGTTGTAGCCGAAGCAGCGAAGTTGCTGCTGACGATCCAAGACGCAAAGTCGTTCGTCTTGATACTGAAGATCTTCGATGAGCAGGCTGGGATCCTCAAGCTCAGCCGGAAGATTGGCGGTGACGCTTCGATTGCGATAGTCGAGCTTCACGCACATCGGTCGGCCCGCGGGCGACATCGCGCAAATGTCCGAATAGCTCATACCCAGACGGCTCGCACCCACCCATTCACTGGGCAGCTCAACGCTCTTCCACGAATTCGTGGAGGGATCGCGCTGCCAGCAGCTCGAAGCCTGATCGCCGATCACGCACACGCCGTTGTAATTCATCGCGAAATCGCGCGCACCCGGGAAGGCTTGATCGGGCACTCGCTCCATCGCCTCAGCGGCGTTGCCATCGTCATACATCGGCAAGCAAGTGATGCGTTCTCCATCCAGCGCGCAGAGTTTGCTGTCGTCGACCACAAAGCGTCGCAAATCGGCGAAGGGTCCGAAGCGCTTGATCTGCGCAGGGATCTTCACTTCGGCGCTGGTCGTGCGGTTCCAAGTGGAGCGCTCGGGAAGTGCGCAAAGGACTTCTTTGCCGTTGGCCTCGGGCCGACAAGCCACTTCATAGCGGACCGTGACTTGCGAGGCCTGCGCGACCGAAATGCCTTTGAGAAATTCTCCGAGCGGTTGCGCTTTGGATTCGCGCTCTTCCCAGCACTTCAGTTGCCCGCCATCGAGGGCGCAAGCCGTGTCGTAGCCCATGATGAAAGCTTCCGGCTTTGCCAGTGTGATGGGTGCCGAGTTCGCCGCACTCGTGCCGATGCACACGCGTTCGCGCGGCGAAGTCGCCGTGGCCGTGCTCCAGCCGCAAACAGATCGCGAGGTGACGTGGTCCAGCTGCAAGGGTGTTGAGGTCACAAGCACGGCCGATTCTTTTTCCGGCGCGGCTGATGCGGTCAGAGCCAATGAACTGACGACCATCATCAGTGCCATCGAGAATTTGCGGGCGATCTGGCGCAAAGAACTGAACATGCTTCACTCCTCGTAGACGGGCCACGATACATCTTTAACCCTGCTCAGGGCTGGTAAGGGCTTAATCGCCATGCCTCTTCGTGACAATGCCGGGTCAGGTCGGCTGAAATCTTTGGGTAAGGGGGGTGAGAAATGCAAAGCGGAACAGGTCAGGACTCAAGCTCTGGAAAATCGTCGGGAAATCCAGCCGGAGGGCCGCCTCAACAAGGCTTTGCGCACCCCAAGATGAAGGTGGCGCTGATCATTTGGTTCGCACTGGCACTTTCTCAGGCCCAATTCTATTTCATCTCGCTCGGACAGGCCGGTGGCTCAGAGCCCCTCATGACAGCCGATATGTTTTTGTTGGTGGGGGGCGTGATGACGCTTCTGAGTCAGCTGGTTCGCCACGTGCCGGCCTTCAAAGGTGATCCGCAGAAGTGTTTCACCGGCTTCATCGTCGCCCTCGCGCTTTCAGAGGTTCCGGGCATTTTGGGATTTTTGGACTCCATGAGTGGTGGGGGAAGTGCACTTTGGTTGCAGGTCATGAGTGTCGCAGCCTTTGCGCTGAATTTTCCGACGGCTGAGCGCTTGGGGCTGTTACAGACTTCGGGTATCACGAGCGGCGCGTCGCGTTAATGGTTCGTAATGACCCCATTTGCGCTGGCCTCGAGCTTGCTCACTCCAAGTCATGGATGAATCGACGACGCTTTCGACGATACATCGACTCACTCACCGCGGTGATCGGGGGACGATTCGACACCGCTACTGCCATGGGGGACACCAGATGAATTCGAAGGGTATGAAAACGAACAAGAAGTTTTGGTCGGTTCTGCGTTCGGCCACCGCACTTGTGGCTTTGGTGATTGCGGGAACCTCGCAAGCCCAAGTCATTGGCGATCTTAGCCCAGGCTTTCCGGGCCAGCCCGGCTATCCGGGGCATTTGCCTCCGGGTGGTCCCTCGTATGGCATGAGCGAGGAGATCCGCATGACCATCGGCCGTCAGTACAACGGATTCACCGGACTCCAGATCTATCAACTGATGGGGCACATGATTGCCGGTCGACAAGTGGAACAGGTGACTTTGCAGATGGAATCACCTGGTGGTCGAGGCCAAGCGGCTTTGTTGGAAGATGGACGCCCGAGCGGTGGACCGCAGTGGGTGGGCTCTTACCGCCAAGATTACACCTTCTTCACCACTCAGCCCTCGCATCGCAATCTTGAAGTGCGATTGAATGGCCCATTCTACGTTCACGAAATTCGCGTTTTGGTGAATGGCCATGTCGGTGGTCGTCCGGGTCGACCGGGTCGTCCTGGTGGGCCGGGCTATCCGCCTCCGGGTCCTGTGATGGTGCAGGAGTACTTGGGTCAGAACTTCCGCGGCGCGACCATGCTCGATGTCGATGCGATTTTGAACTTGCATCAATATCGCGGCTACCGCGTGCACCGCGTGGTCTTGCGCGCTTCGACAGCAGCTGGTCGAGGCCAAGCTGAATTGAAGATCAACGGCTGGACTGAAGGTCACCCGCAATCTGTGAGCAGCTACACTTCCGAATACACCTTCTATCCGTCGCGACTTATGCGCGTGGGCCAAGAGATTCAGGACATCGATTTGAATTTGCGCGGCAATTTCTATGTCGAGTCCGTGCTGGTTGAGTTGGGGCGCTAAGCAGCGCTGAAGTTGATCGATTCACATGACAGTCGCGACGCCATCGCCTAGAGATTTTGTTCAGTCGGCTCTGCCTCACGGCGGAGCCGAGTTCAAAACCCGAACATGATCCGAGGCGAGATCTGAGTCGCGACTTTTCTTTTTTAGATGTTCCGTCAAACCAACTGCGCGCCTGGGGCCTCAAGCGGCCATCAGGTGAGTTGCCTTCGCCTGAAAGATTCTCGCTGCAAATG
This sequence comes from Bdellovibrionaceae bacterium UBA2339, assembly GCA_002344785.1. GTDB lineage: Bacteria > Bdellovibrionota > Bdellovibrionia > Bdellovibrionales > JAMPXM01 > UBA2339. Next base: position 32,901 of record DDUL01000043.1, read on the forward strand.
CGCGAGGCGCAGGCCGCTGATCTGGTTTCGCCGCCACTTCTGTTCTCCGGACCCTACGAAAAACCGGACTTCACACAAGGCTATGATCCCAAGCGTATCGTCGCAGAGCGCTTCAGTTGGGGCCGCTACGACGAAGATCGTCGTGGAATGTACACAAGCCCATTGTTTGTATCGGGCTCGATGGATGGGACGGCTGCGCATCCCTCGGACAGTCCACCCGCTATGGCCTCTTCGCCTCAAATCCGAAGTTTACACATGGGTGTGGACTTAGGCGCCCCCGCGGGCACGCCGGTGTTTGCGCCTTTAGCGGGACGCGTGTGGGGTGTCGCGGATCGTGAAGCTGAAGGCGACTACGGCGGCGTGGTGATTCTTGAAGTGAAACTCGGCGATGAGAATCTTTGGCTGCTTTGTGGTCATCTCAGTCGGCATCGCGCGGTGAGAAGCGGCGATCGCGTGGCGCGAGGTCAGCTGATCGGTTGGTTGGGTGAGCGCGAAGAGAACGGCGGCTGGAATCCGCATCTGCACTTTCAGCTGTCACGCCTTGAGCCTTGCGAGGTCGATCTTCCCGGCGCGGTTCGGCCCGCAGATCGCGAGCTCGCACGAGCCGTGTTTCCTGATCCTGAGCCTTGGCTTAAGGCCGTACGTTGTGGGGATTAAGCCGCGGGCCGCGCGGCTTGATCAGCGGCGCGAGGGCGCGCGAAGAATGTATCCGGCGCCGTAGACAGTCGCGAGCGTGTGGTCGAAGCCTTTGAGCTTTTTGCGCAAATAAACCATGTGAGTGTCGATGGTGCGATTCGATACAACGGCACCTTTCCACACGCCTTCGAGGATCTCGGTGCGAGTCATCACGCGGTCGAGATTCAATACAAAAAATCTCAGCAAGTTAAACTCGAGCACCGACAACGGCAAACTGCGACCGTCGAGTGTGACTTCGAGTCGGCGTGCATCAAGCTCCAAATTACCGGCTTGCAAGACTTCGGGCACTTCGTTTTGCTCTTCGACCCGGCGAATTTTCGCCAGCACTCTCGCCACCAGCTCGCGCGGGCGCGACGTCTTCACGATGTAATCATCAGCGCCTTGCTCGAAGGCATGCGTGAGATTGTCGATGTCATCGGCACCTGTGTAGATCAGGACTGGAATTTGTTTGGTTTCGGGTCGCTCGCGCAGCACTCGGCAAATGTCGTGGCCACTTTGATTTTGCAGTCCCAAGTCCAAAATGATCAGATCCGGTGATTCGTTTTGCGCCAGTTCAAGGCCTGTCGCGGCGTCTTGGGCTTTCAAGACTTTGAAGCGAAATGAGAGCAATTCGTCGACGAAGTCGAGAATGTCTTTTTCATCGTCGATGACCAAAATGCATTTGGCTTTGGTCTTTGTCTTGAGGGACGTGGGGGCGATGCTTGCGGGACTTCTTCCGGATGTCTGTGAACTCATACGGGCAGCTCTTTCTGTGCCATGGGCGTTATCAAGGGCTGTTGGAGGGGACATTTCGGTGGAATTTTGAATTGCAATGCTGGTGGGTGGGGCGACCGGAGTGGGGGCCGGAGTGGCGGTCGGTGAAATGAGCGGGGCGGTGAAGCCCGGGCCGACGGCGCCAAAGATGGCTTCGAAGTTTGCCCCAGCGGGGCCCAAGTCTGTTCCTCTGAGGCGAGCAGCGAGAAAATCCAAGAAGTCGGGCTCTCGCTGTTGGGGCTGTGGCTGAGGCATCCCGGGAAGCTGCGTGATGGGCTCTTCGCTTGCGGCGGTCAAGTTTTGCGAAGGCAAAATTTGGATTGGCGATTTCTCGGATGCGGATTTGGTGTCGGCCCAGTTGTGACGTTGACCCTGCGCAGACTGCGGCAGTGTCGTGGTCATCTGCTGTTCATTCATTGGCCGAGTCATCGACTTCATGCTCCTTGAGAGCGCGAGATCTCGCGATGGATGTTTGCGAGTTCGGGCACTCCAATTCACGCCTTGCACATCAAGCGGATCGCTCTCGATTGAATGAAAGCCGATGGTTTCGGTTCTCAAAAGACGAGACAGCCAGCCCGAGATACTTTGCCTCAATATCAGTTTATGTGTCCTTGGATTCAAGTTACGAAACTGTTACGTGCAAGGATTCTTAAAAATTACAGGAAAATGGCTCTGGGTAAGGCTTTGCTGGCATTGGCTCAAGCGAGGCATGGCTTTGACGGCACTGCGCCATAGGGAGATTTTGCCTTTTTCAGAGCTGATCGAGGCCACATGCCTAGGGTTTTGGGATCATTTTCATAGGCACCCAAGCTGTCGCTGCACGCCGAAGCCGATCCTCGATCGCCATCCACAAGCCTCCGCCATGTTCAGATTTTGGCAGACGAATCACCAGCCATTGAGCCTCGGCGGTCTCATCAAGTCTTCGAAGTTCACTGTACAGCATGCGCGCGGCAAGAGTGGGCTCGCTGGGAAGTTGCCCGATGGCGGCCAGTGAATCTCCGTGACCGTTAAGACTCAAAAGTTGTTCCCGCACTTCGTGAGGCCACTCACGAAAACGCAAGTCATTCAGTGCGCGCGGTGACTTTGGAATTGGCGAAAGTCGACGTTCCACTTCCGGAACTTCCATCACGATGAGGGGCTTGCGCGGTTGATAATGATGTTCGGTGTGACCGGGTGATCGTTGATCGTGAGTCGCGATTTTGATCTGTACGGGCTGACCCCAGCGCGTGAGGGCTTGCTGCAGATCTTCTTGGGTGACGCCGCCGGGTCGAAGAATGAAGAGTTCCTGCGCGGTGACGGCGATGACTGTGCTTTCCACGCCGATCTCGGAGTCGCCGCCTTCGAGCAGGAGTATGTCGCCTCGGGCGATAGCCTCGGGAAATTCATCGCGAACATGCGAGGCGCGTGTCGGTGAAATTCTTCCGAAGCGATTGGCCGAGGGCGCAGCAAGAGGTGTCGCCGCGGACTCGATCAGTTGCTTGGCAAGAGGATGCGCGGGCATGCGCAGTCCGACCGTCATGAGTCCCGATGTGATGAGATCACTGATGTGCGAGGCTTTGGGCAGCACGAGAGTGAGCGGGCCTGGCCAAAAACTTCGCGCGATGAAATCCGCCAGCGGCAGCCATTCGGCCACTTGTTCGCGCGCTTGTTTGAAGCTGGCGACGTGCACGATGAGCGGATCGAAACTCGGGCGCTCTTTCAGGGCAAAGATGGCTTTGATGCCATCAGGGCGATCAATTCGTGCCGCAAGCCCGTAGACGGTTTCCGTCGGCATCGCAACGCATTTGCCTTGATCGAGATGTTGAATGAACCGCGACCAATCGACGTTGCTGGCGATGATGCTGGGTTGCGGAGAGGTGTTGGGTGGCTCTTGCACGCTTCGAACTTAGGCTGTGGCTTGAGGTTCGTCAAACTTGTGAGCTTGGTCCAGAGCTGGCAGAATTGTGGCAATGCCATCCAAAGTGCTTGTGTCTCTATTCCCGTTGACTCGCGTGTGTTTGTTCCCGGCGACAACCAAGCCGCTGAATATCTTTGAGCCGCGCTACATACAAATGATCAATGACGCCCTAGCTGTGAATGGTGATGTGGCGGTGGTTTACTCTGAGCCGACAACGACGGCCGAAGGTGTGCGCGCGGGTGTGCGGGGGCATTTGCGAGCGATCGCTGGCGTTGGCAAAGTTCGTCTGCTGGATCGGCGGGCCGACGGCGGCATGCTGATCTTGCTCGAAGGAACGGGCAAGGTGCGGTTGAGTGAGGTGCATGATCCGGTTTCGCCGCGACTTTATTTGCAGGCGCAAGGTGAGTGGGTGCACGAGGATGTGGAGCTTCCGCATTCCGATTTATTTGTCTTGCAGCACATGATGCGAGAGATGAGTCGATGGTTGGAGACACATGTCGCGGACGCGGCGACGCGCGCGGGCTTTTTGAGTGAGCTCCGCACAGTTGAGCAAAAGGTGAATGCGATGTGCGCGCTGATGGTGATGGACGCTGAAGAGCAGCAGGCTTTGCTGGAGATGAACTCGCTGTCGGAGCGATTGGCGCAGTTGGCGTTGGTGTGTGGTTCGGGTGCGGGGGACTCGGGGAGTTGAGTTTTTTGGTGTGTAGTTATTTAGGGGCGGGTCGGGGCTGTGCGGGTTTTGGGTTGGGGTTGGTTTGGGGTTCGGCGGGTGACGCGGAGTGACCCGCGCCAGCGCGGATTGGTTTTGCGGAGTCGTGGGTGACGCGCAGTGACCCGCGCCAGCGCGGGTGGCGTGAGTGTTTGCGCGGATGCGCGGATCTTGTTGGCGCGTGATGCAGTGTGACCCGCGCCAGCGCGGGTGGCGTGAGTGTCGAGGCGGCCGCGATTGGCTTGTGGTGTCCGGCGGCGCTGTCCGGATTTCGGACACGCGCGAGACCAGCGCAATTTTTTGTTGACGCGATTTTCCCCTGAACTCTCTCGCGCGCAGCCAACACAATGCGATCCTCGCCACAAACCACCGCAATCGCCGCACGCTCGCGGCTCACAGCTTGCGCGCGCGAGCAAACCCCGCTTCGCGTGCCTCCGCGCAAACGCCCGCCACACACGATCCTCGCGCGAAAATTCTGAGCGAAAAAACCCGTGCTAAACACACGGTATGACAGACAAAGAACT
>DDUL01000023.1 GCA_002344785.1 Bdellovibrionaceae bacterium UBA2339
CGCGATTGTTCCTGGCTATGAGGCCTTTGAGGACGAGCCCGATTTTGTCGCCACCATCGAAGAGGTTGAAGCAGGTGAATTGGTGGCGGGCATCGGACAAAACGTGTTCATCAAATCCAAGGAGGCTCTGAATCCGGGTGATCGCTTGGCGACTTACTTCAAGCGTATGGCGGTGAGGAACAAAGGCGGTTCACGAATTGGCTGGGGTTATGAGTCGGGCGGTTACATCGAAGTGATGGACGTGCTCGATGAGTCCAATGGTATGTATCGCGCGCAGGTGATTTTCGCGGCCGGTCCGGTGCGCGTGGGTAGCATTGTTCGCAATGAGAAGCCTCGCCGCGTTTCGCTGACGACCAATGGTCGTCGCAACACAGGTGAAGTGCGAATTGTCGGTGGGGAATTCGAAGACAATCGACAAATGTTTGGCGATAGCGCCGTCGTGTTTTTGGAAAACCCAGGCAACGTCGATCTGCGTGCGGGTGATGTGATGTCGGTGCAAGCTCGGCGCGGTGAGCGTCGCAGCGAAACGAATGTGCCGGATCTCACGCGACCGATTGCGCTGATTCGTGTGTTCTCCGTGCAGGGCTCAGTGGCCTCGGCCGTGGTCTTGAAGACCTTTGATGAAATTCGCACGGGTGATCGAACAGGCGCGCAGTTCCCCAGCGCCATGCCGGATTTCCGGCTCCAACCTCCGCGCTTGAGTCAAGGCACTGGGCCTGGTGGCGGCGGCTGATCGCGGACCGCTTCCGAGGTTCGGACAGAGCGAGAGCGCCGATGGGCCTCTCGCTTTTTTTATGATCGAACAAGTCTTGCGTGCGATCGCTCGAGGCCAATGGCCTTGAAAGGTGGTGGGCATGCAAAAACCTGGAGATCGCAGTCGGGGCGAGAATGTTGCCGAGCAGAACTTAGTCAGTGAGCCAACGAGTCGGCGTTGGGTCACGTGGGCGGATGAAGAGTTCCCTCGGCAACTTCGCCAAATGCTGGAACCTCCTACGGCGATTCGGGTCGAAGGCTCACTTGCCGCACTCGAGCGAATGCCTTGCTTGGCGATTGTCGGCACTCGAGAGATCTCGCCTCCGTCTGAAGTTTGGATGCGACGAGAGCTCTTTCGCCTGAAGGGCCCGGTGCTGATTGTGAGTGGCGGGGCGCGTGGCGTGGATGCACTTGCGCATCAGATCGCTTTGGAGCGCGGTTGGCCGACGGGTGTGTTGATGCCATCGGGCCTCGATCGACCATACCCGGAACACTGGATGCGCCATCGACACTTAGTCCTGCAAGGCGGTGGATTTTTGATGAGCGAGTTTCGCGACGAGCAGCGAATGCAGAAATCTCACTTCGCAGCTCGCAATCGCTTGATTGCTTCATTGGCCGATTTTGTATTGCTGATTGAGGCGAGGTTTCGAAGCGGATCGTCGATTACAGCCACTCATGCGCGAGAGAATGCTCGAGAGCTGGGGGCATTGCCTTGGTCGCCTTTGGATCTTTGTGGTGAATTGAACAATCAGTTGATCGTCGATGGAGCGCACTTGATTCGCTCGGCCGATGATCTGTCGAACTTACTGGAGTCGGAGTATCGCCGCCGTCGCGACTCCCGAGATCTCTCAGTGTAAATTCGTGCGGAGTCTGAATGTTCGCTGAGATGCTCAGGCGCTGGGAATTGAGATGCTCCGAAATCATCCGAGAGCGTCTGACTTCATCTGGCGTCATCTCGCTTCATCCAAGCCAGGGCTTGGATGGCACAAGCTGGGCGCGCTAGGCCCAAGTTTTCTTGGCTAAGAAGACGGCGGCGATCATGAAAATGAAATTCGCTAACCACATGGCGATTCCGGGCGGGAGTTGTCCTTGGCGGGCCAAACTCTCGGCGCTGACGGCCAAGGCCCAGTAAATCACGATCACGCCGATGGACACCACCGTACCGCCGCTGCGTGCGCCTCGGCGATTGGTGCTGGTGCCAAGCGCGACGCCCAAAATTCCAAAGAGCAGGCAAGCTAGGCCGATTGCGATTCGACGATGGAACTCGGTCAAAAACTCAATGCGCTGCTGGGGTTTCATCGGCAGTCCCTCGGCATTGATGGACTTCTCGATACGTGCACTGAGCTCTTCCATGCCCATCGAAGTCGGTGAGCTGAAATGGTTTTGTTCCGCGATCGGGTCAAAGAGCTGCAGATCATAGGTCGAAAAATCAATCTTCGTATGTCGGCCCTCGCTACCGCGGTGAATGGAGCCGTTAATCAGGCGAAGCGAAGCGGAGTGCCCGGGCCGCTCGGGATCTTGCACAAGTTCGCCTTCACGCGCGATCACGGTGATCGGGGCTTGGGCGTTTCGTTCGTCATAAATGAAGACGTCGATGAGACGACCCGCTTTGTTGTCGACTTGGTTGGCGTAGACCACCAAATCAAAGAAACCTTCAGAGAAAGTGCCTTCTTTGATTGTCACACCGGGCTTCATCGAGCCGAGTTTCGCCACCAGTTGCTCGAACTGACGATTGCCCCACGGAGCCACATAGAAACTAGTTTGCAGACTCAAGATACAAACGAGCGTGGAAAGTATCAGCGCCGGAGTGGAGATGGACCACATGCTGAGTCCTGTGGCCTTCATCGCGACGACTTCGCTGTCGGCGCTCATGCGGCCGTAGGTCAAAATCACGGTGAAAAGAAGGGACATCGGAAAGAGAATCGGCAGAAAGCTCGTCGACAAGTAACCCATCATCTGTGCGATGGTGCTGAGTTTGACGCCATGAACGAGCACGAACTCGGTGAGGCGCAAGGCTTGGAACATGAGCAAAATAAAGACAAAGACGACGACGCCCAAAAAAAAGGTCGGGATCATTTCACCGAGGACATAGCGGGTGAGAAGTCGGGCGCGCATAAATTTATTCTAGGACTCTTTGCTGCATAAGCAATGAGTCCTCAGAGAGTCCCCGTCCCGCGTCGAGTTTCCGAGATGGGCTTAGCTCTGCGGCGAATGTATTTGCCCGACATTCTCCGGCGTGCCGATCGCCTGACGGACTCGCATGGCCATGCGAATCAGTCCATCCCAATGTTTGAGATTCAATTGTGAAGCGGCATCGCACTTGGCCGACATGGGGTCCGGGTGCGCTTCGATGAACAAGGCATCGGTGCCCGCGGCCACGGCGGCCATCGTCAGATGCGGCACAAAGCGAGGCTCGCCGCCTGCCGGATCAGCGCTTGAGATTCCATAGAGTCGAATCACATGTGTGGCATCAAAACACACCGGAGCGCCGAGCTCTTGCATGACGGGAATCGAACGCATATCGGCCACGAGCCGATTGTAGCCGAAGCAAGCGCCTCGCTCCGTGAGCAAAACATTTTTGTTGCCCGTTGAGTGAATTTTCGAAACGGCTCCCGACATATTTTCGGGCGCCAAGAACTGGCCCTTTTTAATGTTCACGGGTTTGCCGGTCTTTCCACAGGCGACAACCAAAGATGTCTGCTGGCACATGTAAGCGGGAATCTGCAAAACGTCGACGGACTCGGCCACTCGAGCGACGTCTTCCACGCGATGGACATCTGTGAGCACGGGCAAGCCGAATTCCTTGCGTACATCCTCGAGAATTTTGAGGCCATCGTCCGCCATCGGCCCCGTCCAATTCTTCTCCGAGCCGCGATTATCTTTCTCGTAGCTGGATTTGAAGATCAGGCCGATGCCCACGCGCTGTGAGAGTTCGCTGAGTTGACGAGCGGCGTTCATGATCATTTCGCGAGAGTCGATCACGCAAGGGCCAGAGATGATGGACAGGGGGTGGCCTTGTCCAATTTGAATTTTGCTTCGGCCTGCTTCAACGGTGAACTGCCGAGCGGGGAGTGTGGTGGTCTCAGTGCGGGTTTTGTTGGTCGTTTGGGACATGTGTCGACTCGTTTCGCTTTTCGGTTTCAGTGATTCGGTTAGATTCTTTTGAATTTCAGTTCGAAGTTTCAAGTTTAGGTTTGAGTTTAATTTTAGGGCCATCGCCTCATTTGGCATCGCTCGGCTTTAAGCCCGCTTGAGTGGCGCCAACTGGCGAGGCCTCCGGCAAGAGTCGATAAGGTCGATACTCGCCGATGCGATGACCAGTTAATCTCTCGAAAGTGTCACTCGCCAACAAGTTTAAATCTTTGAGTGTCCAATCTTTCCATCGCCGCCGATGGTCAAACTGCCAGTTCTGCGCGGCGAGTAGATCTCGCATGACGGCAGGATGCTCGCCGCTGTAGGGGCGGAGTCCATATTGGCGCTCGTAATCAAAAGTCTCAAATTCATGATCGCGTGAAAACCCATGCCACCAGCGGTTGAGCAGTTTTGACTTTTGGCCCATGAGTTGGGGCGGCTTCACCCAGCCGTAGTGAAACACTCGTGCATCGGCGCGCAGCACCTTGGGCTTTTCGCCCCGCACACGAAAGCCCTGAGCGTCGTTATGACTTTGCACACCACTGGATCGACGCACAATCCGCACTTCATTGCGATACCAACGTCGAGAAGTCGCGATGGTCGAATAACTTCCGTAGAAGTGAATGTAGCGAAACAGCAAGCCTTCGCAGTCGGGAGTTTTCGCGGCTCGCAACAGCGCGTGCGCGATTCTCGGCAAATCCATCTCGTGAATGACTTCGTCGGCTTGTAGGTAAAAGCACCAGTCATGACGGCAAAGAGCCATGGCCTCGTTCGTCTTTTCGCTGAGGATCAAGCCGCCCTTGGTCTTTGCCGTGTCCCAAAAGGTGTCGACAATTTTAATTTTGGGATCAGCCAAGGAGGCGATCATGTCGCGCGTGTCATCGTCGCTCTGACCGACGGCGACGAGCATTTCATCGACCAAAGGCAAGATGCTGCGAATGCTTTCGAGCACCGGATATCCCATGAGGCGGGCATTTCGAATTACAGTGAATCCACTCAAACCTGGCCAATTCGCAATCATCATCAAAGGCCTAACAATTACTCGCAAATGAAGCAAGGCGTTAGCCGTCGGTTGACGCCTAGGGCGAGGCTTCCAATCCTATGAGGAGTGCGAAAACTGCTTTTGGTCATCGAAGACTATGCGGAATTGATCTCATTGGAGTCCCTGCTGCGGCGAGTGGGCTTTGATGTGTTGAGCTTGTCGCGCGAGGCCTCGGTGGCGGAAACCGCTTTGGCCTTCACGCCAGATCTCTTGCTCGCCACCTATCGTGGCCGAAATATTGACGGCCCCCGATTGGCGCAGCGAATGAAGGCCCAGGTTGGGCATCGGCTGCGTGTGCTGTTTATTTTGCCGCCAGGATTTGATCCCAAAGATCCAGCGCTCGCAACCGCAGGTGCTGATGCGTGGCTACCTCTACCTGTCGATCATGTGCGCACGCTGCGAATTCTTTCGCGCATCCTCAATGTTCCGGTCGAACCGCTTGTTGAGAAGCTCGGTAAAATTGAGTCGGCTCGATTGGACGAGGCCGACGAAATGTATCTGGTGCAATCGGGTCCCCGAGATCGCGATTCGCAATTTGTCAGTGGAGCGAGCGAAGCTGCTGAAGGTCTGAGTGCGGGTGGACGAAGTGCGAGCGGAACTTCGGCCTATGAAGAAGAACGAGTGCGTCTTGCAGCCTCGGCCCGGCGGCAAGAGCGCTTTGAATTGGCCATCAAGGCGATGGAAGATGAAGGCAAGGAGTTACCGCCCGTGGCCAATACGCAATCCATCAAGTCGGCGGCCACGCAGTTGAAGGAATTTGTGCAATCGCAAAGCGGTGAAGAAGCTCGCTTGCAGAAGCTTGATGCGGAAAAGCGACGCTTTGTCGTGGCACTTTTGGAGAATGAAGACTCAGATCCAGATGGCAAGAGGGACTGAGGTCCCTCGGGTCGATCACTTCTTTTTCTTAAATAGCTGACCGATGACGTCTTTGAGATCACCGCGCAGAATGTCGACAGGCTTGTTGTCCTTGATCTGCAAGTTGATGATGTTCAGCTCTCGCTTGGCATCGTTAAAGGCCATGTCGATTCCCACGGCTTGTTCAAAGGAGCGCCGCGCACCCTCAAGGTCTTTGGACGCCTTTTGCACAAGACCTTTGACGAAAAAGTAAGTCGGATTGTGTCGATCCTCAGGCGGGATGGCCGTGAGTTGATCCTTCAGTTTGCCGACCAATTCCGTATCGCGTTCCGCATCGGGCATTTTGATCTGCGACCACATCAAGAGCAGGCGAAGCTCTGTGGTGACAGGAACGCTGAGAAGAATGTCTTCCAGAAGTGTCTTGGCGCGACGAGCGTCGCCCTTGCTCAAGTACAGACGCGCCTGCTCCATGTTCTGCTCGGCTTCAAGAATCTTTTCGGCGCGTCCTTGCTCAAGTTCGAGCATGTAGTTGTCGCGGACGGTGGCGTTTTGCAGAGTTTCATACGCCTCGGTGATGAGGTTGAAACACTGTCGGGCCAAGTCACGGATGTCCAGTGGTGTATCGGGCGCCATTTTGTCGGGGTGAATCGTCTTCGCGAACTCGTGAAAGGATCGCTTGATTTCATTTTCACGAGCTTTGCTGGAGACACCCAAGCGTTCGAAGTAGTTTTGCCGCTGAAGGTCTTCCAGAAGCTTCTTGAGGCGCTGGCGTTGAATTTTGTGATCCGATGCCTTCACTTCGTCGCCAAAGCGTAAGCATCCGCCCAGCATCAAGTTGTGAAGCGCGGGATAGAACTCGTGATCCGGCACTTCGGATTGAGCGAGCAGTTGTTCGAGCGTGAGTCCGCTCTCCTCAATTTTCAAGAACAGATCCAGCATTCGGCTGGCGCGAAGCACGGCCGGTCCATTCATGGCCGGATGGTTGGCCTTGAATTCGCTTCCTTTGATCACTTTGTGGCGGTTCCAGGCTTGATAGTGCGTTTTCAGCCACTCGTAGGGAAGCTTGGATGTGACCCAATCGTTGAACATGTCGAGCATCAGGCGCTTGTCGATGCTGGTTTCCACTCGGACTTCATTGGTCTCTTCAAACTTAAGGCGCACGGAAGTGTCGCGGACCATCTTTGCCAAACGCAGACCTTGCTGCTCGGCCATGACGATGTGAATGGCATGCGGTGAAAGCACATTGGCCTCGACCAAGCGTTGTCCAAGTCGGCCCTTGCCTTCGGGATCGTTCGCGATGCGGTCCAAGTCCTCTTGCGAAATGAAACCGTGTTCAACCAGCAGAACGCCGAAGTAGGACTTTTGATCCTTGTTTTGCACGCTCGCGATTTCGCCATTGCTCACGCCAATGACGGAGGCTTCGCCTTCCGCCGACATCACGCTCAAGTTACCGCTGATCTTGGGATGCATCAGCATGGCGAAGATCCACGGCAGTTCGTAGCCGTGGACATTCTCGGAGCCGTTGAAGGCCGAGATGCGTTCACCCGGAGTCGCCTCTTTCTTGCCCATCAACTCGACGACGGGATTCACGTCGATGTCGATGAGATGGCTCACGCACTCGTTCACCTTCGTCGCAAAGTCCGCCATGTCGAAAGGTTTCGTGAGAAAATGTCGTGCGCCGGTTTTCTGAATCGACTCTTGAATGAACTTTTTGTCTTTGAAGATGCCCGAAGTCAGGATGATCGCCGGCGGCATGTTGGATTCGGCGGTGATGCGCAGGGCGAGATCGCGGCCATTCATTTTCGGCAACATGCAGTCGATCACCACGCACGCGTAGGAGTGCAACTTGACTTGCGCAAGCGCGTCTTCGGGTTTGGCGACGTGGAATGAGATGTAGCCTTCACGCGCGACGACTTCCTTGAGTGTTCCACCCAAGCGACTGTCATCATCGACGATCAGGACACGGATTTCGCTTTTCTGCATGGCTCTGTGAACTTATCGGCGTTTTGCGTGGGGAATGTAATGTGCTGGGACCATGGTCGAGGGGCGACTTTCAGACTCAGGTTGGGTGTGGGGGAATTCTGTCAGGAAGAATCATCTGTGAGATGAATGAAGCTTTGAATGGGGGCTTACTCCGGCGGCGCTCCAAGACTTCTTGCGCGTGTCGAAGCCTTATGGCGCTGAGTCTTGGCTCATTTTGATACAGTTTCGGTGTTTAGGCCTCCGCGACTCGCGTCGACGGAAGTGACAAAGCGACTTTGGTCGTGCGAGGCTAAAGCTGTTGTTCATCAGGGAAAGGACGCGGCAATGGGTAAATTCACGACGGACACGAGTGGTGTCAGCTTTCAGCAAGATGTTTTGGGTTCAGAAACACCGGTGTTGGTGGATTTTTGGGCAGAGTGGTGTGGGCCATGCAAGGCTTTGGCGCCGAAGCTTGAAGAGATCGCTCAGGACATGCAGGGCAAAATGAAAGTGGTCAAACTCGACATCGACGCTGAAGGTAACGGCGAAATGGCCGAGAAGTATGGTGTCCGAGGCATCCCGACCTTGATTCTCTTCAAAGGTGGCCAACCGGTGCAAACCATTGTCGGCAATCGCTCCAAAGAAGAGATCGTCGCGACACTCACGCCGAAGCTCTAAGGCGTCAGACCAAAGCGGCAACTCTCGAATCACGGCAGGCCCGCTTGGGCCTGTTTTTTATTTTGTAGCATCGAGGGCGCGGCAGGTGCGCCGAATCCTTCGCCCGAAGGGCTGACCGGCCAGGGCTTTTCAGACAAGGGTCCCCTCGGCTAAGCCCCCTCAGGCACTAAGCTCAGGAAATGAATTTCGGGACGACAAAAGAGTCGAAGATCGATGGTGCTCGTACCTACACCGCGCGAGACGTAAAAGCTCGCGAGATCCTCTTTGTACCAACCATGATCAAAGCCATCTGACGATGGCGGAAAATAAAGTGCGGGCCCTCCGGGCCAACGAATTTGACCACCGTGAGTATGGCCACCCAAGACAAGTGGCAGTTGAGGTCGGATTTTTCTAAAGCCACTCGGACTATGAATCAAACCGATCGCGCGTCGGCGATCTTCATCACTCAGTTGAGTCTCAACCGGTTCGGGCTGGCCGAGCCAATCATCATCGTAGCCGACAAGCACTAGGCCCAGAGTTTCAAGCCTTACACTCTCGTTGCGAAGTAGCTTGCCGCCAGCGGCCTCGATCAACTCCCGAAGTTGGGGATGAGGCCGCCAGTGTTCCCAGTTGCCTTGAATGATCCAGGTTCCGTGTTGAGGGGCGACTTGTCGAGTGAGCTGCTTGAGCCAGCTTGCGAAGGCCTCCCAATTCCCGTCGGAAAAAATCAAGTCACCTGTGATGACGATCAAGTCGGGCCGTTCGCTTTCCAAAATTTCGAACGTTTTGATTTCGCGCGCGCCAATTTCAAAAACATGCACATCGCTCAAGTGCGCCAGTTTGATCTCCTGTTTCACTGGAAAGCGAATCTCGCTTCGCGTGAGCTCAAACCACTGTGTCTCGATTTTCCAACCGTAAATGAGCACGGCGGTCAGCGGTAGGCTGAACCAGAGGAGTCGGGGCAAGCTTCGTTGCAATCGAAATCGTGAAGGCATCAGAACAGATACTTGCGATATGAAACGCTCGAGACCATGCCCAGCGCCGCCATCGTCGTGAGCATGTTGGATCCGCCATAACTCAGCAGCGGTAAGGGCACACCCACGATGGGCAATAACCCAATCACCATACCGACGTTAATCAGCATGTGCCAGAAAAGTGCCGCCATCACCCCTACGGTGATGATGGCCCCGGCTTTGTCTCGCGCGTGCTGCGCGATTCGCATCATGGTGAAAAACAAAAGGCCGAAGATCGAAAGCGTGAACATGCTGCCCACAAAGCCGAACTCTTCGCTGAGTACGGAGTAAATGAAGTCGGTGTGGCGTTCCGGCAAAAACTCAAGCTGGCTTTGCGTGCCTTTGCGAAAGCCCTTGCCGAAGACTTGGCCCGAGCCCACGGCGATGCGCGATTGAATGGAGTTGTAGCCTTTGCCGCGAGGGTCCTGATTGGGATCCAGAAATGTGTAAATGCGATGCTTCTGATAGTCGCGCAAGCCGAAAAACCAAGCGCCTGTTGCGCTGAATATTCCGAGCACAGCCAGGGCGACCAGAATTGAGCGGCGAATTTTAACGAAGAAGAGGATGGAAGAGCCGATGATGAGCAACATCATCGCCGTACCGAGATCAGGCTGCTCGGCGGTGATGAGAAAGGGCACGCCGATGACAGCGCCGAGCGGCAGCAACAAATCTTTGATGCCCATACCGTCGGCAAAAGAGCGCTGTGAAAGATGTCGGGCCAAAACGAGAATGATACAAAGTTTCATCGACTCAGACGGCTGATAGGCGAAAAAACCGAGGTCCAACCAGCGCTGAGCGCCCAGGGCGACTTTGCCGACAAAGATCACCGCGATCAGCGCCAGCAGATTGAGACCATAGATGACGTAAGCCAGTCGAATGAAGAATTGGTAGTCGATGAGCGTGACGATGAGAAAGACGATCCAGCCTTTCAACAGCCAAAAGAGCTGGGAGATGAAGAGTCGATCTGTCGAGTCCGATCCGAAGCCGTGTGTGGCGCTGTAGAGATTGATGATGCCAATCACCTGCAGCACCAGGAGCGGCAAAATGAAATTCCAATCGAGCTTTCTAAAAAAGCCGCGCTCTTCGAGCTGAGCTCCTTGAATTCCCACGCCGAGCATCTTCACTCTCCTTCGATGGGGCCTTCAGGCAATTGCGTCGGTGCTGTATTCGCATCCGCGTTGGCTTCAGATGGACGTGGTGCACGTTCGCGGGCTTCTTTATGAACATCGCGCTCCAGCCACTCGGGACGATACTTGGCGACATAGGCGGCCACCATGGCTTTTGCGATGGGTGCAGCTCCCGACGAGCCATGGCAGGCGTGCTCCGCCAAGACACCGAATGCGATCTCGGGCTTGTCCGCGGGAGCGTAGCCGATGAACCAACCATGGTGGCGCTGATGTTTTGGCCGAGCTTCACAAGACGCGTAAATCTGATCCGCCGAAAAGCCCATGACCTGCGAGGTTCCGGTTTTGCCCGCCATTTCGATGTACTTCAATTTTGAAGCTCGGGCCGTGCCGGCCTCGCCGTTGACGACTCGACGAAGGCCTTCTTTCACCGCGCGATAGTGCTCGGGTTTGATTTTAAGTTGGGCCTCGGGCGAATTGAGATCGCGAAGCACTTCGGGTTCAAACTCGCGAAGCACTTTGTTGTCGGGTCCCAGGACGCGCTTAACCACGAACGGACGCACCACTTTGCCTTCTGTGCCGATCGCGTTGTAGGCGACCGCCAGCTGAAGCGGGTTGGTCAAGACGAAGCCTTGGCCAATGGCGACGGAAAGGTTTTCGCCAGGTTGCCATTCTTCACCGATGTTGGCCTTCTTCCAGGCGCTGGATGGCATGAGGCCTGTTCGTTCGCGCGGCAATTCGATGCCGGTTCTGCGGCCAATGCCCAGCTGATCGCAATATCGAAACATCGGATCAATGCCGAGTGCGATGCCCATTTTATAGAAGAACACATTCGAAGAGCGCTCGATGGCTTGCATGACGTTGAGATTGCCGTGACCGCCGCGCAAGTGATCGTGATAGGTGCGGCTACCGAAACGTAAGGCGCCAGGGCAAGAGACAATGGTGTTGGGAGAGATCGCGCCTTCGGCCAGAGCCGCAAGCGCGATCAGCGGCTTAAAGGTGGAGCCAGGCGCGTTGTGATCTTGAATCGGTTTGTTGCGCAAAGGCTTGTCGGGGTCATTGATCAATTTTCGCCAGAGATCCGGCGCGATGCCGGTGGCGAACTCGTTGGGATCAAAACTCGGCGCGCTCACCCAAGCGAGAATTTCCCCATTCGCTTTCATCGCCACGGCGCCGCCGATGCGCCCGAGACTCTGGAAGGCCTGCCACGCGGCCTCTTGAATATCTTTATCAATGGTGAGCACGATGTTTTGTCCAGGTGTCGCCGGCGTCACGCCACCCATCGAGCCCAACAGTCCCATCGGGTCGCCGATCGCCTCGCGTCCATGGGCGTCCACCTGCGAGACGGAAATGCCGTCTTTGCCGCGCAAATCAAGATCGTAAACTTCCTCAAGTCCCGTCGTGCCGATGATGTCGCCTTGTTGAAAGCGAATGTTGCGATCCGCGTAGCGTTCATTGAGCCGGGGCAATTGCCGCTTTGAGATCTCGCTCACGTAGCCAAAAAACTGCGCGCCGTTTTCCCTGAGCGGGTAAGAGCGCAGTACGGTTTCTTTAATGTCGATACCCGTGTAGTCCTGCTTGAGAATTTCAATGTTGAAGATCTCTTCACGCGAGAGATTCTCCTTGATGCGAACTGCGCGAAAGGGACCGTTCACGCGGCGACTGCGTTGGACAATGCCTTCAATTTGCTGAGGCGACATGTTGAGCGCCGCGCCCAGCGCCTCTGCGGTCTCGGTGAGATTGCCGACGTACTGAGGCGAAAGTGTGACCTGAAAGCCTGGCAGATTCTCCACCAAGACTTCGCCGTTGCGATCATAGATGATGCCTCGCGGAGCCGGAATCTTGGATTCTTTGATGGAGTTTTGTTCGGAGAAGGCGCGGAGCTCTTCGCCCTGGAGAACTTGGAGGTACCAAAGGCGAATGAAAAACACGCCGAAGGTGATTCCCATGATGAGATACAGAAGGCGAAAGCGCGGCTGATACTCTTTCACTTCCAATTCGTTGCCAGGAAGGTAGCTCATCGCGAACCTCCCCACGAATCTTCCATGTTCTCGACCGCCATCTCGCGACCCGTCAGTCGATCGATGAAACTGAGCAGCCATATGATCGGCGGTGCCGCAAGCGGCGTCAGCATGGCTTGCACAATCCAATCACTGAGGCTGGGGCTTGTGAGGGGCTGATAGTCGGGCATGCGCACCATGAAGCTACCCAGCATGTGCAAGAGATGGAACAGCACCACGGAGCCGCCGGAAACCATCATGATGTAGGTCGCCGCGTTCCAATAGATGCGAGTCTTGAAAACTTGCACGCTGAGCGCCACGCCCAAGTTGCAAATCATCAATAAGCCTTCGGGCATGACGGTCGCCGGCGCCATGATCAGCGAAAAGATCTGTGTGATGATGATGGTTTCAAGCGGTGTGCGGTTGATCGCCACATAGGCAATGATCGGCAGCCATAAGAGCGGCGCCGGAAAATAGCCGAAGATTTGCATCCACAGCGATGTCTGCGCGCTGGTGAGCAGCAGCAGCACCAGCGCAAAGATCGCGATATTGAGCAGTCGAAGAAACTTTTCCCGCATCATCGCCTCACCTCAGGGGGTCGGCTTCGGTCGAGGCGTTGCGCTCGAAACCGAAGGCGTGGCTGCAGGTTGAGGAAGGGGAGTGGGCTTTGGCGTCGTGCTGGCGCTGCCACCACTGCTGGGGCCCGAATTGGTTCCTGAGTTGATCTTGCTCAACAGCGGCAAACCAAATCCCGTCGACAGGCGATCGCCAAAGTCTTCGTTGCCAGATTCGATCACGACGAACACTTCCTCGAGGTTCGACGCGCTCACGACGGGCTCAACCATTGCTTCTTGTGAAATTCCGAAATCGGTCTTGCGAACCGACGTCACGCGCCCGATGGGAAAGCCCTTCGGGAAATAGCCCTTCGAACCGCTGGTCACGACAGCGTCGCCGACGGCGACATCGTCGGCTCGTTCCAAGTATCTTAAGCGCAATGAACCTGAACTTCGGCCGTTGGTGAGGCCTCGCGCTCGAGTTCGCTGTACCAACGCATCAATCGAAGCGGAGCGATCCGTGAGCAAGATGACTTGCGCGGAATCCATCTGTGTCGACACCACATAGCCGACAACACCATTGACGGTGATAATCCCTTGCAGCTTTCGCAAGCCCTCGCGGTAGCCGCGATTGATGCGAATGGATTCATGGTCGGGATTCAAATCGCGAGCGATCACCTTGGCGGCCAATAGCTTCATCTTGGTTTGTTCGCGGAACTCCAAGAGCTTTGAAAGTCGCTGGTTCTCAAGTTTGAGCTCTTCGATCGAACCCAGCTGCGCGCGAAGCTCTTCATTCTCGCGAAGCAGGGATTGGTTCTGTCGCTTGATGCCGATGAGGTTCATGTACATCGAGGTCGTGCCGCGCACGCCGCTGGTGAAATTGGAATAGCTGTCTTGCATCAGCGAAATGGTCCAAGAAAACGGCTTTTGGTACCAAGGCGCTTCGCCGGGTGCGCGCTTCATGTTGATCGAGATGATGGGTAACGCGACCACCGCAATCACGACTAAAATTTTGCGAAGATCAAAGGCGAAGAAATTCAAAGTTGCTCGCTCCGTAGATGGCGTCTCACAAGGCGGAAAAACAAGATCGTGTTGGGAGCGAACGTGCTTGTGGCCACGGTGACAACGAGATCGCTGCACAACCTGGCCGGACAAAGTCACAAGTTTCGCTCATGAAATTCGCAACTCTGCCCGCAAACGGGCACGCCCGCTTCTGACTTTCAATTTTTTGGCTGTAATGCCTCGTCTGTCATGTGTTGCTTCATGCGTTTCGCGCCGCTTCAAACGCCTTGAACTTTGGAGGAAAACTCGCTGACATACAAAACTTCGATCGGCTCGAAGCCGGCGGCCCGTCAACCCCAAGTTGACTCGGTCCTGAGCTTGGGTCGGCCGACGATCATTCGGCTTCAACCATCGGCCCAAGACAATGTGTCGTATGAAGCTGCGGACTTCGTTCGTAGCTTTGAGTCGCTTTCAATTGGGTGTCGAAAAATTGGGCCCGCAGGAACGCATCAACAAGCGAGGAAGCAATGTCTCAGCAAGCAGCCAACGTCCGGTCCTCATTGCGAGAACTCTGGCGCACAGATCGCCGTCGCGTCACTCGTGCCATTATGGCTTGGACGTTCTTTTTGATGATCATCGTCGTCTTCATCTTCTTTGGCGTCACCCCGGATCGCATGGGCGCTGAACATGGCGGCTGGGCCGCGCAAGTGAACGGCAAAATCATTTCGCTGGCTGAGTATTCGCAAGTTGCTGAACAAATGCGCGCCGATCCGCAGGTGCAAATGTTTGAGCAAAGTAATCCCGAGTTCGCTCGGGCCTACGCTCAACAACAAGCACTCACGCAGCTCATTCGTCGGCAAGTGATGATCGAGGACTTCAAAAAAAATCGCGTCTTCGTCCCGGATCGCGAAGTTGCCGAAGTTTTGGTGAAGATTCCGGCGTTTCAAGAAAACGGGCAGTTTAGCCGCACACGCTACTTGCAATACATCGAAGGCTCAGGACAAACCAAGGGCGGCTTTGAGGATCGTTTGCGCGAGCAACAACAAGTCGAGCGCGCCGCGCGAGCCTTCGCTGCGGCTCTCCGGCCCCTCGCCATCGAGGACGATCGACTCAAGAAAGTTGAGTCGCAAAGCGTGAATGTCGATGTTGTGAGCTTCCCGCTGGAGATCGTCGCGCCGGAAACTGTGCCCGCGGCGGCCGTACGTGACTTTTTGGCTAAACCCGAGAGTGCGGCCCGCGTGAAGTCCTATTACGAGACCAACAAGGCGAAGTATCTGACTCCCGAGCAAGCGAAAGTTCGGCACATTCTTCTGGCTGTTGATGAGAAGGCCGCAGAGAAAGATTGGGAAGCGACTCGCAAAAAAGCCCAAGACTTGCAGGCACAGCTCAAGGCGGGCGCGGACTTCGCGAGTCTCGCGAAGAAGCATAGCGCTGATCCCGGTTCGAAAGATGCGGGCGGTCTGATTCAGTTTTTCCCCCGCGGACAAATGGTCCCTGAGTTTGAAGACTATGCCTTCAAGGGGAAGATCGGCGAGATCTCTGAGCCGATTCGCACCAACTACGGCTTTCATATCGTTCGCGTCGAAGACCGAAAGGCCGAAAAGACCACGAGTTTGGAAGAAGCGCGCGAGGACATCGCCGAGTTTTTGATTGCCCAAGAGCAATCGCGAGAAGAAATCGCACAGCTTGAGCGCGCCCTGGCCGCGCAAGACAAGGCCGCTGTTGAGGCCTTTCTCAGTAAACACAAATTGAAGTTTTCAGAATCCGGCGATGTTTCTATGACGGCCAATGCTTTGCCCAAGGTCGGCGGCGGTTCTGAAGCTGTGTCCGAAGCCTTTCGCCTCAGCGCGGATCGTCCGCTGGCGAAGTCGTTGATTCGCCAAGGCGGCCAGGCCGTCTTACTCAAATACCGAACAGGCATCCGATCCGTCGTGGCCGCAAAGCCGACATCCGGCAAAACGGGTAAAGACGAAGCTTTGACCCCTGAGGCTGAGAAGCGGGCGCGAGAACTCATGTCCTATTATCGTGGTCAAGAAGCCATGAGCGATTGGGTTGAAGCGCTGACCAAGACGGCGAAGGTGAGCGTGAATCCCGCAATTGGACAGAACACGGCGGCTGGTCGCGAATAGTTATTGAACAACCGGAGCCGAGCCACCGGGCGAGCCGGGAGCCGTTGCCCCAGGCGCCGTCGCCGCTGGCGAGGCTCTCACAGCTCGGTTGGCAGCGAAGATGCGTTCTCTGAGAACACGGCACTCTTCACAGTGGGCCTCGCGCGACACGGGCGTGTTGCAAAACGAAGCCAGATTTCGCCGAAAGTCTTCATAGGCTTCTCGGATCCCGGGCACACTTCGCGAAATGAACTGCGCTGCGGACTCGCCGTCCTGCGCTTGACCAAATCGATCATCACAGGCCTTTGTCGCATTCGCGCTGCGAGGCACGCATCGGCCGACGGCCTGGCGTGTGGCCGTGGGCTCGTCTTGAGTGACCGAGGCCAAGCCATAGATCAGCGGGTTACACAAAATTTGGCTGGAGGTGGCGCATTGGACGCGAAAGCCGCTGACCTCAAAACTCGAGCGGCCTCGGCAATTGCCTGCACGAACTGAACTGGCGTTGAAGTCGCCTGTCGTGCCGCCATAGCGAGACAAGTTGCCACCATGAAGGCAGGTGCCACCGTTTTGGCGAGCATGAGCGCGAAAGGCGTCGAGGCGCTGACGTCGTTGTTCCGGAGTGGCGGTCTCCGTGGATCGGCAAGCTTGATGTATGTCTTCGCTTTCAGGGTTGATGTCGGTGCGCGCAGCCGGGGCGCGGGCCGGGCGAGATTCTGGCGGCAAGACTTGCCCGTCGGAGCGATACGCGGAGCCCGAGTGAGGACCACTTTCGGTTCGATAGCCATCGCCGCGGAGGTTTCGCAGCTCATCGGCATCGGTAGCGAGAATGCAATGTGCGCCATAAAAGTTGTCGCCGGCACGGCCTGTGCCGTGGACGATCATCGTTCCGGGGCGAGACAAGCAATCCGACACATTGGCATCTCGGCGTGCGAGGCGGCAAACCGTCGCGCGTGAGCCACCACCCGTGAGTGTCGCGAGCTCCATACCTGACGGACAAGGATTCGCATGAGCAAATGGCGTTGTGAGGATCTGCCACGCGTTCATCCAGAGGGTCTCGCGCGCTTGGTCGGGTTGAAGCGCGAAGACTTCGCTGTGCTGGCGGCGCTGGGCGAGTTCGCCCAACATTTTTCGAACGCTTCGCAGGTAGGCCTCACGCTCCGACTTGGGCAAGGACATGAGGTGTTCGTAACTGATCAAGTCGTAGGCTTGCGCATCAGCCGTCAGGCGTGATTGGGCATTCGTCTCGCCGCTGAGGTTCAGCGCAAGTCCAAACGCGAGCCATGAGAAAACCAAGCGCTTCATCGATCGGTGAAATTGTGATGTTCCCATAGCGACTTTTCGGAGTGCATGAGCCGAACCTCAAGGCACTTCGAAACATGCGATGCTGAAGTCGACGATTCGTCTCAAAATGAGACGCCACTGTGCGAGAATTGTTGGCGACATTGTCGCTGAAATTGGAAGAGGGGATCAGCAGCATTCGGGCGATTTGAACTTGCCAGCTCACTCTGTGCCCGTACACGCGCTCAAGGATCAGTGGCGCCCAGCGTGTTTTGGTGTTTGGCCACATAGCTGTGCAAGGCTTCGAAGAAATCATCGCCCACGAAGGCCGTCCAGTCGTTATGATCGGCGCCGGGAATAGGGAAAAATTCAATGTTCTTGAAATTTGCCTTTTGCCGGAGGCTGAGCGAATGCGGGATCACGCGGTCATCGGTGCCTTGAAAGGCAAACACAGCCTCATCCACGAGGGGCGCCCATTCGTGCGCCGGAAACTTTGATCGCAGCATCCAGCCGACCGGGTAAAACCAAAATCGACTTTGCGCGATCTCGGTGATGGACGTGTAGGGTGCGAAGAGAATGAGGCCGTTGAGCTCGCGATGTGCGGCCAGATAGGTGGCAACACCCGAGCCCAATGATTCACCAAGCGCGAAGGTCGGAAGCGGCGTATGACTCTGGAGGTGATCGTGGATTTCGAGCGCGCCTTCCAACATCGCTTCAGCGCTGAGAGGCGTGCCGTCGTAGCCTGGATATTCAAACAGCACGAGCTCGAAATTATGTCGCGAGAACAGCTCTCTAAAAAAGAGTCGATGACAGGCCAAGCCGGCGTTGCCGTGAAACAAGAGAATGCGACCTCGGGCCGAGTCCGCCGTCACCTTCCAGCCTCGCCACACGCGATCGGACTTGGCGGATGGGATTTCAAAGCTTGAGACCTCGGAACTTTTTGGATCGCAGGAGCGCCAGTCGCGAACGCCGGGTTGAAACAACACGCGGTCCTGCAGCAAGTACAGAATGAGTCCAACGACGACATAGATGCGAAGAATCTGCAGCAGCCCACGAAGGGGTCGATTGGGCACAAAGCTGAAATTCACAAAATCTAAGTAGCGACGGATTGGGGATTTCATGGGCCTCGCTCAAACCTGAGAGTTCGCAGAAACCAAGACTCGTGCTCCTTAAAATGTTCGCGTGGCGTGTTGGAGTTGTCCAAGCCGCGCTTGAGCGGCTGCCACCATGCCCACGAATCTGGACTTTGGCGTAAGGGGGTTCAGTGCAGGTGGTGCGGAAGATGAGGTGCGATCGAAGTGGTGCCCCGGGGGAGACTCGAACTCCCAAATCCTTACGGACATCGGATTTTGAGTCCGACGCGTCTACCAGTTCCGCCACCAGGGCATTCCGATGCGGGCTTGAGGCGCAATTCTCAGCGCCAAATTGAAGCGAGATTGTTACGGCGAAGTGACACCAAGCTCAAGAAGTTCTTTCAAGACTGCCTAGAGGACGAACAGGTCAACCGAGGCCTCAGCTCGAAACTGTATGCTCAACTCCAAGTTAAAGCCCTTAACACTGTGTGGCACAAGCCTTGTATTCAGGTCGTCCGAACTTGTCTCTCGCCGGCTTTAGATCGCTGGATAAGGAGTAGTCCGATGAAAAACCTCATTCGATTGATCGCGGTCACCCTCTTTGTGGCTTCGGGTTCCGTGATTGTGACAGCTCAGGCCCAAACGGCTGAGCCCGGCAAGCGTCTCGTCAAGATTGACGAGTCGACTGGCGAGTTGGTGGAAGTTGAGCAGCCGGCAGCCGCTGCGCCAGCCAACCCCATCTTCATCGTCAACAGTCAAAATCAAAAGTCCACGCAGGGACAAGCCAACGTTCAGGCTCAGGTTCAGGATCAGCCCACGAGTGTCGTGGAAGATTCGCCCTTGAGCATCTCGGCAGCTGAGAAGCGCCGACGTGAGCGTCAGCAACTTGAAGTTTCGACGGAGCAAAAGATCGTCGAGAAACTTGAAGAAGCGCGTATGGAAGACGAAAAGCGTCGCTCCGAGCGCCTGATGAAAAACTTCGGTGGCACTGAAGAAGCTCCGGCTCCTGCTGTGCAGCCGCAAGTGATTTATCAAGCTCCTCCGCAACCTGTTGTTGTGGCTCCGGCTCCGATCGCAGCTCCCGTCGTGGAAGCTCCGAAGGAAGAAGCTAAGCCGATCGACATCAAGGGCGAAGTGAAAGCTGCGCTTGAAGAGATGAAGCCGAAAGAAGAGCCGGCCCAACCCGAATATTATGTCGGTGGATTGGTGGGTATGGGTAAGTACCCGGATGTCATCAATGTGCGCGGCAACATCGCCACAGGTGTGACAGTCGGTATGATCTCGCCTGAGCGTTTCGTCGCTGAAGGTTCGTTCATCTACTCGGAGTACGACATCGAAGTGATCGACCAGGGTTATGCTTACTGGTACCCGACGTTCAAGACGATGACTCAGTACAACTTTACCGGCGGCGTGAAGTATCAGCTGTTGCCGGGCAAGTTCCGTCCGGTGGTGGGCGCGTTGGCGGGCTACACGCATCGTCAGTATCGCAACAAGCAGTACTACGGTGTGAACTCGGATGAAGCGACAACGAACTCTTTCGACATCGGTTTTGTTGCCGGTGCGGATCTGATGCTCACCAAGAACTTCTCGGTGGGAATCGACTTCCGCTACATGAAGAACGTGGCTTACCGCGAAAACTCGCAGTATCCGTCGAGCTTCGTGTATCCGCAGAACCAGGGTAACCCGGTTGAAAAGCTCGACTACACCACCACTTCGTTGGTCGGTAAGTTCAGCTTCTAATTTGTCCGCAATCTCGATTGTGGCCGCACCGCGGTCGTAACCAAGGCCAAGCCCCCACAGGGAGCTTGGCGAAAGCGAAGGCATAAGGGAAACTTCTCTTATGCCTTTTTCCTTTCCTCCTCAGCCAAATCTCAAGCAGGCGTTTCCCAAGCTCGTAAGACGGTGCGTGGTTCACGCGCTCGCCTCTGGTGCGTTGGCTGGCATCTTAGTTTTGAGTTTCACTGCACAAGCGACGGTCCCCGCAGCGACCTCCGGTTCGGTCTCTGGTCCGTCTGCGGCTGGGCCAGCGGCCTCGGCCTCGCCGCGTCCGTCCGCGGCGCCTGATGTTCGCGTCTATTCGGTGACCCGAGCCGTGGGCGAAGTGGGTGAGCACATTGTGACCTCGCGAGAAGTTCGCGCCCATGAAGCCGTGCAAATCGTCATGAGCGGACTGCCCGTTGACACGCAAGCCGACAATATGAAGTTGCCGCAGGTCACAGATCGCGGCTTTCCCGCGGCGATCACGCGAGTTTTGGATGAGTGGACGGTGGTCTTGTCGGTTCGAGATCTCGGGGTCACCAAGCCCGATGCGGCAGAAGTTGATCGGCTGGTGAAGGATGTGCAGGAAAAGTGGAAAGGCGTGCGCGACTTTGTCGAGCTTGAACTCACCTCTGCCGAATTGCGCGAGGTCGTCGAGCGCCAGCTCTTGGCGGAGAGTGTTCTGCGCCTGAAGAGCGATGAGTCGCTGGTCACGATTACCGATGCGGAAGCCTTACAGCACTATAAGAAAAATCGCTCGAGCTATGGCGAGCAGAGTTTTGAAGATATGCGCGAAAGCATCAAAGCTCGGCTTGCGAAAGTTCAAACTGAACGTCGCTTGATTGAATGGCGTCAAAGTTTGCGACGACGATACAAAGTTCGAAACTTCTTTGGCACTTGATGGAGGCGCTCGTGAACGGAAGCTGGCGTTGGTGTCAGACGGACGAGGACCAGCAAGGCCGGCTGCTCGAGATTGCTTCATGGGTCGAAGAAGCGCGGCGAAACGGCGAAGCGTGGGTGGGGCGCTGGAATCGCGAACAATTGGCCAAAGAAATCCAGCAGGCCCGATGGATCATCTATGAGATTCCGGCATCCGCCGAGCAATCGGGTGGCTTGGCCGGTTTCATTTTTTTTCGCGACTTAAACCAAGCTTGGGAGATCAGCCTGACCGTGGTCCATCCCCGATTTCGAGGCCACAGAGTCTTTGATCGGCTTTTTATGGCCGCCTGCGAGGCGTTCGAGGCGCAGGGCGTCGGGCGCGATGTGTGGCTTGAGGTTCGTGCCGACAATGCTTCCGCCATTGCCGCCTATACTCGCGTTGGCTTTGTGCTTTCTGGCCGTCGAAAGGCCTATTACGCCGATGGCATGGATGCTTTGTTGATGACTCGACCAGCTTCCAACAATTGAAGTTACAGGGGAAAGCTCTAGCCATAAGCCATGAGTTTTGCTACAAAATGTGTCGAGTCGACCCTCGAGTTCGAGACGATGGCCCCAGAAGGGCCATTTTTTTTTGCTTCACGTGAAGTCACGAATTCGATGAGGTCCAAGCGAAACGATCGAAGCCGCGATCATTAACCTGATCGGTGGCGCGATCGATGAACCGATTACGAACCGATTACGAACACACAGACTTGGGACTATGATCGAAACAGGCGAAGCAAAGAACAGTGAATCTGAAATGAATGTGAAAGTGGCCGACGCCCAATTGGGGTCGGATCAGCATTCGTCGCCTGATCACTCCGAATCCGAATCGCAAGCCGAGACGGCAGCGACCTCGGCCACCGAGATGCGTTGGCAAGACAAGTTGATGCAGCTGGCGACTGAAGTCGCACAGCGCGAAGGCTGTGAGCTCTACGATTTGGAGATCTTGGGCGGTGGCGGTCATCGCGTGGTGCGGATCACCATTGATCGAGAGCCCGGCGTTTCGATCGATGACTGTGCCAATGTGTCGCGTGGCTTGAATTTGATATTGGACGTTGAAGATTTGATTCCCGGTGGAGCCTATCAGCTGGAAGTCTCTAGCCCCGGGATCGAGCGCGCGTTGCGAACGCCGCGCCACTATCAGCGCGCTGTCGGTAGCCGCGTGCAAGTGAAGTGCTTTGAAACACTCGGTGCCCTGCAAGCCCTGACGGGTGTTGCGGATCCGACGCCGGCCGAGGCCAAAGCGCTGCAACATTGGGGCACGCAAAAGAGCTTCGAAGCGCAGCTCGTGGCGATGGAAGACTCGGTGGCTGTTTTTGAAATTCAGCCGCCGGAGAGCAAGGCGAAGCTCGGCTCAGTTCGAAGTTTGATGGCGCGCTTGGCGCTCGACAAGATTGCAAAGGCGCATACGGTTTTTGTCATGGAAAAGGGCGGCGGCGCCGGTAAACCAGGGGCCGCAAAGAAGGCAGATCGGTCGGCTCAAGCGCCAGCCAAAAAGTAAGTCGCAAAGTGTGAAGGTTTTTGAAGCGAGTTGGAAACGAATTGGATTGGGTAACAAAAGAAAGCCGCCTTTCGGGGAGACACTTCAGGTGACTCGATGGAAGACGTGGAACGAAGTCTGAGGAGGAAGATATGGCAGGCGATAATTTTTCAGAATTGAGCCGGATGATCGACGCGGTTTCGAAAGAGAAGAGCATCGAAAAGCAGATTGTGATCGATGCGGTCATTCAAGGCATGCTGGTCGCCGCCCGAAAAAAGTACGGCACCTATCGTGAAATCGAAGCTCAGTACAACGAAGACACTGGCGAAGTGGAGCTTTACGAATTCAAAGAAGTCGTTATGCCTGAGGATTTCATCGATGAGGAAATCGAGATTAAGCTCGATGAGGCTCGCGAGCTGAATCCCGAGATTCAAGTGAACGATTCGATTGGTATCAAACTCGATGCCACAGAGCTGGGCCGAATCGCGGCGCAGACGGCGAAGCAGATCATCACTCAGCGCGTGCGCGATGCGGAACGCGAGATCATCTACAACGAGTTCGAACAGCGTCGAGGCGAGATCGCTTCGGGTATCGCTCGTCGAGTTGAGCGCGGCATGATCGTCGTGGATTTGGGACGAACTGAATCCTACATTCCGCTTCGCGAACAGATTCCCGGCGAAGTTTATAAGCCAGGCGATCGCGTGCAAGGTTATTTGCTGGATGTTCGTCAGACCACCAAGGGTCCGCAAATCATCATGTCTCGAGCTTGCGAACAGTATTTGATCAAACTCTTCGAGCAGGAAGTGCCCGAGATCTATGACGGCACCGTGCAAATCATCGCAGCCGCACGTGAGCCGGGCGCGCGAGCCAAGATCGCCGTGGTCTCTAAAGATCCGGCGGTGGATCCTGTCGGCGCTTGCGTGGGCATGAAGGGCTCGCGTGTGCAGCAGGTGGTTCAAGAACTTCGCGGCGAAAAAATCGACATCATCAACTGGGATGAGGACATCACGCGCTTTGCATGTAATGCCTTGGCGCCAGCTGAAATTTCGCGCGTGTTCGTCGATGAGGCGAACAAAGAGATGGAAATCGTTGTGCCCGACAGCCAATTGTCTTTGGCAATTGGTCGCAAAGGCCAAAACGTTCGCTTGGCGTCGAAGATCACGGGCTGGAAGCTCGACATCTTGAGCGAGTCTTCAGCTTCGCAGAAAACCGCCGACGCGATTTTCAACCTCATGCTCATCCCAGGCATGACCGAGACCATGGCGCAGAACATCTTCCAGTCAGGCTTTGGCTCGTTCCAATCCTTGGCGACGGCAACAGTTGCCGACGTCATGGCAATTCCTGGTTATGATGCGCCGGAAAAAGCTGAAAAGCTCATCGCCGATGCAAAAGCATTGATCGAGAAGTTCAAAGCTGAGGGCAAAGATGTCCCGACAGCTCCTCAGCGAGCCGCGGTTGCGCCGACAGGCAACTCCAAGGCTTCTGCGGATGAGCGCCTGCGCGCCGAGCTGGCGGCATTGGATCAAAAGGAATCACAAGAGGGTGCAACTTCAGAGAACCAATAAGGCTCCTACGATTGCATTTACAGCAGTGGAATTCTCTGAACATTGACTCTCTTGAGATACAGGTGCGGGACGGATGGAAGGTAAAACAGTGAAGGTGTTTGAGTTCGCAAAGGAAATCGGAATGGAAACGCTGGCCCTCATGGATAAGATCCGTGAGTGGAAGCTCCCTGTGCGCAGTCACATGGCGGATCTCGATTCCGAGCTCATCGATCAGATTCGAAATAAGCTCCGCGATGAAAGCGGCTCAGAAGCGGGCCCCAAAAAGGCGACCAAGAAAGTCGCTAAGAAAGCTGTGGCCGCTGATGAGGTCGCCGAGTCGACTTTGAAAAAGGCCGCCGCCAAAACGCCCAGTAAACCGACAGCAAAGCCGATTGCGAAACCTGTCAAGGCCGTCAAAGCCAAGCCTGCTGCGGAAACCGATGAAGCCTCCGCCGGAAAAAAAGTTGTCGTGAAAAAGGCGGCAGCAAAGGTCGTCGTACGTAAGAAAGTCGAAGAGGAAGAAGCTGAAGCTCTGGCGGCGGCCGAAGCGCAAGCTGCGGCAGCGGCCGCGGCTGAGGCGCAAGCCGCTGAGACGGAAGAAATGGACGCGAGCGCGGAAGCCGCACCGACCGCAACTTCTGAATCCGACGAGGCATCGCCGGCTGTTGGAGCAACGGGTGGACAAGCTGCGGTTGCAGCTTCGGGAGTGGCTCCCGTCGCCGCCGCCGTTGAGGCCGAGGCTCCAGCACCGACCGAAACTCCTGCAGGATCAGCCGCCGAAGTCGCGGCGTCCGCGGGGCCAGCTGCACCTGCACGTAAGCGAGAAGTGATGATGACTCCGGGCGGTCCGCAAAGCGGCATTCGCTCGCAGCCCCGAGGCAATATCGTTGGACGTATGGATTTGTCGCGCGTTCAGGCGCCGGCGGGGACTCGTCCAATGGGCGGTCCGCGTCCCGCAGGTCCAGGTGGACCGAGCGGTTTTGGTGGGCCTCGTCCTGGCTTTGGCGGTGGACCACGTCCACTGCGTGCCGGATTTGTCGCGCCACCTCCGCCACTCGCGGGTCAGCCGAACTTTGATCACGATGAACTCGACCGAAAGAAGGCCGAGGCGAAAAAAGAAAAGGCGCGTGTTGGCGCCGGAACAGGCAAGGAAGAAGAAGTTCAGACCTTCTCGGCGACGGAGTTCCGTAAGCGCGAGATGGTGTTTCAGCCGAAGAAGAAAAAAGGCACGCTCAATCGTCCCGCCATGCAAACTCAAATCACGCAGGCGAAGGCCTCAAAGCGCGTGGTGAAAATCAATGGCGCGATGAAGGTCGCGGATCTCGCGCAAGAGATCGGCGTCAAGGCCGCCCAGCTCACCAAGAAATTGATGGGCATGGGAATGATGGCGACGATGACGACGGAATTGGATTTCGACACCATCGCGTTGGTGGTGCCGGAGTTCGGCTGGGAAGCGCAGAACGTGCAGAAAACTGTCGATGCGTTGATTGAGGAAACGGCGTTCGGAAATCTCGAAGCCGTGCCGCAGCCGCGTCCGCCCGTGGTCACGATCATGGGCCACGTCGATCACGGAAAAACTTCGCTGCTCGATGCGATTCGCAATGCGCGCGTGGCGCAAGGTGAGGCGGGTGGCATCACTCAGCACATCGGTGCCTATCAGGTGACCACTAGTAAGGGTCATTTGGTGAGCTTCATCGACACTCCCGGTCACGAAGCCTTCACGGCGATGCGGGCTCGGGGTGCGAACGTCACCGACATCGTCATCATCGTGGTTGCTGCGGATGACGGCGTGATGCCTCAGACTGTTGAAGCCATCAATCACGCCAAAGCGGCTGAAGTGCCGATCATTGTGGCGGTGAACAAGATGGATAAGCCCGGAGCGAATCCGGATCGCATCAAACAACAGATGACGGAATTTGAATTGGTCCCTGAAGAGTGGGGCGGAACGACGATCTTTGTGCCGGTTTCGGCTCTGAAGAAGACGGGCTTGGAAGAGCTGCTGGAGCAGATCGCGCTGGTTGCCGAGATTGAAGATCTCAAAGCCAACCCGGATCGATCAGCTTCCGGTGTGGTGATTGAATCACGCATGGACAAAGGCCGTGGCCCGGTGGCGACTTTGCTTGTGCAAGAGGGCACCTTGAAGGTCGGCCAGAGCGTGGTTGTCGGATCGGTGGCGGGTCGCGTGCGGTCCTTGATCAACGATCGAGGCGATCGCGTGCAAGAGGCGCCGCCTTCAATGCCTGTGGAGATCCTTGGACTTGAGGCTGTTCCGAACGCCGGCGATAAATTTGACGTCGTCGAATCGGATGAGGCCGCAGCGCGAATCGCCGAGACTCGCCGCCTCGATGCCGAGGGCCTCAAGAAGGGCGAGAAAGTCTCGATGGATGAGATTTTCGCCAAGCTTAAAGCTGGAGCCGTCAAAGAAATGCCCATCGTATTGAAATCCGACGTGGCGGGCTCAGCGGAAGCGATCAAGGGCATGTTCGAAAAACTCGCGACTGAAGAAGTGAAGATCAAATTGGTTCACTCCGCAGTCGGCGGCATCAATGAATCCGATGTGCTTTTGGCGTCGACTGCCAAGGGTTTTGTCGTCGGCTTCAACGTTCGCCCAGATGGTGGCGCTCAAGCTGAAGCAAAGCGCTTGGGTGTCGAGATCAAGACTTACGGAATCGTCTATGAGCTGATGGATGACATGAAGAAGGCCTTGGGTGGTTTGCTCTCGCCCGAGACCAAAGAAACTCAGCTGGGTCGGGCCGAAGTGCGCAACCTCTTCACCGTTCCAAAAATCGGCACCATCGCAGGAAGTTTCGTATTGGATGGCAAGATCACGCGCCAAGCGCAAGTGCGCTTGGTTCGCGATGGAAAGATCATCTATACGGGCAAGCTCGCGAGCCTCAAGCGCTTCAAAGATGATGCGCGTGAAGTGGCGCAGGGCTTTGAGTGCGGGATCGGCATTGAAAACTACAACGACCTTAAGGTCGGCGATGTGATCGAGGCCTTCTCGCAAGAAACGGTACAGCGTGAGCTCTGATCGGATTGATTCTCAGCGCCAGCAGCGGATCGCTTCGGCGATTCGCGAGATCGTCGCGCAAGCGATTGTCCGCGGCGTTCGTGATGTGCCTCGAGGGCCGATCACTGTCAGTCGAGTCGAGGTGAAGGGCGACGCGAAAGCCGCAAGGGTTTTCGTATCGATCTTTGGTGCTGACGCCGACGATGTTTTGGATCGCTTGGCGGAAGCGCAAGACGAGTTTCGCCGGCTCATCAACTCACAGCTTCGGATGAAGAATGTGCCTCGCTTGGAGTTCGTTCTCGATTCGGGACTTGAGAAGATGATTGATCTCAATCACCGCATCGATCGCCTCAAGAAATCACCTACGGAAGATCAGGACTAAGAATGAACGGCGTACTGCTCGTCGATAAGGCGTCGGGTCCGACGTCACACGATGTCGTTCACCAAGTTCGCAAAGCGCTTGGCATCCGAGGCATTGGACACGCGGGAACTTTGGATCCGATGGCATCAGGACTATTGGTGCTGCTTGTGGGCGAGGCCACGAAAATTTCGGATTACATTCTCAATGGCGATAAGGCTTATCAGGTCGGCGTGCGTTTGGGCCTTCGCACGGATTCGTATGATTTGACCGGCGAAGTGCTCGAAGATCGTGATGTCAGCGTCAGTGAAACGGCGGTGCGAGAGGCGTTGGCCTCGCTCACTGGCGAAATTGAGTTGGAAGTTCCCAAACATTCAGCGGTGAAGGTCGATGGTCGAAAGCTTTATGAGCGAGCCCATCGAGGTGAGACGATTGAAGCTTTACCTCGACGTGTGATGCGTTTTGATGCGCCGACCGAGCTGCGCGTGCAGGGCCGAGAGGTGAGTTTCCACGTGCAATGCTCGAAGGGCTCGTACATCAGGGCCCTCGCGCATGCTTTGGGCGAGAAATTGGGCGTAGGCGGCACGCTGTCGTCGCTGCGAAGAACGCTCTCGGCGCCTTTTGAGCTTGCGGATGCGGTGAGCGTTCCGGCTTTGACGGAGGCCTGGGAGGCACGACAGCAGCGAGATGGTCGGGTATGGGGCTCGGCATGGATTCGGCTAGCGGATGCTTTGCCGGGATTTCGCCGCGTGGATCTGGATGGGCAAGATGCGTATTTGCTACGCAATGGGCAGATTTCGCGATCTTTGCAGGCTGAACTACTGCGTTTTATCCAGGTCGGTGAGGCGCCGCCCCCGGTTCGGGTGGTGCATCGCGAGTCCAAAGAACTCATGGCCATTTTGCTTGCTGAGCCAGGGCAGTTTTATCGCATTCGGCGAGTTTTTAACGCCTGAGCCCCGTGGCCTATTGACGCTAGCGGAGATAGGCCGTAAACCCTTGTGGTCACAAGCTTTGCCGCAAGTCAGCCATGACGGCGGAAGAGGCGAATGACGCACTTTCGGTCGCGGTTGGGGTCACGTGAAAAATGTGATCTCAAGAAGCGATGAAGGTGGTCGCCCATAAGGGGCAGTTCAATGGATCTTGAGGCTAGCTTATTGATTGAAGCTGGTGCTCGAAACGGCCGTAAGAGACGGCGAAAAGGAAAACTCACTAATGGCAATCTTCAAAGAACAGCGCGAGCAGATCATTAAGAAATTCCAACGCGGCAACATGGACACCGGAAGCTCCGAGGTTCAAGTCGCCTTGATCACAGCACGCATTCGCGACCTGACGGAGCACTTCAAGAATCACAAGAAGGACAATCACAGCCGTATGGGCTTGGTGAAGCTTGTGAATCGTCGCAAGAAGCTTTTGAATTATCTCCGGAACACGAAGCCGGAAGCCTACATGAAGCTCATCGCTGATCTCGAGCTTCGTAAGTAATCGGCGCGCCAGAATGCTCGGCGTCCCGAAAGCCAACCCGCGGGCGCCAAAGAAGGGGCGCAGGGTTGGCTTTGTTGTTTCACGAGGAGAAACTGCTGGAGCTGTCCCTGCTGACCCCGAGCCGCCCAAGCGCCGGCTGACTGGAGGGTCAAAAGGTGGGGCTGACAAAGGAACCGTAATACGGAACCGGAAAACGAAACCAGAAAACGGAACCAGAAGACGGAACCAGAAGACGGAACCAGAAAACGGAACCAGAGGCCGAACTCGAAGAAGCAAGACGCGCTTGAGATTGATATTGAGATTAAAAAACGAAGCGAAGCCAAACAAACAAGCTCATTCGATGTAAGTGATGAGCGCAATTAGAGAGTCTCGGTGTACATCACGATGAGACTCATAGATGGGAGCCGAGAAGATGAGTTGGTTCAAAGCGCAAACCGTAACATGTAACGTGGGTGGAAAGACGATCACACTTGAGACAGGCCGCTTGGCAAAGCAAGCTGACGGCGCCGTTCTTGTCACCTGCGGTAGCAACATGGTGTTAGTGACGGCCGTATCGTCGAAGAAAGAATCGACTTTGGATTTCTTTCCTCTCACGGTCGAGTACCAAGAGAAGTTCTATGCCACGGGCAAGATCCCGGGCGGATACTTTAAGCGCGAAGGTCGTCCCACCAACAACGCGACGCTGACGGCTCGCTTGATTGATCGCCCGATTCGTCCGGTTTTTCCGGAAGGCTATCGATTTGAAACTCAGATCGTGGCGACGACTTTGTCTTTCGACGGAACATTTCCTCTCGAGGTATTGGCCTCAATCGGTGCGTCAGCGGCCGTGCACATTTCTGATATTCCGTTCAACGGACCGACGGGCGCGGTGCAAGTGGCGCGCATCAATGGCGAGTATGTGTTGAACCCGACAGCGGCCCAGCTCGAGACAAGCGACATGGATGTGATCGTTGCGGGAACTCGCAACGGCATTCTCATGGTTGAGGGCGAAGCAAAGTTCATCAGCGAAGATGACGCTCTCAAAGCCTTGAAGCTTGGACATTCGTCGATCATGCCGATCTTGGATTCGATCGAACAACTTCGTCAGCTGGCGGGCAACAAGCCCAAGCGAAGCTTCACGCCGCCTAAGATCGATGAGAACTTTGAGCGTGAAGTGACGGCATTCCTTGAGCCGAAACTGAACGCATCGATGCGTATTCGCGAGAAACTTGCTCGTTATTCGGCTGGCGACGCCGCGAAAAAGGAAGCCAAAGCGAAGTTCATCGAGCCGATCACGGACAAAGAAGTTCGTGCATTGCGTGAGAAGGAATTGGGCGTCATCGTCGAAAACCTGAAGTACAAGATCGCGCGCTTTATGATCTTGGATGACAAGATCCGCATCGACGGTCGAGACACGAAGACCATTCGTCCGATCGCCTGTGAGACGGCCTTGCTGCCGCGTGCACACGGTTCGGGTCTTTTCACTCGCGGTGAGACTCAAGTTCTGGGAACGGTAACATTGGGTACAGGCGAAGATGAGCAGTATATCGATTCTTTGAGTGGACTCGAAAAGCGTCGCTTCCTGATGCACTACAATTTCCCGCCTTACTCTGTGGGTGAGACGGGCCGCATGGGTGGTCAGAGCCGTCGTGAAATTGGCCATGGAAATCTTGCGGAGCGCGCGCTGAAGGCGATCATTCCGGATCAAGAGAAGTTTCCTTACACGATTCGCGTGGTGAGTGAGGTTTTGGAATCCAACGGTTCGTCATCGATGGGTACTGTGTGCTCGGGCTTGATGGCATTGCTGGATGCGGGCGTGCCTGTTCGCGGCAACGTTGCGGGCATTGCGATGGGATTGATCAAGGAAGACAATCGCGTGGCGGTTCTGAGCGACATCTTGGGTGATGAAGATCACTTGGGTGACATGGACTTCAAAGTCGCAGGTACTCGCGAGGGCATCACCGCCCTGCAGATGGACATCAAAATCGATTCCATTTCCTTCGAAGTGATGGAGCAGGCGCTTCGTCAGGCCAAAGAGGGTCGTTTGCACATCTTAGGTGAGATGGAGAAGGTCATTTCGCGTCCGCGAGGAGAGATCTCGCCATATGCACCTCGCATCGAGACGATCAAGATCAAGCCTGAGAAGGTTCGTGAGGTCATTGGCGCTGGCGGCAAGGTGATCAAGGGCATCATCGAAGAAACTGGCGTGAAGATCGATATCGAAGATGACGGTACGATTCATATCGCATCGACGGATCCGACGCGCACCAAGCGTGCGATCGAGATCATCAATTCGATTTGCGCTGAGGCTGAAGTCGGCCGAGTTTACTCCGGCAAGGTCGTGAAGATTACGGACTTCGGTGCGTTTGTTGAAGTGATGCCCAACACTCAGGGCCTCTTGCACATTTCGGAGATCGCGCATGAGCGAATTCGTCAGGTGACGGATGTGCTGAAGGAAGGCGATGTGGTGGACGTGAAGGTCCTCGACATTGATCGCGCAGGGCGCATTAAGCTCTCGCGTAAAGCCGTTCTCGACGCGCAAAACTGAGTTGCTGAGACTTGGCACCTCGGTTTTGGAGGTGCTTGGTGATCCGTGAAGACCGGCGAATTCGCTTCGCCGGCGGCGTGAGCCTGAAGCTCACGGGGACACTCGGCATTCTGTGCTGAGTGCCTTCGATAGCCCAGGGGATCTGGAGCCAGAGATCCTCCCAGATCGGGCTTGATCGCGAGCACTCAAGAAAAGTGTTTGAAGCTGGGCTGCGATTCGTCGCGGCCCTTTTTTTGAGGCGGCGGGCTTTGCCTCATTTTGGCGAATTGGTTTCGGGACTTGGTTCTGGCGCGAAACATAAGACTTGGCGCTGGGACTCGGCCAGTGTCAGTCTAATTGCATGCTACGCAGTCTTCCTCGTGCCGCATTCGATCGATTCAAATACCGAAAGAGCACCTTGAGCCAAGGTGTGCGGGTCGTGACGGAGAATCATCCGACGGCGCTGGGAGTTTCCATCGGCATCTTTGTCGACAAGGGAACACGTGATGAGCGCGCTGATGAAGCGGGGCTCGCGCATTTTGTTGAGCACATGGTGTTTAAGGGCACGAAGAGTCGAACGGCTTTTGAGATCTCGAAGGATCTGGAAGAAGTTGGTGCCGACCTCAACGCCTACACTTCGCGTGAGTCCACTTGCTTTGTGGCGCATGGCCTCGCGGAGACTCTGGATCGGCAAGTTGAAGTTCTCTGTGATTTGATTTCTGCACCGGTCTTTGATGCCGATGACTTGGCGAAAGAACGCGATGTGGTCGTCCAGGAAATTTCGGCGAGCGAAGATCAGCTCGAGGATTGTATCTATGATCGGTTTTTGTCCCGCGCCTTTCAGGGACATTCACTGGCGTTACCGATTCTCGGCACAGCGGATTCGATTCGCGGTATGACTCGAGAGCGTGTGTTGAAGTTTTTCAGGCGCCAGTATGTTGTCGACAATATGTTGGTTGCAGCCGCGGGGCGAGTGAATCACGAGGAGCTTTGTGAGTTGCTCGAAAAGTTTCTTCATCCCGCACGCGCGGCGGGGCAGCGCCGCCTCCCTGCCGGGACAACGCCGGTGAGTATCGTGCCACAGGCCTTTGTGCAGGTGCAGCGGCGACGAGCTGAGCAAGTGCATTTGTTGATGGGGGCGCCCAGTCCCTCTTTCCAAGAGCCACAACGCTTTGAGGCGATGTTCTTGAATGCCATTTTGGGCGGAGGTCTAACATCCAGACTCTACCAAGAGATTCGTGAGAATCGTGGCCTGGCCTATTCGGTTTACTCGCACCTTTATACTTTTTCGGATGCGGGACTTTGTTTGATGTATGCGGCGACGGAGCCGAAGAAAGCGCCTGAGGCTTTCGAAGTGGCCTTAGGTGAAATGACGAAGATCCGCCAGAGCGGAATTCATCGTGAGGAAGTTGAAATGGCGCGCACGCAGTTGCGGGCCTCGACGCTGCTGTCGGCCGACGATACGGATTCGCGCATGCAATCGCTTGCGGCCAACGAAATGATTTTTGGTCGCTACCGTCCCGTGCGTGAGGTCCTCAAGGAGTTTGAGCGAGTGAAGTTGGATGGAGTGATGGCCCTGGCTGAGAAAGCCTTGCAGCCAGATCGTGTGGGTGTCGCGATGCTGGGTCCAATTCCCGAAAAGCCGATGCGCGACTTTGTGGCGCAAGAATTAGGGCGGGCTGCGCGAGTCAGCCCAAGCGTTGTCAGCTCTTCCAAGACATCGCGGGGGACTCGGAAGAAAAAGTCGACGCAAAAGACCACTCGTCGCAAGACGACTCGACGTTAACGGGTGCTCAGGTTGCAATCTGATGGAATGGTTTCGCGACAGAGACTGAAGGAGATTGAGATGTTGGACATGGTTCAAAATGATCGGGGTTTCATGAGTGTGGTGTTGAAACTCAAGAAGCTGGAGCATTTTCGCGGAGAGCTTCCTCGTTATGAAACCGCAGGTGCTGCGGGCATGGATGTGCGGGCGCAACTGCGCGAGCCCATTCGTTTGAAGTCCTTGGAGCGAGCTTTGGTGCCCACGGGCCTAAGTGTTGAAGTGCCGCCGGGCTTTGAACTTCAGGTTCGACCCCGCAGTGGGTTGGCGGCGAAGCAAGGTCTGACGGTGCTGAATTCACCCGGAACCGTCGATGCGGACTACCGAGGTGAAGTGAAGGTGATTTTGGTGAATCTGAGTCATGAGACGGTGGAGATCCAAGATCAGGATCGGATCGCTCAATGGGTGATTTGTCCTGTCGCACAGGCGGAACTTCGGGTTGTCGAGGTGTTGTCGGAAACAGGGCGCGGAGTTGGCGGATTTGGTTCGACGGGTAAAGCCTGAGGTCAACATTTTGAGGGCGTGGGCTTGATGCCAACGTCGATTCATGTGGTGATTTTGTCTGAGCTGCAACATGGAGGGAGCATGCTAAGTCATTGTGGTCGATTTCTGACTCTTGCGAGTTCGTTGTTTCTCTTGGGCGCTGCCGAGGCGCGGGTGGGTTTTTCAGGCGGTGAGGTGTTCCAAGCCGTGGGTCTTGAGGGCGAGATCTCGCTCACTTGCCAAGAGCCTGGGACGGGCCGAATGGAGCACTCGCAGTTTCGATGTTCGGGTGAGATTTTGGAGCCCGGTGAATTTTCATGGTTCGTTGGTCCGCGAGGTGTGGCGGGAGATGCCGTCGAGCTCGTCGCTCAGCACGAAGATGGTTCAAGTCGCACGAAGAATGAAAAATACGATGAAGCCGCAGGTCGCACCTCCAGTGCGGTGAACCTGTGGGTGTGGACGCTGTTGCAGCGACCGCTTCTCGAAGTTGGAAAAAATGCGGTGAGCTACAGGATCACTAAGTCTTC
The DNA here is from genome assembly GCA_002344785.1 of Bdellovibrionaceae bacterium UBA2339. GTDB lineage: Bacteria > Bdellovibrionota > Bdellovibrionia > Bdellovibrionales > JAMPXM01 > UBA2339. The sequence goes on from DDUL01000023.1 coordinate 34,445, forward strand.
GCGCGAAACCGCGTCGGGGCAGTTTGAGGTTCGAGTGGAGCGCGCGCCGACGCGGACTTGCCGATTCCGGCGGTCTTATTTTTCATCGAATGTGCAGGATTGCCAGACGGGTGGCGGCTGGTGCGGGCAGTACTTTGCGGATGAGTCCTACTGTCCCTAAACTGGCCTCGGTCAGTGTTGCGTTGAGCGGGTGAATTGGGACTTCTGAGTTGTCCGAAGTCCGCCTCGCTTTGGAGATGGCCGAGGCCTTTGGCAGGCGCTGAAGCGGTGTTCGTTTTTGCGTGTCGCTCCTGGCATGAAGTACTTCGAAGGTCTCTGCCCCCGATGTCGATCGCCCGAGTCCCACTTTCGCCTGCATGGTACGTATTATCGTAAGTGTGATGATACGAGATGGCGGCGCTTTCGCTGCATGAATTGTCAGCACACCTTTAGTCAGGCGACTGGGCATCCTTACTGCTGGTCTCGACGTCGGGACCTGCACGAGGTTTTGCCGTTTGAAGTGGGCTCGGCCAAGGCGCTTCGGCGTATCGGGCTTCAATATCGTGCGGCTCGTTCGACGGTGCTGCGTGCGGTGGAGCGTGTCGCTCGGTATCTCGAGCCGATCTTGGCGCAGCAGCTCGCGAATAATATGGCATGTGGAGAGATCTACTTCGATGAGGTCGAGGACTTCATTCACACGCGCTGGAAGCCGGTATCGATTGCCATGGCGATTGCCGCCGATCGGTCGATCCTTGGGCTTAGGCTTGCCGAGATTCCGGTGCGAGGTCGGCATTCGGCGCGCGCGAGAGCGAAGTATGGCCGGCGACCGGATCAAAGGGCTTCGGCTCGGATGGAGCTTGCGAAGTATGTGCAGCCCGCACTGAAGGTTGATGTGACCATAAAGTCCGACAAGCATCCGGCTTACGCGAGTCTCTGGCGCAAGGTGATGCCTGAGGCCGATCATCAGCAGTTTAAGGGTCGTAGGGCCCGACGGGATGGCTACGATGAACTCAAAGTTGGCGGCTTTGATCCACTTTTTGTCTTCAATCACACAGCCGCAATGCTTCGAGACAATATCAAGGTGCTGTCGCGAAAGAGTTGGTGCACGGCGAAGAGTCTCCGTGGGCTCGAGCGAGTCATGATCATTTATCAGTATTATCACAACAACTACTTGGTACCGCCCCTACCCACGTGAGGCGGGGGTGAGGGCGATCGCTCTTGGCGGGGCGTGGTCAAGTGCCGGTTTGGGCGCAACACTCGTCGAGACCAGTTAATTAGAGCCGATGCGCGTAAAACAAACTCAGCGAAGTCAGCGTCGTCGACACTTCCGTCGCCGCCGTTTTGTAGATGCTGGCCTCGGCGGATAGGTGCATGCCGAAGACGTGGATCTCGCCGTTTGCGCCGATGCCGAGGTCAACATTCAGCAACGCGCCCGTCGACGACGAGGTGAAGTCTTGGGTGGAGTCGCTGAGCTTTCCGTTTTGTGCGGCGGGACCGAGTAGGCCCATGGCGGTCGCATAGCCCAGCTTTCCAAAAGTGACCGTGTGACCATAACCGCCGCCGATGCCGACGGAGCGAAACTGTCCTTCGTGCACTAGGGATTCGGGTTGAAAACGCGGGCGGATGGCCGACGGGATCAAGCCGAAGTTTTGCGTGGGATCGCGGAAGCTCGCTTCGGCGATCTTGCCAACGATCAGCCAGCTGCCGCCGCTTCGGGTTTGGCGCTCGGAGTGATCGAGAAACGCCGAGAGAGAAAAATCCGGATTGGCGACGAAAATGGCCATGAGGCTCTTTGTTTCCATCTGCATGTCGGGATTCTTGATGTACTGACCGATGAGCGAGGAGTCGATTGCGCCGGTGTTGTCGACATAGAATCCGAGATTCTTTTGGTAGGCGAGGCTGAGCATGAAGCGTCGCCACGGAAATCGAAAGCGATAGTCCGTGATGCGTGAGACGCCTTTGAGGTCCGCGCTTTCTTTGGCTAGCTCACTCATGCCCGACACCGAGAAGCCACCGATGCCGGCATAGGAAATCGAGATGCCCGTTTTGGCTCGGTAGTTGGGTGTCCAGCGGACCTTGGCGGATTTGTCGATGGAGTTTGTGAACTCGAGACTCTGTCCAGGGATTTCGATGAAGGGCTTCAGCAGCAAGCGTCGCGATGGCTGATCAAAGCCGCCTTCACTGTACGCGGGCGTCGGGGTCAATGCGAACAGACTCATGAGGGCGGAGAGGCAAAACCAAATGCTTTGGTGCTGGGCGCGTGAAGATGAGGGCTTGGTCACACGCACTTCGGGGTTCATGCGAGCTCGCTGGATTTGCGCATCTGCCAGAGGAGATGCGAGATGTAGGGTCGGCGCGTTTCGCCGGTTGCGACCATCAACAGCTTGGTGATTTTCAAATCATAGGGATCCGTCAGGAGAAGGATCAGCATCTCTTGGATGAAGTTGGTGTCGAGTGTGACGTAGTTGTCGGTACCAATGCCAAGTTCGACGCCCTTTTTCTCCCACCAAGAAAACGGATGATCCTTGTGGTCCTCAAAGAGCGCGGAAAGTCGATTGTTGGATGTGGGGAGTGAGACCAGCGAGACTTGCTTGTCGATCATTCGATTGAGGACATCATGCTGATAGAGTTCGACTTCGCGCGCGGTGTGAAACTTGGCCTTGGTGAACAAGCGAATTTCGTCGGTGTTAAGGCGATCGCCGCGGATCAACTTTTCCCGCACCTCAATCGCGTAGTCTTGCCAGTCCATGTCCGACACTTCATTGAACTCGAGCGTGCCGGGGCGAATGGCCTCGCCACGAGCATTCCACTTAAGCACTCGCTGCATGAGAGAGTGGAAGTAGTAATTGGGGTTGATTCCCAGCGAAAGTCCGTGCTCGAGAGTGTCGATGCGCCAAATATTCATGGCGTTGTCGACGGCTTGGATCCCGCGACGCAAAGTCTTCCAAACTTCGCCGTGGTGGGAGCGGATCTTGAAGCCGCGATACTGAAGTTTTCGAAAGCCCAGCTTCATATCGATGAAATGGCTCTTGCGGAAGAGTTCCGACTCATTGCCAACCGTATCGACTTCGTTCATCACGGCTTCAAGTTCGGGATGCGCGTCGATCAACGCGAGAATTTGATTCACCTGATGGAGGAAGTGTTCTTGCTTCGACTTGAATTTCGATGAGTCGTAGAAGCTGGCTTCCTTGCGAAACGATGGCGCGAGAGTGAAGTTCCAGCGCGGCTGTTCTTTTTTGAATCGCTGAAAGCCTTCAAACAGTCCCAGCACCACATCGTCTTCGGTGAGATTTTCTAGGCCAGGAACTTTTTCGCTCTCATCGGCTGTGGCTCGCGAGAGGGAGAATTTGAGGCGGACGAAGCCGACGTTGTATTGGTGGAAGAGTTCAGATGCGAGGTGGTAGGCGGCCTCCGCATGGGCCTCGCGATTGACGAGCAAAAGCTTAGGCAGCATGAGAATGGAGAGGTAGCGCGAGAAGCGCTCTTCGGGTTTGAGGCGAAGCAGTCGATCGACATCTTCTTGATCTTCGATGGGCAAGGCCTCGTCGCCATAAATTTCACGAATCTTCTTTTCATAGATCTCGCGATGCGGGCCTTCGAGCAGTTTCTTGAGACGCGGATAGATGAATCCCGACGAAAGCGCGCCGGTCAGGTGCGTGTGCTCGTCGCGGTAAGTTTTGGGGAAGCGTTTGAAGAAATCAAAGAGGGCTTCGGCGACCACGTGAGTGAGCAAAGTGTCGATGCCGATTTGATCCGACTGATAGGCGGTGACGAGACCTCGAAACTCGTTGAGTGCGCGCGAGAGCTGCGGATCTTTGCGGATTCGCTCCGAGTTGACCATCAAAGAGAGGGTGTCGTCGAGAGTGATCCCGTTGGTTTCGGAGATCATTTCAATGAAGGATCGGGCGAGCTCATCGCGGACATAGTGGCGTGGCGAGGTCTTCGACATGCCCTATTTCACCGAGGATTTTTCGCGAGTTCAATTACGGAATTTGGGGTTTCAGCAAACTCATGCCGATCAGGCTTTGCGACACCCGAGCTGAGCAGGCGCCGGGCGCGAGGAAGCCCTTGAGGTCCGAAACCGCGTCATAACGCGTGCAAATCGCGACAACACCCTCAACGCGTTCACGGATTTCGATTTGCGTGACGAGTGTTTCCGGCTCCGTGCTGGTCGCGGGCTTTCGCATCAGTAAAATCTGCGCGCGCCAGCGTCCCGCCTGGACTTCGGTCTGCGTGCTGGTGGGCTGGCCGGCGGGCTCGGGGGCGCGGAGTTCCATGCGTAGGGGCAGAGGCTCGCCGATCTGGCGAGGAAGTTCGCAGGTGCCGGAATCCACGCCAAAAGCGCAAGTGCGAGTCCAAAATACGAGAATGGAATGGAGAACAAGTGTCGAGCTCATGCCCTAGGCCCTAATGTGGGCCCCGGGTCAATGTCACCACGAAAAGTCGAGATTCAAAGAGTTCTTCTGTTGGGCGGGATTAACCTGCCACTCCAGGCGAGTGTTTTGAGAAATTTCGTTATTCAGTTTGAGCACGCCGCTGCCTTGGCCGACTTCGTAACTCAGTCGCGAGCCGCCGTGAAAGTCCAAGCAGACTTCATTGGCTTTGCTTAAACGAAACTGCTTGGGTTTGAACGTCGTTGAGCCTTGCGAGTTTCCGCCGCCGGGCTGCTGGGGCTTAAACAATTCCTCAAACAATGAGCTGGGATCGCCGGCTCCGCCTGCGTCTTTCTTTTTATCTTCGTCCTTGGTGTCCTGATAGGGATCTGGCTCGTCATCTTCGATTTCTTCCCAGCGAAAGAAGCGATTCACCTTGGCGACAAACTCTTGTTCGAGTGGGGCGACCATGGGGCGCGTGGCGGATTCAACGAATCGACCTCCAGCGTCCGTCATCGTGCCACCGCTCATTTCCGGAGCCTTCAGATTTGAGAACTCGCTTTGAGATGCGGCATCTTCAAAGTTTTGAGGCTTGTCAGGTGCAAAGCTTCGGATGTCGAAGCTTGAGCCTCGGTCGGCAACTTGCGAGAAGCGATGCGTGTATTCGGGATCCAACGAGGCGACGCGATAGTCGCGCTTTGGCTTTTCCGGCATGAGTTTCTGCGTGGGAATTGAAAAGTTCTGATAGCTCACAATGAGCAGAGCCGCAAAGCTCGCGATCATTGTGATCGGCCGCCAAAGTTGGCGAGCGCGATTCATTCCGCGATGCGATCCGTGGGGCTTTGATTTCTGTGTCGTCGAAGATGAAGTGTCCATATATCAATAGTTTAACTGGATCTTCACCTGACCGCGAGGACATCAATTCGGCTGTCTTAACATGAGTCGTTGCGACTGAGATTGGTCATAAAGTCGAACATGAGATCGATCTCGAAGTGTCGATCTCGAGTTCGTCCACGGTGTTGGCCGCAAACTCAATCAGAACCCAGCAAAAAGGGAAGGCGCCATCGCCTTCCCTCGGTTGAGACTGTCTCAGCTTGAGACAATGAAGTTGGCCTTACGGAGTCGAGCAGACGGGGTGGATCCCCGTGTGGGGAACCACGGTCTTTTGCTTAAAGTCGTAATGGTATTTCTGATCCCAGTCCGCACACCAGATCGCCTTACTCATGTCGATGCCTGTGCCTTGCTGATCCGATGTCGCTGGCAAGTCGTCGATTTTAAAGAGGCAAGTGCGAAACTCAAGTGACTGATTCGTGGCCGCCCAGCGTTCTCCAGGTTGCAAGCCAGCGCTGCCGATGAGTGTGGCTTTGAACACCGTTGAGTGCGGTGGTTGGCCGTGAAACCACCACTTCGCGTTGTCGGCATCGAGATCGCGAGGATTGGTGTTCCAGCGATACAAGTCAAAGCGGCCGTAGCCTTCAAATGAAGTGATCACGGGATCCGCGTGTTCGGCATCGACAATCCAGTCTTGGTACTTGATGACATCATGCTGGCCGAAATTTTTGTGTACGTAAGTGAAGTAGTCCGTGCTCTGGAGAGTCTTGCGATCAACCTCGCGCTCCCACATGCAGCCGCGCATGATTTGAACTAAACCAAACTTAGGAATGTCGGATGTCTTTTGTGTTTCGATCACAAAACGAAAGTCCGTCATGTAGCCGGCGTAGTCCGAATGTTCGTTAGGAAGAATGACTTTGTACTTAATCTCTTCGGTCCGCACGTTTTTGATGGCGCACAGATCTCGCGATTGGCAATCCGCGATCGCGGGCATGCGCTGAACTCGGCGGCTGAGTTCCTTGATACTGGCCTCAGCGGGTGAGCCGAAGCTGAGACTCAAGCCCATGCAAAGACCCAAAAGAGCGACGCGGGGGAGCGCACGTCGTAGGGCATTCGTGTTTGGATCGATGCAAGAAAACAAAGTTCGTAGCTTCACGGGCAACTCCTTTGTGAGTCGTCTGAATGGGCGGGCGACCATGTGAGGTATCGTAGCAGGGCATATGGCGCGCAACGCAACTTCAAATCGCAACTCGACCTCGAAGAAGCTCTGGGTCAGGCCATGATTGGCGGTCCATGAGTCGATGATTTTGTTCGTCTCGGTGATGAAGCCAGGTCGGAGATTGTTGCGCTTACAGGCTCGTCGAAACTTTCGTCAGCTGTTCCGACGCACAGATCACAGTTCGAATTCGACACGGAGTGGACCGCTGTTGGAAAACTTCAAGTGCAGGTTCCAATTTAAATAGCGCAGAATTGCGAAGCCTCAACTTCAATTGTGCGCGCCTAAGTCAGCGAAGTGTTTTGTTTTTCATGCGAATGCTGAGACGGTGAATCGGGGTGAGGAGCGATGTCGCCAAACCACCAGGCGCCAATGCATTCGACTTGATGCCACCTCAAAATCGAGAAGACTCTGGCTTTGAAGCTTTCGCCTTGTCAGGGCTGGATCAAGACTTGAACGGATTCGGCTTCAAGCGCGATTTCTCAGGGAAAATTGCCGTAAATTTCAGTATAACAAGGGACTCATGTCGCGCGGAAATTCATCTGCTCATTTTAGCCCCGATCGCGGTTCGACAATGAATCTCTGTCGGAATCTTGGTGCTGGCCTTTGGGCTGGTGGCCTGACTTCGAATCGCAGTTGGTTTGTGAGCATCAGAGCTCTGCGTGTGGGCGCGTTGGCGCTTGGAGTTTTGCTCGCGACTTGGACGTTAGGACTTGGGCCGATCGCCGCGGCTTCGAGAGCTGGGCGATGTGAGGCCTTGTTTGATCCGGCTCGAGCGAGCTCGCCACAAAATGCCGCCGAGCTTTGGCGAGTGGTGCCGGGATCTTACTTCATGGCCTTGAGGTCGAACCCGCGCCACTACTGGGCTTTGGCTCGACAAGACGCACAGAAGTTCCTGAGCGCCGAAAATCTCCGCGAAGGCGCGGTGACGGGAGATCCACACATTCTCAATTTCGGTGATTCGCGCGTCGCCGGCGAGCGCCGATTCATGTTGGTTGACTTGGACGATGGCGGACGAGCACCGCTGTCATTGGATTTTGGTCGTTTGGCACTGATGTCCAGTGTGGGAAGTTCGCGTGTCGCTCGTGCTGATTTGATCGAAGCTTACGTCGATGGCTTGCGGGGTGAGAAGTGGGACAAGCCGGATGTTTTGCGAGAGGCGCTCGATATTGGGCGCGGTGAAGATCGTCGGCGCAACGAAAGATATTTAGATCGAATCGCGCCGCTCGCAGCAGACGGTCGACGTCAGTTGGATCGCAGCGGAGATCGATTCGTGCCGCCGGAGCTTGTGTCGCGTGAAGTGAGTGAGTTGTTGACGGAGCTGCGCCCTCGACTTGAAGCCGAGCTTCCACCGGGTCGAACCTTGGACACCGCTATTCGAATCAAGGACTCCGGCGGTAGTATGGGCCAGCCACGCTTTTGGTTTTTGCGCGAGCGTCGCGCGGCCGGGCGGTGGACGGGAGAGTTTCAGGTGTTCGAGTTCAAGACGATGGGTGAGCCCGCGACCTCGGCTTGGGGGCCGCAGGCCTCCATCCAATCGCGAATGCGGCAGATGATCCGCTATTATCGACATGAGTTGAGCGATGACAACTTCAAGCTCGTGAGAATTGGTGGGCGAGCCTTCTGGATGCGTGAGCGCGTGCGCGACGGTTTGGATTTCAAAGATGAATTGGGGCTAACTCGCGATGAAATTGAAGAAAAGCGCGCTATGCAGATTTACATCGCCAATTGGTTGGGGCGCCAGCATCGCGATGTGGCTCCGAGCTGGGCGGAACGCATGGATCGACGCGCGGATCGTGAACGTTTTAAACGCGAGATTGAAGCTTGGATTCAACACGTGACTCGCGTGACCCACGAAATTTGGCAGGAGCAAAGTCATCGCCCGGCGCAAACTTCGCCCTGACGGACCTCGTTGGGCTAAGCCCATGAATCACGAGCGGGCCAGCGGGTCTTTGGAATTCCACCAGGATTTCTTTTCGCCGAGTGCCTGCGTGACCCACGCCCAAGACTCCTTCGGACCAAAGCGAAAGTGCACGGCATTGACGGGCGTCTCTCGAAGGCTCAGCGAGATCGGCTGAACACGGCTTAAGCCCGAGGCCTCGTGCAGAGTCTTGAGTTTGACGGCGAACGCCGCCGCGATCATCTCTGTGGTGGGATCGCCAGGAAGAGCGAGCAGTCGCGGCTTTGCGACCTCGGTTTTGAGTGCGGCGACAATCACGTCATCTTCGTGGTGAAAGTAGGAATGATCCGCGCACTCTTGCACAAACATCTTCCAAGATTTTTTGAGCTCACCGAATTCGACCAGAACTTGTTGATCGTTGAGTAGGCGGCCGTCGTCCTGAGGGACGCCACGGAAGCGCACGCTCACATGCCAAGTGTGGCCGTGAGGAGTCGCACATGAGGGCGCGACACTTGAAGTCAGTCGGTGGCCGGCCTCGAATCGATAGGTGAATTGCAGATCAAGACTCATGGCGATTTAGACTCCGGCGAAGTTGATGCTTTGGGGTCCCGACTTTGTGCGGAGGACTTCGGTGTCGCTCGCTCATCCGTAGCGGCGCGATCAAGAGGGCGACTTAAGATAAAGCCTGCGGATTGTCCTCGGGTCTCTTCGACTTGAACTTCGAGCTCGACCACGCGCTCGGCAAGTTCCCGAGGTGCCTTCAGGCCCCAGGCGTTAGCTAAATCTTGCGCGAGAGTTCGAGCTAGGGCTTCGGTGGTGATGTTTCGAACAGGCAATTCAATCACGTCGCCGGAGGGAAAGGCGTAGTGAAGTGCGGGGGCGGCACGAGAGGCTTTGTCGCCAAGCTGAGTTTGCTGAGAAAGTTTCAGCGCGACTTGCGTGCGGCCTTCGGCCTTCAGAACTTCAAGGTAAGGTGAGCCGACCGGGATCAGCACCCGCTCATCCCAGCGAGAAATCAATTCGCGAATTTGTCGTTTGAGAGTGTTGAACTCGAATGCGAATTCCCACTCGTCGAGGTGGGAACAGGTGACCTGCACACGCACTTGGTAGTTGTGGCCGTGCAGACGCTCGGCCTCATGTGCAGAGAGCAAAGTGAGGTGAGCCGCGCTGAACTTAAAATCTTCCTTGGCGAGCGTCAGTCGATACATGCGGCCCAAGTTGTCGCTCAGAAACCCGAACATGGTCAACTCAGGCGGTGGGCTTGCATCGCCTGCATCGGCAGATTGAATTCAATGAAGGATGTGTGGCTCGCCAATTCGCTTAGCGGCGAACTGGTGGTGCCTGGGGCGGCACTTGCGAGGGTTGGCGCTGTGGCAGGTTCGGCGCGGGGGCTTGGGGTGGTAAATTTTGGGCTCTGTTCTGAGCTTGGGGCGCGCTCGGGGGAGCCGATGGGCTTTGCGCCTGTTGCTGAGGAACCAGCTGTTGCAGCATCTGCGGAGACACAGGCATCAGCACGCGATCAGGTCGGGCTGATGCGAGGTGAATGTGGGCCATTAGTTTCACGGTGTCTTGGGCCGATGCATTTTGACTGAGCGCTTGCGCGAGATCTGGTGCAAACGGCGAAGCGGCCAGCCAAGCCCTCCACATGGGCGTCTTGAGCTCCTGACCCACGCGAAGCTTCACCGAAAGCTCATCGCGAATTCGATCGACTAAGAATTGCAGAGGGCGGCCGTCATTATCCTGACGGAAGTTATTCAAGAAACTTTGATCAAAAACCAAGGCCGAGTCCAAGATCTGCACGGCGCCGGTCAACTCGCGATCATCCAATTCGCGAACACCCCAGGTTCGGCGATAAGCAATCTCACCGGCCAGGTTATTCACATATCGCGCAACACCACCATGCGCCGTCGCATAAGAGACATGCACACCCATGGAAAAGTGTGCGAGCACCCACGGATCAATGCGACGGCGTGGACGGATGAGCGGGAACTGCTTGTCGATCAGGTCGACGAGAAAATTGTCGACCTCTTTTTGTTCCTCGACGGTGAAGCTGTCTCGCAAGATCGCATACGACTTAATAAGGCCAGCCAGTCGTGCTTCGCCCAAGGCATCGCCACGAGGTTTGTAGCCGCGCGCCCAAGCGAGCACTTCTGTTTTCGCGCGCGTTGCATAGCGAGGCTCGCCGGTCAGTCGTGAGAGAACTGTCCAGTCCAACACCGACGCGAGATTTTCCAAGGCCAGCTGTTGATTTGCGGAACTGTCGACGAGACTCAGATTCGGAACGATCAAACTTGATGAGGCCAACTTGCCGGTCACTTGTGACTCGAGACGCTGAACGATCTGCTGCATCTCGAGATTGCTGTTCATTCGCCGAATCGCCAGACGGAAAGTTTCATCGGCGATGAAGGCTTCGCGTCCCGGGCGATGTCCCAGCGGGTGGGGGATCTGAATGCTCTTGAGACTATCGACTTGCGGAGGAAGCTCAGCGGCCTCGGCCAGGGACTTCCAACGCTCTTCTTGCTGGGCTTTTGTGAACACGATGTTTCCGTCGGCGTCCAAGAAGTAAGGGCCATTGGCATTGCGACCCAGCCAATCCAGCTCGATCACACGTGCGGATTCGGTGAGGGTCGGAGTATCTGAGCCGAATTCATCGGGATTTGTTTGCGCAGGAGTCGGAATTGTATTCGTGCCGCGATACAGACCCAATGCCGGTTGCAAGTTGGCGACGGGAACTTCGGGCGTGACCTCTGTGCCCGCGGGTTGACGAGGCGAAGGTGTGATCGCCGTCGGCAACGGAGCCGTCTCAGTGGTGAAGCTTCGGAAGTCTCCTTGATGGGCAAGAAACACGTACATCGAGGCCGCCGTCAACGGCAGCGCCAAGGCGACGAGCAATCCGCGCACGAGGTTGGCGCGCTTTTGTCGTCGGGCCGCATTCACGACGGAAACATTCGAGTTGGAAATGTAAGTGCGATTCATCGGACGAATCTGCGACTTGTCCATGATGCGGCTGATGCCAGAGCCATCCCGAGGCTGCGCACCTGCCAAACCACCACCAGCAAGTGGTGAAGCCTTGGGCGCAACAGTGCCGTCACCGGGCGGTGCGCTCGGTGTGCTTGTGCCCGCATCGCCAGCAGCGGCGGCCGATGCGTTCGGCTCGCCGGGCGGCGCGGCTTCGGGTTTTTCAGGGCGAACTCGAAACTTCAAAGAATTCCACCTCTTCTCCTTGGTCTTAACGGAATTTTGAGGCGGTAAACTGAGATGGGAAGCCGGATTATTCGGTACTTTTTTTGGTTGGAAGGCGCAGATTCTCAGAGTGGGGCGGGGCTAAAGGCTGGCTGTATTAATTTGGGCCACTTCATTGTGCTTGATGAGGCGGGTCCAGGTGGACCACGTTCTTGTGGCGATTTTCGAGTGAGTAAAATGCGACAAATGATCTTGAAATCTTTGGGCATTTTTTGTTTTCACGCTCACTCGGTGAAACCAGCTTGAGCTGAACATCGCGTGGATCGCGACGAGATCCGCGCTGCCGACTCCGTCTCCGATTTAGCGAAAATTCCAGTGAAATCGCAGCGCCAGGACTCAATTGCCGCCGAATTCTACCGATAACATTGAAGTACGAATCGGCGCTGCTGTTGGCAGAAGTGTCGGTTGCTCGAAGCTTCTTGAAGAGGCAACGAGAGTCGAGGTCGAGCAATTGAGATCTCCTGAGGAGGAAGCATGATGCGACATCAAACTACCGAATCCACCAAAGGTCCCTTCCATGTCGGACATTGGATCGCAGGTGCGACACTTCTTTTGAGCATCTCGGTGACGGGTTGTTCGCCGTCAAAAAGTCCGAGCACAGACTCTCGAATGATGGAAGCTGCGGCCGAGGCCGAAGCGGCGGAAGCTGAATTGGCAGCGATGCAGGGCAAGGGCTCAGGCCTTACGGGAAAAGCGAGCGGGTCGAAGGGAGCGCCGCGATCGGCGACTTCAAAATCGGCATCCGTGCGAAAGGGTAAAGCCGACCAGCGTGCTCCGGCGGCTGCGACCAAAGCTGACCGCGGTGAAGTGGCGTACATTGTTCAAGTCGGTAGCTACAAAATGAAGGAAAATGCGGATCAGGTGCTCGCGAAGATCAAAGCCGAGGGCCTGCCGGTGGCGATGAAAACTTCGACCACGCCGTCGGGTGTGGAGTTGTATGTCGTGCGCTTTGAGCCAACACCTTCGAAATCTGAAGCTGAGTCGTTTAAGTCGAAGGCTAAGGATCTTGTTGGAGCGGAAGCGGCGATTTTGTCGCGCTAATTTGCAATCGTTTAATCTGAATTGCGCCACTCTCGTCGGCGATAGTGGCGGCCGAGTGCGCGCCGCCAGGAGCGTAGGGCATTAGTCTAGGGAATTAGTCTAGGGCGTTAGTGCAGGTCATTGGACTCTTGCTCGTCCTCATCCAAATCGCGACTCCAATCGCGCAGTTGATCGGGCCAGCGCTGCCAGGCCTCGGGACCCAATAGAAATTCCTCTTCCGTGACCAAGGCATTTTTGAGAAGGCGTCGAACTTCCATTTCGTTGAAGGCTTCGCCGATCAGTGCGATGTCCTGGCGACGATCGCCATAAGGTTCTTCCCAATCCGAGAGAATTTCGTCGCGGATTTCTGGATCCGAGGGCCAATGACGAAGTGGCGTGGACGCCAGCCAAGCTCCAGAGTTCATCAATAGATCCGTGGCTCCGGCCATTGACCACAATCCGGCTTCACCATGTCGAGTTGCGATCCACACCCAGCCTTTGGCTCGCCACATGCCCAGCTCAAAGAGTTTGCGGCCAAGTTCTTTGAAGCGATCGGGATGAAAAGGTCGGCGCGCGCGAAAGTTCAAGCTGTGAAAGCGACCTGAGGTGGTCGGCTGCAAGCGATTGGCGATTCGCGGATGATCACCAGCCAAAAGCATCATCCAGCCTGTGTTGCTGTGATTTTCGTAGTCGTCATAGGTGAGCGTTTCGCGGGCCGCGCGCCAGCCTTGTGGGCCAAAGAGTTGATCGGTTTGGAGATCCTTGGACTTGGGCTCTGTGTCTTCGATTTGCAGGGCGCGCGGATTGATCCAGTCGAGGAATTCTCGCAGGCGCGTGAGCTCATCGATCGACATGCCTTCCGTCTGCACGTAAAGCAAATCGGCGGACTCGATTTGTTCCAAGAGAAGATCGCTGACGGATCGATCGTCGAATTCATCATACGCAAGCCCCAGATCGCGAAGTCGTTCGCCAGACTGAAGCTGTGGGAAAAAGCGCGGTCCATCGATCCAGGTCACCACATTTTGGATGGGGTAATGCAGATCATCGTGCTCGTGCGCTTCGAAGATGAATTCGGTCAGCGCGCCGGGCTCCATCACGGGCGAGACATCGATGAGGATTTGCTGAGGTTCGTTTTCGCGATGACATTGTTCGATAAGATCCAAGAGATCGCCATGCCCATCGTCGATGAGTGTGGCGGTGGTGGACGTTTGCGATTCGTATTCGAGAATGCGTTCAAAGAAGCGCTCGTGAGCGCGGCGCGACTCCGGATTGGACCGCCATCCAAAGATCAAAGTGAGAGAAGGCCAACGAGGTACATTCACAAGAGGTCGAAGAGATCCGGTTGCTTGGTGCCGGCGCGCTTGGCGGCCTCGATGGAAAAGGTGCCGAGCAAATCTTGTAGCGCCTCAGTGTCGGGGAGCACATGCCCCAACTCAACTGTCACGACCGGCACTTGATGGTCTTTCCACATGTAGCGGCCGAGGCTGCCGGGAAAGTTCCCAAGGGCTCGCCAAGGTAAATCGCGGTAGCGCGGGAAATTCATCTTCGGGCCGTCGAAGTCGATCACGGCGTAGGGCGTGTGATTGGAGATGATGATGTCGGGCTTGAAGCTTTTGATGTGAGCGATCGCGCAGCGAGTTTCAACTTCGCTGGCGGGGCTTTCGCCTGGATTTCGTCGCGGATCGCGCTTGGATGAAGTTTCCCAGTACTTGATGGCTTGGTCGTTCCAATCGCGAGTTGGAAAATTCCGATTCAGGTCAACACCGCGGGCGTTCATGCGGGTTTTTCGAATCAAACCATCGGGATTGAGCATCGGCACCACTCGCCAGCTGGATCTGTGAGGAATGCCGCGCAGGCGCTCGGCCCACGACAATGTCATCTCGCCGGACAGTGGCTCGTCGCCGTGAATGAGGCCGAGCGTGAGGATTCGCTTGCCGCGAAGCGGAGAGTTGGAATCCGGCGCGATGTGTTCGACGTGAAAGATGGGTCGGCCTTCGTGGCTGGCGCAACCGACCAAGAGGCGTGCGCGATCACAAAAAGTCTTGAGTCGCTCGAGCGCTTCAGGGCGCGATGTGCGCTCAACCAGGTCACGACAGATTTCCATGTCGGCTGCGGTCGGGCCGTCGAGAGTTCGCACGCTCTCCACTGCGGCTGCGGGCGCTGACGATGTAGGACCTGTGGTCTCGGCATAAGCTGAGAGCGACAGTGCCGACGCCAAGCTCATCGTGCAGATGATAGCGAAATTCAGTGAACTGAGGGTGGACCTGAGCATGCTTCCTATTGGACATCAAATGCCGAGGCCTTGCAAACTCTGCTCGGCCTGTCGAATCGGCGCCGATCGCGAGCGACCGAGGTTCAGCAAGTCGCGAAGGACGAGGCTCAGGCGTGACATTTAGGCGACGCTCAGCAATAAAGGCGCATGCCTCAGCGATTGCGCCCTCCACTTCGCCCGCGCTCCAAGCCCCTCAAGGCTTTGGAGCAATCACCTCCGTCGAAGTGGTCGTTTGCCCCCGTGGACTCGTCGTCGGCAGGTGGTTTGGGCGATTCGGGGGCGTTCGCGGTGCCGCCGGCTCCCTATCACACAGGCCCTTGGTACAAGCGTCTGGTGTTTCGCGATCAATTGGGGATGGGGCTATCCATCCTTTGTTTGCTGCATTGTTTGGCACCCTTGATCTGGACGATGGGCATGCTCGTCGCCCAGTTCAGTTGGGGACACTCGGCGAAAATGTCAGTTTGGGAAAGTCCTTGGGTTCATCTCGCACTCTTGGTGATTGTGCCGACGGTTGGACTCTTTGCCTTCTGGCCGGGCTGGAAGCGTCATCGCGATCGGCGGATCTGGTACTGGGCGGGATTTGGTCTTTTCGGCTTAGTTTTGGGTGTGGGGCTGGAACTTTGGATTTTGGGTGCGGATCAAGGCTCGGCCATGTGGGGGATCGCTTCGCCTGCCTTCGAGGCGCATGGCCCGCACGGGCATGTGCACGAAGTCTCCAGCGCCCAACCCGTTGCGACGACCTCGACACCTCTGCAACATCAACTCTTGCAACATCAAATCTTGCACTTATTGCTGAGTTTGCCGACCTTGGCGGGTGGACTGATGTTGATTCGTGCACATCGGCTCAACATGCAGTTGCAGCACGCGCAGTTGGGATGCTGCGAGTTTGATTCCGTGGACTCGGCACGTTGAATTTTCTGGCGAGACATAGAGGGAGTGAACATGCGTCGACTGAAATCCTTGTTTTTGGCTCTGACAGCTTTGGTTTTGCTGATCGCGATGGGATTGGTGATGTTCAATTTCTGGTCGGTGCTCTTTCGCCGTAGCGTGATCGGCGTGATTGAAAGTGTCGAGCGAGTGACCGAGGTCACAGCTGTGCTCGGAAGCGCACGCACACTTGAAGACAAGAACGTCTATTCCTTCGCTGTCGCGATTCGAACTGAGAGCGGAGAGATGCTGACGGCCTCATCTGAAGATCGCCAGTGGGCGGTCGCGCAAAAGGGACAATGTGTGGAAGCGAAATTCCATCCCTATCCGCCGTGGGAGATTGAAAAGGCTGGCACTTACTTCAATGCGCGCTTGCAGCGCCTAGCAGACTGCGACTCACCGGCAGGTCGAGAGATTCTCAATCGCGATCCGTGAAAATCGGCAAAGCTTGTTCGCCCAAATCAATCGCCAATCTCAGTAGCATCAATCCGGCAATGATGAAGAGCGCCTGACGTGCGAGCTTTTGCAGTCGCGCGGAGGCCTCGGGCCGTTGGCCTCGGCCAAGTCTTGCAATCCAGCTTGCGCCGATGAATGCGCCTGCGCCAATCGGCAGCGCGCCCAGCCAGCCGATCTCCCAACGCACAAGCCCCTGGGCCTCGTAGGTCGCAAGACTCACGAGTGCAGAAGCGAGATTGGCGAGCTTGGATGTGCCGATCGCCAGCGGCAAGGGCGTGCGACCTAAAAAGTAGAGAGCCAGGAACATCAAGGTGCCGCCGCCGGGTCCGGCAAGTCCGTCGTAAAATCCGGCGAGAAAAACGCCGACGCCAGCTCGCCAAAGCGTGGTGCTCGACGAAGGCTTGGGGCCTGAGTCCACCCAACGTGATTGCCAAACATCTTTGTTGAGCACCAACCACATCATGGCGGGCGCAAGCGCGATCACCAGCCAGCGGAAGAATTCGTTGGGGAGATGCGGAGCTACGCGTGCGCCAGAAAATGCGCCAAATCCGGTTGCCAAAAGTGCGATGCCGATGAGTCGAGTCTCGATCTGCGCATTTTTCCAGTAGGCCAACAGTGCGGCACCCGAGGCGGTGACGGCGAGGATCTTGTTGGTGCCGATGGCTTCAGGTCCTGGGCCCATCAAGATGAAAAATCCGGGCACAGTGATCAGGCCGCCGCCGCCAGCCAGTGAGTCGACGAGACCCGCAATGAGCGCAAGCGCGATGAGATATACCCAAACTAAGCTGTCGCCCGTTGCCATGGAGGGACTTTAACAAGTGCCAAACTTTGCTGGCAAATATGTAAAGACCGCATCGTCCATGTTCGGTCATGTCCCGGCCCATCGATCCACGGATCGACTTGTTGGCCGCCAGATCGGCCGCCCTGTTGGTCGACTTGCAGTTCAGCCTTTCAGCAAATGCCGCAATTGAGGCGCAAATGAGTTTGAGTTTTGAGGCAATGGGGTGCGCGGCAAAGCATATCTTGAATTTGGCTTCAGTGGGTCGGGTTGTGAAACCCAGATGGGATGTTCGTCGCAACTTGCGAATTTGCAAATTGGTGAGGGGCGGGTATTGAGAGTGTCAATTTTCGCGCATGGTCTCGCGCATCGTCTCGCGGCGGGTGGCCTTGGGCCTCGAAATTGCCTTCTCGAGGTTGCCCACTCAAGTTGGCCCAAATGGGAAGGCTGGGGTGAGGTTCGATCGGTGAACGCCATTGTAGAGTCGGCATTGAGTATGTTGTGAGGCAGGGCCAAGCATGTTGAAGTTCAGCTTAGTTCAAGTTCTGGCGATTTTGAGCGTCTTGCAGTTTTCGTCTCCGAGTGGGGCGGAAGAGCTGTCACCTGGCGAGAGCCGACCTGTGGGCGAGGCCGCGCGCTACGCCAGCGAAGAGATCATTTCTCAGCGCGCGCCAAGTTTTGAAGCTTGGCGCCGACTGCAAACTCAGTCCGGATTCAATCCCAACGATGTGCGCCTGCTCGAACTTGTAGATGATCGTTACGACGCGCAAATTCGACCGATGCGCGAAGAGCCGCTGCCGCGCGAGCGCATGGCGGATGGCAGTGAAGTGAACGTCATTGAAATTGGCCGCAATCGATTCACGGTTCCCTACGGACCGCAGACGGATGAGCAGCGCGAGGCCTATCGGCAGCTGCAGATGGGGCGCATGGTCGGCTTCGAGCAAACCCGGGCCTTTATCTTGCGCTCGATGGCGAGGCTGATGAGTTGGGGCAACCTCGGCTTCGGCGCTTTCGTCGTCACGCGCGAGCGAGTTCGCGGCTTCATTGATCGACGCGAAAGTCTGCGAACAGGCTGGCATCATCTCACGCACCCGATCGCCTTCATGCAAGCCATCATGTCGCGACAGAGCTTGCCTCGGGTCGAGGCGCGAGGACCTGTGTATCCGGAATTTCAGCTGGTGTTGCAAAACGCAAATGATCGCGTGGCCGCTGATCGCTTGCGACAGCTGGGCGCTTTGCGGATCAATCAAGTTTTGGTGGCGCTTGATCAAACATTGAAAGATCGCGCGACAGTTGTGAGTCAATCGCACGAGTTTGGCATTCAGGCCTCGGTGGGCTTGCAGCTCGAATCGGGAGTTGGAACTTTGGGTCGAGGCGGCGCGCTGATGGTGGGTTTGGGTATTGGCGTGGATTCAAAGAACAAGCGACTTGTTGTCGAACTCTTCCGTGAGACCGAAGCCTTTCAGCGAGCCTACACGCCGGTGGCGACAGCGGCCGTGCAGACGAAGCTCTTTGCCTATGCACAAAGCCGCGAAGTCTTGAGTTCGCCGGCGGAGCGTTGGACGGGTGTGGGATTCTATCCGCCAGCGCCCATCGGCAAGACGGAATCGAATCGTCACCACATTTTTGCGACGGGTATTGCGGACTCTTCGATTGGCTTTCCCTCGTTTCTGAGTGCGGGTTTTGTTTACGAGAATCGAATCACGCACAGCCCAGTGTTGCTGGTGACGATGAGCCTTCGTGACAAAGGTTTTTTCCGCATGCATTCGAGTCTGTTCAGTTGGATTCGAGGCGTGCGATCGGCGAGCGGAAGGGCTGCGAATGGCGTGGCGGCGAATGCGTCGGTTGACCTTCAAGAAGCGCAGCGAAGATTGGAACTTGCCGAGCGAGCCATGACGCCCAGCGAGCGTGCGGCGCACACGGTTGCGCGTGATCGTGCTGAGGCTGCACAAAGAGGACGAGCGTCGCTTGAGATTGTTCGTGGTGGCGCAGGTGTCGGGAGCGAACCTCGTTCTGGCGTGCCAGGCGAAGGTGGTGAAGCACCAGAGGTTCGCCAGCAAGCGACGCGTGTGACGGCGACAGGGGTTGAGCCTTTAAGTTCAGAGCCACTGCTCGAAGCGGATCGGCGCTTTGCGGCTGTGCCCTCGTCGGGACTGATGTGCCAGGCGATCTTCATGCCGGCGATGGCGCGCTAGGTTTTTTGCCGAGGCCACTTTTCGGAGATCACTCGTAGACGAGTTGAAATTTTCGCACCGAACTCCACTCACCTTTAGGTAATTGCCGGACGCGGAAAAATAGACTTCCTTCCGGCAAATCGCCTTTGAGTTTGAAGGCAGCGCGAGTGACTTTTTTGGTGAAGAGCACGTTCACGAAGTCCGCATCTGTCGCCAACTGCAATTCAAATTGCGAAGCGCCTCGTTTGGAGTTGTGGGTTGAAGGACCTTGGGCGGCGGGGGATCTCGATTCACTATGGGCGTGGCCCCATGTGAGTTGCCCATATTCCGTATCGCGAGTTCCTGCGACGATCACTTCTCCATCAAGTGGCGTGAGCGGCTCAAATCGCGAAGACGCGCTTTCGTCTATGCCGAGCTTTCCATTTTGAGCTTTTGAGATTTTCAAACCGCGTGGATCCACATCTTGGGGCCGGTGGCCTCGATTGCCATCATCACCAATGATGAAGCGAGGTGAAACATTCTCGAGGCGAGGCGTGGTGAGCGTGGTGATCGGTAAGCCCTGTTCATCAATGGCTTGAACCGTCCAGAAGAAGCTTGTGGTCTGAAGTGGCGCGATGATGCGCTCGGTTTCATCCACGTGTAGAATGCGCTCGTTGTCTTCGGTAGGTGCGTTGGGGTCTGCCGCCAGCCCCCGCTTAGCGAAAATCCTAAGTTCATATCCAGAGGCTAGAGGATGGGCTTTCCATCGCAGTTTTCGCGCGGGTCGGCCGTCAAGGTCGGCATCCTGCGAGCTCTCAAAGCGAAGTGGCAAGTCGAGCACTCGCAAGTGCGTGATGGGCCCAGTGGCTTGAGAAAGCAAATCGACGACGCGAACAAAGCTATCTCCAACAGGCAGAGAGGGTGGAGCGAAACGCCCGTCGCTGGTGGGCTCGATCCGCCGCGCTTCGCCTTCGAAAAACTCAGGCGTCTGCGACCACTCGAAGCGGTAGCGTGTGAGACTCAGGCTGGGCGCCGCCTGCTCGCCATTTTCAGTGTCAAAGCTGGGTTCATAGCGAAGATCGAGATCCTGCTCGGTGAGTATCAATTGATCTTCGATCACTCGCGAGGCGTCGTGGGCCTTTCGCGCGATGCCGACAAAGGGAAGTGAAAGCGCCAGAGGGTGGGCGATATCAGCATCATCAATCGCTGTGGGGGCGGTGTTGGTCGAGCTGGTTTCAGTCGCGTTTTCAGTGGTCGAGTTTGGGTCGGAGGCGAGTTTCGTCTCGACGGCGGCGGGATTGAGAAGTGAGGCAAAGAAGCGCGCTTGGATCGCAGGGCTATTGATTTGCGGAAGTTGAACGAGCTGTTGCGGGCGAACTTTGGCTCGTGAGCCGTAGGTGATCACTTCGCACTCGGCAAGACCGATCTGCACGCGGTCACCGGCCTGAGCCTTGAATTCAGCTTGTTCGGATTGTTCAGTTGTGGAAGTGGACGTCGAAGGCGACTCAGCTTCGGCGGCAGTCTCGTGATCGGCCGTGTCGTGTGGTGCGCTTTTGTCTGGAGTTGCGCTCTTGACGAGCGGCTTCCATTGCACATCTTGCCATTCGGTCGATTCGGATTTCTGAAAGCTCACAAACTGCTGACTGCGCTGATCGACACCTTGGGCGTCGATGGGCACGCGCTGGCAGATCCAATCAAAGACTGTGGGCTCGCGCTCGGAGATCTCGGAGGATTGTGGAGGCACAGGGAGCAGTTGTTGAGGTGACCAGTTGGGATCCAGGAGTTGGGAAGCCATCAAAAGACTCATGGCCGTCGCCATGATGGCAAAGGCAAGGCGAGCACTTTTGGATCGCGGAGGTGCGCTGGGGGGCGCGGCGGGTGCTGATGAACGTGAGCTAGCGGAGAGCGCGTCCGCCGCCGGGGCTACGCCTGTGGTTGTTGGTGTCGATGGCGAAGCGGAATCCGGAGATGATACGGGCTCTGCGGAGTTCGCGGATTTGGTGAAGATTTTCGCGTCGGGAAGAGGGAAGCTGATGGCTTGCTGGGGAAGCGTGGGCAGCGCGTGGCCTGTGGTCTGCGGAACTGGCGTGCTGGTTGTGGGTTCGGTCGTTGCCGAGGTGGCTCGCTCTAAATTCGGATCTGGTGACTCCGAAGCTGCTGATTCTGAAGCTATGGGAAGTGGCGTGACTTCGTGAGCCTCGGTGATTTGCGAGGCCAAATTCAAATCGAGATTTGCATCCAGTTTCGCATCCGGATTTTCCGGAGATAAGTGGGGCGCTGACTCGATGGTCGTTGACTGGATGGCAGCAGGATCGTCGGTAAGCTTTTGCTCCACGATCGAAGCAACTTGCACTTCGATCTCTTGCGTGATGACCGGCGAGAAATTGGTTTCGTCCTGTGGATTGGCTTCGACGTCTGGAGTGGCCGCTTGTGAAACTTCGGATGGCCCGACGATGGCGGTGATCGTCACATCGAAGGCGTCGACGTCGTCAGGAACTTTCTGATCAACCGGCGGCGGGACGAGATCATGCTTCGACGAACTTTGTGCCGAAGTCGTTGGGTCGGCGGTGCCTTCGCTGTTGGCGGGCACTGCCTCGTTTTGAGCTGCATCGGAATGAGACTTCATCGACTTGTTATCGGCAATTCGACGCTTCTCATCAATTGACGAAGGTCTGGATTGTCGAGCCCTGGTCTCAAGACTTGGTGAAGATCGCGATTTTAAGCGAATTCAGCTCAATATCCCTCTTCAGGGGGCCGAAAAGCATGAGGCGAGGAGATATCGATATGTCATCACCTGTTGAGTTTGATGAGTACATTGTCGTGGCGGAAGACTCGGCCCCAAATCGTACGATTTTGGTGCTGCTGCTAAAAAAGCTCGGCTTCAAAGTTTTGGAATGCGAAGACGGCGCTTTGGCTTGGCAGGCGATGGAGAAAAATCGCGATAAGAAAGTCATCGCCGTGATCTCGGACATGATGATGCCGAATATGGATGGGATGGAACTGCTCCGACGGACTCGGGCGGATTCGCAATATGCAAACTTGCCGTTTGTGTTTGTGACGGCAGTTTCCGAGAAAGACTACATTTTCGAAGCGAAAAACTTGCGAGTGAATGGCTACATTTTGAAGCCCGTCACCTACAAGCGAGTGGCGAGCAAGTTGGCGGAGATGTTTCCCGACAAAAAGTTGCCGCAATTGGCGGGTTGATGAGTTGGCCGATCCGGCCGATTCGCTAACGCTTCTAGGGAACTTTGAGAAATGACAGAGCTGCCTGCAGGGCTCTTACGTACGGAATAGGAATTCATCGATGGGTGCCGCAGCTAAATTCTCACGTCTCACCGCGCACGAGATCGTCGGCAAGCTCGACGATTTGCCGACGCTTCCAACGGTGGTGTACGAGTTGAATAAGGTGATCAACGACCCGATGTCGTCGACCTCGGACGTTGAGCGCATTATGGCCAATGACCAATCGATGACCACGAAAGTGTTGAAGCTGGCGAACTCGGCTTACTACGCGATTCCCGGCGGAGTCTCATCGCTTCAGCGAGCGATCGCTTACATTGGTTACGACACCATCAATCAGTTGGCTCTCTCCGCTTCGATCATGAAGGCTTTGGATGCCAGCGCGGCTCAGCAGTTCGATGTGCAGGCCTTCTGGCGGCACTCGATGGCAGTGGCGATGACCTCGGAAATCGTCGCGCGCGAATTGAAATACCGTCAGCCCTCGGATCTCTTCACCTGCGGTCTGGTGCACGATATGGGCAAAGTCGCGCTCCTGATCGTTGCTCAGGATCAGTTCATTGAAACGGTCACGCATGCTCGAAATTCCAATTTGAGTTTGCATGAGGCTGAAGAAGCTTTGGGCGCGCCTAAGCACACAGCCATTGGTTTGGAGCTTTCCAACAAGTGGCGCCTGCCGTACTTGATCCAGGCCTGTGTGGCTCATCACCACCAGCGCGAGGCGAATCTTCGCGGCGGCCTTTCGCCGGAAGTGAATATGGTGGTCGACATTGTGTATGTGTCGAACCTGCTGGTTCACGCCTTACAGTTTGGAAACTCAGGTCACAACAAAGTCTTGGGTCTTCCGAAAGATGTGGTCGATCGATTGGGCCTGCAGCCTGAAAAACTTCGCGATTTGATCGGTAAGGTCAAAGAGAAGTTGGCCAATGCCGAAGGCTTCCTCAAAGTCATTGCCGGAGGTTGATCTCCCATGTCTGAATTTCCAGACGCGCTTTTTCGCGAGTTCGTTGAACACTCGGCTGTGGCGATTTTAGTCTGCCGTGGCGATCAAGTGGTCTATGCGAACGCGCGTGCGGCGGAGGCCCTTGAGGCGGCTGAGCGAAGCGGATGGACGTTGGCTGATCTAACGCCAGATCCCGCGCGAGCTGGTACCTTTGAGCTTTTCAATTCAAGCTTACTTTCGAGAGACAACTGGCAGCCTGAGCTTTTGATGCGAAAAAAGAACGGGCATCACTTCATTGCAAGTTTGGGCGTCAAAAATCTCGTCGATCGAGGACTGACCTTGCTGAGTTTGCAAGACGTGACGATCGAAAAGAAGTTGAGTCGCGAGGTGCAGTCCAAGCAAGCGGAGATCGAGCGAGCTTATGGCGAATTGCTCGAGCAGAACCGTCAACTTCGCGAATTGGATTTGGCGAAAGACAGATTCATCGCGCTGACGACGCACGAATTGCGCACACCTTTGAGCGCCATTGTCGCCACCGCCGAAGTTTTGGAATTGCAGCTCTACGAGTCCGAGGCGCAAAAAGAGGAGTTCATCAAAACGATTGGCGAGCAGGCTCGGCACTTGATGGAATTGGTGAATGACATTCTCGACTTCGCCAAGATTCGCGCCGGAAAGATGGACTTTTACGTGGAGTCGATCGAACTGAAGCCCATCTTGGAAAAGCTGGTCGGTGGCTTCCAGCATATGGCCGACGCTTCGCAAGTGAAGTTGGAAATTGCTGTCGATCAATGCCCGCCGCAAGTGTGGGCGGACCTCATTCGTCTCAAAGAAGTCGTTAATAACTGCGTGTCAAATGCCATCAAGTACAACCGTCGCGATGGCAAAGTGAAAATTTGGGCCGAGGAGAAGACCACACCCGAGGGAAAGCGAGTGGCGAGGATCACGGT
This sequence comes from Bdellovibrionaceae bacterium UBA2339, assembly GCA_002344785.1. GTDB lineage: Bacteria > Bdellovibrionota > Bdellovibrionia > Bdellovibrionales > JAMPXM01 > UBA2339. The sequence goes on from DDUL01000023.1 coordinate 58,720, forward strand.
CAAAGACAATGGCCACGGGATTCCACCGGAGCGAGCCAGTTCGGTGTTCAACGAGTTTGAGACCGTGGGCAATGTGTCTCGGCACCACAAGGGCACGGGCCTTGGCATGCCGATCTCCCGTCGCCTCATGGAGCAGATGGGCGGCGGGCTTTGGTTCAATTCCGTCGTCGGCGAAGGCACGGAATTCTATATCGATATTCCGCTCGATAAAGTGCTGAGCGAAGACGTTTATCGATCGCGCCCCGACTTCGATGCGGACTTGGCGGCTTAAGGCTTCGCGCCGCGAGCTTCATCTAGCCATTTTTTGTTGGCGAGGAAGGTCGCATCCTGGGGTGCGAGTTTCAGCGCATTTTGAAGTGCGGTCTCGGCATCGGCGAATCGCTTCAGTTGAATGTAACTGGTTGCAACGTTGTTTTGAGCTCGCGCGTACTCCGTGGAAGACGCGGGGATTTGCGACCAAAGTTGCGCGCTCTTTTCGTAGGCTCCGAGCTTGTAGAACTCCAGGCCGATGTTGAGGCGGGTGGTGTCGTCAGCTTTGGATTTTTTCAGCGCGTTGAATCGCTTCATCGCCGCTTCTTCGAACTTTGTGTATTGCTCGCGAGCATAGACCAGATTGTTGTTCGCCATCTCGAATTGAGGATTCAGCTCAGTGGCTTTGCGACAAGTCGCTTCGCCCAGTAGCCACTGTTGGCGCGCATTGTGGATCGAACAAACGTTGTTCCAGGCGACAGCTGAAGATTCATCAAGTTTGAGCGCGGCTTGAAACTTCGCCTCGGCGGTGGGTAAGTCGCCTTGTTGAAACGCGCTCAAGCCCTCTTGCGTGAGGCGTTCAAACTCCGCCTTGTTTTGCTGGGCGAGCGCGTCCGCGCTTGGCTCGGAGGACTTTTTGGTGCAGGAGCTACTGATCAGCGCGATGGCGAGAACGGGAAGTGTTATCAGTCGTCGAATCGAATATCTCATACGCTTCTCCTGCATTATTTTGCCAACGATGGGCTTTGGTCAAAGACGAGTTCAGAAAACACGTAGCGGACATTGATGAGCGCGCCGAAGCCACTTCGCGAAGTCACGATATCGTTCACCGCGCCAATCTTGCCGACGGCGATCCGATCCATGGTGTAGGTCGCTGTCACGCCGACTTCAATGGGCCAAAATTGTAATGAGCTGACTCGACCTTCAAGCAGCGCGGCCCATGAATTGGCCGGGTTGAAGTTGCGCAGAGTTTCGGTGCCGAAGAGCGCTCGCGCGCCCCAGGTGATGCTGCTGGCGAAGCTTTGCTCGTAATCCACACCGACATTGAGCATCGTGGACTCGGCGCGCCCTGTGGTGATCTGCGAAGGCGTGCGAGCCGCGACGGCAAAGGTGTCGAAGCGGTAGATTTGGCCGACCAGGCCCCAGCGTCGCTGGCCTTGTGGCCACCAGCGGACTCCCTCAACTTGAATTTCAAAGGAATTGAGCAGCTCGCCTCGCAAAACCAGATCGCGGCCGCGAAGTGTGCCGCCCAAGCGCCACTGATCGGAAAGTGGATAGGCAATGTGTGCACCGGCGATACTTTCTTGCACGGCGGTTTCGGCGCTGAAGTTGGGGTTCTCGCTGATGATCTTGGTGCGCATCAAACCGAAAGTTGTTCCGAGTCGCGGAGATCGTGGATAACTCGGGCTCATGCTCTCGACGGTGAAGCTCTCAGATTGTGTGCTGATCGTCGCGCCAGTTTGACTATCAATCGATGACACCGACCATTGATAGTCGCCGATCGGGAAGTCTTTGATGTCGATGGCGAGATTGGACTGCAAACCCGCGAGATCTCGTTTGAGAAAGTGCTCAAGCTCACCGGAGTTGGGATTCTTTCGTTGAATGGCGAACACGCTGGCTTCGGGCTCGGGCTGAATGGACCAATGAAAGTTGATCGCTCCCACGTTGGTGCGAAGTCGTCCAAACGGAGAGTAGAGTTCAACTCGCGAGGGTGGCACGGCGGCTTGTGCGGTGGATGTCAGCACAGCACTTGTGCCGGAAGTGATGGCTAAGTCGAGGCCAAGGATCGCCACGAAGAGTGCGCAAGTAAATTGCCGAGACGCGAATCGCGGCGAAGTGCTTCGTGATCGGCAAGAGCTGAACCTACGTTGCAGGCAATGCAAATTTGGACGTCTCAAGTTGTCTCACTCGTTGGCTGATTCACTTGATCTTAACGCTGCAACTCAGACTTGGCTTGGGAGTTCCGCGACAATCTGGACTTTGCGCGAGCGCACTTACTCGCACAGTTGTCTCACTTTGAAACACGAGTTGATTCGAAGAGTGCTTGGAGTCCGAAGATCTTGTCTCAGGATGAGAGTTGACTTCGCACTGAGGCGCGCTCGCGCGGTTCAATTGATTTGGGCCGGATAAAAGTCCTGATTTACCAAGATTGGGTTAAAATTTTCTAAGGCGTTCATTCAGCACGTACCGATAAGAGACGCACATGAATATGAAAAGTGGAAGTGACTTCAACATCTTAGGTTTGTGGCTCCACACGAGAAGTGATCACTCACTTCGATGGTCACTTCTTGTCCCAATTCTCATCGCAATGTTGAGCACGGGTTGTGGCGCCTCAGGCGGCACAAGTCGCATCGACGTCAATATGCCTGGCGTGTTGGATCTGGGGCCCGCGTCGCTCGGAGAGCTCGGCACGGCGGCTGAAACCAAAGAAGCGCAAATCGGAACAAACTTCGTCCTGCAGTCCGCGGGCGCTGGCACGACGATGTCGCGAAACACAGTGACCAGCACATCATTTAGATTGTCGGGAGGCGTGAGCACACAATGACGAATCGCACTTGCACGACGACAACAACAAGCGAAGTTCGCTCGCGAGGCCCAAGGGCTTCGTGGGTGAATTCGTTTGTTGTTCGCGCGGCGCTCGTGGCGATGTTGGTGTGCGTGATGTTTGCGCAGTCTGTGGCCTCGGCACACTCTACGGGATCCAGCAATGTGCCGATGCGTGCGTCTTATGTTGGCTATCTGACGAATTCGGCGGGCGATCCGCTCAACGGCACAGTTCGTTTGCGTTTCGGTATCTATTTAAACTCCACGAGAATTTGGTACGGCGAGTACACAAGCGTCACGGTGACTCGCGGTCGATTCGCTGTGACTTTGGGTTCATCGGATCAAGGTGGCGGGGGACTGAATCCGACGACGGGATTGGCTGGCGGTGATCTGCACATTGATCCGCGCCTCTTTAACAACTTTGATTCGACTTATCTCACGGAAATCGAAATTGAAGTCTACAACGGCATCGAGTTTGAGACGATGTCGCCTCGAATTCCGGTGGTGTCGACGTTCTTCGCGTTCCAGGCCTACTCGGCGCACTCGCTGGATGGTTATCACGCGGGTGATTTTGTGAAGTTCGATTCGTCGAATCGCGTGACATCGAAGAATGGCACGGCGGTGATCGATGCGAACGGAAACTGGATTGGCCCGAACTCAGGCTTGGTCGGCGCGACAGGTCCGACGGGTGCTACAGGTGCCACGGGCGCAACAGGAGCTACC
>DDUL01000050.1 GCA_002344785.1 Bdellovibrionaceae bacterium UBA2339
CACCTTACAAGCATTCGGACCCTATGCCGAACAAGTCGTGATCGACTTCTCGCATCTGGCTGAGGGCGGGCTGTTTCTCATCTCAGGTCGCACTGGCGCGGGTAAAACCTCATTGCTCGATGGGATTTGTTTTGCGCTGTTTGGCCACGCCAGCGGCGAAGAACGCGAAGGCAAAACCTTGCGCAGCGACTTTGCTCCCGCAGATCGACCGACCGAGGCCACACTTGAATTCAGCTTGGGCCAGCGCCGCTATCGCGTGCGCCGATCACCCACGCAGCTGCTAAAAAAACAACGTGGCGAAGGCCTCACCGAAGCCCGCACTTCTGCCGAACTCTGGCAAAGCGAGATGTCTTCAACGTCTGCGGATGCACGCGACACAACAAATTGGCAAAGCCTGGCCTCACAAGCCAAAGCTGTTGATCAACGAATTGAAGAACTTCTCGGCATGGACGAGAAGCAATTCCGCCAAGTGATTTGCCTTCCTCAAGGGCGATTTCGCGAGTTCCTCAATGCCAATTCAACAGATCGCGAACGAATTCTCGAGCGCCTCTTTCAAACTGAGAGATTCAAGAAATTCCAAGACCACCTGGCGGGTAAGGTCCGAGCCCTCCAGCAAGAGCGCGAACAACTCGGCCGCACGCTGATGGCCCGACTCGAGGCCGCAGGCCTAACAAAGGCCGACGAACTTGATCCACAAATCCAACAGCTTCGCGAAGAACTGCAGCTTGCACAGACTCGAGAAGCTGAACTGCAGACCAATGTGGATCTTGCCTCTCAGCGCGCACAAGCCGCCGAACACGCGGTCGATTCGCATGAACGGCGCGAGGCACTCAACCAACAACTGCCGCAGATCGAAGTTGAAACTCAACGACTGCAAAAACTTGAAGAAGAGCTTCAGGCGTTGAGCGAAGTTCTTCCCAAGCTCCGCATCGTCGAGCAGTGGCAGAAGCTCGATCGCGACTGTCTTGATCTCCGGCGAAAGACGGATCATCTCAGCACGGGCCTGAGTCAACTTCGCCTCAAGCAATCGCAGCAAGGCGAGGCATTGCGCGAACTGCTGGCGCAAAGTGATGCGATTCACCAAGACGAAGAGCGAATCACCGAATTGCGGGTCAAACATGAAAAGCTCAAGCGCCAATTGCAACTTGAGCAACAAGTGAAGGCGGAGCAACTCGAATTGCAGCAGAAAGAGTCGCAGCTCGCCGAGGCCGAAGCCTCTCTGCGCAATCAGGAAGCGCGACTCGCGTCTTTGCAAGCGACCCGCGAGGCACAGCTTCGGAGCCTTGGACTCAAACTCGGCGAACGTGCTCAACAACTTGATCGTGATTTAGCTGCGCACTTGGCGGAGCAGCGAAATCTCGAAGCCCGAGAAATGGCCGCGCGGCTGGCCCAATCTTTAGCCGCAGGTGAAGCTTGCCCCGTTTGCGGGTCGGTCGAACATCCGCGCCTCAGCGCCACGCAAGCCACGGCGGCACCCCACGCCCTCACGGAGCTTCGAAATCCCATATTGTCCCAACCAGCCGACGCTGATCCAACATCAAACGCCATCAAAATGGAGAGCCAGAAGCTCCAACAGCTTCGCGGCGCACTCGACGCCGAGCTCAACGAGATCGATCAGTGGTGGACGCTGCAAACTGCGCTCAATGCATCACACCCCAGCGCCGACGCGGCCCGCGTCGATGCCAGATCAACGACCGTTGATGCCTCCCCGTCACCTCACGCGTCCGATCCGCAACTCACCCATTTCACCTCTCAGCTTATGGCGACATCTCGAGCGAACTTCGCCAAGCTTCGTCAAGCTTGCGACGAGCTTCGTTCACGCACGCAGAACACGCGTGCGCAAATCGAGGTCCAACATCAACGTCTCGTGAAACTCCGCGAAGAACTCGCGCAACAGATCAGAGAATGGGGCTCGGAGAGTCGCGATCTCCAAAACCTAATCAACACCGGTAAAGCACTTAAGGAAAAGGTGGACGCACACAGGAAACTCCTGCAACAGCAGCAAGAAAGTTTCAGCGAACTCGAAAAGTCCGTAGCGACCAAGAGTGCTGAGCTCAAGAGTCTGAACGAGTGGCTCACCTCCAAATCGAGTGAACTTACCAGCCTCAACGAAGATCTAAATGGACTTGGTCTTCCTGCCTCGCAGCGCGAAGAGTTCTTGCGAACTTGGAAGCCAAAAGCCGAAGCCGCACCGCCACCCGCATCGCTTCGTCAAAAGCGCGACGAACTTGTGCAAAAGCGCGCCCGAGTCACCAGCGAGCTTGAGCAGATCGATCGCCAACTTCAAAAGCTCGCCGCAAGTCTTGAGCGAAGGCTCGATGAGCTGCCTCAGCGGCGCAGCGATTTGCAAGCCTACGCCACCGCACTCCAGAGCGCGCGCGGAAGCCTGAAGCTCCTGCAAGACGAGATGGCGCAGAAAAAGAGCCGACTTTCGCAGCTGAATGATCTCGTCCAGCTTCTGCAGAGCCAGCAGCTGGCTCTGCAAGCCATCGAGCAACAGTTTGCGAGAGCCAAGGGCCTGCACGATTTGGTGAGCGGTGATCGCCAAGCCAACACGCTTGGCATTCCGCTATCGCGCTTCGTGCTTCAAAGTCGCTTCGATGAAGTGCTTCACCAAGCCAACACTCGACTTCGACGAATGAGCCGAGGCCAGTTTCAGCTTCTGCGTCCACCACACACTCACAATCAAGCACAAGCGCAAGGCTTAGACATCGTCGTCGAAGATGCCGCGACTGGAACACAACGTCCGGCATTCACGCTTTCTGGAGGCGAGAGTTTCATGGCCGCTCTCGCCTTAGCACTCGGTTTGGCGGATGTGGTTCAGGCTGATGCTGGCGGACGTCCCCTCGACGCCCTCTTCATTGACGAAGGGTTCGGAACTCTCGATGCGGAATCTCTGGATCTAGCCCTCCAAACTTTAATGGAGCTGCAAGCCGGTGGTCGCCTGATCGGTGTGATCTCGCACGTGGCCGAGCTCAAGCAGCTGATTTCGCATCAGCTTGAGATCGTCAAAGATGCTCAGGGGGCCCACGCCAGCTGGCACACTTGAGTGGTTGTGCTCATTGCTCCTCCTTGGCGGAGTTGGAGAGTGGAAAAGTCATCCAGCCAACAGAACACGTCGAACGGCCCCAGGCCGGGATCCGGACGCTATACTCCTCACGGGTGCGAATCTCGATACTGGAGCTTGGACTCAAGCATTGGACCCTTCTCGATTGACGCAAGCGCAGCGCGCTTGCCCGCGACAACCACTCAAGTGAGCCAGTTTATTGCGTGGTCTGAACTTCCCGCTCCGTTCGCCGCTGATCCCCGCGCGCCGGTGGCGCTCGATTGATCGGACAATTGACCGCGACTCCCAAACTCGCGCCAACACCGGCACCGACAAGCGGCATACCGGCTCGAACTTGCGGCCCGCGAAGAAGAGATTCAAAGGGTTCGCCATTGAGTCGCTCTTCAGCCCGGAAAAAATCGTCCATGGCCGAACTCACGTCAGCCATATTCGAGTCATTCGTCAATTCGCGGCGAACTCGACCATTGGGTCCATCGTATTCAAAGACAATTCTCTGCGCATCAGGACCTTGGTTTTCAATTCGCATATTTCGATTCATAAACTCTTGCAGACGCTCGAGGCGACCGCGGCCGTCACGCACCACACTGAGGAGTGCGTCTCTTTGCGCGGGGTTGAGATTGGCCATCTGTCGAACATGCGCATCCAAAGCGTCAAACTGCGAAAGAGTCTGCGCCGTATTTCCTAATCGGAAACCCGGAGGACCGTTGGGATTTCCCGCCAAGAGATTTCGTACACCATTGAGGCCTCCGAGCGGAGGCCCAAGACTTCCGACTCGAGTCGTTGCCAAAGCCGCATCCGGTACCGTCACCAATTCGTGAAGAATCTTGTTATAGCCGCCTCGAGTCGCCTGACTGAGTCGATCCAAGGTGGTATGCAGTGCGCCCTCTGCGCTGATGGGCCCTGGATAACGAGGGCGAGTCACACCATCCACTGTATCGCGCTCAAACACCGTGCCGCGGAAGAAGTCGCGCGCGTCGGGATTGGTTCCGTTCTTCAAAGCACCCGGCACAAACATGTCATTGAGATTTTGCCAGAAGCCCGCGTTCGGTCCGTTGTGAAACATGTTCGCGGCAATTCGCCGCTGAAACTGCGCGGCTGTGATTCTTCCTGCATTCACATCGGCGATCGCTTGCGCCATGCCAGGCAGCTCATGCAAGTAGCCGCGAAGCACACCATACTGAAGTCCGTTTGCACCAGGCTGATTGAATACGGCGCGAATCTGATCATTGGAGAGTCCGGGAGGTAAAAGTCCTCGACCTTGCATGCCGTTTCTCGCCATCAATTCACGCATGGCCTGCGCAGCTGGCGTCTGTCCTTGCAAGCGAAGCGCATCAAATACGGCTTCGCCTTCCGGCGATCGCGCCAGAAATCCCGAGAACTGCGAGCCGAACTTTCCCATGTCACTATCGACAATTCCCGCACGCAAAGCATCTCGATCAATTCCCGCTCGACGAATGACTTCTTGCAAAGCCGGATTCGAATCGATGGCGCGAATCATGTCGTCTTGGTGCGCCACCGACAATCGCTCCTTCACTCTCGCATCGCGGTCTCCACGAAGTCGCGCCAAGGTTTCATCGGCCCGAGCCCCAAGGGCCGACACCGCTCCCGGCCGCGCCAAGGCTCGAACGGCACCTCGAACCGCGACTTGCACTCCGGCCCCACCGACAATTCCGGTGATCGCTCCGCAGACCACATTGGCCTGCTCTTCTGGCTTAAAGCAAAGCCGCATGCGATCCAATTCCTCAAGCTTCTTCGGTAAATCCATCAGCGGTCCGCGCAAACGGTGCGCTTCATCCACACGACATCGATCGATCCGCCGACCGACATACTGCTGGACTAAACGGCGGCGCTCACTGTCCCGAGCGCGACCTTCAAAGAAACGCAAACCCTCTTCGACTTCGCGACTGCTCTCGGCCTCTCTTGGCAATCGTTCATCACAAATTCGTCGAGCCTGTCTGACGAATTCAGCATTTTTTTCCACCGCGCCCGCGATCGCCCCGGGTGCGCGAGCCAACATCCCAGGAAGTTCAGGAATGAGTCGTACAGTTTCTTCGACAGTCCGCCACGCACCTTCGCCACATCCGCCGATCAGCTGTCCCACATTCTGCGCGCGAGATCGCGACATTTCGTCCGGCGAACACGTGGTCACACGCGCCGGGGCCTCGCGAGCCAACTCCGCACAACCGTCGCGCCGAAAGCGATCCTGACAAGCGCGCACAAGTTCCGCCACGGCCGGATCAGCCTCGCAAACTCCACCGTTGTTCGCCCAAGCTGTGCTTGAGAAGGCGAAGGCTGCCAAGGCAACAAACCCTCTCACGATTCGACTGAATCGACGAAAGTTCCAAGGGAATTCACTGAGCGTCATGATTTCCTCCTGGCTCGTCGATGTTCGTAAAGTCGCAGAAGACCCATCTCCCAATTTTCAAGTATCATTCGTTGCTGAGGCTTGAGTCCGCTGGCATCGCGATCTTGCGAGCGGACTTGCGTCTGTGCGGTCTCAAGCTTTGTCCAGTCACCGGTCTTTGGATCTCGGCGAGCGCGAATGCGAAACTTCACCACCTGACCCTGCCATGCACTCATCTCCAGCGGCCGTCCCCACGCATCCAAACTCAATCGCAAGCGCTCCCGACCATCTTGATCCCAGGGAATCTCAATCTCACCTGCTGCGGGCAACCGATCCAACTCGGCTTTACTGGATTCAAAGACGGATTCCGATGCCAATTCCGACGAAGCTCCCGGCACCGTCGATCCCGACGATGCGATTTCACGACCACCGCAATGTCGATGCGATTGGGCCACGAGTCCGGGATCACTTTGTCGATACTTAATCTCAACCACGCATTGCTGAGGCTCCTGAACACTCATCACCCACTGTCTTTCGTTGTAGGAGAACTTCCACTCCCGTCCGCCTCGCGAAAGACTGCGCATCAAGTCTTCACTGGAGTAGCTGTAAGATTCAGAGTCCCTCAGCAAGCTCGTGAGACGGCGCACCTGCTTCAGTTGTCCGCTCGCGAGATCAAGATCGTACTCCACACGCGATGCACCCATGCGAATGCTCTTGAGTAGATTCTCTCGAGTTCGCTCGATCACGACTTTTGAGCGAGCCGAATCGAGTACGGAAATCGCCCCTGACTTATCATATTCAATTCGCCAAACTTGTCCGTCAGCACTCGCAAACTGCAGCAAGCGTCCCTTGGCCGAAAAGCGCTCAAACGGAAAGCGATCCATCCGCCATCGCCCATCGGCCTCACGCAACAACAAACTACCGTCCTCAGCTCGATATCGGCCTCGCAGATCGTTGAGCTTTGTAAAGATCTGCGCTTCTCCTCGTCCACACGGAATGAACTTCACGGCTTGCGGCTCGCGCTGTGAATCATCCCACGCAATCAAAGTTTCAAGATTCGAACACCACCCAACTCCCATAAGTCCCACAACGCGCGCTCGTGAATTGTAAGCCCGAGTCAAAAGCGGAACAGCGAGTTCGCCCACCATGACGGACAAATCCACCCGCGTGACACCGACTTGCCCACTTGGCTCATGAATCGAATACGGCGGAAGTTGATGCTCCAAGCGAAGCTCGGTGCGAATATCCCCCAAACCTGCGCCCGATCCTCCTGCTGCGAGTTTGCCAGAGTCAGCGCTCGCCACCTGACGCGCGAAAGCGGCGGAAGACTTTGCTGCGCCGGAAGTGGCATGATCGCCATGCGCAAGCGCAGCCCCACTGACGAAGCAGATCGAAAACAACCACGCAGTTTTGATCAGCGAGAACAAATCTCGAGTCATCACTCCGCCTCATCCATATATATAGAGGAGATCGACAGCGGGGCCGTCGACCAGGCCTTCAAGCCCCTCGAAACTCTCATCGGTGTTTCACGACTCGACATTGAGCCAGAGCGAGACGACGATCCCGAGTCCTTTCGATGGAATTCGTATCAATTTGAATCACTGACCTTATGAATTTGTGAAGATTCGACCTCAGAGCGAATCAAGACGAGAAAGATTCGCCAAACCGTCAAGTCAGTCGGCGATTTTGCCGAATTATTAAGAACTCGATGAAAGTCGAGGCTCGTGGCGACCTTGAGCCGCGCGGCTCTGAGACGCTTCTGACGATCATCTCTCAGCATGAGGGGCGATCGGAGATTGAAGCGACACAGCTGCGCCCGCATCAACCGACGCGACCCCAAAAGGAAGGATACTCGTGGTACGTCAGCTCTCCGATCCTCAAGGTGATGCTATGAGCTCGGCCGTCGATTCGTCGGCCACCGGCCTGAACTCCATTCAGGCTGAAGATCTCAATTCTTCAGTACTTGCTTCCGACGGCGGCGACATGTTGAAGCGCTTAGCGCGCTCACTTCAAGATCAGTTCTCGGACGATCTGGTCATTCAAGTCATTCAGACTCCCGCAACACAGAATGTGGCGCACGCCAACTCAGTGATCGAAGTTCGCAATCAAGGAGTCCCCGCTTGGACAGCTTGCGTGTCCCAGCGCCCCTCTGAAAACAACGCCCACCAGATTCTTGTCGAGACCTGCATCGAAGTATTCCCCAATGCCCTTCAGAGCCTTGATGAAGACGCTCTCCTCAGATTGACGGCAAATGAAAATCTCGGACTTCGCGGTGTCAGCGTCGTCGCTGAGATCCGCGATTCAAAACGCATTCTGCGCCTTCGCTCCACTTACCTCACGCAAGCTGCGGCTTCGCGTGATGAAGACGAAAACATGGCCATCGATCTGATGACTTGTCTTCGATATGCACAAACGCTCGAAGATCGAATCACAGGCTGCAGCGTCGCCGGTCAATTCTCATTTGAACTGTACGCCACTCGACACGAACAACCTGGCCGTCAGCCGGTCCGCTATACGACCGAATCAAGCAGTGTGTTCAACGGCAGCACGGAGCGAGTCTTTGGCCAAGTCTGCGAAATTTTGACCACCGATTTCTCATTCCAAGTGAATCGTGTTTCCGCACAAACCGCGATGATCTCCATGCCCGGCGCCGATCTGCAAATCGTCGGCAAGATCCCCGAAGAAATTCCCATGTTCACTTGCTCCGCTCCGCTCATCCAAATGAACGACTCAATGCGATTCCAAGATCGCCAGATTTGGTCGATGTTGAACGAGCTCAATGCGCAAAGTGAACATGGACACTTCGAGTTCAACCCCTTTGACCGCGTGCTGAGCTTCGCCAGCTGGAAGCATCTCACCAATGATCTCCGCCACTCCAGTTTTGATCACGTCGTCCTCGCGGCCGTGCATGCGTTCACCAAAGCTCAGAACATGTTGCTCAACGCTCCCGAGCGCGTCCACACGCCGACGGCTGAGATCTTCATTCACACAGATGATAGCTTCCTCAATGATGACGATCCGCCGCCATCTGGGAAAATCGAAATCCCACGTAAAGCCGTGTGATTTGAACCCGCAATAGGCCCAGCCCCGCTGCCACAGTGCTGAGGACAAGACATTCGCCGCGTCGCTTGACCGCGAGTCACGCCTAAGTCTAAGTGATCGCCATGAGGCCTAAAGCTAAAACGAAGCCTTTGCGGCGACCGAAGCCCAGCGCTCGTCGCAACGAAAAACGAAAAACTCAGCATAAGCCAACACGACCGCCGCCGCTTGACCGCCAAGTCGTCGCCCCGTGGATCGCCAAGCGCTTAGCTGAACTCTATCCATCAACACCCATCCCGCTTCAGCATCGCGATGCCTACACCTTGCTCGTCGCCGTCCTACTCTCCGCTCAATGTACCGACGCTCGAGTCAACCAAGTGACGCCGCGACTTTGGCAACTCGCCGACTCACCCGAAAAAATGTCGCGCCTTGCACCCGCAAAGGTCGAAAGCATCATTCGACCTTGTGGGCTTGGACCACAAAAATCGCGCGCCATCGTCAACCTATCCAAAATTCTCGTTGAATCCTATGACGGTCAGGTTCCCGCCGATCTCGACAAACTCGAGTCCTTACCAGGCGTCGGCCACAAGACCGCACAAGTCGTAATGGCTCAAGCATTCGGCATCCCGAGCTTTCCCGTCGACACTCACATTCATCGCCTTGCTGCGAGGTGGGGCCTGAGCTCTGGAAAGAACGTTTTGCAAACTGAACGCGATCTGAAATCCCTATTTCCACCTGAAGAATGGAACCAACTTCACCTGCGCATTATCTTTTATGGACGTGAGCATTGCACGGCGCGCGGATGCGAGGGCGCGATTCAAGTGCGTGAAGGTGGGGGGCTGGGGAAGCTGTGTGGGATTTGCGGCTCCCTCGTAAGCTGGCCCACTTGAGTGGTTGTGGTGCTATGAGCCCCGTCGGCGTGATCGCCACGGGGCTTTGTCGTTTTGTGGGCCAGCAGATTGAGCTGGCACGGATGGAAGATCTATCTTCGCAGCTTACCAGTCGACCAGATTTGGCCGAATTGCGGATGGGGTTGACTGCGATGGGTGAAGCCATCGCGCTGGGCCTTTGGCCTCGGGCTTGGAGGGTGGGGCACGCCTATGCGTCCCACATGCCCGCACTGCCAGACCAACGCCGATCACACGCAAGCTGAGTTGATTGCTTGGCGTGGGCATTATTTCCGCGCCTGCGATCGGACTTGGATCCGA
>DDUL01000057.1 GCA_002344785.1 Bdellovibrionaceae bacterium UBA2339
GCGTCAAAAGACCGAGCGTGCGCCTTTCGGCGGGATGCCCCAGGAGCTTGAACTCCGGCGGGCGATGCTTCATGCGCGAGGACCTCGGCGCGAGCCCGCTCCGCGACGACCAGCAGGCGCCGCCGGGCGACCCGATGCCGGGCGTCCGCCACGTCGGCCTGCGGGAGCCGCAAAGCTTCCGCGAGAGCGATCGCGGGCTGACTTTTGTTGGCGCTGTGACGACTCATCGCGAGCTCGCGACTTCACCGACTTCACGCGCGTGCGTCGTGCGCCACCTTCTTCGCTCGGAGGTGCAAAAATACGCTCCACTTCATCGGGCGCCAGCATGGCCCATTCGCCGCGCGGCAAGCCGCTCAGTTTCAGCCGCCCGATCGCCACGCGCTGAAGTTTGAGAACGTCAAAGCCGATCTTCTCAAACATTTTTCGCACTTGGCGGTTTTTGCCTTCGCCGACACTGATGCGAAGCCAGTCGTACAAATCGCTATCGCCCATCTTGATCTTTTCTAGGTGCCGCGCGGCCACTTTGCCGCCGTCTTTGATGCTGACGCCGCGACGAAGTTTTTGCAGTTGGTCTTCGCTCGGATGCCCGTTGACCTTCACATGATAAGTCTTCAGCACTTCGTGCTTGGGGTGCATCACGCGTTGGGCGAACTCGCCGTCATTGGTGAGCAGAATCAAACCTTCGCTGTCCCAGTCCAGGCGTCCAATCGGAAAAATCCGCACGTCCATGTGTTTGAAGTAATCTGCGATGCAGGGACGACCTTCCGGATCCTCCATGGTGGTGAGCACACCTTTGGGTTTGTGAAACGCGATATAGACTTTGCGGAAATCAACTTGCACGGGCTTGCCGTTGACCATCACGCGATCTGTTTTCACATTCACGCGCGCGCCCAATTCGTAGACCTTTTTGCCGTTGATGCTGACCGCACCTTCGCGAATCAACTCATCCGCGCCTCGGCGACTGGTGACGCCACAGTCGGCTAGAAACTTGTTGAGTCGAACTTCGTCGCTGTTGGCGGGTTTCGTTGTTTTCAGTGGGCTCGCGGAGCGCGGCTGTGCGGAGGAAGGTTTTTGGGGACGATGGTTTCGCATGTTTCTCTCGCTTCTATTTCCAGCAAATCTGGACCGACGATCTCGATCCCGCCGAGGTTGAGTCCGGCTGCTTTCGGGTCAATTTGGTTGGCGCCTACTCCATGGGCCTCGGGCGATCCTGCAATCGAAGAACTCTTCGGATTCCTCAATTCAGCTTTCGCCATTTCACGTGATGAGCGAAGTGATTCCGTCGGTGCTCCAGACGTGGGCTCAAAGTGCAGCGGCAGTCCGATTTCGCCGCGGCTATTCGGTTCGGCCGCCCGCCCGCCCGAAGCTTCGACATCGAAGGAACCCAAAAGTCCCGTCGAACCCAGCGACTCGGGTGTGCGAACTTCGAGCTTCATCGCACGCTCAAGGTTCTCAAGCAAGAGGCGAAGCAAACGATCCTCAATAAACACCTGTTCATAAGCCAATCGGCCTCGATCCAAAGCCGCTTCGGCAAAGCGCGGACCGTCGGCGTGGCCTTGGGAAATCAAATCGACAGCCTTTTCGAGCAGGGCGGTCAATTCGACATACATGGGGTCAGTGGCGCGATTCACGTAGAACTGCTCGACCCGCTTGAGAGGATAAAAGAGGGCGGGATGGCGATGGAAGTCGCCGCCATCAAAGTTCAGAAAGCGCTGGAAAATGTAGCCACGAACAGCCAAGCCCCGAACGCCCGAAGGATCGACGCGAAACCTTGCCATGGTCTTGGGCGCGATCTCAATCTGACTGCTTCGAGTTGGATCGACAGCCAAATCGCTCGTGTAGTGAATCACGTGATCATCACACAAGGGTTCCAGCCCGCCGTCGCGAATCACACATTGGCGATCGAAGATATTCACCGTCAATCGGCGGTCGCTCGACAGTCGGCACACGATCAGGCGCTCTTCGCGATCTGGAATCATGCGCACTTGATCCGTCGGCCCTGTGTTTTGCGATACCCAAGTTTCCACCACGCGCTCCAAGGTGCGAAAGCTTTCGGCGCGAATGACTTGCAAATCAAAGGGCGAAGCAAAAGGCGGTAGCGGTAGCGGCTCTTGATGCTCGTGAGAAAAGTGCTGCAAGCAGGCCGAGGTCTCGCCAAAAAGTGCGAGCTTCTGCTCGACCCAATGCTCATGCGCCAAGCTTCGCCGTAAAAACCGCTCCAGAACGCTGGAGGTGAGCGCCTCGCCGGGATCACAGAGGTTCTTAAGGAAATGATAGAAGGCCAAGCGAGCGGCGTCTTTTTCCGGCTCGAGCTTCAATAAATGACTGGCAAGGGCGGTTACGCTGGCCATGCATTCGACATTAGGAAGGTTTGAAATTTTGGTCCAGAGATTTTAGAGTGAGGCTGAGCCTGCGTATTCAACGCCAATTGGTGCGAGTTGAACGCGCGGGGTGCTGGCGAGGCTTCACGCACTCGATCAAGCAATTGCGGCGATTGGGGTTCCGAGGGGACGCTGAGAAGCCGAAAGTGCGAGATGCAAAGTGCAGTGGGGATCGCAGTGAACTCGATCTCGCGCCCAAGCCTTCCAAGGGAGGAAGCCGTGAACCGCGAACTTGACCCGCAGATTTTTGGCCCCGGCCAAAACTTGAGCTCAAGCCTCAGTCCGACCGGATCGACGGGCAATGTGGCCCCGAATGCCGGCTCCCGAGTCACCGCGACCTCAAGAGAAGCGGCGGGGTTTGCGCCAGGCGCTTACGCCCCAACTCCGCAGCCATCCACTCAGCCTTCGCGGCCTGTGCCCTATCCGCCGCTCGACCTGAAAGTTCTGGAAGCGCAGATGTCGCAGATGCGGCAGATGACGGCGCAATTTGACCGTCGGCTCGAGCAACTGCAGGCGCGTTTCAACGAACTTTCGCGCGATACACAAGGTCGACTGGATCGTTACGGTCACCAACTTTTGCGACTGGAAGACGGCATTTCTCGTCTCACGGAAGATACGTCTCAGCGATTCGCGCAAGTTGTTGGCAAGGTGAATGAGCGCAAACTTCAGGACTCCAAGGTTCAGGAGATGCTCGATCGCCACAATATTTTGGTGCGAAATTTCGAGAATCGCTTGGCGGCTTTGCAGAAGCTGACGAGTGATCAAGAGCAGGCTCTGCTCTCCGCACATGCGGCGCTTGAAGATGCGCGCGCTGAATTGGCACGACTGAAGCGCCTCTAGATCGGGAAGCGAAGGTCATTAAGCGCGCGCACAGCAAGCGCGCGACGGCCAGCGACTGCACTTCAGCGTCGATGCCCGGGAGATCAGGCGCATTTGAGTATTTGTCAGGCGCCGCCGCCGGAGTCGTAGTACTGCGTGCATACGCCGCTGACTAAGACATACTTACCGTTACGACACTGCCATTGGCCCCTTGCCGATAGGCAAGTGTAGCCCGCATTGGGGACGATGGCGTTGATGAAGCCCGGATCTGTCACGGCGGCCTCGACCATGTAGGCGTCTTGTTGCAGCGGAAAGCTGATTGGATAGTACTGCGCAAACGGAAGCTGAATGCTTTCGTGCAGGTACTCGCGTGCGGCCGCACCACCTGGAATCGAGCTTCGAGAATAACGTCCCGCTTTGCACTCGTTACGGGCGGGCTTCACTCGCACGGTAATTTGAATGGACTGAATGCTTTGGCCACCGGCCGAGGCCACGGCGTGATAGCGACCCGACGCCGAGGTTGTCGTCATATACGATCGATAAATGTAGCCGGTTTGTCCCTGAATCGCGGCACCATCTTTGTACCACTGATAGGTGACGACATCCGCACCTTTGGATGCGTAAGCGGCGATCGTCAGAGTTTCGCCTTCTTCCAAAGTGCGATCTTCAGGCTGGGCCACCCACGTGAGATTCGTATTTCCACCCGTGCTTCCGCCCGGATTCGTCCCTGTGCCGCCGCTGCCTCCACCGCCAATGGGAGTGATCGTTCCCGTGCCAGGATCAATGGGTGTCACGCCGCCAGTGCCGCCTCCGCCAACCGGAGTCGTCGTGCCGCCGCCACCTGTGCCAGTGCCGGGCTGTGTGGGCGAGACTCCGCCGCCGCCGCTACCGACAGGCGAAAGCGGTGAAGTGCCGCCGCTGCCGCTGCCGCCTACAGATGAGTACTGTGACATACGTTGATTGAAAGCTTCTTCTTCGGAGTTCATGGGCACAGCGGGCGAGCAGTTTTGAAATAGCGTGATGGTGCAAGCGGCACCAACGAGAAGCCAGGCTGCAGGGGCGGGGACGCGAAATTGAGCGCGAATGCCAAGCGCCGATTTGATCCGCGCGGTCAGGCGGTGCCAAGCGGATCTCAGCATGACGAGAGCGCGCTCCGCCCACGGCGCAAACCGCGATGCAAGTCGCTGTTGCAGAGCTAAGAAAAGAGAACGAAACATTCTCGTGACCCCCACTTAACACTGTCAGTTTAGGTCGAGATTTCGAGGACTTCAGCTGTTACAAGTTCGACAGCGTCGCGCGCGATTCAATTGAAACTGAGGCCGCGACACTGACGAATCACTGACTCATTTTGAAGCGCTGGCTTTATGGAGTCGCTCGACAAAGGCATCGGCGTCTTCAAATCCCGTCAGGGTGAGATCTTTGCGCTCCACACCTTGAGCGTCGTAAAACACCAGCCAAGGAAGTCCCATCACGCGATAGCGTTTTTTGAGAGCTTCCACTTCGGGCACATCAGCCAAAGTCGCGTCGATTTTAAAGAGCGCAAAGCCTTGCGTGATATCGCGCACGCGCGGATCCGTGAAAGTCTTCTCCACCAACTCGTGACATGCACCACACCACTCGGCCCAAAAGTCGATGATCACGGGTCGCTTTTCGTTGAGAGCCGCTTGCAGGGCTTCGTCCGAATACTTTTGCCAATTGAGTTTGGCGATCTGTTGGCTCGCGCCGCCACCGCCTCCTCCGCCCGCAACGAGGATCACGCCGGATCGAGCCAGCACTGCACTTGTGAGCAGCACGACGCCGACCACGAAGCCCGCCAGTGCGGCACCTTTTTTGACTTGTTGGGCGCCGGATTCGGCGTTGGCGAAGGCGCCGTAAGCTGAGCTGATCAGCACAAGGGCCAAGCCAGAGAGTGCGTGCACCAACCAGTCTGGATAAACCGGCATGACGTAGTAGATCGCCATCGCCACCATCGTCGTGCCGAAGACGAACTTGACCACTTCCATCCACGGACCGGCCTTTGGAACTTTACTGATCAGATTGCTCGAGGTGCCGAGCACGATAAACAGCACGCCCATGCCCATCGCAAAACTGAACAGCAGCACAAGGCCCAGCCACACGTTTTGCGTTGTCGCAATATGCGCCAGCACGCTGACCAGCACAGGTCCCACGCAGGGCGAGGCCACAATGCCGGCCGCAAGTCCCGTGAGATAACTGGCAATGATGCCTTTGCCTCCGGCGCCTTGCCCGAGCTTGTCGCGCACGAAGGCCGGCGGTTGAATCTCATAAAGTCCGTACATGGAAAGTCCCATGGCGATAAACAACAGACCCAGCACCGAGACCACCCACACATTCGCGAGCATGGAGCCAAACAGTTCGCCGGAAAGCGCGGCGATCACGCCGAGAATCGAATAGGTGGTGGCGATGCCCAACACATAGATAAATGAAAGCGCAAAGCTCTTCACCTTCGACTGGCCCTTGGTGCGCGCGCCAAGAATCGCCAGTGTGATGGGAATCATCGGATAGATGCAGGGGGTGAGTGAAGTCAGGAAACCGGCGATCAGCATGAACAGAATCGCGGAAAACATTCCCTCGCTCAAGGCTTTGGAAAATTCATCGTCATTGGCCGAGGCCACCGGCTCAGAGCTTTGGCTTTCGGCCTTCGCCTCGCCGCTGGACTTGGTCTCGCCGATTCGGATTCGCGGTGACAGTTCAATGTGCTTGGGGAAATGACAATACTCATCAGTGCAAGCTTGATAAGTGAACTTGAGCTTGAGTCGCTTGGCATCGCGCGGAAGATTCTCTAGGTCGGTGACCAAGGTGCCTGCGCCTTCGACGCCGATCTTATCCTTCTTCGAAAACTGATCGTAGAATTTGACCGTCGGCTGAATGTCGAAGGCGCCAATCTTCAGGTCCGTGGGATCGATGGCGACCAGCTTGAATTTATCGACATAAGCCCGGTGCTTGGGCTCGAGCTTCATCTCGATCCGAAGCTGTCCGGTGCGATCGCTCTCCGACTTCAGCGTGAGTTCGGCCGTCGCGGTGAGCGGATTCTCCGGCGGTGAATTCTCCGCCGCATCTTCCGAGGCGTGTGCGACTTGTGAAAAGAGCTGAGCTTGCGAGATTGGTGAAAGCGCCGTGCCCGCCGCGATGATCGCCATCAAAATCGTTGTGGTCCAAACGCGGCTTGCGCGGACGATCCGGCTATAATCACGCCCATAATTCATGATGAAGCTCCTCGATGAAGTCTCGGCTCTCTATCGGAAAAAAGCGAGCCGAAGTCGAGTTGACGTGAGCGGAAACTCAAAGTTTTTGCGCGATGCTGTCTCAGTTTGAAGCAGGGTCTGTCGAGGCCAAGCCAGTAGCTTGTCCTGACGCTGCAACCGTCGCATGGCCATGCGGTTCGGCGGAATTCGCCAAGAGCTTGGCCACTTTGGCCAGTTCATCGCAAAGTCGCGCGAACTCGCGCTGCGCTTTCGCTCGGCGCGCGGCGCTTTTGTAGAGGTGAATCATGCCGATCTGAACAAAATGATCGAGTGCGAAGGGGCCATGAATCTGGCCGAAGGCTTGACTGGCGCGAGGAATGAAGCCGTCGCTGGGCGCGAAGTCATCGTCGATGATCCAGCGGCGAATCGCTCCCGTAAATCCATCTTCATGGACCAAACCTGTGATGGGCCAAAACACTCCCAGAACATCGCGCGCGGGAACGAGGCAGAGAAAACTGTGTTCAAGGCCGGTGGCGGGAAAGCGCGCATTGAAGTCTTGCAGCGATGCCGGAGTGTAAGGTTCGTAGGCCTCGCGCTTGGCGATGAGATCTTGGCCAAAGGCTCGCGAAAGCGTGTTGATCCAAGGATGTCGAGACGGCCACTCGACGGCCGGAGTCGCTGCGGGCGCTCCGTGATGAGGCGTTCCCCAAGTCAGCACGCCACGCACGCGTGATCTCAGTTCAGCATCATGTTGAAGCACGCGCGCCACCAGTCCGCCCAATGAATTGCCCAGCAAAACGAACTCGCTTCGCTCAGGCAGCGCGCGCAAAATTTCTCGCTTGGCGACTTCGGCTTGCGACTCCGGAGTGCCGTAGCCAATGCCATTGACACTGAGCACGTCCAAGCCACGTGCTGTCAGCGGCGGAATCAGCCACTCATCCATTCGGCCCCAAACGCGCGAGCCCGTGCGCATCAGATCATCGCCGTGAGTGTTGAGGCCGTGCAGAAACACGACTTGCGTCCGGTTCTTCATGGATTCGCAGTTTCGCACACGGCCTTGGCTTTGTCATGTCGCTGGACTGAGGACCAGATTGGGCCGGCTTTGCAGCCCGCATCGTCAATACCGAAGAGGCTCTCGCCGAAAAGACAAGTGAGGTGAAGCTATGGGATTTGTTGGTGCACTCGTCGTCATCGTTTGTGTGTTCGGCGGTTTTGCCATGCACGGCGGCCATTTGGGCGTCGTTTGGCAGCCGACGGAATACATCATCATCGGTGGTGCGGCCTTGGGTGGCATGATCATCGCCAACCCGACATCCACACTGAAGATGGCCTTCTCGCACGGCATGAAGGCGTGGATGGGTAAACACCCGAGCAAAGCTGAATACATCGAGCTTTTGCAGCTCATGTTCCAGCTGTTTCAAATCTTCCGCAAAGACGGTCCGCAAGCTGTCGAACGTCACATTGAAGAGCCAGAGAAGTCGGAGATCTTCAAAAACTATCAGAGCTTTTTGAAGAACCACCATGCTGTCGACTTTCTTTGCGACACCATGAAGATCACGTTGTCGGCCGATCTTTCGCAATACGATGTCGACGATCTGCTGAGCGGTGACATCAAAGCCGCACACACCGAGGAGCATGGCGCGCAGCACGCGGTCCAACAAGTCGCGGAAGCGCTGCCGGGTCTGGGTATCGTCGCCGCGGTCTTGGGCGTCGTGCACACCATGGGTCTTCTCGATCAAGGAACTGAAGTGATCGGTCGCTCGATCGGTGCCGCACTCGTCGGTACCTTCCTCGGGGTCTTGGCCTGTTACGGATTCATCGGACCAACCGCAACGAAGATGGGACATGATATCGAGGCCGAAGGCCGCTACATGGAAGTCATCAAAGCGGCCCTCATCGCGCTTCAGCGCGGTTCGCCGCCCTTGGTGTGCGTGGAGTTCGCACGCCGAACAATTCTTCCGCATGACCGTCCGTCCTTCAAAGAGCTCGATGAGAAAGTGAAAACCGCCGGCAAAAAAGCCGCGTGATCCGGGGGCGACCCCAATGGTGAGGAATGGCTGAGAAAAAAGGCGCGATGATCGTCATCAAAAAAATCAACGTG
Organism: Bdellovibrionaceae bacterium UBA2339; assembly: GCA_002344785.1. GTDB lineage: Bacteria > Bdellovibrionota > Bdellovibrionia > Bdellovibrionales > JAMPXM01 > UBA2339. The sequence goes on from DDUL01000057.1 coordinate 8,505, forward strand.
GTCGCCGGCGGCGCTCACGGTGGTGCATGGAAGGTCGCCTTCGCCGACTTCATGACGGCGATGATGGCCTTTTTCTTGGTGATGTGGCTGCTCGCGACACAAAGCGAGCAGACCAAAAAAGCCATCTCGGACTACTTCTCAACACCTTCGGTGATCGAATATGAGTTCAACAACTTCGGGGCCGAACTCACCCTGGAGAAACTCTTTCTCGATCTCATCAACGAGCCGCTCAAAGTCTTTCAAGCCTTCATCAATCCCGCGGACCGCACGCCGAACGTGATGGCCATGGGGATGAAAAAGGTTGTGCAAGCCCACCTGCTCGCGCAGCTCGGTGCCGTCGCACAAAATGTCGAGGTCACACCCGACACGGTGACTTTCGAAATTCCCGACATCCATTTGTTCAAGGCGGGAACCACGATGCCGGCGCCAACCTTCGTTGCGACCATGGATCGCGTGAAGGGCATCACCACAGGTCTGCAAGACTCCGACGTCAAAGTCACATCCGTGGTCTATAACGACGGCGTCTATCAAGACGATCCGCGCGTCGCGCGCACTGTCGCGGAAGAACGCTTGGCCGTTTTGGAATTGCAAATCAAAGGTTCATTCGAGCACGCCTCGGTCAGCATCCAAGGCGAGGCCCTCAATCGACCGGATCGTCGGGGCCGCGGCGAAAATCTCGCGGCGACTGGCTTTGTGAAGATCGAAATCAAACAGCGTCAGTTCCGCGAAGATGGTAAGCCCACGCGCCAGCTCGAAGGTGGCACGATGAGCCGCGAAGAGCTGGACAAGCGCTTCACCGAGCGCTTCGTGGATGATGTGGTCAACAAACGTCGCTCGCGTCGCCGCGAGTAAGACGCGCCGGGTGGATCGCGCCTGAATCACTGAGCTTTGATGAAGCTTGGCAACATCTGATCGCTGTGGCCGCCTCGACGCAATTCGCGCGGATGCGCGTAATTCACCAAACGACCTTCATCGACCAAAAACACGCCGCGGAAGTCCTCGGCAGGAATCTCATAGAGGTTTCCGGTCTGATCGATTCCGGCGCGGCCTTCGCTGATCGGCACGGCATCAGGACGCGTGTCCATGACATAGCGACCTCGCTCCAGCACATCTTCCTCTCTCACGCCGCGCAAAGTCTGTGCGGACAGAGCCGACGAGGCGGGGTTGGACGAGCGGAAGCCGTCACGACTTAAGACCCAATCCCACGACGAAGTCGGCGATTGGCCCGCGTAGCGTTTCAACTCGCCGTCGGCGAGTTCTTCACGCGCGTAAATTTTGATGATACGCGCACCGACCGGCATCAAGTCTTGAGTGAGTGCGATCGCCGCGTTCTCAAGCCGCGTGCAACCAAACGAGCGCGGATCCGAATAGTGATTCGTCAATTCGTCGCGCGAAATCTTGATGAATCGATCGCCATCCTGACCCCATCCCAAAGTGCCATGCGTCCACTGTGCGAATGCGTTGGGCGAGATCTTGGCGGTGTACCAACCGAAGGCGCCGCGGAGCAAACCCGTGCGACGACCGTCGCGAATCGGCAAGTAGTCCGACTTCGCCCACTCTGCGAGCGAAGCGCCGGGGAGTGGTAGGGCGGGAGCACCGGGCTCATACCAAGGCGTGAACAAGCTCTGTGTGTCCTCATAAAACTTGTGCCACGACTCGATTCGATAGGAGCCGACCGCACTTCGTCGCGTGCGCGCGGGATCATTTTCGCCGGCGATCATGTCAGCTTCAAACACCAAGCGATGCGCTTCGCCTCTTCGCTCGGCACGCGCATAGACGCGCACTTTCTCGGTCGCGAGATTCTGAATCATGAAGTAGCGATCGGCCGCGAGCTGCGTGCCGCTCTTGGCGGTGGGCTGATGGGCGAGATAGCGAATCGGCACATACACGCGACGTCGCTGACAAGTTTCTTGTTGGGTCTCGATCACTTCGACCAGCACCAAGCCTTCTTCATCCTCGCGCGCGGGAGTGAGCGATGTGCTGACCAAGCGAACTTTGTCGTTGGATTCCAAAACGCACTGGGCTTCTTCGCCGCTTTGTTCGGGATTGTCGCGTCCACGCAATCGATCCGGCACGACGTAGGCTTCAATGCCTGTGCTGATCGCCCCTGGGGTGAGGTCGCCGGTTTTGTTTTCCTCAAAGACATCGCCAGTGTGCGGGTTCTGAACGTCGCGCCACTTGGCGGGCGTACACGCCGTCGCGCCAAGAAGGGCAACGACCAGGACTGTCGCTGAAGAACTGAACCTGAAGCGTGACATTTGAGCCTCCAAACCCCTTGGAGGTATCAAATCCGGGGCCAGCCCCTTCGCGCGAGGCCAGGCTCGCGAGAAGCGATCAGCGGCCTGGAGAGTTCGGCCAACTGGGGCGCTGTGCCCAGTTTGGTCACCGGTGGCAGGTAAAGATTTTTAAAAGCAAACGCCCGCGCCTGAAGGTCGCGAGCGTCACGGGATGATCAAGAATTGAGGCGTTACGCCTGACCGCGGATTACTGCGGAAGCCCGACCGACATCGTGTGATAGATGTGTTCGAACTCGCCCGTACGGAACGTGCGTTGATCGATCACGCCACTTGCGGTCGTGCGACCTGTGCGAGTGGAAGTCTGAATGCGAACTTGGCCAACAACATGATCCGCTGTCATCTTCGGTTGGAAGAAGCCTTGCGAGCTCACCGAGCCGATCTGCAGGAGCTCCAAGTTGCGCACTTCCGAAATGCGCAGCTGGCGCGTGCGCTCTTGCGTGATTTCATAAACCATCTGTCGGCGAAAAAACGAACCAGCGGCCACGCGCGATTCGTGAACGACCACAAACTGCTTGAGGCCTTGGCCTGTAGCGGCCTGACCGACGATGCTGGCCATGCAGACCTGATTGATCGACCAGCCACCTGCGCGAGGCATGGTTTCGCGAGCTTCAGCGCACATCCAAGGAAGCACAGTTCCCGGTGGCTTCACTTCGGCCTGCGCCAGTCCTGACCAACTCAAAGTCGCGGCGACGACGAGGGCGCCCACGGCGCGAAGACTGTTGTTCAATCGCGATTCGGTGCGAACAGTTTGCTGATGATTCATAAACTTTCCTTTGCAGTTTCGAAAGCGGCCTTGGTGTGACCAAACGGCCATCCAAGGTCTTTCGAAGTTTTGTGCCGAGGCCAAGTCGCATGGCGCTCTGGCGATTCGTGTGAAAACTCAGGCGGAGCCAACGGCTGAGAGGTGTAGAGGCATCGCCGACATTTGCCTAGGGGTTTGCGTTGATTTCGACGAATTTCCCTAGCATTCGTCGGTGGGCGCGCCGGTGCCCTTATTGAAGTCACAAGTTTTCATGGCGTTTCGAGCAAGGAAAGGCTGAATCGAACTGACTTAAGTTGAGCCTTCGTTGAATCCGACTTTGCAAACTTGGACGGTGCACTGTTAAGCTCGAGTTTTACTCAAGCCCGGTGAAAGTACCGAAACGGAACCACTCAACATGAGCGCAACAAATCCCATTCCAGTTTGGCAGCAGCAAACCTGGATCGCGATCGACACCGAAACCACCGGGCAATATTGGCCACAGGCGGAGATTTGCGAGATTGCTGCCGTGAAGTGGCGCGGTGGCGAAATCATTGAGCGCTATCAAAGCTTGGTGAAGCCGACGCGCAAGATGAGCGACTTCGTCATCGGCATTCATGGCATCACCAACGAGGCCGTCGAAGATGCGCCGCCGATCGCGAAGGTCTTACCGGAGTTTTTCAATTTCATTCACGATGGAATTTTGCTCGCGCATCACGCGCAATTCGATTTGGCCTTCATTGCCTGCGTGGCCGAAGAGTGCGGCTTGGTCGTGCCACCCCACGCCGAAGCCATCTGCACTTCGCTGCTCGGACAGAAGTTGATCCCCAAAGGTCTTGAGTCGGGGCAGACCGAGAATCACCGCCTGCAGACGTTGAAGACGTTTTTCAAACTCGAAGCCGGTCCCGCACATCGCGCGGACTCGGACGCCGAGCTCTGCCTGCTGGTCGCCATGAAGTTGTTTGAGCGCCTGCCGCCGGAGTCCACGGTGCGCGAGATCTCCAACGCGATGAAACGCGACTTCGGTTCCGGCCAGCTCAAAAGCCCGGCGCATGAGTGGAAAGGTCCGATGTTGTTGAAGGACTTCGGACTGCTTCACTTGCGTCGGCAGCTGCCGTGGCTTGAAGAGTTCGTGCGCTTGTCGCGTCTCAACGTCGATGGCCCAAAACACAAAGCGAACTTGGACTACAACAAACTCAAAGATCGAGAGATCTATCCGATCGGTGTGATTCCGCAGATGGCGGGCCATGTGTTGATGGCGTACGAGGCCGCCGACACTACACAAGCTAAACGCTTCTATCTCAACAAAGTGCAGGGACTGCGCGCGATCTGAGTTTGTGTCGACGCTGTCCCAGAATCCGGACAGAATGTTGCGCTCAATCAGGGCTTGGTCGAACTATCCATCTTTTGAATGCCATCAGACTCTCTAGGGCGAATTCGTAAGATGAGGATTGAAGCAAGTACCGCAAACACGATCGTAAGACGAATCGAAGTTGGAAACAGGCTCCACAGCAGTTCCTTAGAATTCTCATCGACACAGGCGATCATCAACCTTTGAAGTTCGAGAATTCCGTTTGAATCTTCGCACTTACCTGCGGCCCAAAATGCGAAATCAATATAGGCAAGGTGATGGAAGGCCGTTGTTAATAGAAAGGTCAAAATTATGGCCAAGGCGTACTCAATGAGTGGACTTGATTTCAATCTATGGATTCGTGTTGGCATTTGCTCTCGCGCGGTTTGGGATCCTGAATTGCACCTTCAAAGTAAAATTCAATGAAGGCGAGTTGCGTGTTTTTGAGTTTTGACGAACAACGATTGGCGCTTCGCTCAATAGATTCTGCAATCATTTGCGATCTTTGATAGTTCAAAAAGACGAGGGTCGTGACCAATGCAAGGAGAAAAGCCGAGAGGATTTTGAGATTCTTCGCCGATCTTTCTTTGAGCAAACTTGGCCTTTTGAGCACGAGCGTTGCAAGGCTTTGAAGTCCGAAAAGTGAGAAGAATAGAAGTATGAGCTGTGCAATGAGGTAGGTTGTCATCAATTGAACCCCATCGTACTGAAGACTACATCCATAATTGTTGTATCAGGCTTCTTGGATACAGGTGGTCCGACTTTCTTGGTCGCTTTCTTGATTCTTTCAAGAGCTACTCTGCGCTAATTGTCCTGCTCCCCAAAAAGTTCCGCTCCGATGTTTTAACACTAAGGGTCTTTAACAGTTTTGTGTTCTTCCGCTATTCTTTCCGTTTCGGATTCGTCGACGATCTAGGGACAATCATTTTCTATCCTTCTGTTGTCGAAGTCTCTCAATAAAGAAGATCAGTTCCCCCAGAATCGAATAGATTTTAAATGTCGGCTTTGGGCTCGCGCTTACATCTTCAAGTATCTGAATTGCCATGCAGGGTCTTTTTGGTGCGCCATTTGAGTTTAGAAGTCCAAATTGAATTAGCGACCTTTGTAATGAAGAGTTTTTGCTCGAAAAATCGAGCTGAGTTGGCTCCAAGGTCAGTTTGAGCAACTCAAGCGCATCTTGGTCGACGCCTTCATGGAAGATCTTGCAGATCAACCTAGTGCCTCTTTTGCTTTGAGGAGAGTGGTCGCCGAAGATTACGAAAAGGTCAAAGGGAGTTCGTCGCTTTGTGGCCAGTGCCATCTGCTGTCGCCTAGCTCGAAGCTCCGAGCTGAGACTTCTTCTCCTTGAAACCAATTTTGGCTCGTTCCAAATGATGACAGTATCGCTCACTTCAGGAGGGCTTCGAAGGAAGGGTTCGACGTTCTCCAGAAAGGCGAGCTTACCTGAGCGTGATCTGAATTGAGGAATGAGCCAGGTCACAATGCCGAAGTGATTCTTGGCCGCTGGATGCAAAACTAGATAATCATCGGTTGCTTCAATCTTCATGTCTTTCTTCACGTCTTTTGCCACTAAGCTATGACTCCGTTAGTGCCCGTCGGAGCTGTTTATGCCGACATCGTACATCATTGAATTTGCTCACTCGTTGCTCGAGCCATCGCTCTTCATAGACTGATCGATGTCGGTCGATTTGAGCAGGTCACACTTAGTGATTCACTCATTCAAGAAAAATGGTTTTGCGCTGCACTCGGGTTTATCTGCGATGGAATTCTCGTTGGTGCAGCGGACAATGCCATCTGGATTCAGCCGGTCAGGTCGACACTCCAGATTCTCGCCAGAGAGAATTCTTTTTCCGTTCTTCGTAACATGTTCCTTTTCGATCCAAATTTGCCGAGTTGTTAGATAATCTTTAATGAATATCGTAGGAAATCTAGACTCTAAGCCATCGCCCTCACAATAGTTTACCACCTTAGGATCAAACGGTATGTCTTCGGGGGCCTCGTAGATCGCCCGAAAAGTTAGTCCTTCATATTCAAAGTTCCCTTTGATGCCACGCCAAACATTAAGGTAGTGATTGAATTCACCGTCATTGTAGCACGAAATTTTCGAGTATCGAAGTTTACTTGAATCTCCGCCCACATCTTGCGCTTCCACCACGCAGTTTCCGACCATCTTGAGTGAAGGATTGATCTTAACTTCACCTGAGACGTGATGTAAGCGCATAGCATTCCACTTCGCTTCCCCGGCGCCTTTTTTGAAGACAGACTTGGTGAAGTCAAAGAGCTTGAACAACTGAATGCCGTGACCATTTCGGAGATTGAGTTCGCGTTCAACTTGAGCACGTGGCAGGGTGTATTCAGGAGCGTGAATGTAGAAAGTTTTAGTAGGAAATTCGAGTGTGACGACTTCTCTCAGTTTCGGGCTTGCGCTTTTTTCCGCCCACCCTTGAAGAGAGAACATGCTAATGGCGATCGCTGTAGCGCATTGTTGCACATTGATGGGATATTTCATCGAAGTCTCCTGTTTGTGACACTGGTAGATGCAGGAGCTGACCAGCCCGCCCTCAGTTTCGCCGTTTGAGCGGCGTCACATTTTGCGGAAATTTCCCGTCCTCGGTTGTCGCACGAGGCGGTGGATCCGGATTCTGAAACGGCGGCGGCGTGTTCTCGAAGCGACTTTGTGCCATCAAGGCTTCGACGTAGCGCTCGCTCATGCGTTCTGCGATGTTTTCAAGATGCTTGAACTCATCACCCGCGCGCAGTTTGAGTTTGCGAGGGCGGCCCGCCACCAAGTCATCCAAGAATTTCTCGAAGGCATATAGAGGACCCGCGATTCGACTGGAGAGCACACGACCCACCAAGAAGAGGACGGCGGAAAAACTCACCGCCACAATGGCGAAGGTGAGAGTGAATGGCATTAAGTAGTGGTCCAAAAGTTTTTCGTTCGCGCCCACCAAGTCAATGATGGTCACGCGCAAGAACGTATAGCTGAACACGCCGGCGATCAGTGAGAAGCCCAGGCCGATTCCGGTCAGCAAAAAACAGTAGCGCAGCTGGAACTTGATGTTCACCCACATGCGTTTGCGCGTGTTCTCAGCGGGCCAGAGTACTTCGGACTCTCTAAACAACGCGATCGCGATCATGGCGTAACCAACCCATTGCAAAACGTCGGCGAGGTTGAAGGCCGGTGATGCGTTCTGTGGCGAACCTAAGACAATGAAGTCGATGACGTAGCCATTGACGATGCGATCGGTGACATTGCCCAAGATTCCGCCGAGCAAGATGCTCATGCCGGCGCGCAATTGCAGCGACTTGATCGGCAGCAAGTACTGAATGATCGAGAAGGTGAAAATCAGAAATGCGCCGCCCGTGGAGAGCGTCACGATTCGCAATACGGCGGGAAGATCCGAAAACAATCCCAGCATCGCGCCGTGATTGTGATGCAAAACAAAACCCAAAGGCCCGTGGAAGTTCACCGACTTGAGGCCCTCGGCCCAAGCTTTGGTGATCTGATCGATTCCCCAAGTGGCGAACAGCGGAACCAAGACGATGATCCAATCTAAACGACGCAGTTGCATGAACTCGTATCGGCGTAAAATTGGCCGACTTCGAGGTCGAGAACGCAGAATTTCGTCGTCCGACGAACTACTTTTTCCTGAGCTTCGTCAGGGCGGAGAAGTCGCCATTCTTCGACGGCGAATAGCCCTCGACCTTGGGCGAGACCACGGCCACTTCAAACTCGTACCACAAGGGAATGATGGCCAAATCCTCATAGATCATGCGCTGGACTTTCTTATAGTGCGCGACCCGCTTGGCGTGGTCCTCGATCAACAGACCCTTCTCGACGAGCTGATCCAATTCGGCATTCAAATATCCACCACGATTCTTTCCGCCTGGCGGCTTTTCTTTGGAGTGAAAGGCTGAGCGGTAAATGTCAGGATCCGTGGTGCCGACCCACTTCATGGTCGCCAACTGGAAATTTCCCTTTTTGATGTCGTCGTAAAAGGTTCCCCACTCGAAGCTTTGTAGTTTCGTCTTCACGCCGGCTTGATCCAGCTGGTGGCTGAGAACTTTGCCGTTTTCGACGGCCTGCGTGGAGTTGGAAGTCTTTAAGGTCAGCTCAACACCGCCCGTGGCTGAACTGATTTTCTTCATCAGCGATTTTGACAACTCCAAGTCGAACTTCGGCGGCGCCAGAGTGCCATCGTGAAAGGGATTGGCTGGCGACAGAATACTGGTGGCAGGCTGCGCGAGCGATTCCAGCTTAAAGCGAATGATTTCTTCGCGATTGAGGGCCGATGAGATCGCTTCGCGCGCTTCACGCGACTTCAACAGCGGATCCTGGAGGTTCACCAAGATATAAGTCATCGACAAGCCGGGATACTTGAACACCTGAAAGCCGCCGCGTTTTTCGATTTCGCTGATCTTGGCCGGCGGCAAGTCTTGCTGAATGAGATCGAGCTCGCCTTTGATGAACTTCAAAAAGCGCGTGTTGTCTTCGCGAACGATTTTGAACACGACCTGTGGCACTTGTGGTGTGGCGTAGGCATGACCGGCGCGCGCCTTGAGGCGAATCTCATTGGCGTCGGCACTCACGAATTCGAAAGGACCAGTGCCAATCGGCTTCTTGCCGAAGTCTTCGCCTGCGGCCTCGACCAGATTCTTCGGCAGAATTTTGACCGTCGACAAATCAGTGAGAAGCGTCGCCGAGAATTGGCTGAGTTTGAGCTTTAACTCTCCGCCGGTTTTCGCATCGTAAGTCGCTTCGACCTTCGCGATCGACTTGAGGGCGCTGGCAAATGGACTTTTGTCAGCTTGCGCTTGAGCGAAAGTGTAAATGAGATCGTCGGCCGTCATCGGGCGATCGCCCTGCGCGCTTGGAAAACTCAGCCCGGGTCGCAACTGAAAGGTGTAAGTGAGTTTGTCGTACTTCCACGAAGACGCGGCTTCGCCGATGATGTCGAGTTCGGGACCCACGCGCACAATCGAGGAAAATAGCAGCGAGCCGAGCCGCATGCCGACGGCGTCAGTTGCAAAGCGCGGATCCAGCGTCGCGGGTCCCGCCGATATACCGACAAACAGCGTATTCGGATCGTCACCGGCCTTCTTCGTGCACCCCCAGCCGCTCAAGGCGACGAAAATCGCCAGCGCGATCCCGCGCAGCGCCCTCGAGGTCGAGACTGTCGTCGCGTGGTCAAGACGATCTGATCTCATGAAGATCGGAAAAATCCATCTGTTGAATTTCAAGTCATTCGGATGGTGCTGCGGATGATGCTGCGGATGATGCTGCATGCTGATGGCTCCTGCGTCGTCGAGTCCAGAATCAAGAGCGCGTGAATCGACAGCTCTTGCCGGCCTCTTAGAGTTTCGATTGTTGGCGAGGGTGTCAATTTCCTTCTCGACCCTCAGCGCGGGGCTCGATAGGATTTGAGGTCATGACTCAATCTTCACGATGCTCGCGAAACTTCAAGTCCACACGCCAACTCTTTTTGATCGGCGCCGCCGGGATTTTTATGCTGGCCTCGGCGCCGACCTGGGCTCAGCCGCCGATGACTTTGCATGGCGACGCCGTCGAGGAGATCTCCGCAGAAGCATCGATGGACGAGGCCACTTCTGGTATGACTTCTGGGCCAACTTCTGGTGACGCGGGGAAAAAGCGTTCGCCGTCGCAATTGCCTGGCAAGCTTAAGCGGCTCATCGACGCGGCGAAGTTTCCCAAAGCCAGTCTCGGGCTTTGGGTCGGATTGGCCACTGACGCGAATGCGGACGCACCGGCCGTCTTCGAATTGGGATCCGAGCAAAAAATGATTCCCGCGTCCGTCACCAAAATCGCGACGGCGGCGGCGGCTCTTGAGTTGCTCCCTCCCGGATACAAGATTCCAACGCGACTGATGTCGTCCGCAAGTGTTGAAGGCGATCGCCTGCGCGGCGATTTGTATCTGGTGGGCGGAGGCGATCCAACCTTTGTCAGCGAGAATTTGTGGTACCTGGTCAATGAGTTCTTGCGCACGGGCGTTCGGCAGATCGAAGGCTCGCTCATCGTTGACGACACTTTGTTCGACCAAGAACGCTACGCGGAAGATCGGCCTGGCGTACGCGTCGATCGCGCCTACGATGCACCGATGGGGGCGATGTCGTTCAATTGGAACTCGGTGACGGTGTGGGTGCGGCCCGGCGATCAAGTCGGGCAAGCGGCGCGAGTTCACATGGATTTCGAAAGCGACTATGTGAAACTCGTCAATCAAGCCAAGACAAGTGCCGGTCGAGGCAATGACATTCAAGTTTCTCGGCGCACACAAAACGGCGTCGAAGTCGTGACTGTCAGTGGGCAGATCGGCAAGGATGCGCCGGAAAAGCCCTATTACAAAAGCATCACGCGACCTGATCTCTGGGCGGGGCACTCGGCCGTACAATTTCTTGCGTCTCGCGGGGTGAAGTTAAAAGGCGAAGTGCGATCCGGGAAATTGCCGACCTCCGCACGTCAACTTGCCGTAGCGGAAAGTCGCCCAATCGCGCAGATCATCGCCGACATGATGAAGTGGTCGAGCAACTTTTCGGCCGAAACCATCTCTCGATTGATCGCCGTTCATCGCGGCAAAACTTCGGTGACGGCCGAAGACGGTCGAGTGGCCGTCGCCCATTGGCTCAGCAAAGAAGTGGGTTTGCCCAGTTCGAGCTTTAGGCTGGTCAACGTCGCCGGCTTCAATCGCGGCAATGAGTTTCGCGCCCGAGATTTAGGAAAAATTCTGAGCTACGCGCAAACTCACTTTCAGATTTATCCGGAGTTTTTGACCTCGATGCCCGTGGCCGGTGTGGACGGCACCTTGCGCTCGCGCTTTAAAACTTTGCCGGGCGCTGGCTGGGTGCGCGCCAAGACCGGCCTTCTCGACGGCGTCGTTGGCTTGAGCGGCTATGCGGGAACGCGCACCGGTCAAATCTACCGATTTGTCTTCATCTTCAACGGGCCCGCAGGACGCGGCGAAGACGCTCGCCAGCTCTTCGACCGTTTGGCCTCGGCCTTGGTGAGCGATGGCTAAGAGGCTTTCGGGGTCAGCCGGATCGAGAGCGTTCGCATGGTTGGTCCTGCTCGCCATGGCGGGCGCTCCCGCGCACGCGCAGCTCACGCAATTCCCTGAAGCGGATGGCGGTCGTGCTGCCGTCGAAGAAGAGAGCATCGCACCGACTGGCGACAGTGAAACCGATTCGACAGAGACCGATGAGCAGCCGACGGGCGATCCGGAAATGCTCGGCAGCGAAGACCGCGTCATGGATCCTTCGATCTACGAGCCCAACGCCGAATCCCTTCCCGAACGTTATCTCACGCGTTCAACCGCGTGGCGCCCGCCGGAATATTCGGGCCAAGCGGGATCGCTCGGTTACAGCCCGGGCACGTTTAAGGTGCCGCCCCGGCTTCGCGACCGCGTGAATTTTTGGATCGACATTTATTCTCGCTACACCACGGACCAAGGCGTGCTGCACGACACACAAGATCTGTCGATCGTCTATCGTCCCATCGACTTCGGCAGCATCATGCGCGACCCAGATCTGCCCTTGCACGTGAAGAGTCGACGTCGAACCAAGATGGTCGATGATGCGCGCGCGGAGATCATCTCGCAGTTACAGATCTTAGCGAGCAAGTTGGCGCCACAGAATCGCTCCGGCGCCTTGGGGAAGATTCGCGATCGAGAAGAGTTGCGAATGTTGAAGCTCTTCACGCGGCAAAGTCCCGCGCAGCTGGAGAAAAATTCGACGGAGCGAAAGCGTGTGCATCAAGCCGTGAAAGAGGCGACGCAAAAAAAGCGCGTGCGTTTTCAGCTCGGACAGCGGGACAAGTTCATCCTCGGAGTTTTCTACTCCGGTCGCTACCTCAAAGGCTTTGAACGGCATTTTCGCGAAGAGCGCTTGCCGCTGGAACTGACTCGATTGCCGTTTGTCGAGTCGAGCTTCAACATTCAAGCGCGCTCCAAGGTGGGTGCCAGCGGCGTCTGGCAATTCATGCCGCGAACAGCGAAGCCGATGATGATGGTCAACGCCGATGTCGACGAGCGCAACGACCCGATGACAGCGGCACGAGGCGCCGCCAAATTGCTCAGGGAAAACTACATGCGCTTGCAGTCCTGGCCGCTGGCGATCACCGCCTACAACCACGGTGCCTCGGGGATCGAGCGCGCCGTTCGCAAAGCGCGATCTCGCGATTTGGCGGACATCATCGATCGCTACTCCTCGCGCAGCTTCGGTTTCGCCTCGGCGAATTTCTACGCATGCTTTCTCGCCGCGGTGATCGTCGAGCGCCAAGCGCGGGAGCGACTCGGCGAAGTGAAGTGGAGTCTCGAGTTCGAAGGCGCCGAAATCGATGTGTCGCGCGCCATTCCCTGGTCCTTTGTGGTCGAAGTCTTCGATCAAGAGCAGGAGTTGGCTGAACTTCAGAATCCCCACATCGGTCCACGGATTCGCGAAGGCCGTGTGGAGATTCCCGTCGGCACCTTCGTGCGTATTCCCGCGACGCGTTTTGAAGTGGTGCGCGACTACCTCGAAGGCCGATTGGACCCCAAGGATCTCAGCCGACAGCTTTCCTTGTTCCCGATTCCAAAGCCCGAGTCCATCGGCGGCAGTCAGCCCGGCACGCATCCTGGATACTCGCTGGTGCCTTCACGCGTGAGTGAAATTCTCAGCTCCGTCGGGCAGGCCGCGAAAAAACTTTTGCCGATGTTTGGCCCAGGAACTCCGACCCCTAGTCCTTCGCCCGGAGAAGACAAGGGCCCTGATGGCCGAGGTCGCATGAGCCTGGATCCCGACGAAACGACTTCCGGCGAGACGAACTCGCCTTGACGCCCGCGCCTTGAGGTTTAGTCTGAATCAGATGTCGAGCAATTCTCTCGAGTTCTATAGAGAGCTTCCGCCGTTCACGCCTTTTTCGAAGGTCACGATGGCCGAACACTATCGCCCCATTCCCGCCGATTGGGTGGTGGTGATCACCGATGTGAAGGGCTCAACCAAGGCCATCGAAGAAAACCGCTATAAAGACGTCAACATGTTGGGCGCATCCAGCATCGTCGCGATCCTCAATGCGCTCAAAGGCCGGATGATTCCTTTCGTGTTCGGCGGCGACGGCGCGACGCTGTTGGTGCACGAGACGGATTGGCCGAAGATCGTCGAACCACTTCAGGCCACACAAAGAATGGCGATGAAGGCTTTCAATCTTGAACTTCGCGTGGGCGCCGTACCGATGCGTGATCTCCTCGCACAGGGTGCGCAGGTCGAGGTCGCTCGATTTCAGGTTTCACCCGCATCGAGTCTGGCGATGATTCGCGGCGGCGGTCTCCAGCTGGCGGAGAAGTGGGTGAAGTCGGAAGAAGTTGGCCGGAAGTATCGGCTGGCCGAGCCCGAGCGCGAACCCGAAGCATCCTTCGAAGGCCTTTCCTGCCGATGGAATCCCGTGCAAGCCAAGCGCGGTGAGATGATGAGCTTGCTGATTCTCGCCCGCGGCGAAGGAGATCTCACGCCGATCTACTCGCGAATTCTGCGCGATCTCGAATTGGTGCTCAGTCCCTCGGGATCGGCCGCCGCTTCGCCCATTCGCGAAGATAACTTCGCTCGTCGCGCCAATTGGAAAGGGCTGTGGACGGAGGTGAAGTTGCACTTGCCAGACGCCACGGCATTTACGCGTATAAAAAAGCTGATCGGTGTGTTCCTTCAAGTGCTCATCGTGAAGTTTTCAATGGCGACGGGGTTGAAGCTCGGTAGCTTCCACGCTCCAACATATGTGCAAGACATGTTGGCCAATACAGATTTTCAAAAGTTTGACGACATGTTGAGAATGATTCGCGAAGTGAGTCGCGGCGAGAAAGAGCAATTGTTGCAGCTTCTCGAGGCTCGCCGTCAAAGCGGCGAAATTTTCTACGGAACGCACTTTTCGCCGCAAGCCTTGATGACTTGTCTCGTATTTAGCTTCGATCACCACATTCACTTCGTCGATGGCGGCGATGGCGGCTACGCGCTCGCCGCCAAACAACTCAAAGCGCAAATGAAAGTCGGCGCTTGAAGCTTTGTTCAGTAGCGCATCGGCACACGCCAGAACGAGTCGCCGCAAAAGAACACCAATGAAGCGGGTGACTGCGCTTGAGCGGGGATCACGTTGCCCATAGCTTCGCAGCCCGAAGGTGCTGCAAGACGCAGCCGAGCCGGTCGCACCAAAGCTTCCAATGCGCCATTCGCGCTCCGTCGCGGCACCAAGACTTCAACGCTCGCGCCTGTGCCCAGTCCCGCCGGCAAGAACACCATGGGCGCCCGTGCGCCTGAAGAGCTCAATTCGCCGATTGCCGGGAAGAAAAGTCGCAAGAAGAAGAATCCCGGCAAGAAGCTGAAGCGTCGGAGCGAGGTGCTCACGACTTCGCCGCGAGCGAGGTCGTGATACTGAAGTTCGTAAATGGATTGCGCCGCCACGCTGGCTTGGCCTTGAGGAGTGGTGAAGCCCGCGACGATCGACGTGAGTGAGTCCATCTGTGACATCGGTGTGAGCACCTGATCGAAGCTCGGAATGCTCTGGCCTCGCGTGCCGTGCAAAGTGGAAACGCGAAGTGCTGAGCGGAACGAATCGGTATGGAACAGAGTTCCGACCACTCCACCCGCTGTGCTCAGGACAGGCGCGACCGCCGTCGGTCGAAGTTGCCGAAAGCCACCCAAATTCAGCGTCTGCAGTGAAGTGCTGACCGGCTTTCCCGATTGATCGGCGATGTCGCCATATTCGTAAATCGAATCCGTACCTGTGCCGGACAGCCAGACCACGCGCTGTGAGGCCTGCGAATCCCCCGGCAAAATCGCAACAGGGGTTTTGTCCTTGATGCTCAAACTTCGCAGTCCATCCTCGGCCCAGAAGTAGTAACGAAACTGAGGCATGTCGATGGGATTGGGATCCCATGGGTCGAAGGCCGGCTTTTCCAGCTCCGGAGTTGTCCCGCGCGAAATCCAAACCGGCACAAGCTGATTTTTCACTCGCAACCATTGAAAGCGTTCGTTGATCACAGTGACGGTGTTGGTGAATTCGATTTCGGCCGCATGCTGTCCTTCCAAACGCATGCGCAAGGGCTCAAACTTCGCGTTGAAGAAGCGGAACATGAAGCTGGGCTGTTTGCGCGGCGGGGTCGGCGTCACACGCCAAACCAACACATAGTCGCTTTGCCCATCCAGGTCCAAGTCCACACGCTGCAAACTCAGCAGTTCACCGCGAGTCGCCGCAACGGCCGCGCGAGCGACGAACTGATACTGCCCCTGGCGCTCCGAAATTAGGGCGAGCTGAATGTCTTGAGCCTGCGCCTGCACGGCGATGTAGTCTTGGCGGTGAGCTCCGTCGACGGCTTCAACCGAGCGTAAGGTCATGCCTTTGAGTCGCGTGATCTCAGTGGCTGGACCCGCGATCGGCCATCGTGTCACTTCCGCATCTCGGTTCACATCGGGAACCGACACCACTTCCAAGCCGACCCATCGAAGATCCGTATACGACTGACCTTGAGCATCGCGCGCGACGATTTGCAATCGCAGCCGCAGTTCGCTTTCAAGTTCGGCTCGCGGATCGATCAATGCGAACTCCAGCTCACGTCGCTCACCGGATCGCCAATTCGCTTGTGCCGAATTGACTTGCAGCAATCGCGCATCCTGTGTGGGGCGACCGCGTGCGTGAAGTTCGGCGTCGATGTTCACCTGCGCCGAGTCCGACCACATATTGGTGAGGGGCACGCGGAATCGAATTTCCCGAGCCACGCGATCCCAGCGCAGTTCGATCGCGCGCTTGGAGGCGGGAAGAATCAAAGGTCGAGGTGTTGCGCTCCATGCGCGAGCGACATCGACATTCCCCGCTTGCACGCGCAGAGAATCGTTACGGCGCACACGCGGATTGTCGAAGCTCGGTCTGGCTCCCGCGATCAAGCGCGCAAAAGCTTCCTGAGGCGCGATGCCCAAATTCATCAAGCGCGCCAGTGCCGCGGCGACATAGGGCGAGGCCATGCTCGTGCCGCTTTTCACTTCATAGCCCACACGCTCAGTGAACACTCTCGAAAGAACGCTGGACGGGTACAAGCTCAAGATGTTGAGGCCCGGAGCGGCCAGGTCCACGCCGGGTCCGTGATTGGAAAAGTGAGAAATCGCACCATCCGGATCATGCGAGGCCACGCAAATCACACCCTCATAGACGCAGGGGCGGATCAAAGCATCTGTCCCATCGTTGCCGGCCGCCGCAACCACCAACACGCCTCGCGCTTTGGCAAGATCCAGCATCTGCTGCATCAAGGGGGACTCGACATCGGCCGGCCAACCCAACGACATGTTGACGATCTGTGCGTTTGAGCGAAGCGCATAGAGCAAGCCTCGCGCGATCAAGTCGCCCAAACCTTTCGGAGCTTGAATGGCACTCTCTTCTGGCGAGGGCAGACTTGCGGCGCCAACGACGGGAGACGACAAGCCATTCGTCGACATCGGTCGCACGGGACCGGCCGGACCTGCGGCGATCACTTTCACGGGCAAAATGCGAACTTGCTTCATCACACCACGGATGCCGTCGCCGTCGTCGATGCGAGCTGCGATCGCACCGCCGACATGTGTGCCGTGGCCATTGATGTCTTTGGGGTCAGCGTCGCCCCAGACCTTTGCGGTGGGCGGTGACTTCGCGGTCAGATTCCAGCCCGAGCAGTCCAGCGGGTAGCCATTGCCGTCGGTATCGCGTTGCGCATGTTGCGTGTCGCAACTTTGCCTTGCGCCCGCGTTCTGTCCAGCCTGTCGCAAACACTGCGTGTACTCCACAAGCGCGCGACATTCGCTCGGCGACTCCACCAAACGATCCGCCAACTCAGGATGGGCGTAGTCAACTCCGGTATCGAGCACGGCGATGCGAATGATGTTGCCCGTGTTTTCCGCTGGCAAGTTTTTGATTCCCAAATCTTCGCCCGCGCGTCCATGAACCGGCAGGCTCGTCAGATCATCCAGCGCGAGATTTTCCGTCACGCCCGGATTGTCGAGCGCCCACTGAAGTTTCTCGAACACACCTTGCCCGCTCGGGCGCGTCGCCGTTTGGCCCTCGAGCGTGCGAAACGGAACTTCGGCGGCTTCAATTTCCAAGTCCGTCGCCACGCGCTGAAGTCGCGCGCGAAGTTGGGCTGCGGTTTTGGCCGAGTCCACACGAAAACTCATCGCCTCCGCCAAAGCGCGCCGCCCTTGGCGTCGCAGCCACTCGCGCTCGCTCGGCGAAAACATCGGCGTCAGGCCTTTGACTTCGGGCGCGGCCCGCAGGACCTGAAGCGCCGAAGCGTCGCCTGAATTTTGGATCGTCGCGATCATCGCGTAGTCCGACGCGTGCGCGCTTGATCCCATAGAACAGATTGCGATCAAAACCGTGAGAGCAAGTGTGTGACGCATCTTAGAAGCCCTCGCTCAAGTAGCTCGCGTTCATCTCCGAAGCCATGATTTGGTAATCGGTAGTGAAGTCGCGGAATACGCCGGCGCGTCCGGCCGTATTGAAGGTACCGATCGTCGACGATGTGTAGTCCGCGGTGTCGCCATTTTCATCGCGCGTGCGGAAGCCCGACACCTTCACCTGGTAGTAGAGATTCTCTTTGCCGATGTATTGGATCAATCGCCCCAAATCCACGTTGCGAATGAGCAACGTCATCACCTTAGTCGCCCACTTGACCTGTTCTTCGCGATTGGTCGGATACTCACGCCGCAGGCCCAGCATCTCTTGTTGCCAAGGCAAAATGCAGTCATAAGGCTGGCCACGAATGTAGGTCGAAGTGTGGACGGGCCCGCCCCCTTCGCCGCCTTGTGGACGTTGCATTTCTTCGCAGGCTTGGCGGAATCGCTGTTGTCCCATCATCGGGATCAGAATGCGATTCATCACCTCAGGATCTTTGCCGCTGAAGCCGTTCCAGCCGCCGAGTCTTTGAAACCATGAGCCCCGACGACCGTCGCGCACCAACAATCGATCGCGCAAGCGCTCCATGCCTTTTTCATAGACGATGAGCGTGCTCTGCACTTCATAAAGCTGCAGTCGGCGCATATCGTTGAAGTTGTTGCGATCCATCAGCGGCAAGCCAAGTCCTAAGCTGCGAATGCGCTGATCCATGCCGTCGAGCGTGCGGAACAAGTCGCGCTTGGAGAGATCCCAGCCCGCCCAATGCTCGGTGATCGTCGTGACGGGCGGTGAGGGCCGCGAACGCGTCACTTCAGCTTCGGTGGTGATCATCGACCATCGCGCTGTTCCCATGAAGGTGTCGCGGGGATTGGATCCGCCGGCCGCCGTCACCAGGCCAGGTCGCCAGAAGGTTGAATTCTGAACGAGTCCATCAAGCACGTCGCCCAAGAATGCGTGATAGTTTCGTCCTGTGCGCTGCATGATGCGATGGCTGAACAAGGTTCGCTCATGTTGCGCGGGATTGAAGTCTCGCGCGGGATCGCGTGGTGGTCGAATGCGCACGCGATGCCACTCTTCAATGTTGGTCCATCGCCACCACAGGAATTTGCCATTGATGATCTCGCTGTGCGTGCGGTGATCGAGGTGGTAGGGGTGAAAGTGATTCTCGAGCGTTTCCGAATTGTTGGTCGTGAGAATGCCTCTCATCGCCAAAATGGTGTTGCGAAGTTTTACTTCTTCCGTCGGCTTTTCTTCGAGGTGGTAGGCGCGAGTCTGCGCCTGGCCCCATTTCTGTTCATAAGACAGGCGGAAGATATTCATCCAAAGATTGAAGTCGAACGACACGCCCGCCAACTGGCTCTGAATGTTCTGTAGATAGATTTTAATCAGTCCGTTTTCTCGCGTGAAGGTGGTCCGTCGCAGCACCACGCTGTTGGCGTGAGCGCCGATTACGAAGTTGTTGGAGAAGGCCACGGGGTCCAGACCGAGCAAAGCTGTCAGTGGAATCGTCAAAGACGCATTGGCTCCCAGCGATAGCGAGTCAGTGATGGTGAAGCTTTCGTTCTCTTTGAGCTCATCCAAAAACTTGGTGAGGTTCTCCTGCATGGCCTTGGCGCGATCTTCTGGAGTCGCTGCACCTGAAACCTCGAGCATGCCTCCCAAATTGCGCATGAAGCCCGGCACCCAAAGATCCTGCCAAGACTTTTTGTCTCCCGCTTGGATCGAGGGCACAGGTCTCACGTGCACATAGCTGCGCACCACGGAGAGATTGGCGCCCAAGCCCGGAATCACATTCGGTAGACCATCAACACCTAAGAAGTAACCGATGCGGCCGCCGGCAGAAACTTGGTCGACGAGCGAGACGCGGAAGTCGCTGGATTGCGAGCCGTAGTAAGATCCCGTGACGATGGATCGCGAAGCATTGATGTTCAAGCCGCCGACCGGACCGCCCCAAGTCGAAAGCGGTTGTACATAGGGGCGGAAAGGGTTTTGTCGAATATGATTGATGAATTGCTCGCGCAGCTGTTCGTTGCGATCGCGAAGGAGCGCGTCCATGGTGAAGACTTGCAGCTGCTCGTTGATCATCGATGTGAGCTGCCGAATGCCCGAGGTCATCGACTCAATCTTCAAGTAGCGAACCACATCGTCGGTGGTGAGCGGCGATTGCGGATCACCATGCGTGAAGCGAAGCGCGTAGCCTTCATAGCGTTCGCGCGTCACTTTGCCTTGTTGAACTGATCCTACGGTGATCTGCGTGTTGTAGTTCAGACTTTGCTCAGCCTGCGGCAAGCGCGAACGCACGTCCGCTAAACCCACCAGCGAGTTTCGTCGAGCGACAGTTTTTTCAAGAATGATGGCTGCGATGTCGGAGGGGTATTGCCCGGCGGCGACGATCTCCTGCCAGTCGCGACGCGAGAGTCGGGCGACGCGTTCGGTGATCCAGCGCACATCATCGATGGTGGTTTCGCCAAAGGCCTCGGCATACTTGTGTGTGAGGACCAAGTTTTCGCTGACGATTTTGCCAGCTTCCCACGAGAACATGTTCACGCTCTCGGGAACATCGACCAACACAAACGGCACCAGGAGCGCACGCAATACGCGGCGACCTTTGACGTGTGTGGCGTTCAAATTTCCCATCGCGAATGCTGTCGGCACAGTGATCTGCGCCGGCTCCAGCATCGCGTCTTGCACCAAGACCTCGTTGCTCGCCTCATTGTCTTGCAGCACCCAACGCTTGTGATCGACCAATCCGCCTTGCACGGAGAGTTCCGAGATGAACTGCTGTCGAGCCGCCTTGTCGGCGAACTTGATGCGCATCTGCCGATACCACTGCGGCGATTGCATCGGATATCCGAGCTTGCGAAGCAGAGCCGCGCGCATCATGGCCTGATGCACGTTCAAACCCATCACCAATCGATATTGTCGGCGCTGACCGTCAGCTCCCGTCGCGAGCACTTGACCGCGAAACCAGCCTTCGGGATTGAGCGGCACAAGACTCTGCCACTCAATCACTTGGCCTTCAGCCGGATACTTCCATGTCGTCGCATCGCTGGCGCTCAGCTTTTGTTCCGACCACACGTCACTGGGAGCGGGCTGCAAGCGCGAGAGGTCAGTGCCTCGCGCGCGCAGATCCGCCGCCTGATCGGGATCCAAGGCTTGGCCCTGATGCAAAAGATCGGAAGCGGGAATTCCATTTTGCGCGAGGCCAACGGCCTTTGTCGGAATAGCTGTCGAGTCCGCGTGCGCCGGTGTCGGTCGGCCACCCATCGCGGAGATCAGAGCCAAGGAGATGAGGAAGAGGTTTCGCTTCGCCAACCAGGAAGAACTTCGACTAGCCGTCGGTATCTGGGCAGATTTCCGGTCCACAGAAGTGGCGGTCATTGGAGCAATCGATGAACAATGTGGCATCGAACGAACTGGCAACATGCGTTTCTCCCTCGACCTTCGCTGCGCCGCGTTTTCCCATGAATGACGCAATTCGGCAACTGCCTATGTATTCCCTCTATGATCGGATCCAGGGCCTGCAATCCAGGCCTCAACCGCACCGAAATGCCGCGGATAACTAGCTGAAAATTCAGTGAAAAAATGAAACTGAAAGTTAACTAATTGTGCGAGGCGGCATGCGTAGGGCCAAAAAAACCCCGGCTCAACAGCCGGGGTCATCAAGATTCTTCGAGGCGTCGGCCTCAGGTGTTGGTTAGGAGGCCTCCGGAGTGTCGATTCGTGCCGAAGCACCTTCGACGAGGCTCACTCAATCGACGAACCAGAAGACGAACCAGAGGACGAATCAGAAGAGGACGTCAGCTTGCTGACCGTACCAAGTCTTGAGGATCTCTTTCATCGTCTCAGGCGTCGTCGACCAGTTGGTCGCGGCCTGATCGACCAAAGCTTCCATTTCGCCGCGCTCGCCTTTCATCGCTTCAGCCAACGCGCCCTTCACTTTGTTGAAGTCCACGCCGTACAGACGCTGAGTGAAGTCGGCGATGTCGCGCTCTGTTCGCGCGCGATCTTTACCAATCGTCGCCCAGTCATTCAGCGCTCGCGCGACTTTCATGCCCGTCGCAGCGTCGAGCTGATACTTGGCCGCGAAAAATTCGCCAGCTGTCTTCACCGCGTTCTGTTCGAGTTCAGCCACATCAGCCGCGAAGTCGCGACCTTGACCGTCGGTCTCGTTCAAAGCATCGCCGAAGTCGTCATAGATGATGCCGTTCGGAGATTGCCAAGCCCAGCCGATGTAAGTGGACGGGAAGCCGTAGCTATCAAGATAGTGCCAGCTGTCGAACTCAAGATAATAAGTGCCGCGGAAGTAAGGATCTTCGATATCGATGATCTTCATGCCGTTGGCATAGAAGTTACAGCCAGGGCTCGGTGAATATCCGCAGCGTCGGCCGTACACGTCATACCATGCGCCATAGCCCGGATCGACAACCGGTCCGCCGCCGCCACCACCACCGCCGCCTCCGCAGGCTGTCATGAGGCTCAAAGTGCCCATCGTGGCGATCGCCGCCAATCCCAGTTTCAGTGTCTTTCCCCAATCCGCTGCTTTCATTTCTGTCCCCTTTCGCGGTCATGTGAACCGGTGGTGTGAGTGAGTCGTTGTTGTCGCGACGGCGGGTGGGTGCGAAATGAACCTTCCTCGACGAGAACGCGACATGTTTGCGTCACAACTTGTGCGTAAAGCAACGCACGGACCAACTCAATCGAGGCCACTTCGCCACCACTTTTGTACCAAATTGACACAGCAGCAAATGCGCGGGCCTGAAAGCTTTTCGGCTCGTTCAACTCAAGCTGAGACACGACATCTGCCGATAGGGAAGAGGGCGATGCGAAGTAAATCTCGTTGGCCACTCGGCTTTTCATTCATTGTCGCGATCTTGTGGAGCCCCGCTCTCGGCTGGGCTCGTGTGCCACCGGCAGATCGAGCTTTGCCGAACCCTCCTCCGGCCGTCGTGGGTTCGGCCCCCGTGTGTTTGGTCGGCTCCGAGAATGAAACTGTTTTGCGTGATCGCATCATCGGTCGGGGACACACGGCCGAGGCCTCGGAATTCCTCGCTCACTTTCAGCGTTCCAACTATCAGCGACAGGTGCCGACGCAAGTCGCAGCGGTGAACTCGCCAGAAAATTGCGAACTGGATTTTCGCTACTCGCCGAGTGTACCGCCGCAAGTGGTGCGCACGGTGATGAACACCGCCAGTGCCCTTGCACCACAGCGCTTCGTGCGCAGCCAATGCATTCAGCGCGCGATGATGCGACTGCCGAACGTCGCGGGCGTCGACTACTATGATTGTGAAACCGACTCGTCGATGCCTCGCGAGATTCGCCGCCTGCCCTGTGTGACGCCGGAGATGGTTGCTTACACGCACTTTACCGTGAACGAAGCGATCAATTGTCTTTCGCAACCTGGTTCACCCATCGATGCGCAGCTCTTGTTTCGCAAAATCAATAACGAAAGCGCCTTCGCGGGATTCATCCGCAATCAGAACGGCACTGGCATCGGGCAGCTGGTGAGTTTTGGAGCCAGGGAAATGGGACCTGGCGGCCGAGGCCACGGCTTCCTCATGGAGCGCATGCAGCGCCGAGGTCGCGCATGCGAAAGATTCGCCTCGGTGGCCTCTCGCGAGTTGGCGCTGACTGCGGCCAATTCGCAGGGCGAGAGATCTGTGCGCACTTGCCAGCTGGTCGGCATGGGCAACGGCATGGCTCGCAACATGCTCTATTCCATTGGCCTCTTCCTCTACTATCGCGAAGCCATGCCCCACAATGCCGAACGTTTGTTGCACCAGGCGGGGTTGGGCGATCATCCCGATTTTTTGCGTATGCGCGATTTGCTGACGATGGTGGCCTACAGTCGCGAAGGTCCGCAGGGAATGCGCTTGGTGATGCGCCAACTGCGCGGTCGCTTGAATTCGCGAATGTCCTACACTGCGTTTCAAGCTTTGCTCGAAGGGCAAGTGCCTTACTTGGCCGAAACGCAGCGCCGCTTTGAAGACGTCTTTGGGCAAGAAGAAGTGGACTGTACGGAATCGGCGAGGAGACTGTGATGCTGAGAATCTCACTCGCCCTCATGATTCTGCTGCTCACGGAAGGCTGGGCATTTGCCTCGACGGACACGTTGTCCTCGGCCAAAGCGCCGAGCAAGTCGACTCAAACTCAAGGTGGTGGCAAATCCAATGGCGCCACAACAACGAAACCAAATGTCGTTGCCAAGCAAGCGCGAGAGCTGGTGGAAAAATATCTTGAGTCGTTGCAAACCACCAAGTCGGGAACTGAGCTTTGGCGGACATTGGATCGCATGGAGACGGAACTTCGTCAGCAGTTTGAGCGCGAGCCCGAAGAGCAAACCATTGGCACGGATCAAGAGCCATCGGCTGCGCAAATCTATTTCACTTTCGAAGAGGTCTTCGCCGCCTCGCGCGAGGTGGACTTTCGCGACAAAGCGGATCGTCGTCGCGAAATTTGCGCTGGCTTGTCGGCACGGATTGCATTTCCGCTTCGCAGCTCACAGCGAGAGGCGCGTGAGGTGACTTGGCATGAGGCTCGCGCTCAGCGAGCCGCACGTCTCATTTGCGGCGACTTTCCCACTTCAGATTGAGGATTATCGACAGCCGGTGTTTTGATCGGGCTCGGCTTGGCGACGGCATGCGGGGTAGTGCGGTGAGCACTTCACACGCAAGTGGAAGTGATGATGATGGCCGCCTTGCGGGCGGATTCTTCGCATGATGTCGCGATCTCGCTCGTTCTCCAAAATGCGATTCTCTTTGGCCCAATTGCAAAATGCCGTCTTGATCACGGGATTAACGAAGATACGATTTAAAACAGTCGTCTCGTGACCATCCTCAATGATGCGTTGGCTGTGCACGGCACGGAAAAATTCCCAGTGCGCCTCATAATCAAAATCACGTCGCATACGGCCTTGGCCATCGAGCATGTTTTGGAAGCCCTGATTGACGGTGTTGAAGTACGGGATGTCGGCGTCCAAACCGCTTTGGTGCGAAGCATGTGAGCCGAACGGTCCGCCTCGTTGCTTCGACAAATCGCCAATTTGAATGCGATAGTTCTTATCGCGAGTTCGCCAAGCTTGAGTCACAGCCGCCCCGACTCGATCAATCAGACTGACCAGCATGCCTGAGCCAAAAGCCGAGCGTCGTTGTGGGTAAACAATATTGAGATAGGGGCGATCCAGAGCCGCAAGGTCAGTTCCGTTCTCAAGTCGGCCCGCATCGATCGCCCCAATCGAGCGACCGCCTTCGACAAGTTCGAGCAACGGCGCCAGAGCCAACTCTTGAGGTTGAGCCGTAGGACGCGGACGCGCTGTCGGTCGAGGTGTGGCCGTCGGCTCAGGCGTTGAGCGGGGAGTCGCTTGCGGAATGGGATGCGGTGTGGCCGTCGGTGTGGCAGCCGGAAGCGTTGGGCTTGGAGCGCGTGGCGTGGCCGAGGCCACAGGCGGACGCAAATTCGGTTGCGGCGCCACTGTCGGCGCAGGTGTCGGAGCAGCCGTAGCCCGCGGAGCGGCAGTGGCCTGCGGAGCCGCAGTGGGCGCGGCCGTCGGCGCCGGCCCAAAAGTCGGACCAGGCGTCGGTGTGGCATTTCTCGGAGTAACAGGTGTCGCGACCGGTGTCGCGCCAACAGTAGGAGCCGGTGTCGCGCTCGGTGTACTGCCCGGAACATTGGTCGGTGTATTGGTTGTTGTCGGAGTCGCGCTCGGGCGCGGTGTCGGGGCTTCAACGACCGGGGCAAGGCGCTGCAAAAGTTCAGGCTGAGCGGGCCGCCCGACAAAGTCCGCCATTTGATTGCGTCCTGTCAGATCGTCGTTTTGCTCCTGCTCTTCGCGCGTACCGTGGTCAAACGCCGCATCGTCTTCATGCTCATGCGGAGAAGCTTGGGGATCAGCGCCCGGAGGGCTCACGCGATCCGTGGCGCGTTCAATCGCGCCGCTGACAAACTGTCTCTTCACTGTTTGTGAGCCATTTCTCCAGAACACATCCACCATCACACGCGCACAGTTCTCATCGACACAGAATGCTTGCGCAACGGCTCGGGGACGGCGCTCGCCATCGACCATCACAGGTTCAAGATCAAGCAGCATAGCGAAGTTGTCTTCGTCCACGCGGCCCGCCATCTCAATTTCAAACTCGTTGGCTTCGCGTTTGACTTTGACCAAAGCGACCAACTGTTGAGTGTTCGCATCAAATGCTGTCGACAAACTCAAAACATCCATCGGCACATCTGTGCCTGGCCCCGCGGAAGGCGGTGCCGACGGAGCCGCGCTCGGCCCCAAGACTGTCGGGGGCTTTTCGCCCGATGGCGGCACCAACACTTGGCCTTCACCGCGAAGCAGACGTTCACGTACGGCCGGATCCACAGCAAGAGGTTGATTGAAGCCATTTGAAGGCGCGCAACTCACGGTGAGAAATTGAAAGGTGCAGATGCTGAACAACAGACTCAGTGCGGATTTCGAGGTCACATTAAAGGGGCCTGTTTGCCGCCTGAGCGCAGACGCCAGATTTGAAACCAATTTGAAATTCGGGAGCTGAGGTCGCAATTTCAAATCTCCTTTTCGGATCGGCCATTTGCCGGCATCGAGGGCGTAGCCGCCAATGCCCCCGATCCCTTCAGCTCTCAAAGCAACCTTCATGCTGGCTGGCCAAGGGCTCGGGCTGGGTCATGGCCCATCTGAATTGAGGGCGCGCCCTGTGGCTTCACGGAGGTGACAATTGACGGCTCCACGGAATCATTAAGCAGCCTCAACACTGTCGAGCTCTTCGAGGCATCCACAGTGTCCGCGACCATGAGTAGATTGCAATTTGACCACTCAGGGATAGCATCCAGTGAACGAGGCCACTTCATTCGCGGCAGTAGTCGACCCAAGCACCACCGAACTAAAGCCTCTTGAGGACAAATGAGAAAATGGCGAAGTCTTAAGTCACAGCTGGGTATTTCACTCGTTGAGGTGATCGTTGCACTTGGAGTGGGTTTGGCACTCACGTTGGGGATCACCAACGCCATGACTTCGAGTATGCGAGAGTCGCAATACATCAATCAGAAGCTCAGTGTTGTCGAACTTGAGCGGCTGATGATTTCCGCACTGGCCGACGGCTCGGTTTGTACATTCACCGCGCTGAACGATGATCTGCGCTTCAACGCCAACAGTCTTTCGACGGCTGTCGTAGATCTTCCGGAGATCAAACTCACGCCTTCGGTCACGGCGCCCATATTGGTGAAAGTCGGCGATCCGATGCCGGGAAACCAAAGTGTCGTAGTCTCCAGCATTCGACTTGAAGGCTTTGAGTTGGCGGGCACAGATGTTTATAAAGCCAATCTCATTGTTCAATTCGATCCATCGAGATTGGTTCGCGCCATTCGCCCCATCAGTTTGCGTGAAGTGGTCTACACTGAGCCGACGACGCCTTTGGCATCCAAACGCATTATCAAGTGTGGGCCAGCGGATGCCCCCAGCGCGACTCCGTGCAAGATGGTGCAGGGTGAATCCTCGGCGGACAACAACCTCTGCAAAGTCGTGAGCTTTCCTGCGAATTCGTTCAGCCAAGTTCCCTATGTTTTGACTTCACCATCTTCAAATCTTGTGGCGGCGATTGGTGTTCGAAACGTCACGACAACGGGGTTCGAAGCTTGCGGACAGCTCTACAACGGTTACTCATTCAGGTGGGTCGCGTTCGCGCCAAATTGCTTTTAGACTTCTCAATGCCTCGACGTCTTTGTTCGACGTGCCAGCAACCCCATCATGCCCAGTGAGGCCATGGCCAAGGCGAGCACGAAGCTGAAGTGCAAGCCAAATATCACGGTTGGCCCTCGCGGATCGCCTCGAAGCAATTCCATCAACATGCGCCCTAAGCCGTGACCGAGCATCCAAATCAAAAATTTGTTGGCGCTCTGCCGCCGCAAAATCCACCAAAGCCCGAGTTCCCAAAACACCGCAAAACCTTGCGATGGCAGCACCCACGCTTGAGCGCCAAACTCACACACCCAACCATGACAACAGCCTACGGCCCAACATGCGACACGTCCGCCGGCGTAACCTAAGGCCAGCACAGGCGCGAAAAAATCCAGCCACGTCCAGATCGGCTCACGCCAGCGGCGAAGCATCGCCAATCCGATCGCCAAGCCGCCAAGCAATCCACCCATCCACACAAAGCCGCCGCGCCAAACTTCAAGCACGCGCCAGGGATCTTCAGCATAGTAGGCCGGCTCTTCCCAAATGATGTGTAAGAAGCGTGCGCCAATGAATCCGGCCACTGAAGTTGCGATGAATAAATCCAAAGCCCGTCGCGCTGAAAGCCCGGCGGCATCCGCCCACTTTGGAAGTCGCCAGGCGATGACGGACATGACGAGACTGATGATTAAAAAATACGGAGAGAGGAGGAGCTCACCCCATCGCAACTCCGGCCAAAATCCCGAAGTCGCGATCGGCTTCATGGCGAGTCCGCAGCGGACTCGGCCGCCGTGCTCGGTTTGTCTTGTTCCGGCATCGCTTTCTTGCCGCGCACAAGTTCAAGATAAAGCAGCATGCCGACACCCACCACAATCGCCATATCGGCGATGTTGAAGGCCGGCCACACGTACTTCTTTTGAATGTGAAAATCCAAAAAGTCGATCACGTAGCGAAAGCGCAACCGATCAATGTAATTGCCGATCGCGCCGCCAAATACCAGCGATAGAGATGTGACGCTCCAACGATCCACAGCCGGCACGCCACGAAGAATCGCCAAGATGATGAGAAGGGCAATCGGCGGCATCGACAAAAAGAACAGCTCGCGAAATCCCGGATGAGAGTCAGCCAGAAAACCAAAAGCCGCGCCGAAATTTCGCACATAGGTCAGATTGAAAAAGCCCGGCAGCACTTCGACACTTTCATGCAATTGAAAGCTCGTATGAACCCACATCTTGGTGGAATGATCTGGTTGGCAGGTGGCGCCTGCATCCACGTGCCGCCG
>DDUL01000066.1 GCA_002344785.1 Bdellovibrionaceae bacterium UBA2339
GACGATCGCCGAGAAAGAGCGCTTCGTCGACAACTTGCCCGAGGAGAAGCGAGATCTCTTGATCCGCGCCTACTTCCATCTGGTCGAGAACACCATCCAGACCAATTTTGATTTGAAGCACTGAATTGTTCTTCCGAAAAGCTGCTATGCGGGCTTTTCGGTGCGGACTTAATCTTCACACTCAGTTCCTCGGCCTCGTGCTGTTCGGCGGGTTGAGTCTCTTTGCGCCTCAGGCGAGCGCCGAATACCGCGCCTTCCTCTTGCAGATCACGGATTCGCGAAGCGGCTCGGAGCGACTCGTGATCAGCACTCTCGATGAGCTTCAGTATCGCGATTACTATCATCTTCATCCCGCTGAAAGCCTGCAGCGGCTGGACACCTGGATGTGCTGGGCCCGTAGCGATCACGGTCAGCCGATCTGCCCCAACCCCCGCACACTCTCGCCCGAGGCCGCGGCATCGACGGCCAACGGCGCTACGCCGCCAACACCCACCCAAGGCCCAGAGTCTGCTCGGCCTACGTCGGGAGACTCACTTCCTGCCCCGCCTCAGCTCTAATCTTCGTGTAAGATGAAAGAGAGCTCTAGGAAGGAGCGAGGGGCATGTCGTCGGAAATTTCCCTATCGCGCGACCGCCAGCGCCTACAACAATCGCAGCAAGAAGACCTTCGCGATCTTCGCGAAGACTTTGAAGCGCAAAAAAACGCGCAGCGCTCTCAGCATGAGTCGGAGTTGCGACGTTTGAAAGCGTCCCAACAACGCCAAGAGGCCGAACTGCGTGAAGCGGGTCAGGCCGCCGTCAATCACATTCGCCGCAACAACGAACACAAAGTGAACGAAGCTCTCGAAGCTCGCGACGAAACCTTGGCGCGCCTCGAAGCCGACGCCAATAAAAACTACGCACACCTCAAACAACGATCGGCAATGGCGCGCCAGCATGCCGATCGCGAAGTTGAATCCGAACAGGCGCGCACCGTCTCCAAGCTCAAGGAGATTCAGTCCGGCCGCGAACGCAAAGTCGAAGAGACGCAGGCTGAGCTGAGAGATTTCATTCGCCTTCAAGGCGAAAAACGCGAAGCCCTGTCGCGAGAAACGCAAAAGGAAAACAATCGCCTTCAACAACAGTCGCAACAAAAACTGATTGAGGCGAAGACCAAGAGCGAGCGCGAGCTGACGCAGGTGGAGTCCCAGTCGCGACGCGAGCTGGAGCACGTGAAGTCTTCTTCACAGCAAAATCTCAGCAAGACTCGCGAACAAAGCGAGCGCCAACTTGTTGAGCTGCGCGATGAGCGACAAAAGACGATCGAACGCGAGCGCGCCGAGGCGAACCGCGCTTTCACCGAACTGCAGAACAAGGCGCGACGAAGCTTGGATCAGCAGCGGGGCGAAGGACTGCAGCGCCTCAAGACGCAAGAGCAGGATCAGCGGCAACAGTTGGAAGGCAGCCAGCACCGCTACCGCGAAGTGAATCAAAGCTTGCAGCAAGAGTACTCCACCGAAACTCAGCGTTTGCAACGCGAGGGCGAGCAGCTTCTGAAGGCCAAGGATTCGGAGTTTCGCCGCTTGCAACAAAAGCAGGATCGCGATCAGAAGGCCGCGATCACCAAAGATGAACTGGCGCACCGAGAACTTTTGGAGCGTCAACATCGCGAGTTTAGAGCGCGAGCTGAGTTTGAAAGCGAACAGCAAGAAAAGTCGCTGCACAGTCAGCGCGGCGACTTCAAGGCCCGCTTTGAACAAGCCAACGAGTCCAACCAGACTTCGCTTCGTCAATCTCGAGAGCAACTGCTCCGCGAGCTGTACAAACAGCAGCGAGAGTTTGACTCAAAATTCGCGACGATGCGCAACCGACAAGAGGACCCCTTCTATCGAGCTAAGAGCTTTGAGGCTCAGCTCAAAGAGGAGGCGAATCACTATGAGCTTCGCGCCAAAGTGCCTGCGCACGAAAAGGAGAGCGTCCAAGTTCGCGTTAAGGACGGCATGCTGAGTATCTCGGCAACTCGGCGCTTCGATCAGCGCGTACAAAACGAAGACGGCTCCAAGTTGAGCAACTCGGCCTTTGAAACTTGGCGCCAAGACTTCGAATTGCCGCACCCGATTGTTCGCGATCACATCAGCAAGAAGATTGATGAGGACGGCCAGATCACAGTTTTGATTCCCAAAAAGAGCGTCAAAAAAAGTACGCCGACTTAAGTGAGTCGGCGTCTCGCAAACAAATGAATTAAATGAAATCGGAATTAGCGGCGCGTGAGCGAGTTCAACTCGCGCATCATGAAACGCAATCGCCCTTGCAGATCTTCGAGGGTTGCCAGATTCATTTGCAATCGCTGCAGGCCATCCACTTCGATGTGCGGATTTTCAGCAAGCTCGTGATAGGCGCGCGTGGCGTATTGAGAAAGTTCCTGCGAGCGCAAGCTCGCTTGATCCATGACGGACTGAACGGCCGAAGCACCCTTCACCGAAGTGATCGTCGGGCTGAGCGTGGTGGTGTTCGACATGGATTCCGCCTTTCTCATTGCGAGCTGACTTCTTCATCGTCTGCCCAGCTTCGCAGTTTCGCCAACTGAAATTACCTTACAAAACTCACTTCGCTTCGCCGCAAAAACTTGTGTTTTTCCCTAGCGAAACACACTTCTTCAAACGCTCCTCGAAACTTTCTGGTTCCGATTTGGAACTTTTTCCCTCTGTACCCGCATCCGCAGCCGACTAATTGCAGCTCAGGTGATTTCAATTTGAGACCTCTGTCGTTCTCCGCAAGTTCAGTCGTGGCCTCGAACTCATGCCTTCGGCTTTGCCACATCGTTCCGGAGCCCTTTTGCAGGCCTCAGCTTCTGACGGCTTGCATTGCTCGTGGGGCTTTGGGCTTGAGCCCCTCTCACAGCTTTTGGCGTTCAAAAACCCGGCCAAGCTGTCAAAATCTCTTCTCGCCACACTTCCCCTGCCCTTTGGGCGCCTCGCTCTTCCTGAGGCTTTTGGTCGTCACTTTTAGTACTCGCACTTCATATTGGAGATGTCAGAAGATGTCGGCGTTCGGCGCAAATAGGCATTGGGAAGACTCTTGGCCATCACACTGCCGCCGCTGTCCGAATGCGCCAGGCCCAACACATGCCCGAGCTCATGCAGCACAAGACTTTGCAAATCGACTTTGCCGGCGACCGGCGTGCTTCCCGTGAAATAGTCGAAGTCACGACCATTGATTCGCAGATCGGCCTCGAAAATTTTCGAGCCCGCCCAGAACACTGTGGTGCGCGCCTGCTCATTGCTGCGATCCAGTTCCCAGTTGTTCATGAAATAAATGACGTTGGCGCCATCTTGCCCTGGCGAAGTTCGATTCGACCAACCACCCAGTCGCAAAACTTCGCGGCCGAGCGACTGATTCCAATCGCGGATCGCCGCCTGGATCGGCTCCTGAAAGTGCGATGGGACTGAACTATCTAAATAGAGGGTGACGGGCACATCGATCTTCCAAGACACACGCTGCTGTTCCGCGCTCATCACGAAGTTGCAGGGCTCTTGCGGTGTGAGCTGGGGCGCACAAGCTTGTAAAGCCGTCGCGATGAGGAGCGTGCCCAGCATGGCAAACCACGGCTTGCGCAAGAACTTGCGCAAAAAGCTCGGCTGGCTTGGTTGGGCTGGCATCCACTTCAATCCCGACACGAAATCTCACTCCTCGGACCTTTCGCGGTCCGGTCACCGTTCCCACTTCTGTCAGGCAAAGCCAGTTCCCGCTTGTGCCAAGCACGTCGCGCGAATTGATAAGCCCTTGATTCAATGCGGGATTTACGAACGCGTGAGGCTTTTTCAAAAGCCAGGGCGCAATCGCGGCAGCGCCCTGAAGGGTCGCTCAAAATGAGACGTTTCAGCTTGAGACAGGTTTAAGTTGCTGAAATTCATACGCAATATTCGAGTGTCCAAAAATCAAACAGCGCCGACGAGGTGCGGGCCGAAACGCCGCCGCCGCGGATCCCGTAAAAGTGACAGACTTGTCTGGTGTCACGACAGGTCTTGGTGCCAGTTCATCTCTGGGGCGGGCTGATGAGTTTAAATAAGCTTTGTTTATACTTCGACGCTAACGCGCCGCGCATGTCGAGTCCACGGGCCTCTGCTCGAAATCACCCCACAAATCACCGCTCAAGTTGTCAATTTCACGGTGCAAAAAGTCCCTGCAGGACGTTGGCACAGGCCATGCTCTAAGTCTGAGACAACTCGCTTCGGCGAGGTTGACTGGAATCTCGGAGCGCAAGCTCCTCTGAATTTCCTAGGAGAAATCAGAGTTCGGGATGAACGGCACAAAGGCGCCGACAGCAACCAGAGCTCCGAAAACGAGTGAACGCCAGCTCTCCCGCGATCGCGGAATCCAAAAGAGCTGCACCCAACTCCCCGCGCTGAAAGGCGCCACCTCAAACGGACCGGGTCGCAAGACCCGGCTCCTGTCCGTCTGCTGCGCCATAAGATTTTCTTTGGGACCGCACAAGCTGCCACGCTTGAGTGTGCAAGCCGCATTGAGGCCACAGAGCTAAGTTCTCAAGATTGCGGGGGCATTGCGTGGCGCTGAGGCCCCAGCGGGCTCGACAGGTGGCTTAAACCACGAAGTCTCCAGTCGCCACGGCGACTTAGCTGAGGAATTTGCACACTCAAACGGGGCAGCTCAATTGGCCGCCGTTTTGTTCGCCGTGCGCCCCATGCGATAGCCCACGCCACGCACGGTTTCGATTAGCTCACCCGGAGCGCCGAGCTTCTTGCGAAGCGAGGCCATGTGCACGTCGATGGTGCGATCCGTGACGTGCGCGCCTTCCAGTGCGCGATCGCGAAGCTGCTCGCGCGTCAGCACATCTTCACTTTGCCGAAGGAGCTCGCGCAAAATTTTGTACTCGGTGAGCGTCAGGTGAATTTCTTGGTCGTTCACAAAAGCGCGGTAGCTTCGCAGTTCAACGCGAATGGGCCCTTGTCGCAATTCTCCGACTTCGCCAGGCGCGGCCGCAGGTGTCGCCTCGAGCTTGTGCAAGGTGTTTTGGCGGGCCATGGAGCGACGGACGACGGCGTGAATTCGTGCGCCCAATTCGCGCGGCTGAAAGGGCTTGGTCACGTAGTCATCCGCGCCGATATCCAAAGCGAGAACTTTCTCTTCTTCGCCCGTGAGCGCGGTGACCATGATGATCGGCAAATGCTGAAACTTCGCCTCGGCGCGAATGAGCTTGATGATCTCGGTGCCGCTCAGGCCCGGCATCATCTGATCCACGAGCAAGGCGTGGGGCGCATGCATCTCGAGCTGATGAAGGATGGCATTGCCGGATGGAAGTGTCTCGACGTCAAAGTCTTGGGCCTCGAGCAGCTCCTTCAAAATGCGGCGGATTTCCACTTCGTCTTCGATCACCAATACTTTGATTTTTTGCTGGGACAATTTCGTCTCCTTAGAGGCATGGGCGAGAGAGCTTTGTGGGGTCATCGTCTCTCCCGTCGTCCTAAAATCGATTGAAGCAGTCCCCACGCCCTCGGGCATTCTGGGGGGCGCAAAATTGTCTCAGCTCAGGCCGCAAACCGCGCAAATTTGAACTGTGACTTCGGACATTTGCCCGCGATTTTCCAAAAATTTCAATCATTCTCGATGTCCAACTTGTGGACACCCTGCGTCGCCGAGAGGCCCGGCAATTGAAGCCTGGGGTCATAAGCCCGAGGGGCGCTCATGCCTTTTGGGTTCGGGAGGACCGATGCCGACGAACACTTCTCTTCGACGCTGGAATTCACGTCTGCAGATCATGCGAACCGGCCTAGCGGCTGGGTTGGTGGCCGCCGCGGCCGTCGTCGCGGGTCTGACTCAAAGTGGATGTACGATTCGCACGCCGTCGACGGAAACTCCTGTTCCCAATGACACTGGTGTTGAGAAGTCCTTCTTTGTGAACGAGGTCACAGCTGCAAATGGTCAGAAGGCGCAGTCGCCTAAGACTTTCCTTTGCGGGTGGGCACCCATCACCGAATCGGGCGCGATCGCCTCGTCCATGCTCACGCATGCGGTGCACATGGCCGGTCATTGTAATATGGAGTTTGAGGTCACCGAGCAGTACTTGATCGGTCGCCTGGTGAATCCGTCTTTTCCGCAGGATCGCACGCGCTGGAAACAGGCGCTGCTGATCCCGATCCGCCAACACTATTATTATGAACGCTCGCGAGACAGTTATGGTCGCGAGACGAATGCTTTTGTTGAGAACTCGCAGCGATCGCACTGGTCGGCGCGTCCGCAAATGCAATTGGATTTGAGTGGTGTGCGCATTCAGGACTGGGATTTGGCGATGTTCTACAACTCGCGCGATGCGGTGATCACTTCGGTCACCGACATCGAGTGGGATCGTCAGAACAATTTCTTGGGATTCACGGCGGTTGCGCAGAATCCGCAGTGGGGCTCGACGGTGCAGGCGCGATTGCGCTTTAACTTCCGCGCGTTCCAACACAATCCGCGCTTTGAAAAGACGCCGTGGACTCCAGCAAATGCGCGGCATTTGAATGCCCTGCATGTGATAGGCGAAAAGGTTGAAGGTCTCACGCAAATTTGGTCGGCGGCGAAGTGGGATCTTTCCAAGACTCACGACATCTACACTTACGGATTTCCGGAAGACTTGATGCCGATGGCGGAAGACGTGGTGAATTCGTGGAACGAAGGTTTGGCGAAGATCGGGAAGCCCAAGGCGTTTCGCTTAAATCGCGAGCGCGTGCGATACCCCTTTGATTTGCGTAAGCCGATGATGGTGTGGGTGGATGACCCGCAAATCTCCGCGCACTCACCTCTTGGTGTGGGTATGGCTCAGGCCGATGTTCGCAACGGCGAAATTCTCTGGGGTCAGATCACCATGTACGGTGGCATGCTTGAGCGTTACATCAAATCTCACCTGACACCCTTGGCGGGTGCGCATGCAGGGCCGACTTCGCGATCCGCTGCTCTTCGCGCCAGCTCACGCCCTTCGATCTTCCCGACTTACTTCAATCCCACGCGCGCGTTTGAAGCGCCGGCCGGCACAGGACCCGTGGCGATGAACGGTCAGCTGCAAGTGGCGCCGGAAAGCCTCAACACCTTGACGGCTCGCTTGGCGGAACGCGTGCAGGCTACGGGTGCGCAGGAGCAAGAGCGCCAGCGCCAGGAGCAGGCTCGACTTCGCGCTCAGGACATTCGCACGCGATTGGTGGAGTCACTCAGTGAGACCACGCAGGAGATTCAGGCTCGTTTGCAGCGCGATGATCGCCGCACCGATCTGATGAACTTGTTCGCCTTTCCGGATCGCAGCACCGAGGAGGCTCGTCGCGCGGCCTTTGGCCCTGACGCGGGATCGATCAGCGCTCGCGAGATGCTTCGTCGATTGAACACTCACGGCCATGAGCACGCGCAAGGCGCGTCGGGACGCGTGGTGCATGATTTGGATCGACGTTTGATGGATGTCGGCCCGCAGATCTTAGCGGCGATTGAAACTTCACGCGTGGATTATGAGACCGCCATGAAGCGCATCACGCGCGAGCTCATCATGCATGAGTTCGGTCACATGATCGGCCTCGGCCATCAATTCAAAGAAAACATACTGCCGGCAGAAGGTTCAGTGCCTGAGAAGTACCGCGCTCCCTTGCTGGCTGCGGCTCAGAAAAATTGGACCAATTCGACTTCGGTGATGGGTTACAAACATCCCTTCACGGAAATCGCCGAAGACGGTGGACACGAGCCGGGACCGCAGGACTTGCTCGTTCTTCGCTACCTCTACAACGGCGAGTACGCGACCTATAAGCGCGGCGATGAAGACTTCACTTTCCACAAGCTTCCCGCCAACGGCGTGATCCCCGCTCGGCACCCTGAGCGCCAAGACTACGTCACGGCTTACTTCCCGCAGTGTAACGACTTCGACGCGAGCTTCGCTGCTGATCCGTACTGCAATCGCTTCGATCGAGGCTACAACGCCGAGAGCATCGTGAAGTCTTACTTTGAAGACTTGAACGCCAATATGGTTTCCAAGATCTACGCCTTCACCGACTCGCGTGGCGGCGACACCGATGGCGCGGAAGGCGCACTTTGGTGGAGAGCGCTGACAACGCTTGGTCGCGTGCGGATTTTCTACGATCACATGCGCTCGCGCTACGACGCTCAGATTCGCGAGATCGCCGAGAGCGAATCGGATCTTTACGAGTTCTCACGCGCTTGCGACGGCGAGAACATCGGCTCCGCCAAGCTCCGTCGAATCTTGAATGACAATCCGGGACTGGCCGAGCTCTGCAAAGTGAACCGTATGGCCGTCAAAGAGATGATGAATCTCTTGGTGATGCCAGGACCTGATCGATCGCGCATGAACTGGGACGATGCGGTGGCTCCTGCGGCGATGACAGGTGGCGATGCCGACATGGATTACTCGCGTGCTTTCGGCACACACTCGGCTCTTTCGGTTCTGCCGCTGAAGCTGAGCGCCATCAACGCTCTCACGACACCCTATCCTTATGCGATGTTGGGTGGCTGGATGTTCCCCATCCCGCGCTACACAGGTCAGGATGGCTTGTTCTCTTATTCGAGCTTGTACCCGATCGAATTCACGGAAGCCCTGGCCGTGGCGACTGAGAAGAACTTGAAGTTTGTGGCGCCAGGCTCGCGTGAGCAGGCGACGATGGGACTGCCGATTGTGTCGATGGGTTACTTCATCGATTCACAGCGGCTCTCGAATGATTCGACGCGCTTTCCGCGCGACTTCATCGAGAACATCCGCTCGCAAACCGAGTTCCGCTTGTCTTTGCAGGCCATCATCCTGCACGTGAAGACTCGCGAAGATAAAACTCAGGTCACGCACTTTGAGGCCGAGCTCTACGATCCACGCACGGACAAGACGACGCGCGTGCCGGAAGCCTTCATGCTTCCCGGTGGCAAACTCATCGTTCGTCCGCCGAGCCGAAATTTTGTTTACCCTCTCACCAAGCTCACATTCTTGAGTGATGAGATGGCTTTCGCCTGGGGTTACCGCGTTGAGTACGACGACAAGCATGACGACGTCTTGGCCGCTCACAGTGTGAAGGCTTCACTTGAGAAGCTGCACAATCAGGTGGTGGATCAGTGCTTGCGCGGTCCGAACAACAACGGATTGGCGAGCCACTTCAATGCTCAACAGGATCGCGCCGTGTTCGCGGGCTTCCAAATGATGAGCGGAATCGCCGCTGACAAAGAAAAGCAGATCCGCTTCTTGGATTCCGTAAAGCGAGCCTTTGACGCCTATGAACAGCGGCATCCGGGTCAGCGCAACGCTTGCGAACAGAGCTTGCGAGGCGTTGGACTGATCGTCAGCTCCTCGGCCGTGGTCAATGGTTACTGGTTGCCTGAAGTTCTCGATTACTTGGTGAAATAAGCGGAGGCTTGCGATGAAAACGACAAAGACTTGGATCGCTCTAGTTGCCTCTGCTCCCTTCTTCGTGGCCTGTGTGAACCGCGAGGTGACACACACGCCCCACGCCGGCCCGATCGCCGGCGACGAAGTGGTGCAAGCGCCTGTGACAGAGACCGCCGACGAGCAAAAGCTGCGAGCGCTTTGGAATCAGCCGATTCTCGCGCGCCGCACAGGTGAAGGCTCGCGCCCTGTCGGTGATTTGGAAGAGAACTTGCGGCGCCTTGAGCCCTATATTCTGAATGCGGCTTATGTGGAGAATCCGCGCATGTCGAACACGCGCGTGATGCGCGCGGTGCTGCAGGCCTTCAACGCTGATCTTTTGGCGTTGCACGCCTCCTCGCCCGACAAGGCCGCGCCTTGGTTGGAGCGCGTTCGCGTGATGATGGAGTCCGGTTGCGATGGCGAACTTCGCGGTTGCAACAATATTGGTTTCTTCCGAGGCGACGCGGGCTCGGCCCGTCTTCTTGAATTAGCGACAGCCCCCGTGGATCGCGAGATTCGCTCACTTCGTGACGCATTGAAGACGCGACCCGACGCGGAAAAGCAACAGCGACTCAACGACTTGGTTCGCGTGTACTACCGTCGTCTGTCGATCGCTTTTGAAATGCGAAATCGCGTGGCGGATCCGAACTTCGAGTTCTCCTACCTCGCTCATGCGCGTGAATACGCGACGGCGCTTGCCGGAGCAGCGGAAGGCTCACGCGAGCGTCAACTTTTGAGCCGCCACACTGAGATTTTTGAAATCATCCTCAACCGCTTCAATCCCGACTTGTCGAATCCTGAAATGCGCGCCCGCTTTTCAGAATTCATCGACGCCTTTTCGCCCTGGACTTACTCGCGCCGAGCGGCGAATCCCTTTGGTCAGGCGTCGACTCGATTGTTGAGCTTGGCAGCCACGGGATTCTTGTATGACGGCGCTCGCGTGAACTCGTCGCTGACCCGGGCCATTCAAGAGTCTCAGCGCCCGGCTGAACCACCGGTTGATCAGGGCTTGGACACTTCGTTTGCGACCTTGGTTGCATCCATCAAAGCGCAGTCGCCCGGCATTTGGCGAAATCTCAAGCTGCGCGACGACTTTGAACGCGACGAATACTTCTTCATGGTGGACCGCTTGTTTGGCGATCACCTCACCGTGGACGATGTGACGGGCATTTGGCGCGGTTCGCGCCGTGACTCACGACGCGTGCTGGAGACGGCGGAAGCCTACATCAAGGTGCAGATCGCCGCGCAAATCTTGCGCACGAACAAGTACATGAGCGAGATCTACTCGAAAAAAGAGTGGTCGTCGGCGACCTTGTTCACCAAAGCCATCGAGCTTTCCTACCCAATCTCGACGCAATGGAATCAGCTGTTGTCGCGCGTGGATCGCGTGCAGCTCTTCCTCGATCGAAATCTCAAGCGCGCCGATGGTGCAGTCGGCGAAGACGTCGAGCGCTATATGGAAGTTGAGCGCGGACTTTCGTCATTGCGACGAAACATCAAGTATTTGTCGGTTTACCCGAACATGATGCTGATGGCGTTCTTCTTGGCTGAAGTGAACTTCAAAGTCATGGTCTACACCTTCTTTGGCGCTTTCGAGATCGATTCGGCCGTGATCATCAGCTGGTTCTTCAACGGTCAGATGCGTCCGCTGTTTAACTTCGGTAACGACGGCGAGTCGCTGAAGCGGCTTGAAACCCTTTACGCCTTCTTGTTTGCGCTCGATACGGAGACTTTCAAAGCTTTCCAAGTGAACGAAGCTCAGCGACTCGATACGCAGACCTTCTTCCGCGTCGTGATCGGCAAGTTCTTGGATGCGAATCGTCTGTCGATGCAGCAGTCCTTGGATCGAGTGCGCTCGAAGATGCAGCAGTCGACGTCTTTGGGAACTTTCATGCAGGCCTGCCAGAGCCAAGACGCCAATCCGATCGCACTGGAGTTCCGCCAGCTCAACAACGTGGTTTACATGGGCGGTGGCACAGGCTTCGGCGACGACGCTTACAAGTTCCACGAGAATTTGATCGTCAACAATGTTCGTGAGATTCGCGAAGAGCTGGGGCCCAAGCTTCAGTTTGTGGAGATGATGATCGACACGCTGCGAACTCAACAGCTGCGCTCGGGCGAATCCCAAGCCAACGTCGATGCCGAGATCACCCGCATTCGCTCTTCGCTTCAGGACATCGAGCGGCTGCAAGCTGAGTTCTTGACGGAGATCCTCCGCCATCACACGCGCCTCAGCCCTTGTATCGATCGCGCCACGCGCATCGAGCATGAGCGCCAGGCCCAATTGATCTTCGACGAGAAGAAGCATTTGGAAGACGTATGGACGGCGATGAACGAAGCGCGCGCGCTCAATGGCGGAGCACAGTCTCAGCGCCTCACGGCTGCGAATGAAGCTTTGAAGCAGACTTTGGCACTGCAAAGCTTTAACACCGGCGCGGACTACCGACCGCTTTCGTCGATCAGCACGGATGTCTACGTGTACAGCGAACTGGATGTGCTGCTCAGAGTCCGAGCCAACATCGAAGGCCGCCGTGCAGAGTGGAAAACCCGAGTCATCATGCCCTCGGATCTCACCGACACCGAAGCTTGGCGCAGTCGCCGCCAGACCGTCATTCCGTTCCGTGTGAGTAAAGATGAGTTCGTTCGCGAAGGCTTGAAGAACTGGAATGGAACTTACTCCGGCTACATTCGCTGGTTGGCTTCGACTTCGGACGTCGACAACTTGAAGTACCGCGTGGCGCTCAACGCCGAGCTGTACAAGCTTGGGCAAATGAAGCTCTTCAAGATCAATGATCCAGCTTGCGCGGACAAGCCGATGACGGACTGCCCGATGATGGACTTCCGCCTCACGGCTGAAACCTTGGTGCGCGGCTCACTGGACATTGCTCGCGGCCTTTCGATGCTCGACGATCAAGGTCGTCCGACTCGGGACGCTCAGGCTCTGGCGTTGACCGGTGCGAAGTCGCGCTATGGTCGCGACAAGTTCAAAGACTTCTTGCTCGACAAGAACTTGGATCCGCAATCTTTAATGGAGTGGACATACTCGCAGCTCACCAACGACGAAGTCGCGATGGAGCAAGGCCGTCAGTTCGCCACACTCGCGCGCTCGGCCGGTCACTTCTTGTTCGCGCCTGGGCGCGAGATCGAAGACCAAGTCGCCGACCGAATCTCCGGCATTGTGCGCTCGCACTTCGGCCAAATTGCCGAGTTCGAACAAGCCTTGCTCAAGCAGGAAGTTGAAGATGCACGCCAGAATCGCGTGGTCCGCTTCGCGTTCGAGCTTCGCGACGATGGCCGTGGCTTCAACGAAGTGAGCACGCCGACGATTCGTCGCGAGGGCGTGGATGCGCCGACTTATCTGGCGCGCCAGAAGATTGAGGACTTCGCGACTCGACGCTCTCTCTACAATCGTGAAACCAATGGATTGTTGTTGGATCGCGCAGCACCAGCGGCTCGCCGAGGACAGTGATATGAAACAGCTCGCTTCGCTTCGCAAATCGAGAGACTTGAGTTGGCATCGGCTCAATGGCCGCGTGCGACGGGCGTTGCTCGGCCTTTTGATCGGGCTGATGTCTGTCGTAAGTTCGAATGTTTCGGCTCAAGCATCGAACAAAGCCGCCACGCCGACATCAAAGACTCGGGCCGCTGCGCCTTCTGTGGCGAAGGCAAAGCCAACCAATGCCGCCACGAAGGTTCGCCCCGTGGCCAAGAAGCCGAAGATCAAGCGCACTTACATCAGCTTTGACGACTCTTCCTCGACGAAGGCGCCGACCGGACAAGCCGCTCGGCCGCGGCCACAGCCCAAGACTCTCAAGGCCCCTCGTTTGATGTTCGCATCGGGTGCTGTCGCGCCGACGAGTTTGTATCTGCCTGACACCGACGAAATGAGCGTCACTCGACAACGCGAAGACAAGCTTCGCGCTCAACAAGCCAAGGTGAAGCGCGAAATCGTGCTCGATGAGGAAGCGGGCCTCACGACCAGCACCGCGAAAATGTCGGCGCGAACTTATGGTGTGAGTGAAGAAAAGCAGCGCTTCAAACTTCGCCCGTCACTCAACTATTCAGTGCGATCAGATCTGGCTGACGAGCGAGATCCTCGCGTGAGCACGCACCGTTTGGGAGCGATGATGTCGGCGACGATTTTCAATCGCGCCATCACGCCGGGCTTCGATGAGGAAATGGCCGATGAATTGGTCACGCTGACGGCCTCGATCGCCGGCCAAGCTCGCACCATCGGCCAGGAGCTCGACGGCCAGCAAGGCGGCTTCGACCTCGCCGATCTCGACGTCGCGGCCAGCCGAAGCTTTGATTTGGGCGACTGGGCGACAGCCTCACATAGCCTCGATGCCGCCTTAGGAACGAACATCCCGACCTCCGTGGACTCGCAATATGAAGGCGTGAAGGCCGTGCCTTACGCGAGCCTCGGCGTGGCCTCGAGCTTTCGCGGCGGTCGAGTTCAATTGCTGAATTCCGTCACCGGTGACTACGTGGTCAACACCTACACCTATAGCCCTTCTTCTCGCCAAATCAATCCTGATGCGTCTGTGGGATATACCCTCGGTGGATCGATTCTCATCGCCTCAGGATTTCGATTTGGCGCCTCGGCGACGGCACGACTTACGCATCACCTCGACGATAGCGTTTCGAACGGATTTTCGAATCAACAAACGCTGTCTTGGTCGAACAAAACTTGGACAGTGTCTTTGCGACATTCGAACGGATCGCGCCCAGAAGATCGAGAGAGCAATTTGTGGTTTTTCGATCAGGTACGACGAATGGTCGCGCTCAGCGTGACCGCGAGGTTCTAATGCAGCGATGGCAGCGATCGTGGCGGTCGATAAGTTCCGCGCCGAGCCTTGTGATGCTCAGCCTCGTGAGCACTTTGTTGCTCTCGCAGGCCGCTTGTACGCGTGACTCCGGCACTCGTCGCCCTCATTCACCAGATCGCCCGACCGAGGCCACGGCGCCAGCACCCGTGACGCCGCAGGCCCGCGCCGCCGTCGTACCGGCAAGCCGCGACCAACAAAGTCTCGCGCGAGAATTTGAGCAGTTTTTTGAACCGTCGCGTTTTGAACAGCGCGCCGCGCGTCCCGATCAGGCCTTTCGCGACGAAGTCTCGCAGTGGCTGGTTCGCGGCGCAGAGCTGTTGACGACAACTGAACGACGAAGCGTGCTGCGCGCGTTCACGCGCGTGGCGCTCTTAGGCTGCGATGCAGATTTACGCGGT
The DNA here is from genome assembly GCA_002344785.1 of Bdellovibrionaceae bacterium UBA2339. Classification (GTDB taxonomy): domain Bacteria; phylum Bdellovibrionota; class Bdellovibrionia; order Bdellovibrionales; family JAMPXM01; genus UBA2339. Next base: position 14,603 of record DDUL01000066.1, read on the forward strand.
TGCCGCGTGGCCAATCGCTTTCGTCGTACGCCCGGCGCCGTCGAGCTTTTCTTGGCCGCAGCTGACGATGTGATCCCCGACGGTGAGGCTTCGGCTGAAAGCATTTTGAATCGGCATCGACTCTTGAGCCTCGCCTTTGCGGCGGCGGGCGAAGCCCATGATTCACGAATCGGTGAAGCTTGGATTCGCACGGCAAAGGCTTATGAAGATGTTTTGCAAGCCGAGCTGACTCGAGCCGAGCGAGAGCGACAGACGGAAGCCGCCAGTTCGATTCGCCGTCGCTTGGGCGAAAGCCAAGAGATTGTTGATCTCGCATTGTCGCGCCTGAACTTGAACTCGGCCGATCAGCAAGCCCTGCTGGATCGCTTGGTGCAAGACTATGGCGCCTGGAACTTTGATGCGCCCCGCGACCCGCGCTTGAGCGCAAGACGCGAGGCCTTGCTTCGCGCCGTCGCACCTCGATTGTTGAACAGCGAATTCATCCGCCAGGATCTTCAGCGCGTGCGCGAGCGTCGCGACTCCGTTGGTCCGCAATTGGCTGAACTGTTTCGCGTGCGTCCTTGGGCTCAGGAGACCTTGGGTTTGCAGCGAGAACTGCCGCAAGACTTCAACACCTGGTTGTTTGAAAGTCTTTGGATGGATCGACTCACACCGGCTGAGGCCGTGCAACTTCGTGAAGTGCACATTCAAAGCCTTTCTCGCCAAGGCGCGGGAGCGGCGGCACAAGCTTTCGATCTTGAAGCTTACAAAGAATCTGAGCGCAGCGCCTATCTCAATTACTTACGCACACGCTTGCTCCTCACTTCTCGCCAAGCCAACGCCATCATCGCTGAGTTCTTCAGTGGCGATCATGGCCGAGTGAACTCGGCGAACGCCGTTCAAGAAGGCGTCAATGAGTCCAACAAAGGCCAGCAGATTTGGGCCGATGCGAAGCGACGTTTCGAAGGCCTGCGCGCTTATTCGGAACGCACGCTGCGAAGCGGAGCTGCAGCGGCGCCGGCGCGCGCTGCGGGCGCCCCCGAAGAAGCTCTCACCGCCAATCAGAAAATTGATCTGTTCTTCGCGAGTCTGGATCGCAACATCAAGTTGACGTCGACTTATCCGAGCATGCTCATCATGGCTTATCACCTCGCACGCTTGAACTTCGTGATGCGGATCTTCACTTGGGGTGGCGTGGTTGAAATCGACGGTGGCCAGATCTTGAGTTGGTTCGTCCGTGGCGACGTCGGTCCTTGGTTCGCCTATGGTTCGGACTTCCAAAGCATTCCCGCTCCAGAAATCCCTATGGTGTTTCACTACGCGCTGGAGCTAGGCACCTTGGAGCAGTCAAAGATTGAACTGCCGCACTTCTTCCAGCTTCTAGCCGCGCAGACGATTGGCCCGCATCGCGTGGCCGCAGAAAAAGTTGAGCTCGCATACCGAACGCGGTTTGACGAGGCCGCAGACATGCACGAGTTTCGCTCGCGCTGCCGCGAGATCGAATCACCGACGTCAAAGACGTCTGTGCAAACTCAGCTCAAGAGCCTGCGATGGTTCACAAGCTTTGGCTTCCCCCAGTCTCTTCACCACTCACGCGCCGTCAATTTTGAACCGCGCGCCAGCGAATTACTCATGGAAGCCGGCGGCTTTTACAGCACCGAACGCGACATCACCAAAGTTCGTCTCGATGAGAACATTGAGACGCTGCGTTTGGATCTCGGCACCATTCTCGAAAAGGTCCAGATCTTCGAGCGCATGGCGCAGGTGCATTTGCGACGGGCACAGCGTGACGAAGTCGCCCGCGGCATTCGCGCCCACATCGAGCCCATCGAGCGCTTGCAGCGATCGGCTTATCGTCGAATTGCGAAACTCAACGAGGAAATCGGCGGCTGTATCGACCGCATGGTCCGCCATGAAATGGCCAGCCAAAGCTTCGCGGTGAGCGCGTGGATCGAGCATCTCAAGCAAGCGCACGCGGCCATGACTAGCCTTCGCCAGCGCCAAGTCACGGATCGACAGTCTGACCTGAACTTACTCGGACGCTTACAGCAATCCGGCGAGGTCATGCAAGGCTACGCCGAGCACGAACAAGCGCTGGGCTATGACCAAGAGTCTTATCGAAGCACGGGTCTGCAGGTCATCCTGCGAATGAAGCTCTTCCTCGAGCAGGGCGCCAGCATCGGCGGACAAATTCGCCAGGGGCCTCGACAAGCTCGAAGCATCATCTTGCCGCCTCGATTGCGCGATTTACCCAACGAAATTCGCGAAAAAGAAATTCGCATCCCCTATGTGAGCGACGTCAACGAATTCGTGGACTTCGGTTTGCGGGCGACGATCGGCGGAACCATGCAGGGCGTGGTGCATTGGGCGGATCAAAACTCAATCTCGCTTTCGTATGAGCACCGCGTGCGCGCGCTGATCGCTCTACAAAAAGCTCTCGCTTCCACGGAAGTTCCCAAGACAGAGACTGCGGGCGCCGGAGCGGCGACGGAGTTCTGGCGCGCCGATGTGAAGGCCGTGCAACGTGCGGCTCTTGAAATGCAGCGCTGGCTCGAGCCGGATGAAGTGTGGACGCGCGTGTTGCGCGCCACGGGTCGCGGCATTCGCCCTGACATCAGCATGTTCTTGGATGAAATCGCGTGGCGAAAAGGCGAAGACATTCCGCGTGGACTTTTGGATCACGCATTTGAAACTATGAGTTCTGACAAGCTCGGTGAAACCGACGGCGAGGCCGCTCTCGCGCGACAACGCGGACGCTCCTCTCCCCGCGCCGAGTTCATGGCTTATCGTCTCGCACGCCAAAGCCGCGGGCTTCCGGCCATTGAGCTTCCGCCCGAGGCCGACGCTGAGATCAAAAACTTCTACGAAAACCGCTTGAGCACGCAGCTCAAGCTGACAGCTGAGTTTTTGCGCGAAGCTCGCCGCGTCGACACGGATCGGCGCCAGCGACCGGCGCAGTACCCAGCTTGGCGCATGAATGTGTTGCGCCCCAGTCGCGATGCTTTGAGTGTCCCGACCTTGAGCCCCGCCGTGATCTCGGAATTCCAGTCGCAAATGGGCGAGCTCACGCGCGAGACGGGCTATCAGTTGCCACAAGAACTCAGCTCCGCCCTACAGGGCCGCTGAGCGCCGTGCCCAGCCTCGTGGGCTCGGGGGCCGCATGTTTGATTGCCAAGCCAAGGTCAGATTCACTATGCTGCCGCAGCGGCGCTGCGATTTGGGCGAAGGCTTCGGCGGCGCTTCTCAACACTGACCGCGTAGCTCAGACGGATAGAGCAACGGTTTCCTAAACTGTAGGTCGGCAGTTCGACTCTGCCCGCGGTCACCAAACTCATTTTTTGTCCGGCCTGGGTCTACGACTTGATCTATGCCGTATCCGGCCGAAAACACTCGACTTTTAACCAGTATTTTGAGCGACACTTAATCCGATATGTACGCCATAGACATACAATTGTATGCTATAAACATACATATGAATTTACTCACTCAGATTCTATCAAGCCAGGTTCGTGCCGAAATTTTTAGACTCCTTTTCAGCGGCGATAAAGTTTCGATTCACCTTCGCGATCTCCAACGACAATCGGGCTTGTCGATCGGAACAATACAGAAAGAAATCGCTCACCTTAGAGAATTAGATCTCGTGACTTCTGAACGTGATGGCAACCGGCTTTACTACACGGCAAATGCCGATCATCCGCTCTACAAAGAAATTTGCGGTCTGGTTGAAAAGACTTCGGGTATCGCTGAACAATTGAAGTCCGCTCTTCGGTCTACAAATGGTATCGAGTGCGCCTTCATTTTCGGTTCATACGCAAAAGGTGAAGAGAAGTCTCACAGCGATATCGACGTAATCGTGATTGGAACTGTTGGTCTAAGAATCCTTTCTTCGAGATTCAAAAAGGTCACTGAAAAGACTCAGCGTGAAGTGAATCCTCATGTCTATTCGATGACGTCTTGGAGAGAAAAGATTAAAAAGAAAGATCACTTCATTAAAAGCGTCTTGAGCGAGAAGAAAATCTTTCTGATCGGAGACGAAAGTGTCATTGGCTGATTGGGCTAAGAATGGTTGGCTCAGAACGCATAGACCCAGCAAAGCTGAGATCACCAATCTTCTTGAAATCGTCGAACGCGACTTGAAGGACGCAAACGCCAAGGGGATTTCAGATGATTGGAAATTCGGCATCGCTTACAATGCAGCCCTTAAGCTTTGCACCATCCTTCTTCATAGCTCGGGATATCGCACTGAAAAGAACTTAGCTCACTACCGAACCTTACAGGCACTTCCGTTAATCTTGGGAGATCAACACAAATCTAACGCCGATTATCTGGATACCTGCCGCAAAAAGAGAAATGAAACTGAATACGACCTCGCGGGCAACGTCAGCAAAGATGAGGTTCAAGAGCTCTTGGATTTTTGCCAAGAATTGAAAACTGAAGTCACGGCTTGGCTTGAGAAAAATCAAAAAAGCCTTAGAGACTGATTTGATAGCGGATCAACATCTCATTCAGTCTCGATTGCCTGCAGCCAGTACGATGAAGATCTATCGATGTATCTTCCGATGACTTCATATGAAGTCATGACCCCGGATCGTTTGTCTCTCCCGACGCAGAGACTGGCTCCGAAGCTCCCGACTCGCGCAGCGATTTCTCTTTCTTAATCAGCTCAGCTTGGAGTTTGAGAAGTTCAACATCTGCCTTTTGCATCTTCGCCATCAAATCATCGATCGGAGCTGAGGCATTCGCGAAGTCGCGCATCGGCCAATGCGTGCTCGCCTCGACCATTTGATCTTTGGGCCGATCCCCGAGGCGCTCAAAGAGCGAAGGCAGTCCAACCCACAAAATCGCCATCAATCCCACGCCCAGTGCACGCTTCCACGCTGCCGCCGACGTGAAGCAAATGCGCGCCAAGCGAAGACCAAAAAACAAACCTAAGCCCAATCCCATGATCAACATCAATGTCGATTTGGCATCGTACCAAGCGAAGTTGAAGATCAAGAAATCCAAGACGTTCTTGGAAACATCAATACAGAGGCTCGCGATCGCCAAAGTGGCGATGAGCCGATAGGCTTGATACTGGCGATTGTGAAGCTTCGAAAACATGGAAAGCAGAAGCCCGAAGACAATGATCGCCATGATTTCACGCCAGGCGCGAAGTGAAAACTGATCCCACCGCCATTTGCGCTCAAACGCCAAAATATCAAGTGCGATGAGACTCGAGACTCCAAGACACAAACCCAATACAATGGCGAGACCGCGCTTGTGAGACCATGGCGCAAGCGCCTCGTTGGCCTCGAGCTGTTTCAGCTCATCCGCACCCAAGCGAACTGTGTCTTCGTCGATACCTTCACCAATGCGGATCTCAAGCCAAAACTTTCCAACGCGCACGGCGTGCACGCCACTTCCCGCCCCCGATGTCGCCAACTCGATCACTTCCTGGGTCCGACCATCCACGATGAGTTTATTGGTCGAGCCCACGTCACGCAGTCGAATCACGCCCTGCGGATCCGCCTCAATCACCGCATGATGCATCGACACCGTGAGATCATCCAAAACCAAAGAATTCTCCGCCCCTCGGCCAATTGTCACTGGCAGCTTGGTGAGTCGATGGATTTCGGGATTGGCACCACGTTGGCGAAAGACCTTAATTTGAATCATTCGACGCCTCACTTGAAGTCTCATTTGAAACCTCACGAATGCCATCCAAGATGAGACGCGTGATTTGAATGATGGATTCGGGCGTAAAGCCCTTGATCTCGATGCGAAGGCTCAGACCGTGCGGCGGCTCTGAGAGCGAGCGCGCCAGCACCGTGGTATCCCGAAGCTCAGGTGTTTTGACATGCGCTGCGGAGCATGTCGTGACCAAAAAGGCCAGTTTACTTTGATTGACGACATGAGCGGCCGAACACACTTGCGCCGTCAAACCACCGTAATAATTTTCAACGCGAAATCTCGACGACTGAAGTTCATTTTCCATCAGCCTGAGAAATCTCGCGCGATTGAGTTTTCGCGACGTGATGGCGTTGTATTCGATGGAATAGGTTCCGAGTTGCAGTCGTCCGATCATACTCGAATGCGGCAAGTGACAGCGCTGACGGAGAGTCTCAAACAAGCCATCCTCTTGATCCTCGCTGCGATCCGACCAACACTTCAACTCTGTTGGCCAGCCGGGCACCATCCATCGACCGAACTTGCTGGCGGGTCGCGACTCCACAATTCGATCCGTCAATTGCGACTGCAACTTCACCAATTGTTGGCGCACATCCTCCATCACGGCGTCCGCATTCGGTTTGGGCGAAAGCTTGGCACTCTCAATCAAGGCCTGTGCAAAGCGCGCCGGCACGGAGAAAGAAACGCTATCTGAAAACGCGAGCTTCGACACCACAACACCGACAATTTCACCCCTTGAGTTAACCGTCGGACCACCGCTCATCCCTGAGTTTACCGGCGCCGACATATGTATGTTGGCATAGGGCCCATGTTTCAATTCACCATTGTAGACGCCCGTGACGATCGCCATATTCAGATCTTCGGGCTCGCCGATTGAAAAAATACTTTCGCCCTTTTGCGGCGCGCGCTCTGCGAATCGTAGCCAATGCGAAAGCTTCTGATCGACCTTGATCACTGCAAGATCTTGAGTGACGTCAACGGCCAAAATCTTCGCTGGCCATGACTGCTGATCATCGACCAAATAAATCTGATTGAGATGCGGCTTCACGACGGCATCGGACACGACGTGAAAGTTGGTCACCACAAGCCCATCCTGGGAAACCGCAAAGCCTGTTCCATATGAGGCCTTCGCAGCCGCTTCACTCACCGAGGTCTTCACCTTGAAGACTGCGGGCTCGACCTTCTTGAAAATGTTTTGCCCTTGGCCGGAGGCCGCCGAGGCCGACAGCGTAAGTCCCGCCGCAAAGGACATGACGATCGACTGGAGGATCCGGCGACTCGCAATGAGCCAACATTTGGGGTGAACAGTTCCTAGGCTCAACATAGGCGAGCTTCTTTCTGCAATAATGCAAAGGCGAGTGCTTGAATCACCTTAAAGTATGCCGAGGCCTGTGTCTGCACGCCTCAAGATGAAGGTCGAGTTCTCGGGGCTTACCATCAGTCTCATTGGGATCGCGGCGCAGCGGCCGAGCGAATGGGGCCAGCGACCCAACGCTGAATGAATTCTCGAGCGATTGTTTGATTCAGCACGGAGTATCCCACGCTCGCTAGGCCCCGACGGCCTGTCTGCACATGCAAATGCACATCATCGACATAGAGCTGGCGTCGCTCCGAGCGAAAAATGTCTCGCAAGTCGACCAGCTGAAGCTGCGCCCCCAGTCCTTGTGAAAGAATCTGCTCGCGCATCCAATGATAGTTTGTCGGCCTCAGCTGAGTGGTCAATTCGCGTTCAGATGAAGTCAGATGAGGCTTGTCGTAAATTGTGGGTTGAAGGAAGTGAACAATGTAAAGACCTGACTGCTTGGCGGTTTGGTCCATGAGCAGAAGATTGTCCTTAATCATTTCCAAGCCCAGAGATCGACCTTGATCCTGGCTCAGCAAGGGACCGAGATCATCGAATAATTGATAGCTCCGAGCCAAAGGGTCTACGCCCAAGGTGTCCTGCCAACTACCATGCAACTCAGGCCGAATCGCGCGCAGAGCTTGTTGGTCGGCAAGATGCTGAAGCAGTCGAACAGAGTAAGAGCGATTCGCGAGGAGAGAGTCGCGCTGAAGTTCGATCAAGGCCTGGTTCAGACCTATCGTCAAAATTTGTGTGGGCGACAAAGAATCGAGCCACTGAGCTTGGCCTGCCCAAATGAAATCAGGATTGTAGTCCGGACGCATGCCCGACCCGAGGTGAACGGATTCATTGAAACCAAACACATGAATGACGGCATCGAAGTGTCGTCGCTCTGAAATCAAAAGGCTGAGCTGTTGCGGTAAGCGCCAACCTGGAATTGCGAGATTCCACACTCGTACGGGCTGCTTGATCGAACGCGCTTCGAACAAGGACCGAATTTCATCTTCAAGTCCGTTCGGTTCCATCACCGTGCCCAGATGATGTGCGACCGATCCTCCGAGCAAAGCGATATCAAAGCGTGTATCCTGATATTTCACGACTTCATAACGACGCCAATCCTCCGCCAGAAAGCCATGACGATTCACCGTTCCACCACAGGTGGTTCGCTGAGGATCGAGCACATGCCCCCACTGCGGATGGCGCAGTACAGCCGTTCGACAAATCTCCTCAGCTTGATCCGCATTTTGACTCGCACCCCGAACGGGCGGGCTCCAAATCTTCAGGCAAACCCAAGAGCCTAGCTCCAGCATCAGCACGGAAACGGCGATGCCCAGGAAAAGAGCCCCGATCTTTCGCAACCTGGATTTACTTTTCGCCGCATTCATTTCACTCATCGTGGCACTTCGTCTTGGACCTGTAAATCAGCACTTGCTTGCCTGACTTGCGCCCAACAAACTCATAGCATGTCCGACCCCCACGACTCGCCATCCTCCGCCTCCACGGGCGAAGCTCATCGCCGCTCTCGGGGCGGTGCCCTCGCTGTGGCGAGCGGAATTTTCTTGAGCCGAATTGCCGGGCTCGTCCGGCAAAAGTTTTTGGCGCACTTCTTTGGCGCAGGTGATTTCGCAGATGTCTTCCAAGCAGCCCTCAAAGTCCCCAACTTCTTACAGACCTTGCTGGGCGATGGCGTCATGTCAGGAAGCCTCATTCCCGTCTATGCTCGACTGCGCGCCGAAGGCCGACATGCCGAGGCCGACGAAGTTGCATCGGCGACGGCGCAGTGGATGGCTCTGCTCAACACCCTCATCGTCGGTGTGAGCATACTGCTCGCGCCGTTCGTGATTCCTTTGCTTTTACCCGGCTTCGCTCCAGAGAAGCAGGCCCTCACCGTGCAGCTTGCACAAATGCTTTTTCCCGGCATCGGCGCGCTGGCGCTGTCAGCTTGGTGCTTGGGTGTGCTCAATTCTCATGGCCGATTTTTTCTCTCCTATGTCGCGCCGGTGATCTGGAATCTCAGCATCATCGCCGCGCTGATTTACTTCGGCACGGATTGGTTTGGCCAAGCTTTGCCGCCTGATGAGTTAGTCGTCAAAACCACTTGGGGTGTGGTGGTGGGCTCTTTCCTCCAACTCCTCGTGCAAGTCCCTTCGGTCCTCAACACCATGAAGTGGAAGTGGGGGCTGGCTTCGAGCTCGCAGCATCTCAAACAAGTCGCGCGAAGTTTTCTGCCGATCGTATCAGGTCGCGGCGTTGTGCAGCTGAGCGCCTACGCCGACAATCTTGTCGCGTCTTTGCTCCCAAGCGGCGCACTCGCAACTTTAGCCTACGCCCAAACACTTTATATGTTGCCCATTTCACTTTTTGGCATGTCGATCTCGGCGTCGGAGTTACCGGCCATGTCCAGCGCGCTGGGCTCTCGCGAGCAAATTGCCGAACAGTTGCGCGAGCGCCTTCGCATCAGCAGCGCACGCGTGGCCTACTTCATTCTCCCCACCTGCGGCGCATTTCTCATCTTTGGCGCCGACATTCTGAGCGCCTTGTTCGGCGGCGGCCGCTTCGATGCTCAGGCCATCCTCGCCTCACAGTGGGCGCTGATCGGTTACAGTCTGGCCCTCTATCCCACGACGCAGTCGCGCCTCATCGTGTCGGCCTTCTATGCCCTTAAGGATGCGCGCACTCCATTTCGCGCTTCTGCGACACGCGTGATCTCCGCCTCGCTGATCGGCGCCGCGCTCGCCTTGTACTTGAAGTCCGAGTCCAACGGCGCCCTGCATGCCTCTGTCTTAGGACTGACGTTGGCCACGGGAATGACGAGCTGGGTGGAGTGGCTTTGGCTTCGAAAGAAGTTACGATCAGAAATTCCAAATCTCGCGGGACCGTCGGAGTGGATTGTGAAGCCGCTTCTCGTTGTGATGATCGCATTGGCCTCGGCCTACGCCCTCAAGATCCAGCTCAAAGAGCTTCATCAGCTGATCCGCATCGCGACGACACTCTTCGTCTTCGGTATGATCTATCTAGCGGGCACGCACTTCGCGCGCGTGCCGACGGCCCGTGAAGTTCTACGCCGATTGCGGCTCATTCGTGATTGAGGGTTTCAGCGCGTCCTGCACGCCGCCGACTTGCACGGCAAATTCTGAATCGCGCGCGAAAACGCTGACGAGCTGATCGCAACATTGGCATGTCGCACATTCCAAGCCGGAATCACGCTCTCTTGCGGCCTAAACTCGCGCGAGGCCATGCCGACGACAAACCACTCTTCACTATTTTGCGCATTCTGAATCGGCATCAACAACGGCCCGCCTGAAGCTCCAAGCTCAAGCGCGCAATCCATCGGCAACAAACTCGGCACAGGCTTTGGCGGCTGCATGCTGGCATCGCCAGAAAGTGCGCGCGCCGAACAGTCGCGCTCAACTGAAATTCCAGGCTGATCATAGCGAGAAGCAGGGAATCCCAACAGCGCCAAACGAGCCGCCCCAGTGCGATCCTGAAGAATCTGCGCCGCAGTTTTGCTCGCGACATCGAGGAATCCAATCTCACTTCCCACACAAGTCTCAAGCTCGAGAATCGCCCAATCCTGGCCCAGGCCATCCCAAGTCACATCATAGGCACCCCATGCCACAGGAGTTGCCTTCACTCGACGAGTAAACCGCAATGGATTCTCTTCCGTCAGACCAATCTGAAACTCAGAAACAAGTGCACGCGGATTTGCTGGCGGCACCACCCTCTGCGCCGTGGCCTCGACCGGAAATGCGACGTGATAGGCCGTCGCAACATGACATTCCGTCACCAAAAAAGCTGTGCCCCATCCGCCATCATCGGGCACGCGCGTGAGGATGCCGACGGATCGCAGAATGGGTCGCGCTGGATTTTCCTGAACACGCGCATCCCGCACGAACACATTCGCCCGAGCCACACTCACCGCGAGTACGCAGGCAAAGAAGGCGAGGCTGAGACTTCGAATCTTGAGTCCATGAATGGGCATCGTTCGCTTCTCCTTGGGCGGTTCTCCTTGGGGGCCTCTTTCTATTCAAGCCGAGGGCGCAGGTCCGCACCCGTGAGCCGCAATAGCTTGCTTATGGAAGCGGCGGACGAGGCCACAGTGACATTATTTGGCGCTTGGCGCCCGCCATGGCCGCCCTATGATTGCCGCTACGGTCCAGCATGCGGAGATTCGTGGACGCGTGTCTTCATTAAGTGCGAATTTATGTAGTCAATGGCGATGGTAGGCTGTGTCTTCCGCGCTGGCGCGGGTCGCGCGGCGTCAGTTGGCGCGGGTGTTTGCTTCGGAGTCGGCTGCACCTGCGCTGGCGCGGGTCGCAGCGCGGCGAGTTTCTCTTGCGCCAGCAGCGTGATGAGTTCTGCCGTCGTCATGTTCGGATACTTGTGCGCGAACGCACCTTTGAGTTGCGTGATGATCTCCAGCGTTTCGTTCGGCAGTTCCAACGTAAGTTGTGAAGTGCTCGCCGTTGTCGCGCGGGTGCGCTCTGGTTTCGGAAGCTCAGGCGCGATTGTGGCGATCTCGCGTTCCACTTCACGCTTAGTTTTATTCTCAATGGATTTGATGAAGGCGGCTTTTTCATCACGCGTTGGTTGCGTGTGACGGAAGAGTCGGTTCGCTTGTGCGATGTTGGTGAT
>DDUL01000038.1 GCA_002344785.1 Bdellovibrionaceae bacterium UBA2339
CGCCAGCAGCGTGATGAGTTCTGCCGTCGTCATGTTCGGATGTTTGTGCGCGAGCGCACCTTTGAGTTGCGTGATTAGTTCAAGCGTTTCGTTCGGAAGTTCGAGTGCGAGTCGCGAAGTGTTCGCGGTTGTGGCCCGGGTTCGCTCAGGGCGTGGAAGCTCAGGAGCGATTGCGGCGATCTCGCGCTCCACTTCACGCTTAGTTTTATTCTCAATGGACTTGATGAAGGCGGCTTTTTCTTCACGTGTTGGCTGTGTGTGACGGAAGAGTCGGTTTGCTTGTGCGATGTTGGTGAGTGTCAGCCGTCCGTCGTTGATGGCAGGCGCGATCTCGGGAAGATCTTTGAGAAGCCGCATGGCCTCGATGCGCCGCTGAGCTTGGTCTTCGGAGTAGCCAAGTTCATTGACGGTGTAATCGAAGAGCGAGGTGCGCTTGTAGTCGCAGTAAAGCTTTCGGCGCTCGACTTCTTTGAGATGAATGAGGATGTCGGCGAGGAGGCGGCGCTCTTCGCGGACCAACGAAAGTAATTTGGAGTGGAGTTCTTTGTCTGTCATGCCGTGTGTTTAGCACGGGTTTTTTCGCTCAGATTTTTCGCGCGAGGATCGCGTGTGGCGAGCGCCCGCGCTGAGGCACGCGAAGCGGGGTTCGCGCGAGCGCGCAAGCTGTGAGCCGCGAGCGTGCGGCGATTGCGGTGGTTTGTGGCGAGGATCGCTTTGTGTTGGCTGTGCGCGAGAGAGTTCAGCGAAAAATCACGTCAACAAAAATTTGCGCAAGCCCCGCGCGCGTCCGGAATCCGGACACAAGCCGGACACAACGAAGGCCCGCGCGCCCACGCCACCCGCGCTGGCGCGGGTCACACTGCATCACGCGCCAACACAGGCCCCCACGCCACTCACGCCACTCACGCCAACCGCGCTGGCGCGGGTCACTCCGCGTCACGCAACCGCAAAACGCGCCAACACGACCCCACAACCCAACACCCGAAACCCAACACCCGCCGACCCCAACCACCAAAACTCAAAGCGTGCGCGGCCCCAACTTCTCGCGCAACACACGCAAGCGCGCGAACTCATCTGCGGGCAAGCACGTGATCCCGCCCATCGCATGCGCCGCCGCCAAAATCATTGAAGCGTGCTCGATGCGCTCGATGCCGTTGTATGCTTCTTCCAACGACTCGCCCCAAGCCAAAGCCCCGTGTCGCGCCAAAATCATCACGCGCGTCGACTCCAAATCCGGAAACAACACATCACCCATCTGCTGCGTGCCCGGCAGCGCGTAAGGCGCAATCGGAATGCGCCCCACGGCCAACACAAGTTCCGTCAGCGCATCGATTGGCAACTCTTTCCAATCAGGACGAGCCACCGACCACGCAATGGAATGCGGCGGATGCGGATGCACAATCGCGCGCGCTAACGGCAATCGCCGATAAATTTCCAGATGCATGAGCTTCTCGCTACTCGGCTTGCCCCACAGCACCTGACCGTCGCGATCCACCAACGCCAGATCTCGCCACTCAATAAATCCCTTATGCAATCCCGTCGGTGTGATCAAAATTCGCTCGTCGTCCAAGCGAATCGACACATTGCCATCCGCCGAAGACAGCCAAAAGCGCTGATGCAAGCGCCGACAAATTTCCACGATATGCTCAGCGTCCGCTCGATGCGGCGACAACCCCGACGACCTCGAAGACTTCGACGACCGCGATAAACCCGACGAACGCGATAAACCCGACGAACGCAACGAACCCAACGAACCCGACGACGCTCGACGACCACGCTTTTTCTTTGCCATACGCCCCTCCTAACACAAGCCCTCCACCAAGGAAACAGCGCACAAGAGTGGACGAGGCCAACGGCCCAAGCTACGACTAGCACTCGACCCCAACGCGGAGGCCTTCATGAGCACCACCAACGACGCCAAGTTTCTTTCACTCATCGAGAACGTCAAAGACTTCCCGAAACCCGGCGTGATCTTCAAAGACATCTCGCCGCTGCTCGCCTCGCCGACGGAGTTCCCGCGCCTGATCGTCACACTCTGCGATTTGATCCGCGACAAGAAGCCCGACGCCATCGCCGGCGTCGAATCGCGCGGCTTCATTCTCGCCGCCGCCATGGCGCAAGAATTGGGCTGCGGCTTCATTCCGGTTCGCAAAAAGGGCAAGCTGCCGCCGCCGGTCGTCCACCACAGCTACAAGCTCGAGTACGGCGAAGACGCCATTGAAGTGAAGCGAGGCCGCGGCCGTATCGTGCTGATCGACGATGTGCTCGCCACCGGAGGCACGCTCAATGCCGCCGCCAATGCGCTCACCGAGGCGGGCTATGCGGTGGTGGATCTTGCGGTGATGATTGACCTGCGTTTCCTGAACAAATTCGAATGGCGCGGCATGAAGTGCAAGTCCGTGCTGAAGTTCGACTGATCAACTCAAGCCCGCACTTGATCACGGCCACCTCTTGCTTGGCCCATTTACAAGGCACTGTGCCTTCGCGACCAAAGCCGCTGCGAAGCGGCACACCGCGCCTTAACACAGGCCGAACAAGTGGCTAGAAAAGCTGTTCCATGACACTTCGATTTCGTCCGCTCGGCATCGACATTTTTTGCTTGGAACGAAAGTTCCTCGCCTTCAATTTGATTCGACGAAACTTGAAGATCAAATACCGCCACTCCATCGGCGGCATGCTTTGGACGTTTTTGATCCCTGCGGCCAGCGCGCTGGTTTATTTTGCGGTCTTCAAGTTCGTCATGCGCGTGCAGCATGAACATTACCTCACACTGCTCATGGCGGGCTTGTTGCCTTGGACCTTCTTTCAAACCTCAGTGATGAATGGGCTCGAGTCCATCGTCGGCAATCGCCCATTAATCAACAAAGTCCCCGTCCCACCCCAAGTCTTTCCGCTCACCGAAACCGTAACGGGCTTCGTGAACTTTGCTCTGGGCCTACCGATCGTCGCAATCCTCGCTCTCGCCTCCGGACTTTCCTTGAGCTGGTCGCTCTTGACGCTCATTCCGCTGCTCGCGCTGCTGCTCATCCAAGCCTATTCACTATCGCTACTCACGGGCCTTGCCTTTGTGTATCTGCGTGATCTCAAACACGCGCTCGGAATCGTTTTGCAAACTTGGTTCTATGCGACGCCCATCATCTACACTCAAGACATGATGCCTGAGAAGATGCGAGCCCTCGTGGCGATCAATCCTGTGGGCATGATTTTTCAGGGAATTCAGTCCGCATGGGGATTGGCCGCCCCACTGACAATGGAAAATTGGCTCACCGCCGTCGGATGGACACTCGCGCTCTTTGGCGCCGCACTTTGGCTGCTCAAAACCGAATTGCTAGAACTTGCGGAGGATCTCTGATGACCCACGCCGCAATTGAACTCAAAGGAGTTCGCAAGACGTTCAAGATGAGAATTGAGCGCCAAGATTCGGTCAAACGCATGCTCGCGCAAATCATCACCTTCAACTACAAGCGCTCCAAAGTTGAGACGCGAGAAATCCTACGCAACGTGAGCTTTCGAATCATGCCGGGCGAGTTCGTCGGTATCATGGGACGAAACGGCGTTGGCAAAAGCACGATTCTCAAAATGATCTCCGGAATCTACCACCCGAATGAAGGCGCAATCCATGTCCATGGTCGCGTCGCACCTCTTCTCGAACTCGGTGCGGGATTCAACGAGGAGCTGACAGGGCTCGACAACATCTTCCTCAACGCGGCCATCCTCGGCTATTCGCGACAGCAAACTCAAAGCCGTTTGCAAGAGGTGATCGAGTTCTCCGAACTCCACGATCACATTCACCGACCCGTGAAGAACTACTCCAGCGGGATGCTGGTGCGCCTTGGGTTTTCGATCGCAGCTCACCTCGACGCACCCATTTTGCTCTTCGACGAAATTCTGGCCGTCGGTGATGCGGGTTTTCAAAACAAGTGCCTACAAAAGATCCGCGATTTGCACGCTCAAGGCCGCACCATCGTCCTCATCACTCACAGCGCCGACGAGGTCGAGCGACACTGCCAGCGCTGTATTCTGATCGACAATGGCGGTGTGAGCTTCGATGGTTCCGCCACCGAGGGCGCGCGACGCTATCGGGAGATGTTCCAGTGAGCGGCATTGAAACTCTTGAGTTCGACAATGTCGTGATCGGCGCCGGAGTCGTGGGCTTGGCCTGCGCCGAGGCACTCTCACGACAATTTCCAAATGAATCGCTGATCGTACTCGAGCGACACTTCAAGTTCGGCCAAGAGGCTTCATCGCACAACAGTGAAGTCGTCCACGCCGGAATTTACTACACACCGGGAACACTCAAAGCCCGCAGCTGTGTCGAAGGCAAAAAACTTCTCTATGACTTCTGTCGCGAACACCAAGTTCCGATCATGAACTGCGGCAAGTACGTCGTGGCGAGCGACGACTCGCACATTCCAAAACTCAAGAGCATTCGCGAAACCGCGGCGGCCAACGGCGTGGAATTGGAATGGCTCGAAAGTGCCGAGGCCACTCGCCGCGTGGGCCTCGAGCTTCGTGCGGCCCTTTGGAGTCCCACGAGCGGCATCGTGGACTCGCACGTGCTCATGGAGCGACTCTCGCATCTCACCGAATCTCGCGGCGGCATGGTGCTCTACAAACATGCGTTCCATGAACTCGAGAGCGTCACCGACACTGAGGTCAGCTTCATCGCACGCACCGGCGACGGCGAGTCCATGCGCATTCGCTGCCGTCGCTTCGTGAATGCAGCGGGGCTCGCATCAGCCCGCATCGCTGAACAGTTCCGCGCCCTCACCGGCCGAGGCGACAGCTGGCAGATCAAACCCTGCCGCGGTCGCTACTTCACTCTCGCGAGCGAATGGACGGGCCGCTACAAATTCCTGATTTATCCTGTGCCGGATCCTCGCGGCGGCCTGGGCACTCATCTCACGATCGATCTGGGACTACGCGGGCGCCTAGGGCCCGATGTGGATTGGTCACGCCAAGAAGAGCCCGCGGATTTGTGGGATCTCTATCGATTTGACGACAATGTGGAGGAGCTTCGCGATCAGTTCTTCGAGGCCGGCTGCAAATTCCTACCGGGCCTGAAACGCGAACATCTCGAGCCCGACTACGTCGGCGTGCGCGCCAAGCTCTTCAAAAACGGCGTGGCTCACCCCGAATTTGTCATCGACGATCTCGGCAGCCACGGCCTTCACACACACCTACTGGGAATCGAGTCACCGGGCGTGACGAGCTCGTTGGCGTTAGCGAGTGCCTTCGTACATTCGGAATTCAAGTGAATTGGGCGCAGGTCACTAACCGCCAAGTCATCTTGTTCACTGGACTCGGGGCGTGGTCGGCTCTGATCTGGCTTGTCCTCAAACATTCGGTGAATGTTCCCCACTGGGATGAGTGGGCCTATGTCGCACCTATGTTTCATCGATATTTTAGCGATGGATTTTCAGCGGAGCTGATCTTTACTCAAAGTGGCGAACATAACATCGCGATCCCCAAGCTTCTGATTTTCTTGATCGGAATTCTCACGAGTTCAAATTACTCGGCCTTTCACTTAACCAATGTATTGATACTTGGTTTGAGCTTTTGGCTGATTGCCAAAAGCTCCGTGGACGTCAATCAGGTGGCCACTAAAGAGTCCGTGTTAGTCATACTTCTGCTCGCGTTGCTCATGTTCAATCTCGGGATACCGGGCGTCTATTTATGGGGACTGTCCGCGTATCTCTTTGTGACACAATTTCTAATCATCTTGATCCTACAAACTGTCACCTCGGCAACGCGACCCAAGTCACGACTCTTCCTGCCGCTCCTCATTCTGTTGGCAACTCACTCCAGCATCACGGGCTACTTGATGATTCCGATTTCACTCATACTGCTTTTCGCGGCCTACAAAATTAGAGGCAAAGGAATTGATTACCTAGAAATGTTGTCTGTCGCCGGCGCCGGACTGATTTCGATCGCGTCTTACTATCTTTACAAAAGTCACTCTGGCTATCCGAATGGAGTGACACTTCATCCGACTGACCTTTGGAAGGTTCTTGACTATGCAGCTGTGTATCTCGGTACCAGCTTCGCGAGTGGAGATTTGAACTTAGCTCGCAATATGGGGATCTTGTTTTCCATACTATCCATTTCGCCAATTTACCGATTCACGCGAAATTGGTCGCCCACTTCGCCATTCTCGATGCGGCAGATTCTCTTTGTGTCGCTCATTGCAATATCCATCGGCTCTGCGTTGTTAACGGCGATCGGACGTTCCGGGCAATTTCCAATTTCCCAAGCCACCGACGATCGTTATGCGATTTATTCAAATCTGGGCTGGATCGGTCTAACGGGTTACTGGCTGGCAAACCTAAGACATAGGCGGTCCGTCACACAGTTGGTCATCTCGTTAACTGTTTCCACTTTGACCTTACTCTACATCAAAACCGTGCAACTTCATTTTCCGAAGTTTGAGACGCTGCTCGTGACAAGAACAGCAGCGAAGAATGCACTTGTGCATATGGAAAATTTGGATGAACTGAAGCACATTGGACCCGAAGGATCTGAGTACATTCTCAAGAACTATCGCCCGCTGCTCAGCACCCACAGTTTAGGTCCATTTCGCGATGTCCGAGAGTAGCTTGAAGACACATCAATCAATTTCAATTCTCCTCATGCGCCGGAAAGAACAACTCATAAGGGTCATCGAATCTGCTCGCCATCACACCCACCAATTCTATTGGCAATGGGTGTTGTGTCTCATCCTTTTCAGGATTGTTTTGACGGCCGACTTTGTCCCGGGCGCATGGTTCGCACCTCACGATGCTTCACTCTACGTCGAGCGAGCGGCCCATCTGGTCGCAGGAAATGAACTGGGTCCCTACAATTCACGCGTCTTAGTCAAGATTCCTGGATTTTCATTTCTGCTCGCAGCTTTCTCGCGCTGGGGTATTCCTTACGATGTTTGGATCTTGCTACTTCAGATCGCCGCAGGTCTTGCTGTCGCTCGAGGGAGCCTCAAATTCACCGGACAGCCTCTCATTTCAGTCGTCTGCATAAGTCTATCACTCCTTCACCCTGCAGTTTGGGTGCATGCCTTTGAAACTATAAGGGAAACCGCACAAGTAGGGCTTTATCTCGCACTGTTTGGAGTCACACTTTCATTATCCCTCACCCGATCAGTGATCACGCAATTCGCTCACAATTTGGCGGCCGCATTTTTGCTCGTCATCGTCGGTAATATTCGTGAAGACGATTTCACCCTCGCTCCGATGCTTGGCATGATAGTAGGAGTTGCCAACATATTGAGCCTGCGCTCTCGACAATCTTCGTGGTCAAGCTCAATAGCAGGTGGAATTTTGAGTTTACTGTTATCGGTGGGCGCTCTGATCGGAACTCAATACCACCTCACTCAATGGGTTGGCGAACGATACACCTATGCGCGCGCCCACGATCTATCTTATGGAGCTTATCCAAAACTCATTGCGAGTCTCCGCGCGATCGATAGCGATGAGCAGTCAAGGTATGTCATGATTCCCCACTCAACCCTCCTACGCGTGAGCGAGCACGTTCCCGATTTCAAATTAGTCACTCAAAGAATCAACAGACCAAAACCACTCGATCCTCCTTGTTGGCGGTTTGATGAATGTGAGAATTGGACAAATGGATACTTGGTCTTTTGGATTCGAGATGCGGCTGATGAAAGTGGTTTGCTGACTGATCCTATCGACTCAAGAAGTTCAGTAAGAGCAGAATCAAAGTTCGGTCAGTGGGCCGAACAAATTAGTCGACTTTGTGGAACGGCCTGGACTTGCTCAGAACGAGGCCATGGAATCTTTTGGCCACTCACCAGTCTGTCGCCGACCTCATTTGCCTATGAATCGGCGCTAGGGTTCATTTCGTGGATTCACCCCGTGCGCGGCCTCAAGAAAATGCCATTGGATTTACTCACAGATATCGAACATGTGCGGAACTATTATCGCGTTCTAGGGTTCGAGCATAAGAGCTTACTTTCGAGAGTTGGCGGGCAGGTCAAACAGAATTTCGCGTTACAGATGTTTCGTGAAGTCCTTAATTATACTGTGACGTTCGCGACCAGCCTTTTACTCCTGTACTTTCCTTTCAAGTTTAGATCGCGACGTTACCTCAAGGACGACGCTCACATGAGCGGGAAGAAGATTCTATTGTTCAGTTGGATCGCATTCTTCGGGGTCAAGTGGCTGGCGCTGAGTTACTCGGCCTACACGATGGGTCCAGTCGATGATCGGCTCTACTTCGCCGCTCACATTGTTTGTGTGTTGGCCGTGATTCTCATATTTGAACTCGAGCGACGGTCAAAGCCTGAACTGACCAAAGAGTGAATGAGATAGTTCAAACCGCAGATCCCCAATGGAAAACTGTCCCGTCGGAGTCGGAGTCGGAAGAAGGCGAATTCGCCAAACGCCTGAAACTAATTTGAATGAATGTCGATTCATTTCGGGGCTCAATACAAATTCAGATTTTAGTTCGCTGGATCCATTCGCGGATGAGGAGATCTCTACCCTCAACGCAACAACATCTCGCGAGGACTTCATTTGCATGCTGCCGAGACCCGTCTCGCTCAACACCGTTAGCTCGAACTCCGGGCGTGGGCCGGTCTGCTGCCAAGATTGAAGCGCATCGTCCCATCGCACATCGCGCACGACGACGAGGTCGGCGTCACGCACGTCAATCGCATGACCGCGTCTAACGACGCCCAAACTCAACTGCCGCTCGAGCCGGCGGGCGCGCTCGGCACTCTGCTCAAGTGCATGAAGTCTCCTCACCGCTTGTCGCAAAATCTCACTTTGCACATGGACGGCGGACTCAGATCGATCGTTAGGGACGTTGTTTGGGGTCATTCGAGCGGGGACATTCAAATCCGAAAGCTCCTTCTTCGATACGGCGATGAAAGCCTTTCGATAGGACCTCTGCGGCAAATCGAAAGTCGATGCGATCAAATCGTTCAAAATTCCAAATTCTTCGGGCGCACCGCCTTCGTGGTGAAGTGATTCCGTCGCGATCAGGGCCGCAGGCCAGATCTCCAAAGGAGAATTATCCGTCTCAAAAACGTTGAGGCCCGCCTCTCGAAGTTGGCTCACGACGAGACCCTCATCCACCCCGCCATGCGACAAATGCTCGATCAAAAATGGATGATCACAGCCCCACTTGGACCGATAGACTTCATTGGCAGCGAATTCGGCCGCACGCACTTCTTGGGCGGTACGCGGGAAGGTGACGACAACTCCCAAACTCGCAACACGTGTCAGCTCGCGAACTAAGTTCCGCACATGTTCAGGTTGAACATGTTCCAGAACGTCGATGGCGATGGCGACATCGAACTCGCCCGTCGAAAAAGGTAGCGGGGCACCCGGAGTCAATAGGAAGAACTTGTCTTTAGAAACCCCTAAGGCTTGGTCCGCAGGAAACACATCCGCGTAGAAGAACTCAAATCGTTCGCTGGGCAATATCGACTCAAGTGCGCTTGTGACATTCGAGCCAATGTCGACGACACGCAATTTTCCAAGGGGTCTGGCTCGGCTTTGAATCTCCATGAGGGTTTGCGCAACCAAAGAAAATCGTTGTCGCTGATCCCAATCCTTGAGGCCGTCGATTCGACTCTGAATTTCCGAAGACTGCCGACCCTGCTGTTCGGAGGACAACGACGTCTCTGTCACGTTAAGCCTCTGGAAATTCTGTTTGAGCCTGAATCACGAAATTCCAATCCACAGCGGGAAAGGCGCGATGATCGCCGGGCATATGCCAACCGTCGCGATTCGAAGTCGGGTTCGAAAACGGATCTTTGACAAGCATCTGGTGCCAGCGATTCAAAATGACGAGTCGTTCATAGGATTCGACGCTCGCACCACGAGTGAGAGACTCGTGATGAATTAAGACAGACTCGGGCTGATAGTAAATCTCGAAGCCACGGCTTCGTAGGCGCAAACACCAATCGACATCACCGAATCCGTTGGGAACGTGAATCTCATCGAACGGTCCAACGACTTCAAACACCTGACGCTTCAACAACAGACATGCCGCCGTAACTCCGAAGCACTCTCGCGGGGCGAGCGCTATGGATTCCGCAAAGTCTGAGTCGGCTTTCCAACGATGGGCTGTATGTCGAGCAATGTCTTCCCCTGCCGACTCAACTCCCGCATGTTGAATCAATCCATCAGGATAAAGCAGCTTACTGCCAACGGCACCCGCGCTTGGTAGCGAGGCCAGTACGACAAGCTCATGTAACCAATTCGGATGAACGATCTCCGTGTCATTGTTGAGCAGAAGAACGAGCTCACCTTGCGTGCGGCGAACTCCTCGGTTGACCTGAGCATTGAAGTTAAATGGCGCAGCGACGATTTCAGCCTGGAATCGCCCTGGATACTTGGCCTCATATTGCCGATACAGTTCCAACACCCGAGGATCGGTTGAGCCGTTGTCGGAAATATAAACATCAAATCCCGCGGCAAATGCGGTCACTTCAAACAAAGTCCGCAAGCACCGTTCAATCACCTCAAACGACTCTTTCGACGGAATGACAATGGAAACATGAGATGTCGAGGCTTTCGCGGCTGGGGCAAAACCGAACTTGCGGGGTTCCGCCGTCCAACCGAAGGTTTTAAAATGCTCAGATACAGTCGAATGGACGGCCTCACTCACGGACTTCCGAAAAAGTGATGCATCATCAGCATGACATGCCGAAAGCACCGCAGGAATGGAGGCTTGTGGTCCCCGGGCCAGAGCCAGCCATAGTCCCAACTTGTTTGGCCAGAACTCGGTCAAACTGGTCGCCGTACTTTCTCTTGATCGCCACGCACGCCATGCTTCTTCAAAGCGAAAAAACTGAAGTCCGGAAATGAGCCAAGGTCGGCATGAAACCTCAAGCGGCGAGAGCTGCCCGCGCAGTAGGTGATTCGTAACCGCGCTCCCGCGTCGAGTGGAGATCAGCAGTGCATCCGTCCCGACACAATTCTTGCCAGGCCACCCAGATTCGAGATGCCATTGGCGATAAAATTCCGCGAAAGCATGGGGAAACAGAACTTCGTCATCGGCAATGATCGCGAGCCATTCAGCTCCAGATTCAGCACGACAATCGGCGAGGGTGCAGTTGAACTTCACGGCCGAGCGCTGACGAAGTTTCCCCAGAGTCTCGCTTGCACCCTCGAAATTCGGCTCTCCACCAGCAAAGTAAATCCGAGCCGGCAAAACTATTTGCCGCGCCAAGGAGTCCAAGGCTCGCTTTCGCAACGCCTCAGCAGATCCGCCCTGGAACACGTACAAGGTTACAGCCTTGGGGCTTTCCTTGCGAAGTGGGAGGCAAACCTGCTCGAGGCCCTTCCAGTACTTTCGCATCAATTGCGCACGCTGACGAAATCCGCTTTTTCTTCCGGGCGACTCCAGATAACGAAACGCACGATAAATTTCGCGGGCTCGAGGCCGATACTCAGGAGGAATTTGGTGTTTGATCCACGTCGTGACTGACATTCAAATCACCCTACGTGCTTCTCGACGTCGCCGCGAAACGCGACGAAGAAAATCGAATGTCACGGCGACCAATAAAATGGCCAACAACCACCACACCGCCAAAAATGTGGCTTCCCCCCGCAACAGTTGGTCAGGGGGGCATTGATGAATCAGCGCAGATCCGTTGGTTGAGTTCAGTTGATCCAATTGTGATGAGGTCATTTAGCACCTCGCCAATATTGCTTCCATTCTACAAATCGATCTCGCCACAAATTCCAAGATAAGCCCCAAAGGGCTGCGATCAAGAGCAAGTGTGGCCCGAAGTAGAGCCGGTGGTCCAACGCCCCCATCGTCACACTGACATGCGCCAACGCCCAATTCCGAGCGAAATAAAATCCAAACCAGAAAACCGCGAAAAGCTTGAGGTGACGACTGTCGAACCGACTCGGAAAAATCAGCACCAAGACTAAGCTCATCAAGCAAAGCACCAGGATCCATGACGTCAGCCGAGTCAAACTCTGATGAATCCAACCTCGCAATGAAGTGAGTAAGGGATGCAAAGTGGACTGCAAAGATGGGCTGATCAGCTCCAAAAAAGACTTTTCCGATGAGACGACTCTTCGGAACTGCCGAACTGTCGTCGCATCCGTCGTCACATCTTTGAAGTGCGACGGCAAAACCGCATTCGGCCAAAGCGTCATTTCCCAGGTTCCCAGCCACTCTACGAACAACGGACGCATCCATCGCAACGAAGGCGGCCGGATCAATCCACTGCCCTGCTCGCGACAATTCAACACCCCATCGATACACAAAGCTTCGATCTTCTCGCGCAAGAATCGAAAGTAGCCTTGCGACATCAGTAAGTTTGGTGTCTTTCCCGCATAGAAGGCCGAGTCTTTGAGCCAAAACACAATCCAGCCATTCGTCCATTCCGAGCAAACTTGAAATCTCTTGCAGGAATAACTGTCCAAAGATGGCTTGGGCATCAAATCGTAGACCGGCTTGAACTCAGGAATATGATTCGACAAAACTTGCAAATTCTCTTCCGGCCACATCACATGGCGATTCTGCGTTGATCCATCCAACGAGCGGATCGCTGCCACAAGCTTTGGATATTCTCCTTCGCTAAAGTCGTGCAATACGCCTTTTCCATACTTCAATTCGGCGAATCCGCGAGCGAGCCCATCCATACAAACCGTCGCGATGAATGGTAACGCGATCAATGCCCATTGAGGACGCGAAAAGACCTTGCGGAGGCGTCCATTCTCAATTGCGCCTCGAATATACAAGAGTGCGCCGAGTCCGCCGATCACGACCAGGCCCATCACACGATCTTCTTCACGAAACAAACGCGACAGTGCGACCGTGGCGGACAACACAATCCAAGGGCTCATTGAAGCGGCTTCAAACTCTGTACCTCTCACGTGTTGGAAGCGGGAAAGAATCCGCGCCGAGGCGCCGCCGATGAGTAGGTAGAGCGCGAGACTGACTTTTTCGCGCATCACTTCAAAGCCCAAATCAAAACTGATGGGGTGGAAGTAAATCAAAACTCCCAAAATGAAAGTCGCGATCTTCGATACTTGGAACTCCAGTAGGCCGCGGCAAAAGTAAAGTACGGCGACACCGAGTAACGAAAGCGTCCATAGGTCATAACGTATGGAAAGACCGCCCATGAACGCGAGAAGATAGCTGAATCCCGGAAGCTTAATGAACAGTCTTTCGTCGAATGGACCGAAACTCGTCCCCTCGAGTAAGTGATAGGCGCGTGAGACGTAGAGCGAAGCATCGTGAGGCGTATAGGTTGCGACAGGAAAAAGGTCCGAAGTGAGAAAGAGCCTCAGTCCGAAGACTGACATCACGATCCAAAACCATGAGCTTCGCGTGTCGATCCACGCCAACCGAGAACCAACGAAACGTTTGATCTTTGCCAATGGGCTCGCGCTCAATATCTCGCGCACTCGCATCGCCGACGACTCAGTTCTTCGAATCGACGGACGAAGAAATTGAAACCGCGGACGCCGAATGCGTTCGAGACTTCGGCTTCCAGTTGAAGAGTTCCCACCAGAATTGGAAGTAGTAGGCCGCTCCCCAACGCAAGATCTGAAGTTTCCTCACGCCGCCGATTCGCTCCGGCTCGTCCGCCGGGATCTCGCCGATTTTCATTTTTGCTTTCGCCGCGCGAACCGCCATCAAAGGCTCCCAGCTGATCACGGTTCCGAACATCTTCTCGGGCAAAGTGTAGGACTCGTCGAGGTGAAGATCGAGATCGTACACGATACTCTTTTTGTAGGCGCGCAGAATGACCATCGCATCGGTGTAGTGACCGCCATGAAGCAAATTGACTGTGCGAGTGAACAGCCAGTTTCCAAATCCCGTGATTAAATCATCATCGTCGCTCTTCGCTGGACCCAAATAGCGCGAGCCAATCACGAGATCATAGCCTTCCAACACTTTATCTTTCAGTTCCTTCACAGACTGGGGCGGAGAATTGCCATCCGGTGAGAATGAAATAATGTAGTCACCGCGAACATGTTCCATCACTTCCATGTAAGCGAATCGAATGCCGCGCTTCTTCTGCACATAAACTTCATAGCCCTGTTCTTTCGACCACTCGATCGTGCCGTCGGTCGAACCGCCGTCGACGATGATGATCTGATCGACCCAGCTGCGGTCGATTTGCGGCATAATAACTTTCATGCCTTCGATTTCGTTGAGGGTCAGAACGAGCAGCGTAAAGGTCGGGCGTTGGGCCATGTCATCTCCAGGTTGAACAACTCATGGAAAATGCTTGAGGTTCGAGGAAAATTCAATTTTTAAGACAGATTCTGTGAAATCAACCTCGCTGCGACTTTGATCCGCCAGACGCCTTCAATTCAAATTCAATTCGCAAACTCCGATCGCAACCTCCGAACCCCAGGGGGATCAGCTTCTTGCGCCGCGCATCAAAGCCGGGCGCAGATCACCGCCTCATAGACAAGATTGGCTGAACAGCCTAATTCTGAAGCTTTCCCATTGTGGTCAAGATGAGCAGGAGGGGCGCCATGATCATCAGCCAGACACCCTATCGGATTTCGTTTTTCGGGGGCGGAACCGACTATCCCAAGTGGTTCCGAGAGTATGGTGGAGCTGTGCTGTCCACCGCCATCAACAAATACTGCTACATTTCGGTTCGCCACCTGCCGCCGTTTTTCGAACACAAGCATCGCATCGTCTACTCGCAAATCGAGTCCGTGCGCGAGCTCGACGAAATCAAGCATCCCTCGGTGCGCGAGTGCCTCAAATTCATGGGCGCGCCCGAAGGCCTCGAAATCCATCACGACGGCGACTTGCCGGCGCGAAGCGGAATCGGCTCATCGTCGTCCTTCACCGTCGGCATGCTCAATGCCTTGCACGCCCTGCAAGGACGCATGATCTCGAAAATGGATCTTTCGAAAATCGCCATCGACATCGAGCAAAACAAGATTGGCGAGGCCGTCGGCTCTCAAGACCAAATCGCCGCCGCCTTTGGCGGTTTGAATAAAGTCACCTTCCACCCCGATGATTCGTTCACCGTTGAGCCTGTGATCATGACTTCGGAACGCATTATCGAGTTCAATCGCAAACTCATGCTGTTCTTCACCGGCTTTTCCCGCACGGCTGCTGTTGTCGCTCAATCGAAGATCGAGAACTTCGATAAGAAGAAGCGTCAGCTCATGATGATGCGCGCTTTCGTCGATGAGGGCTTGGCGGTGATGCAGAATCCGCGACGCAATCTCGATGAACTCGGCACGCTTCTCCACGAAGGCTGGCGTTTAAAGCGCGAGCTCTCGGAGAAAGTGACCTCCAACGAAATCGATCAGATTTACGAAGCGGGATTGGATGCCGGAGCGACCGGCGGAAAGTTGATCGGCGCCGGAGCGGGCGGCTTCATGCTGTTCTATGTGCCGCTTGAAAAACAAGACGCCGTTCGCGAGCGCCTCAAGCATCTGATCGAAGTGAACTTCCAGTTCGACTTCCAAGGTAGCCGCATCTCGCTGTATGACCCCAACTTCGGGAGGTCACTTCCAGCAGACGAGAAGGTCTACGCATTGAGCCGCTGGCAGCAACCGGAAATCGTCCTCCAATAATCTTCGCTTAGAGGTTTTCATCGTGAGCGGATCGACGTTTTGGCTTTCGGTCCGCCGATCCTTCAGCGAATGGGTTCGCGCACTTTTGGGCGAGTCCCCCTCCACTCGTTTCACGCAAGCTTTGCTGGCGATCGCGCTTGTGACACTTGCCGCACAAGTCTCCGTGATGTCCTCTTTCATCGCACGAAACATCGCGACTCGAGCCGAGATCGCGGCCATCGACAACGATGGCGGTGTGGCCATCGGCACGGCCACGCACACCAAACTCTACGACGACAACGGCTGGCGACCCTATGGTCCACTCTATTATAGATTGGTGCGCATCCTTCACCACTTGGGAACTCACCCGCACGCCACTGATTCTACATCGAGCGACGAACGCATCGAGATGCAAAACTCCCGCGAGCGCTCTCATCATTTTTTGCTGGCGTGGGTCTCGCTGATTTCTCTCGTCGGACTTTGTGCATTGCTGGCCTGTTTGATCACGACACTTCCTGTCTACCGAGTCCTGCTGACCTCAGCCCTGCTCACCGCATTCACCTCTCATCCAACTTGGGCGGAGATGATCCTCCGCCCGCATCCCGATCATCTCTTCGCCGCATTGATCGGACTTGCCACCTGGGCCAGCTGGAAATGGTTGACGGCTCCGCAGGCCCAAGCGCGAACACGCCTGATCTTGATGGGAGCGGCTTGGGGTCTGGCCGCGTCCTGTAAGATGACGGTGCTCGTCTTCGCGCCCGGCGTGATCGCACTCTTCATCGGTCGTCGGCCAATTTTTGATTTCCGAAGCCTTGGAACATGGATGGCCTCGGCCTTGACCACCTACCTGCTGGTCGGCTTTCCACAATCGTTCAACTTTGGCGGTGTGATCGAGTTTCTGCTGCAACAAAGTAAAAATGTTCTGCCCGCGACTTGGGAATCGATAGTGAATTGGCTGGATCTTTTCGCCACACAAATTTGGCGCCCTCTCGCCGTGGTGGGATTGGGGCTTTTATTCTTGTCCAGCCCAAGAACGACTGCAGCCTCTCGAACGATGGCGCTACGGCTCTCGCTTCTCGTGATCCTTCCCATCGCGTATTTGTTCAGTAAGAAAATCATTTCACCGATCAGTTGGTATCCGCTGCCGTTTATCGCCGCGATCTTGGCGGCCTTGGTGCTCGGCACCAACGGGCTTCGCTCACGTTGGGCGGCATGGACGAATTGGACTCATCGGTGGCCAGCGCAGCTCGGAGCGTGGATTCTGATCCCGTTTTTCTATCAGGGCGTTCCGTCCACCTGGAATCAAGCCTTGGCGGAGCAACAGCGTTGTCGAGCCGAAGCTCGTCGCGTGGAAGCGCAAGTCAATGCGGCCGCCCAGGCCGGTGGTCACATCTTGGTTGACCCCTACATTCCCTACTCGCAGATCTTTCATGATCGCGAGGTGGAGATGGCGTGGGAGATGCGACTCGATCGCATTCGTCCCGACACAAAGTTGATCGCGCTCAAAAGCGAATACTATCGCTGGTATCTTCCCGTTGACTCGGGTGGCAGCGGTGGCGCGGTACTGCATATTCAGAATCTCGAACCAGTCCGCGAGTTCTACTTGAAGTTCTGGCAACAAACGAAAGCGATGGACCCACTCGGACGCGAATGGCGGAAGGTCTATGACGACGCGTGCACCTTTGAAATTTGGGCGCCCGTCCTAGCCGATCCAGATCGCCCGTAGAATCAACATAAGTGGCGTAGAAAACGCTAAGAACACGAGTCCAAGATAGGAAAGTTGCTGATGCCAAGGCTGAGCTGTGCCCGGCTCGCAGACCTTCGGTGAGCCTCGCCAATCCACCTTGAGCGCCGATGCAACCAAGCTCTCCAAGTTCAAGTTTGAGCTTCGATCATAGATCAGACGGTGATTCGCCTCGTGCCACTCGACAAGTCGATCCTGAAGATCTTGATGTGCCAGCTTTTCAATAAAGGCCTGAGCCCTAGGTTGAATCAACGCACTCAACGAGTCGGGAATCTGAAAGTTGACCACCAGTCGGCCTTCATTCAATTTTTCGAAACGTAGCTCGACTCGACTCTGAACCTCGTGTTTGACACCCAGGACATTCACGACCGCGGTTGCAAAGAACTTTGCTGAATTCTGATTTACCTTCGTCCGATCAGACTCTTCGGGTCGAACTTGAATATTTCGCACATAACCATTCGCCATGGTTTCGATGGCAATTGACCCATCGGGCTCGAGTTTCGCAAGGCGAAGAGCATGGGACTGAGGCAATGCATCGGCTGCACGAAGAGCCAAGAGCAATCGATGGGGTTCACACAATAACTGCGTCATTCGAGCAAATCCAGTTGCAACGGAAAGCTCAACTTTCACTTCGGTGGCATTTGCTGCTAGTGAACTGCACGCGAAGAGGCTGACGAAGCAACGGATGAGAAAGGACCGAAACTGAAGCATCACTTCGTCGGGCGCTCAAAGAGCGCGGCCTCGATGGCGCCGCAGAGCATGTGACCGATGACGATGTGGGACTCTTGAATTCGCGGTGTGGAGTTCGACGGCACCATCAGCGCATAGTCGCACATGGCGGCCATGCCTTGGCCTTTGGCTGAGGTGAGCGCCACGGTGATCACACCTTTCTTCTTTGCGGCCTCGATGGCCTTGATCACGTTCTTTGATCCGCCCGAAGTCGAGATCGCGATGAACACGTCGCCCTTTTCGGCTTGGGCCTCGATCTGGCGCGAGAACAGATTCTCGTAAGAGTAGTCGTTGCCGATGGCGGTGAGGATGGAAGTGTCGGTGGTCAGGGCAATCGACGGCAGCGCCGGGCGATCATAGTAAAAGCGCGACACGAATTCCGCAGCGATGTGCTGCGCATCGGCCGCGGAACCGCCGTTGCCGGCGAGCAAAGTCTTGCGACCGTTTTTGTAGGCGTGAAGCGTGACCTCGATGACTTTTTCCATCTGCGCCAGGAACTGAGGTGAGTCGAGCAGCATCTTTTTGGTGGAGATCGTCTCTTCGATTTCGGCTTGGATGAAGCTTTTGAAATCCGTCATCAGGGCCATAAGTCCTCCGGTTCGCTGGGCATCGGTCGGCTCACAACATCTCAAATTGCCTCGCCTCTGGCAATACGCCGCAGCGCCAGCGTTCACAGCCTCGGAGAATTTAGGAGAGCCTGTGGCCTCGAACCTGACCTTCAAGTTCTGCCTTCTGCAACCAAGCATAGGTGAGGCGCATTCCCTCTTCGAAGCTGAGTCGGGGCTTTAAGCCCAAGCCCGCTGCACGCCGCGAGTCGAGCAGCTTGCGAGGCGCACCATCGGGTTTGCTCGTGTCCCATTTGAGTTCGCCCTGAAAGCCAGTCACACGAGCGACCACCTCAGCCGACTCCTTGATCGAGATGTCATCGCCATAGCCGAGATTCAAAGCGTCCGTCCCCTCGTAAGCCTCAAGAGCGCCAAGGATCATCTGCGCGGCATCGTCGACAAAGAGGAACTCGCGCCGAGGCGACCCGCTTCCCCACATTACGACTTCCTTCAGCTGCTCGCGCTTGGCCTTGTGAAAGCGAAGCAGCAAGGCCGGAGCCACATGCGAAAAAACCGGATCAAAGTTGTCGTTGGGTCCGTACATCGAAGCCGGAATGACAGTGATCCACCTGCGTCCATGCTGCTTGTGATACGCCTTCGCCTCGATGTAGCCCGATAGCTTCGCAAGCGCATAGGCTTCGTTGGTGGGCTCAGGTGCACCCGTGAGAATCAGCGGCTCGCTCATCGGCTGATCGCAAACGCGCGGGTACATACAGTTGGAGCCGACATACACCAACTTCTCTGTGTTGGCTGCATGAGCTGAGCGCATGATGTTGGTGTTGATGCGAATATTGTCGACGCTGAATTCGACCGGAAAGTTCGAGTTCGCCTGAATGCCTCCGACGACAGCCGCCGCACAAAGCACCACATCGGGCTTCTGCTCGCGAAAGAAGGCCTCGGTCGCCGCTTCGTTTCGGAGATCGAGCTCCGCGCGTGTTCGCAAAACCAAGTTGGCGTGACCGCGCCGTTTGAGCTCCCGCACGAGGGCTGAGCCCAAGAGACCCTGGTGGCCGGCGACGAAGACTTTGTGCTGAGGCTGGAGTTTGAACATGCATTGATGTGTAACCTGTAGACCGGACTGAGTCAGTTCTCAGCGCGTCGCAGGTGGAAATCGAGCTTCTTTCTCCGAAGGAAATCTCGATCCAGGAAACATCCATCTCTAGCTCGCCAGAGCTCGAAGTAAAGACGAGACGGTCTGGATGCTCGGATTGAACTCCTTTTGGGGATCGAGAAGATCATAAATGGTTCGGCGTCCCAGACCCGACTGCACAGCGAGTCTCGACTTGTTCATGGTCAGAATGTGAGCGGCGAGCACTTCTCTAAATGTGTCGAGATCCCCTGTGCTCAAACAATCCACGAGAGCCTCAGAGACAGCCTTTAAAGTCTTTAACTCCGAACTGCTGTGAGGCCTATGCGGGATCAAAGTCGGCTTGGATGACTTTCTTGCGGAGCGCTTGTGCTTTCCGGATATCTCGGTTTTGGCCATTCTTGTTACCTCCCCAACGTACAATCAGTCGGTCATGACGCATTCGATATGCATAAACCCGAATGCCACTTCGCCAACGAAACTCAATGAGACCTTCGAAGGCTTTGAAATCACCCCAATGCCCCACCGAGATGAGATCCAGGCGAGAAATCAACATGACACGCGCCTTCGCTGATTGCTGGCTCAGCCACTCATCAAAATCGTTTGTCTTGAACACCTGAACAGCCTGCCTCATGGCTGACGGCTCCCTCTTGATTGTGCGGTATTCCGCACATACTGTCAACTTTAGCTGTGACAATGTTCAAGTTCCGTTCAGGGGCCAAAACCACGCAACGCACTTGCCTGCCAACGAGCCGGACGGTTTCCGCCCATGGCTTGGCGCTGGCTGCTAAAAAAACAAAAATCCCCGTGGGGCGCACCCACGGGGATTTTCATTCACCGATCGAAGCCCGAGGCTTTCGATCAAATGTTCGCAAACGAGTTGCGCTTGATGATCTTGAAGCCGCGGATCAGCTCGCGTAGCGATTGATCCAGTCCCACCTTGGCTTTGAAGCCTGTGGCCTCGATCTTCGCGTTGGAGATGATGTAGTTGCGCTTGTCGGGATCTTCACCGATTTCCGATTCCATGATGGTGAACTCGGGGATCTGCTTTTTGATCGCCAAGCAAAGTTCCATCTTCGAGAGATTCGCTTCACTCAAGCCGACATTGTAGGGCTGACCCTTCATTTTGTCGTAGTTGTTGAGCGTGTGGATGAAGGCATCAGCCGCATCGCGCACGTGCAGGTAGTTGCGCTTGAAGTGCGCTTCAAACAGCACGATGAAGCGGTCGTTCACCGCGCGATAAGTGAAGTCGTTGACGAGCAGGTCCAGGCGCATGCGCGGGCTTGTGCCCATCACTGTCGCCAGACGGAAAGTCGCCACGTGACCGGAGTCGAGCAGGACTTTTTCGATTTCGACTTTCAACTGACCATAGAGCGAAACCGGGCGCATGGCCGAGTTCTCATCGCAGTGGATACCGGCTTCGCCCACGCCATAGCCTGAGTTCGTGCACGGAAACACCATCATCTGATCCTTCGACTTCATCTCGAAGAGCATCTTCACGGCGTCGTGGTTGATGGTGCGCGCACCGATCGGATCTTGTTTGCAAAGCGGAGCGCCGGTGAGACACGCGAGCGGCAAGACCGCATCGGCCTTCGCCATCAAGGGCTTCATGATCTGATGATCGCGGACATCACCGCGAATCAGCGTGAGCTTGTCATCGAAAGTCACATCGAGAAGCGGCGTTTGATTGTACATGAAGTTGTCGACGACGGTGACCTCGTGGCCAAGACCCAACAACTTAGGAACCAAGATCGAACCAATATAGCCGGCGCCGCCGGTTACCAAAATCTTCATACGCGTGCTCCTTCAGTCGCTCCCATGGAAGCTGTGTACTGCTTGTAAGACTGCCCTTCGCGGCCGGTCGGCTCGACTTTCAACGGAGCCGCATTCTTGCGCTTGAGCTGATGCTTGGTCATGTCGACGATGTGCTTGTAAGTGTCCTCGCCAAACTTTGACCGCACCATGTTCAGATAGGTCGGATCATTGAAATAGACTTGGAAAGCCTTGTCGCGGAACGCGAGCACTTCACCCGCCGAGATGTGCTCGGTCGGAAGCGGCAGCGTCTCAAATGCGTGCTGCGAGTAACCCAACCAAGAATCCGGAAGCGGCCAATTGCGCTCGACGGCCATGGTGTAGAGCTTCGAGCCCGGATAGGCCATTGCCGAGTAGAAGTTCCCCATCTCGCAGTTGAGCTCAAGCGACAAATCCAAAGTCTGTTGCATCGACTCGTAGTTGTCGTCCGGAAGACCAAAGATGTAGTTGCCAATAACGTTGATGCCCGCGTCTTTGATCTGCTTCACGATCGAGCGGATGTCGGATTCGCCGAAGCGACCCTTCGTCACGCCGTCGCGAACATGCTTCGAGCCCGACTCAATACCCAGCGCCAACCAGTTCACACCGGCTTTTTTCAGCGGCTCGAGGTACTGAGGCTTCACCGTATCGACACGCGCGTAGGCCCAGATGTTCAGACCGTCTTTGGCGTAGCCGCGCTCGCCAAGAAGCTGCGCGAGTTTCAGGAAGTGGCTTTCGCGCAAGACGAACATTTCATCGGCGATCTTCACGTTCTTCACGCCATACTTTTGCGTGAGTGTCTCGAATTCGTTGGCGATGAACTCGGGATCCCAATAGCGGAAGCTCGAGCCACCAAACGGAGCGTTGATGCAACAGAACGTGCACTTAAACGGGCAACCCAAGCTTGTGTAGATCGAAGCGTAGGGCTTTCGCTCGTTGATGTGACCGAAGGAATGCCAGTTGTGCGCACGATAATTCTTCATCGGCAAGAGATCCCAAGCGATGCCGGGAAGCTCAGTCGTCAGCTTCTCTTGCGGAATGTTTGCGCCGGGAGTGCCAGAAACGGGCTTACCGCCTTCGCGCCACCAAAGACCCGGAATCTGCTTGTACTGGCTGGAGTCGTCCATGTTGATCGACAAAAGACCTGTGATCGTCGCCGGTCCTTCGCCTTTGCAAACAAAGTCGCACTTCTCTTGCAGAAGTGTTGTCTCCGGCAGAGCTGACACGTGGCCACCGATCATCAGCACTTTGCGCTCGGGATAAGCTTCTTTGTAGGTGTCGCAGAGGATATGAGCGGCGTACATGTTTTGTGTCGAGGCCGACGGCTGCTGACCATAGACCACGATGACGGTGAGTTTGGGCTCGCACTCAGCCGAACGCTTCACAGTGTCCGCGACGGTCAGACCTTCGCCTTCCGCATCGATGAGATGCAGCGAGTGACCTTTCATGCGCAGATGATTGGCGATCAATCCCGCCCAGATCGGCGGCTCGATGGCAGCCAACTCGTTCGACAAAGATTGGTAGATGCTCGAGAGCGCGCTGGGGTTAATGACCAACACGTCGACTTTGTTTCCTGCCATCGCTTCCCTCCTTAGAACGGACCTTTAAATTTATTTTCGTAGGAATAGAAATTGTCGCGCGTCAGATCGATGGCCTGCATCGAGAGCATGCGCTCCGCCGTGCGGATGATTTGAACTGCCGAAGGATAATAGAGGTTCTCCAACGGACGCGTCGTGGGACACGGCACGAACTCAAAGCCCAAGCGCTCCACGGGATGCTGGAGTCGACCGAAGAGCGCATGCGACACCGTCGCTGCCACTTCCGACGAGAAACCGCAATTGACCCAGTCGTAGTCGGCCACAATGAGACGCCCTGTCTTCTGCACGCTGTTGAGAATCGTCTCTTTATCCAGCGGGAAGATCGAGCGCACGTCGACGACTTCGGCTTCGATGCCATGACGAGCGAGCACTTCCGCCGCTTTCAAGGCTTCGACTGTCATCCATGACGTGGACACGATCGTCAGATCGCGACCTTGGCGACGGACTACGGATTCACCGAGACGTCCCTCGATGGAAGTGTCCACTTCGCCCTCGACGTCATAGAGCCAACGATGCTCGATGAAGATCACCGGGTTGTCGTCTTTGATCGAGGCACGCAAGAGGCTGTAAGCATCTTGCGTCGTTGAGGGCATCACGACTTTCAGGCCGGGAATGTGGGCGAAGAACGAGTGCAAGGTCTTGGAGTGCTGCGGGCCTTGGCCCCAGCCACGACCAATCACCGCACGAATCACCATCGGCGCTTTCAGTTGTCCGCCCGACATGTAGCGAATTGCTGAAACCATGTTGGCGATCTGGTTCATGCCAAGAAGCAAGAAATCCACGCGAATGTGCACATGAATGGGACGGAGGCCGGTGATCGCCGCGCCCAAAGCCGCGCCGGTCATCGCATCTTCGCTCAGCGGTGTACCGAACACGCGACGTGAGCCGAACTCGTTGAGCAGGCCCTTCGTCGAACCAAAAATGCTCTTATGATCGGGAACATCCAGTCCAAAAACGAAAACGCTAGGGTCTTCGCGCATCGCATCGGCTTGCGCCATCGCCAGAGCATCACGGAATTGCATCACTTGCTTCGCCATCGCTAACCTCACTTCACCGCGTTCAAGAACTCGGCGAGCTCCTTCACGCGGCCTTCTTCGAGCCCTGGGAAATTGCCAATGTAAAAACCAAAGAAGTGGATGTGATCCACTTTCGGGAACTGCTTCCAAGCATCCGCGCCGACGATCTCACGCAAGAACGGCTGGCGAACCATGTTGCCGCCTCCGCTCATGCCGCGACGGTACTCGATCCCCGCCTCTTTCATCGCCGCCATCAAGCGCACCACGAACTCCTTATCCGGTTTCGCCAACGCCAAGGTGAAGGCGTAGTTCGACGAACCTTCCGTCGTGTAGTCGGTTTTGTACTTTGCCGGATCGAGGTTGTTGAGGAAGGTGAGCAAGTTGCGCGTGCGCAATTTGTTGTTCGCATCCAGACGCTTCAGCTGATTGCGGCCGATCACCGCATTCACTTCGGTCGAGCGCACGTTGTACGCCGGATAAGCGAAGATGAACTCGGGGTTCAGGTCTGGGTAGGTGTTCCAGTAGTGCTCCTTCACAGCTTGTGAAGTCGACTCGCGAACCATGCCGTGCGAACGCAGCATGCGGATCGCCTCGTAAAACTTTTCGTCGTTCGTGCACACCATGCCGCCTTCGATGGTCGACATGTGATGCGCATAATAGAAAGAGAAGTTCGAAGCGAAGCCGATCGAGCCCAAGCGCTGACCTTTGTGAGTCGCTCCGTGCGATTCACAAACGTCTTCGATGAGCAGGATGTTTCGCTTTTTGCACTCATCGATCAACTTGTCGGTGAGTCCATTGTAACCAAGAACATGCGTCAGAAACACCGCGCGCGTCTTGTCCGTCATCTTGGCGATGACTTCGTCCGTGTCCATGCCGAGATGGTTTTTATCGATATCGACGAACACCGGTTTAAAGCCATTTTGCAGCACACTCGAAATATCGCTGACCCAAGTGAGGGTCGGCACGATCACTTCGCCGCCACCGTAAAGATGCTTGAGCGCGGCCATGGTGAGCAGATTCGCACTGGCGCCCGAATTGACGAACACCGAGTACTTCACGCCCAACCACTGGCTCCACTCCGCTTCAAACGCGCGGACATTGGCCGACTGTGTGAGGATCGGATCACCCTTGAGAAAATCGATGAGCACATCGAGGTCCTCGCGCGTGATGTTGTTCTCCATGAGTTTCAGATCAAGTCGTTTCACATGTACCTCACCGGCGTGTCTTCAGCCCAAACGTCCGCATAGAGTTCATTCGGCGGCGGGAAGGGCGCGTCTTGTGCGCGCTTCACGCTTTCGTCGATGCGCGCGCGATGTTTTTTCTTTTCCGCTTCGATCTCGGCGTCTGTGACACCTTGAGTTTTAAGGAAGGCTTCTGCCTTCGCGATGGGATCGAACTTCGCTTCCGCCTGATCGGCTTTCGCGCGATAGCCGAACTTGAAATCTTCCAAGGGACCGACGTGCTCGAGGAAGCGGTAGTAGTTGAAGCTGAGGAAACCCGGCATGTTCTGCTTCTTCATTTCCGCGATCATGCGATCCGTCTTTTCCATGACCTCTTTGAGGTCCGTGCCGTCGCCTTCATCGTAGAGGCAACGGAAGCCCTCAACCATGTCTTTGGTCGACTTCCAACCGAGACGATTGCGGCGGAAATTGTGAATCGCCAAGTCGTTGTCTTCGCACACGAAGAGAACCGGCAGCTTTTCCAGCGCCGCATAGTTGACGCTCTCATAGAACGCGCCCTCTTCCATCGCGCCATCACCGAAGAACACAATGCTCAATCCATCGCGACCGAGGACAGCGTCGCCGAGCGCGGAGCCCACCGCGAGCGGAATGGTCGTGCCGACCACAGCCGATGTCGCCACCAATCCGTGCTCCGGCGAAGCCATGTGCATGGATCCGGCTTTGCCTTTTCCGCAGCCGGTGACTTTGCCGTACATCTCACCGAAGAACGAGTCGGTGTCGTCGCTGGTCGCCAAGAAGATCGAGTGATTGCGATAGGTGCCGAAGTACTTGGTGTTGCTCTTCACCGCGTGCGCGCCGCGTGCGCGCGAAACCGACGCGTGAACTCCACAGGCGATGGCTTCACCGCCAATGCCCAAGTGGACCGGAGTTTTCATTTCGTCTTTGAAGTACTCTTCGCGGATTTTTTCTTCGCACATGCGCGCAAGCAGCATTTTAGAATAGGCGGCAAACCACTCGGTTTTAGACCGAGCTACGGGACTCGAGGTCATTCGGAAACTCCCTGAAAACCTGTTGAAGGAAAAGTGCTATCACCCTGTCATCACAGCCGCAAACCCTATATGGGCCAGGCTTGTGTCGCGTCGCCGCGTGCGCTGGGGTGTGGAGCGATCGCTCCATGCGGAGATCCCGAGGCGCGGCCGTCGACTTAAATTCTCTGATAGTCGTCTTCGTAGCGAATGATGTCGTCTTCGCCAAAGTAGGTACCGAGCTGAACCTCGATGAACTCGAGCGGCTCTTGCCCCGAATTGCCGATGCGATGCTTGGCTCCAAGCGGCACATGGACGTAACTGCCCTCTTGGACCGGGATCGTCTTGCCGTCGAGGATCACATAGCCCTCGCCACGCACGATGATCCAGTGTTCGGCGCGCCGCGCATGCGACTGATAGGAAATCTGCGCGCCCGGGTCCACCAGCATCCGCTTCGACTTGAAATCGCGCATGTTGCGCAAAATCTCAAAGCGGCCCCAGGGGCGAATCTCATAGGGGTGTGTGGCCACAAGACCCGGCTGCGTGCCTTTCAGCACATCGACGACGTCTTTGACCTTTTCGCTTTGGCCTCGCTTCACAATCAGCAGCGCATCGGCCGTGTCGACCACCAACAAGTCCTTAACGCCGACGAAGGCGTAAGACTTTTCAGGGGTGTGCGGAAAAACAAAGCAGTCGTCGGATTGAACGTGCACCTCGCGGGCGGCGCCCTTGGGCACGGCCTGGGCGAGCGAGTCCCAAGTCCCGAGGTCGCTCCAGTCACAATCGCAGGGCACGGTGATGTGGCTCGGAAGCTTTTCCATCAGCCCGTAGTCAATGGAGATGGGCCGAAGCGCCGCGTAGACCTGATCGATGTTGGTGAGATCCGCGCGCAAGCTTTCGGCGACAGAGTAAACATCGGGCAGGTACTGCTTGAGCAGTTCGCGCATGCGACTCACGCGGAAGATGAACATGCCCGCGTTCCAGAAGTAGCGGCCGCTGGCGAGGAAGTTCTTAGCCGTGGCCTCGTCCGGCTTTTCGCGAAAGCGAAGCGCTTTGCGAGCCGGTAGATTCGTGCCTTCGGCAAGCGGCTGTGGATCGGTTTCGATGTAGCCATAGCCCGTCGCGGGATAGGTGGGCTGAATGCCAAGCGTGACGATTTCACCTTGGCGCGCGAAGTGCTCGGCCGTGCGCACCGCTGAATGAAACGCGGGTTCGCGACCGACGAGTTGATCCGCGGGGAAAATGCCGACGACTTCGTCGTCGTGACCTTTTAGCGACAAGACCTTGCAGAGGATCGCGACGGCGGGACCAGTGTTTTTGGGCAGTGGCTCGTAAATCACGCGGTCGGCTTTGATGCCGCAGTCTCGGAGCGTCTTTTCGGTGAGCGTTTTGAGTTCGCGTGTGGTGACGGTCCAAGGCGTGCCAAGTGGCTGCAGCCGCGCAATCGACTTGTGGAAGAGCGACTCGCCGAGGAACTCGCAGAATTGTTTGGGCCACGCGGATCTCGAGACAGGCCAGAGCCTTGTGCCGCTACCGCCGGAGAGAACGACTGGGATCATGTGTTGGGTTTAGCGAGTTTGCGCGCGGCTGGGAATGATTTGCTGCTGGGTGTGGGTGGGCGGAGGTGCGGCGCGGCGGCGCGGCGGCGGGCGCGGGATGCCACCAGCCGACGCGCTCTCGATCCTGCTCCCGGCGATCGATGCCCTGGCGACCGCGCACGACAACCAGATCGCGCACCGCGACATCAAGCCCGCGAACCTCTTCGTCATCGGCGATCCGCGCGGGCCGGGCGCGTTCGTGAAGATCCTCGATTTCGGGATCGCGAAGGTCATGGCGGAGCACGCGCAGCTCCACACGTCGCTCGCGATGACCGGGAAGGAGATCACCGCGTTCACGCCGAACTACGGCGCGCCGGAGCAGTTCAGCCGGGCGCACGGCGCGACCG
>DDUL01000027.1 GCA_002344785.1 Bdellovibrionaceae bacterium UBA2339
GGGCGGTCTTTGCCGATGGAGATCCGCTGGCAAAAATTGATGGCGGCTATGCCTCAAGCCTCGGCGTCGCATCGCCTTGCTCCTTGGGAGCGATGGTTGGATTTGCAGTCGCCGCGAGCCGATGCCATCTTGCCCGCAGTCGCCTGGGTGGCCTACGCCATTATTGGCGGCGCCATTGGTGCCGGCGTTGCCGCCGAGCACACTTGCAAGGAGATTCACGAGTACCGAGGTACACTCGAGTCGCTCACTCGCAAAGTTCGTCAACAGGTCACGCAATTTCCGCGCTCGCGAGGCAACAATCGCAGTCGATGTCCACTTTCAAAAGATTTGTTGGAGCAAGAAGTCGCTGGCGAATCCGTCGCGGCCTTGCAATCCGAGATCATTCGCGAAACGCGAAATCTCGATGCGCTCTTGAGATCCATCTTCGGGCAGGCGATCACGGAAGGGACGATCAATGCCGGTCATTGCGCGGATCGACTGCGTGAGACGCAAACGGCTCTGCGGCGACTGTTAGAAGTATCACGAGAAATTTGTTTGGATCCTTCAAATCCCGAGGCGCAGTCGCCGGTGGATCCCAACGCCCCTGTCCCGACACCTGCAGCGCGACCTCGTAACAACGCTCGTTAAGGGCTTGTGCGCTCGACTAGTTTCCGCGTCCGAAACGACGATGCCGAAGAATTTCGGCATCGTCCGTCTCGCCATCCATCGGCACGGCAGTTTGTAGGCCTTTGAGAATCACTGAGTGCCCCTCGGTTTGCGAAATTTCCGAAGGCGACGTGCCACGCAGTTCAAATCGAATGCGCCAATAACGAAACGCCAACTCCCACTCATTCGCATCATGGAGTCGGCGAAGCCGTTTTCGCGATTCATCCGTCGGTGCAAAGCTCAGTTGCTCCCAGATGAAATCCCGTAGATCCGACTCTCCGTCAGCCTCGGCTCGCACAAGGGCAGAGGTGAATTCGGGCGTGAGTTCAATTCGCACGCGATGCTGCTCAATTGAATCCGTCCATCCGCCTCGAGCTGTCGGAAAGCTTTCCGCGCTCGGCAAGTAGGGCTTGATATCGAAAATGGGAGTGCCGTCGAGAAGGTCAATGCCGCTCACGTTCAAACCTGTCGCATCGACGCTTTCAACGCGCACACAGCTGAGCGACAAAAAGTTAGGACGATGAGGAGAGCGTGTGGCCCAAACCGAGCGCGGTGTAGCATCGCCGCGCGGTGGTCTCACTTCCATTTGCCAATGATCGGCTCGGTGAAAATTGCCGATGAGCCAAACATAATCAAAACCCTCGAGGTCGCGAAGTGCGGACTGCGTGGTCTTCGGCCAGGAATTGCCTTGAAACTCGGGATGCATCTCAACGCGGGCGCGAGTGGCTTGCGAATTTGTCCAAGCGCCCTGCCGCGGCAGGCTTTGTTTGTAGCGCGCTTCACTTCGAAGCGTTGCAATCGGCTCAATCGATGATCTTCGCTGAACAC
Organism: Bdellovibrionaceae bacterium UBA2339; assembly: GCA_002344785.1. GTDB lineage: Bacteria > Bdellovibrionota > Bdellovibrionia > Bdellovibrionales > JAMPXM01 > UBA2339. The sequence goes on from DDUL01000027.1 coordinate 1,474, forward strand.
GTTGATTGGCCCAGGCGTGCGCCGCGATTCCGCATGCCACGACAACATTCATCGAGTTCTTTCTCCCGAACTGCGGAATGCGCACGCGATGGGTGATCTGCTGAAGTGTCGCGGCCTCCAAACCAAATCTTTCATTGCCGACGATGAGCAAAGTCTTTGCGGGCCATCGAAACGCGCCCACATCGACCGCATCATGCGTCGTCTCCAACGCCACAGGCGTAAAGCCCTGCTCGCGAGCCGCGCGCAGAGCTTCATCGACATTGTTGAATTTCAGGCAAGGCAGCTGTGCGCCCATGGATGTCTTTTGCACGGGAGCTTCATCAGGCGTCGGCGTGTAGCCTGTGACCCAAAGTGCAGAAGCTCCCAAACTTTCTCCGGTTCGTAGTAAACCGCCGACATTGAAAGCGCTCCGCATATGATCGGCCAAAATCACCAGATCTTCACCTTGCTGCGGAACAGATCTCTTTTGTTCGGCATCGCGAAGATGAGGTCTCTGAATACGTAAAAACTCTTCGTCGGATGCCGAGCGCTTCGCCAGTCGTTCGATGGGGACAATCAAGGCCATCAGTGTTTTGAGCGTCATGTTTCGCGAGGCCCGCACGCTCAGTTCACCAAGCTTTCGCAGTTCAAAATGCGGATGCTCTTTGAGATTCTCAAGTGCCGCGAGAAATTGTTCAAAGCGGTGGTCGCGCTCAGCTTGCGCCTCTGGGCCGTCGAGGTTCCAAGCGGACTCGCAAGCGCGGGCCAAGCTCAGCAATTTAATGGCTTGGGGCAAGTGCGATTCTGCATCCGACGCGCTCAAGTCAGGCTCCTCACTTCACGCGATCTCCGGGCTTGGCGCCCGAGTCCGGCGAAAGCAAGAACATCGGCTTGGCGCCTCCGCTCTCGTTCGGATCACTGGCTGCGAGGACCATGCCTTCGCTCATGCCAAACTTCATCTTACGAGGCGCAAGATTCGCCACCACAACCGTCAGGCGCCCAACCAATTGGGCCGGATCGTAAGCGCTCTTGATGCCCGCGAAAATTTGTCTCTCACCTAGCGGTCCCAAATCGACGCGCAACTTGATGAGCTTGTCAGCTTCAGGAACTGCCTCCGCTGCGATAATCTTGGCAATTCGCAAGTCGATTTTTCCAAAGGTGTCGATGTCGATCACGCCTGTGGCGCCGGTCGATGCGGAAGCCGTGCTGGGTGCCGTGTGACCAGCTTGGGGAGAGGTTGTCGGGGTTTGAGTCGTCGAGCCCGCTGGTTTTGAAGCTTCCACCATGGCCTGCACTTTCTCCGCATCGACGCGGGTTGCGAGATGTTCATATTCACCGACTTGGCCGCCTTCGATCACGGCTTCACCGTCGCGCCAGGTGTAGCTGGCCTCGCCCAACAGGCGAGCGACTTGATCCGCATAGCGAGGCAGCACCGGCTTGAGCGCGATCGCGAGCAGGCGAAACACGTTCAGTGTCGTACTCAGCACGGCGCGCGTGGCCTCGGCATCCGTCTTGATCAAGTTCCACGGTGCTTTTTCATCGAAGTATTTATTGGCCTCATCCGCGATATCGCGAATCTCTTGAATCGCGCGCGCAAAATCGCGAGCCTCATAGGCCGCCGCAATTGTTCCGCGTCGCGCCTGAGCTCGAGCGAGCAAAGCGCGGCCGTCCGGATCCAAGCGACCCATGCGTCCATCCAAGCGTTTGGCCAGCATCTGCGCGCCCCGCGAACCGAGATTGGTGATCTTGCCGACAAGTTCAGAGTTCACGCGATTGACGAAATCATCCAAGCCTAAATCCAAGTCGCTCATTCCCGAGGTGAGCTTTGTGGCATAGTAGTAGCGTAGAAATTGTGGATCGAGGTGGTTCAAGTAAGTGCGAGCGGTGATGGAAGTGCCCTTGGACTTCGACATTTTCTCGCCGTTCACCGTGAGCATGCCGTGCACGAAGACTTGGGTCGGTGTCTTAAAGCCCGCAGTCTTCAGCATCGCCGGCCAGAACAAGCAGTGAAACTTGATGATGTCTTTGCCAATGAAGTGATAAATCTCGTCTTCGCCGCGCGACCAATAGTCTTCGAAATTCAAGCCGCGTTGCTCGCAGAGTTGTCTGGTCGCGGACACATAGCCAATCGGCGCCGTCAACCACACGTAAAAGAACTTTCCAGCATGGTCCGGGATCTCGAAACCAAAGTAGGGTGCGTCTCGGGAAATGTCCCAATCCAGAAGTTCACCCTTGATCCACTCACTCAATTTATTGGCGGCTTCCGCTGGGGAGTGCGCGGGCACCCAGTCGCGAAGGAAGTCACGGAAGTCGCTGAGCTTGACCGAAATCACTGACGTCGGCTTGAGCGCCGGCTTCGAACCGCAAATGGCGCACGCGGGAGTCTTCAACTCACTTGCCGCGTATGTTGAACCGCACTTGTCGCAGGAGTCGCCATATTGATCGACGGCACCGCACTTCGGGCAAACACCCTTCACAAAGCGATCAGGAAGGAACATGCGGTCGTGATCACACCAAAGTTGTTCCTGAGTGCGAGTTCGCAAGTGCCCCTTGTCGCGAAGGGCGGCGTAGAAATGTTCGCTGAGTTCGCGATTCTCGCGCGAGTTGGTGGACGAGTAGATATCAAAGTTGACACCAAAGTCGGCAAAGTCCCGCGCGTGTTCAGCGTGCGACTTCGCGATCCAAGCTTCCGGAGTTAGGCCCAACTCGCGAGCCTTCACCATGATGGGAGTGCCGTGCGTGTCGTCGGCACAAATATACACACAATCGCGCGCATTCATCTTGTTCCAGCGCACCCAAAAGTCGGCTTGCAGGTACTCGACCAGATGCCCGATGTGAATCGGTCCATTGGCGTAGGGAAGTGCTGCCGTCACCAGGCGGCGGGGATTTGAATTGCGGGCCATGTTTCGTCTTTCCCGTTTGCAAACCACTTTGGTCACACGGGGGTAGCTCAAGCTGGCCCTGTTCCGTGGTCGTGATCGAGCGAGATCCGTGACCTAAATGGTTTGCCTTGTTCGTTTGCGAGCCGTTCTGTTCCATGGGGACCAGCCAGCGGTCAAGTTAGTCGTCAAGTCTGCGGACTGGTCTAAAACCTCAATCCTGCTGGAATTTTTCGATTTCGTCAGGCCTTTTCGCCATTCAGCATTGTTCGCTTTAAGCGAACTATATGATACTAAACTTCAATTTTATCAAAGTCGATAGAAGCCCTATCCTGGTTCTATGAAAACACACAACGATACACCTCGATTCATTGCCCCTGAGCTCAACTTCAGCCTTCGTCGTGAGTCTGGAATTCTGGATCTCGGCGCCGACCGCCTTCGCCGACATCGCGGCGGCGAAATCATCCTGAGCGCCGGAGAGGTTTGGCCGGGTTTGCTGCAAGTCCTCAACGGTCAGGTCAAGATCAAGCGCCAATTCGCCTCAGGTGAGTTTTTAGAGAGCATCTGTGGTGCGGGAGATTGGATCGGCCTCAGCGAAGCTTCGCAGTTTATGTCGGAAGGCTCGGCCACGATGAAATCGAGCCTTGAGGCTGTGGGTGAAGTTTTACTGCGTTTGACGCCGGCGAGCGAGTTCGCTGCACTCATGGCGCAAACGCCGCCGATGGTTCAGCAATTGTTGCTTCAGCAGGAACAGTCTCGGGCGCTGGGAACTCAAGCGTTTGAATCCCAGCTGCGTCGCCCTCTCGATCAGTTGCCCGTGAGGGCCAGAGTCGCGGCGGTGATTTGGGGCTTAGCGCGTCGCCATGGGGATCGCGATGCCCAGGGGCGTTTGCGGGTGGACTTGGATTTGACCCGGGAAGAAATCGCCCACTTGGCGGGTACTGTTTACGAGTCGGTCATACGCACTCTGACGCAATTGAAAAAGGAGGGCGTTTTGGAGGTCGAAGGTCGACAATTGACGATTTTAAAACACGAGGCCCTCGCGCGAATTGGCCAAGTTGTGCTAGCTTCGTCACCCGAGGAGCGTGGCCAACATGAATACGAACATCTTCAAAGACCTTCAATGGCAGCGATGGCAGAACCAGATTCAAGACGGGGCCAAACACCTGTTCGAGCAAATCACTCTGAATCCGGAAGGACGAGTGAAGCTGAGAAAGTCGACGGCGCTCCCGCGACCGCGAGCTGAAGTCGCATCTTCACTCACTCGTGATGGCGTGACGGCCTTTCTCGCGGAATTGGGTGGGGGCTTTGTTGAGGCCGAGATCACCTCAACAGGATCGAGTGCTGCAGAGAATTCTTCTGAAGCCTCCTCGGGGCCGGTGGCCTCGACGCGCTTGCAGGTTGGCGACCGCGTGCATGTGCGGTTGGCGGGCTTGCAGTTTTCAGATCTTGCTGGTTTTGCGAAATTGATGGCCGTGGATCGCGCGCCGACGGCGGCGAAGCCTTATGTCGAACCGTTTTTGGATAAGACGCGAGTTCTTGACCGCCTCGCCGGTTCGTTGGATTTGGCCTATGGTCTTTTGCGCGCCAACTTGGATTTCCAATCTGTGATCGTGCGCATGGAAGAAACCACCGAAGGGCTGGAGTGGGTGGATCAAGGTGAAAGCTTGCCGACACCGATGAAGTCCTTCACGCATCGACATCAGTTGGTGGATACCAGTGAGGGCTGCTTGATGGTCGATGAGATCGAAGTCGAAGTCAGTCCGGCGGCTTTGGCACCCGCGATCGAGTTCATGCTGCGAGCGCATCTCGAACATCGCGCACGCGTCTACACAAAGCTCTTTAAGGCCGACGAGGCACGCGCTCACGAAGAGAAGTGAGCGCTTCGCGTCCGCCGGACTGCGCCTCACGAGAGATGATCCATTCAGCGCATCAATTGCGGCCCGTTTCGCTAGGGAAATGGGCCTAAAAAGCGCCCTCTCTCTGAAAATTCTAAAGACTGGTTGAACGAGGCCATTGCCGCTCATAGCTGGGGCAGAGGGGTACATTGACCTTGGCTCTGTCAGCTCAAATGAAATGAAATACAACCCCAAAACGATCTGGATTCATCGCCTCTTGAATGAGTTGCGCTGAGGGCTGGTACGTCTGGGCCATGTCCCGGATTTTGCTCCGTGAGATTCCCTATGATGCTCCGGAGCGATTCTCGAGAATTTGGTGATCAGGCTATTGGTGTTCGCGAGATCGCCAGGGTGGCGCTTTGCAACTTGCTCTATGGACATCGGCGTTGCTTGCATCGGGGTCGAGAGATGATCCCCCGCGTGACCCCGATTTCGGCACCAAAGAATCTACCAAATAATTTTCTGCATTTTCCTTTCCTGATCCGTGCGATTCTCATGTTGAAACTCTCGGTGATGCCGGCGGCAATTTCTTGGACGATTTTCAGTGCGACCCTCGTTGTGACTCAAAATGCCGAAGCCGACCCTGTAAATGGCGGCGCCTCCAACTCGCCCGCGATTGAGCTTGAGGTGAAAGCGTCGATGCGCACATCGCAGCTTCAGGCGATCCAGCTTTCTCAATCATCCCCATCTCAATCATTCGATAGCGGGAAGAATGCGCGGCCCACTCTTCGTCGCGTTCTTGTGACGCCGAAGGGCTCATCGGGACGAAACCTCGAACCCCAGCCACAGTTGTTTTCTGGGGCTAAGGCGCGCGAAATTCGGGTGGGCCAGGAGCGGGGTGTGGCGCAGTTGATTTTGATCGATTCGATGGGACGCGAGCAGATCCTGCCGGTGACTCGTGGCCTGGAGGACGGAGTTTTGCTCGCGCAATGGGATGAAGATGATGCGCTATTGATTGAATCCGAGTTGCAGGAAAAAGCCGGGGCTTATTACCGATTACCTGCGACCCGCGACGAACTTTTGGCGGAACTTGGGCTTCCCCGAACCAGCAGCTTGTCAGAAGGCGAACTCATGGACTTGTTGGCTGTGCAGATTGAGCGACAGCTGGGGACCACGCCGGCGACTTCAGCATTTTTGCTTGAACAAATGGAGCTGCGTCGACAGCGAGAGGCGGTTGCTGAAGGTTCAAGCGGAAGTGAGTCGGTCGAGTTCGACTTCGATGAACTCGAGCGCGACCTTCTCAACATGCAGGTCGCCGACTCTCAGGCGGCGGATCCGCCACTTGGCCAGAGCGCGGAAACGTCGTCAGGGCCCGAAAGTCATATCAACTCGGCGCGTGTTCGTGAGGCCTTATTGGCGAGCGTTGGGCGAGGATTGACGTACGACTTCATTTTCCCCCAGGTCGCGGCAGAGGCGATGCGAAGTCAGGCCGAGAGCTTGAACTTGAACTTGAGTTGGAGTTTTACCTTTGAGTCGGTACTGAACTCACGCGTCTCGCCAACTGTAGTTGAAGCTCACCGAGATTCGATCTCGACGAGCCTTTGAGATCGGCACTTCGTGCCTGAGCCAAGACTCAAACAAAATCACTTCACCAGCTTCGGGCATGATCGCGATGTGTGGTTGCAGCTGAAGTTGAGCATCTTGTCGCCGCGGTGGTGAGTTCATCATTCGATCATGGCGAGGATCTTCGAACTTGATCGGACTAGAGCCGGGTGGCGTGCTGATGTAGACCGTGCCGCTGATCACGGACTGTGGATGAATATGCCAGCTGTGGGTGCAATCGGGCGGCATCACATTCACCCAGCAGGTGGACATTTCAAGGTGGCCGGTACCTAGGTCCCAGGCCAAGTCCCGTGCGAATTTTCGCACATGAGGTCGCAGTGCCTTTTCGAGTTCTTCGAAAGCGGCAAACCGCACATGCAGATCGTCCCACGACGCATAGCTGGTGAAGCCGTTGACGTATCGATCTTTGGACCAGGCTTGGCCTTCTTCGTCGATCTCGCGAATGATCAGCGTCTCTCGGAGAAGTTCTTCGATGAGATTCTGACTTGCTTGTGGGCGAGTTCGGCGCTTTACGCTCGCGACGAGTTTTGATTTGTAAATCTGAGTTGGCCATAGCGATCGCAAGGCCAATGCGCGCATGCTTGGGCCGCTCGAGCGTCTCGGTTGCTTGGCCTCGGCGGGCGAACCTCGACGAGACTTGGACTTTGGAGAATTTTGAGTGCGGAGAGTCGGCTTGTTCACGGCTTGCGAACTTAGTGGAGGCTTCTCGGTTCTGGCAATCTCATTCAGATGTTCTGAAAGGGATCGCGAAGCACAGAGGCATCCCTTCGGATCGGCTCATGAGTCGCGGACAAGGGGGCGAGGCTCGCATCTTGATTTAAATCCTGAGCACGGGGCCAACTCCGTTGTGGGAAACTCTTTTGGAGCAGGGGCTGGAGCTCGGCGTAGACAGCAAGGCTCAAGTGTCGGCTCTCTTCCGCGAGGCTGCTGGCAATGAACTCAACTGCACCCTGCGTATTGTGCAAAATCTCGCGCCCTCGTCGAGGCCACTGCGACACGCCTTTGATCGAACGAGATTTCACGGACTCAAGTTGCGCCAGAACTCTGGACTTCGCTTGTTGAGCAGAGAACTTTGCCATCGGGACCTCCTGTTCAGTCTGCGGGCGACATGCTCCTCGCAGTCCTGCTTGCATTGCGCGCTGGGCGCGATCTTGTGGGCTTCTGGTCGAAGCGGCGAGCCGTTTGATGCGGCGATCATCTCTTCGCGCCAAACCCTCCAACACCTTCAGGATACGGCCTTTTTCAAGCTTGGCGAGGTGAGGAAGGGGAGAATTGACGGGAATCAAAACTCACTGTCGAATTCTAGGAATTTGTGAATGGGCTTGGTAACGTGAGCCTTCAGGTTTCATGAGGCAAAGGGCGCGACTTCCGTCCAATCTCAATTCGGAACGCTCCGCTCATCGAGGGATGCCGAGGCTTTGCTCGATCTCGCTTGCGCGGTACAAACGAGTTGAGTTGATCCCCGATCGAAAGACGGGCCGATAGTTTGTTCATAAGGCTTGTTCAAGAAGCTTGGTCAGGATGAGGGCCGTAATGGGTGATGATTTGAAATTTCGAGTCGAGAATGCTTCTAGAAGTCAAACGCGCCAGAGTGGTTTGAGCATCGCGACTCAACAGCCGATCCGCGCAGCGATTGAAAAGGGCCGAGCAGCGGGAGCCGACTTCGTCGAAGTTTTCATAGAGGACACAGAGTCCGAAGAAATCTCAGGCGTGGGAGGAAAGGCTTCGAACTGGATCAATGGGCGTCTGCGCGGCGCTGGCGTGAGATTGCTCTACGGAAGTGACGCCTACTATGTTTCGACTCACGACTTAAGTGAGGCGGGGCTCGGTCGGGCAATTGAACATGCTGCTGCCGCCGCAGCAGCTTCCTCAGCTGTAAAAGCCACGTCTCCAAACACAACCCATGCAAACCCCACAGGGGGCAGTTCGAGTGCTCCAAATTTCGGTTCGCCGAGTGAGGCGAATTCTTTGAGTTGGCCTAAGGTGGAATTGCCTCGTTACGATCTCGTTCTTCCGCCGACGCCGCAGAGTCTCATCGGGCCAAGCCGTTTGCGACTTCTCAAGCGTCTGGATCAGGCGGCTCGATCGAGATCTTCATCGGTGACCCAAGTCGAGTCATTCCTGCTATGGAAACGGCAACGTGTGCTGATCGCCAACTCGGAGAACCTCTGGGTCGAAGATGAACGGCCTTATGTTCGTGTCGGTGTGACAGTGACTGTGGAAGATTCTGGTCAGCGCGAATCCGCCTATGCGCGCCTCGGAGCTTTAGCCTCGGCCGAATGGTTTGAATCTGTCGATATGGAGAGCTTAGCGGTTCAGGCCACGGAACGTGCGCTATTGATGTTAAAGGCGGACTATGCGCCGGCCGGAGAAATGCCTGTGGTGATCGACGCGGGATTCGGTGGCGTGATCTTTCACGAGGCTTGCGGCCATGGGCTTGAAACCACATCAGTCGCCAAGGGAGCCTCTGTGTTTTGTGGAAAGCTCGGAGAAAAGGTGGCCGCCGATTGCGTGACTGCAATCGACGACGGCACATTACAAGGGGGCTGGGGCTCATTGGGCTGCGACGATGAGGGACGTGCCACGGAAAGAACCGTGCTCATCGAAAATGGAGTTCTTAAAAGTTATATGGTGGATCGCTTGGGCTCGTTGCGCACGGGTTACGCCTGCACCGGCAGCGCGCGGCGCGAGTCCTACAGATTTGCCCCCACTTCGCGCATGCGCAACACCTTCATCGCCGCTGGCCAAGATAGTTTGGAGTCGATGATTGCGGACATCGACGATGGCTTGTACGCGAAAGAAATGGGTGGTGGATCTGTGAGTCCTGGTACGGGAGATTTCAACTTCAGTGTTGTTGAGGCCTATCGAATTCGTCGCGGACGAGTTGAAGAAGCCGTCAAAGGTGCGACACTCGTTGGCCGCGGAATCGAAACACTTGGAAGAATCACTCGTGTGGGACGTGAGCTTCGCTTGCAGGATGGTATGTGTGGCTCTGTCAGTGGCACCATTCCAGCGGCTGTCGGGCAGCCGCCGATTACGGTTTCAAGTATTCTTGTGGGGGGCCGCACTCGATGAGCTGGGAGAAATTGCCGACGCTCTTTGCAATGTTGGCCGATCAGGCGCGTGCCGCCTCGGCTGAGGTGGAGCTCGTCGCTGAATCCAAGCGCGAAAGTCTGTTCTCTTCCCATCAAGGTCAGCTGGATCGTTGTGAGCAAAGCGAAGTGGCGAGGTGTGGAATTCGCGCCATTGTCGATGGTCGAGAAGGATATTCTTGGACAGAAGCCTGGGATGAAGAAGGTCTTCGAACCGCATGTGAACGTGCGATGAGTCAGGCTCGTTCGATTGCCCGCGAACAGCGACAGGACGGAAGTTGGCGAGATTGTGAAGCTGTCGAACTTTGGTCGCCTTTGTCCGCTGGAGAAGTGAATGGGAACACGCGAAGCGGTGTGCAGATGGAGGCGAAGGCTTTGAGTGTTCAAGACATGGCGGCGCGAGCCGTTGAACTCGAGACATCCGTACTCGCGGTGGATGCACGAGTTCGCAAAGTACCTCACAATCGCTATCGTGAATTGCGCCGATCCTGGGGAGTGTGGAACTCGAAGGGAGTGGCGCGAGAGTTTCACGATCATGCGGTGCAAATTTACGCCTATGCTTTAGCGGAACAGGCTGGTCAGGCGCGCATGGCCGGCGAATCTGTGTTTTGGAGGCAAACACCAGAGCGAGAAGATCGTTTTGCTCAAGAAGCGCCTCGCTTGGCGCGGATCGTGGCGGAAAGAGCCGTGGCGAAACTCGGGGCGACGACTCCGGCGACAGGAGTCTACCGTGTCTTGATTCGAGGTGAAGCCATGGCCGGTCTGCTTTCGCGTGCGGCGGCTTACTTCTCTGCGCAAGCTGTTCATGAGAGAACTTCGATCTTTAGTGGGAGCTTGGCGTGTCAGATCGCCTGCGACGAAGTGTCGATTTACGATGAACCTTTGGATCTGGATGCGCCTGGATATCGACCCTTTGATGCGGAAGGTGCGCCTTCGCAGTGTACACGAATTGTTCGCGCTGGGCGCCTTGAAGGTTTTTTGACCAATTCAACTTATGCGCGAAGACTGGGTGTTCCGCACACTCGGCATGCATCCCGAAGTCCCGAAGGTGTCTTGGAAATCTCGCCGAGCAATTTGGTTTGGCGAGCCGGTCAGCAAGAAGACGAGCAACTTCATCAAGGTGAGGTGCTGGTCATCACGGATCTTGCGGGTTTCCACTCTGGCTTTCGCCAAGGCAGTGGGGAGTTTTCACTTCAGGCTGAGGGCGAGCTCTGGTCAGGTGGTGAGAAGCAGAGGTCGCTCTGCAATTTCGTCGTATCGGGCTCGATTCAGGAATTGTTGTGTCGAGTGATTGGCGCAGGCAAAAAACTTTCGCCTGCTGTCGGCGTCGCGCGCGCGCCGGATGTGCTGATCTCTGACTTGTCGATTGCGGGCGCCTCTTAAGCGCCCTCGCCGATGAGAATTGTGTTAGGGCTTTTTAGTTGGCGGACTGATGTAGGTGGGCTCGCCAAAGAAGACGTAGAACTTCTCTTCGTTGGGTGTCCAATGAATGTAGCGCCGCCAGAGTTCCGCCAAGTAGACGGAGCCAGCCGCCATTCGCCGAATGATCATGGATCTGTGTTGTTCGAGAGCTTTCTTGGTGTCTTGGCGCTCCATTTTTTTGTCTCGGCGCAGGAGCTCGGGGACTTCCTTGATGCTTTCATTAGCTAGCTTCTTGAGGAGTTCAAGCGTTGAAATGCCACGAATTTCGCCGCCAACTTTTTTCCACTGGCGCACGGCTTCGCTCTGCACTTGCGAAATGAGACCCGGCCAAGCTTCGTCAACCAATTGATCTTCGAAATGAGCGTGGATGCCAGGCTGTTCGGTGAGCTGCCCGTCATAGTTTTCCGTCACATGAAGGGGTTGCGCCAAATCACCCATATAGTGAGCGATCACACCAGCTGTGACCAGCCATTCACCCTGCAGGCGATGTCGTTCTTCCTTCAGCACATCTTTCTGTTTGAGCAGACCCGTGGTGGCCTTAAGCCGTTCTTCAAGTTCGCGAATTCGCCAGAATGCTCGGCCCGCCTTCTGTTCGATGTTGGGGAACTTGGCGTCGAATGCGAGGCGATCCATCGAGAGAGGCTCGCCTCGGCTGGCCTTATCGAGCTTCTCAAACTCACGTTCGAAAATTTCTAAGTCCATGAAGTGATTCGTCCACTCGACATCGTAAGTTGCGGGTTTCTTCCAAACCAAATCTGGCACATTGGAGTAGTAACCCAAGTCGTAAGCTCTCGACTTCAAGAACTTCGCCATCGCGCTGCCGTCGGAGAGTTCTTCTTCGGCCAAGATGTGAGCGCTTGCGCGTGCGATGAGGTCGTGCCCCATGCGTCCCCAGGCGCTGGCTGTTGGCGTCTGCATGAAACAAGCGGCAATGAGGCAGAGTGTGGCGAAGCCTTGGCCGCGCGAAGTTACGTGATGAGTCTTCGTAGCACTGCTGGATTTCATTTTGCGAGTCTCCGTTTCAAGCTCAGTTTTAACATCGGTTTCAATACCAGGTTCAAGCAAGCGCAGGTATCGACTTTGCGTCCAACTTCTTTGGTCCAGAATTGGCCTGATTTAACCGTCGGCAATCTAGCCTACCAAGTTGACAGCTCGAACTGATTGCATTCGCCGAGCTTTGTGGATGACGCGAGTTCTTGTCAATTTTTTTACCTAAGAAGTGAGCGGCCAAAGCGCGTGCGTTTACGGCTTTGTGCAGAGTGCGAGAGCCAGTGTGTTCCACACCACGGAGTCTTCGGCGTCTGCGACCTCGGCCATAGCGAATAGCATGGCGAGAAGTTCGCGTTCGGGCATCTCCCGGGCGACATAGCGGGCGCGTCGCGGATCAATTTGCCATGCAAAGGGATGAAGTGGGCGGAGGGGAGTGTGGGAAGATGCATGCGGTCCTTGAGCCACAGAGTCTAGATCCTGCGTCGCGCTGGGGCTCGATGTGGCAAGGCGCTCGGCGAGGTGACGCAGAATCCGAAGACTGCGATCGATCAGCTTGTTGTTCGCCGGTCTCACATAGGTCATCCAGTTTCCAGCAAACCGATCTAGCCGACCCATCGCCAAGGTGCTTTGCATGTTGAGGTAACTCTTTAAGAGTAAACTTCGCACTAAGCTGGAGGCTGAGCCCTCTGCTTGCACTTGGTGCATCACTTCGGACTGATCTCGTCTTGCCCGTGCGGAGAATTCAATAACATCGGCTCGACTTTGAACTTCCATCACGAGGCGGGTCCCGGCTCCTCGAGAGCGTCTTGCGTCTTCGACCGTCGAGCTAAAATTGAAACCGAGGAGGCGCTTTTCGTTGAGAGGTAAGAATTTGAGGCCGCGCGCTGCGCCCGGCAAATTCTCAGTCTGCCAATCTAGACCTCGAGGGACTCGGCCAAGAAGTTCAATCCATGCCTCGCGTGAATCGCCGATGAGCGAGCCATCCGGCCTTCGCAATTCCAAGTAGGTTTTCGAAACTGCAACGGGGGCCTGAGGCGTGTTGAAGTCCAATTCATTTTCAAACGGAGCGAGGCCGAAAGTTGGAGCGCGCTCCGTCGTGTCCGTCAGCACCGCGAGGCCAGCCTCCCCGCCGATGCCTCGATGAAGCGCATAGTGATTTTGACGATAGGTCTCGGATTCCAACTCAATCATCGGCAAAAAGAGAGTTGGGTCCGTGCGGGTCAGTCGATCGCGCACATCCGAAATGAACCATCGGGCTCGGCCATGGCCACCGGCTTCAAACAGCGCGGCCCCAACGAAGGCCATGAGTGCTGATGAGGCTTGAAGTCTTGTTGAGCCCGCGATCACCATGGGTCCGAAGTCGAGCGCATGCCAGCGGATCCGCGAATGGTCCATGGCGCGCGCGGAGCGAGCGGCAACTTTGCGAAGTGTTTTGGGTGGATTGCAAAACAATAACCAGGGCACCTCGTGAGCGGACTGTGCAGCGGCCTCGACGGCACCCAACACAAACGGCGTCTCTCCACCTTCGGTCACGCCAATCAAGAGGTCATCGTTTTGAAATCCAAGTTGTCGCAAATGAAGTTCACCAAGCTGTGGGTGGTCCTCAAATACACCTTGCGATCGCACCAATGCCGAATCACCACCAGCTGTGAAGGCAACGATTCTTTCTTTCCACGCGTCCGAAGCTTGCGAGCGCCATGCGCGCTCAAGCGCAAGCGCCAATCGCCCGGTTGCGCCGCAACCCACGATGAAAATTCGTCGTCCGGACTGAAGTGCGCGCTCGCAACTCTGCATCAGCGCGCGAAGTGGGCGCTCTTGTTCGAGGAGCTGGCTAAAAACTTCGATCTCGATTTGCGTAAAAATTCTTGCGGCATCGTCGAGGCGTTGGTGGCAAAGATCCGAGAGATCTTTGGTCCAAGGGTGCGGCATTTCCGTAGGCAGTGCGCCGAGGCGAAATTCTCCAGCAACTTTCAGAAATTGATCGGCGCGACTTTCGCCAAATCGACGCCAAGACTCAGGCCATTGATCCCAAGTTCGTGGAGGCTGCGCGCGCCCTTGGGGAAACGGCTGAAAGCGAGGCTCAGTTGGGTTTTGTGAATTGGGATCTGCGGCCATTCCCGCTCAGTTTGAGCGAGCGATCAGCAACTTGTCATGGAACTTTCCTACGCTTGCAGATTGCGTCGACGTTCGCGTCTGGAAGCCGAGGCCAACGGGCCCAAGTACAGGCACAGGCAAGGGACGACCGTGATCCAACCGCAGTTGCGCGACGCGCGTTGAAGTGGTCGCGCTTGCTGGCGTGAGTCGTGCGAGGCGGCGTTCAATGTACTGCTCGCGCATGGACTCGGCCCGTCCGCTGATGCTTACGGCATAAGCTGAAGGCTCCGAACTTTCGCGCTCCACTTGGACGGCCCGGGTCGGCCCGATGTTGTAGGCGCGAAGTGCTGAGATCCGACGAGCGATCGGTTCTTGAGGGCGATACCATTGGGATGAGAGCCATTGAATGTACCGAGCGCCGACGCGCCAATTACATGCGGGGCGCTCCAGCGCCGCCTCCCAGTCACTACGATTCTGAGGGCTTCCGCACTCCGCAATTGAGCTCGTCTTGTCGGTGATCCACGCCGAGGTCGAGGGTTTCATCTGCAACAATCCGACTTCGCCATGTGCGCCCCGCGCCCGCGGGTTCAGTCGCGACTCTCTCTCGGCCATGGCCCAAAGTAAGAATGGATCTGCACCTTCGTCGATGGCCGCAAGTTGAAGTTCGTCGATCAGACCGCGGAGTTCGATTCGAGCTCCCGGGCGGTTGATTCGCGACTTCCAAAACGGATGAGCTTCGTTCTCAAAGTACTGTGACAACGATTGCCAGCGAATCGCGGACTCGACAGCAAAGATCGATGTGCGGTCCTCGGTTGGCGCCAACGAGTTCAGTGTTGTGGCCTCCTGAAGAGCTGAGCTTTCGAAGGTCGGCGTGGCTTCGCGAGAAATTTGCGGCCAGCTGACGACGGCACTGGATAGCAATCCGAGCACGGAGAGTCGAGGAAGTCGCTTGGCTTGGCTGGCAAATTGATCCGTGAGCCGCCCGAGCTGAGAGGCGCGTCGGTGGATCATTTTGGGCCAGAGGGGGGAGTGGCTCAAAACTTTGTTCATACCCCTCATAAGGGCAAGGTCGATGCCGAGTGACCTAAAGCTTGAGAATCTGTCGATTCTTAAAACGAAACACTCTCGAGCGCAGTCGTGTTTGAGGTGAAGTGTCGAACTTGTTTGCGGCGTCTATCAATTCCTTTACACTTTCTAGCTGGCTCACTTGGCTGGTCGTG
>DDUL01000037.1:0-17347 GCA_002344785.1 Bdellovibrionaceae bacterium UBA2339
GAATCTCGACGACGCGACGATCGCGAAGTTTCAGCGCGAGCTCGGCGCCATGGGTTACAAGTTTCAATTCATCACGCTCGCCGGGTGGCATCTGGTGAATCACCACGCCTTCGATTTGGCCTCGCAGTACAAGGAGCGCGGCATGTCCGCCTATGTCGAGTTGCAGGAGGCCGAGTTCTCCGCCGAGCGCACCGGCTACACAGCCACGCGCCACCANNCCCGGCAAGATGCTGGCCTACAACTGTTCGCCGTCGTTCAACTGGCGGCGCAAGCTCGATCCGACGACGATCGAGACGTTCCAGCAGCAGATCGGCGCGATGGGCTACAAGTTCCAGTTCGTCACGCTCGCCGGCTTCCACGCGCTGAACTACTCGATGTACGAATTGGCGCGCGGCTACGCGAAGCGCGGCATGGGCGCCTATTCCGAACTCCAGCAGGCCGAGTTCGACGCCGAGAAAAACGGCTACACAGCCACGCGCCACCAGCGCGAGGTCGGCACCGGCTACTTCGACCAAGTATTGATGGCGGTGACGGAAGGCCGCGCCTCCACGGGGGCGCTTGCGCACTCCACAGAGGCCGAGCAGTTCCATGCAGGGGCGCCGCACTGAATTGCGCGTGAGCCGCGTGGTGTGGCTCAGTTGGATTGACTCATACCGAGAAGAGGGCGGTGTTGCGAATCAAGGCACCGCCCTCATTTTTTGTCGCGACTGGCGCTCGTGATCCGTGCATGCCGAGAACGGCGCGGATCAGGGCACTGCAACGGATGTGTCGGGCGCTGAGAATCCATTCACACATAAGCTACTCATAAAAGTCGCAAAACCCCAGTATCTTCAGCTCACAAGTCTTAGACTTCGATTTCAGTCATCGAGTCTTACCCCGAATACTCAAGACATCTCGGTTTCCACGATTGTGGAACAAGGCGCACAAGAAACATTGTTCCAACTTCGCATCCCCGTCTCCAGAATGTCGCGACTCTCCAACGAAGTCGCCGCACAGTATGACATCAATGCAGGTCAAGCGCCTCAAGACGGAACACTCAAAATGATCTTAGTCGCAATCGATCAGTCCGGGGTGGAGTATCCACTCGTCGCATCGAACATTGGCGTGGGGTTCAATGCCCGTTACTCGAATTTTAGGGATTCAACACAAAACCCAGGTACATTTGCAGGCAATCGTGGTCACTTCATCTTGCGAAATCGCGGGGCGCTTGCTCTCGCGAAGCTCCAAGCACTGACTCCGGCTGGATCAAAATTCCGCTTCAACGACGGAGCCATGCTCCTCGGCGGAAAATCTCCCGATCATACCGGTCACGAGACTGGACTAAAGCTTGATTTCCACTCTCTCGATTCGGTCGACTCGACGTCAGCGACAACATATGAGCGAGGAAATGAAAGCTACAGCACTTCGACCCTCGAAAATTACACCGCCTCATTCGGCGGGGCCAACATTAAGAATAAGTACAAAGACGTGGCTATCTTGATGCTTGCCTCGTCTGTCGGCTGGTTGAAGAATGAAGAAGCGATGGAAAACGCCGCACCACTTCTCTGGGATCGAGATTGCCCCAATCGTGACGTGACCGCGTGCAACTTTACTTTGGATGATTGCGTGTTCACAAACACTCTACCCATCGCCAATGCCAATACCTCGGCAGAAGTCGTTACTGGCCAAGCACTTCGCTGCCAAGTGATCCGTGATGAACTCGCCACGTCCATCAAACCTCTTGGCACAACAACAGCTATGCCTCGACTTTACGCCGCCGTCGATCGAATGGCGGACTGGATCGAGAAGAATAATCGCTGGCTCAGTGAGTTCCAAACAGAGATCGCGCCCTTTGCCGCCGGTGTTTACTTGCGAACTTCGTTTGGCGACAATATGAAAATGCAAAATCTGATTGCCGCCTACGCGGCCAATGAAGTCGCAACGACGAGTGGGCTAAAATATTCGCCGAGAGTTTATTTGAGTGTCGTCAATGAAGAGACTGCCACCCCACCACCAGGCTTTAGACCCGAGTTTAATTTCCAAAATTTTTTCGCCGACAACAATAATCCCAATCGACGAGCAATCTACTTGCGCTTGGTCGACGATTGGAATGTTCGACTTATCACCGATGGCCGGATTGTATTGCGAAACAGCTACCAGAATTCCAACTCCAACACAGACAGAACATTGGAAAAGCTCAAATCGAACTTCGCGGACCGCTTAGATCGTCGTACCCCTCGAGATTTTCTAAAGATTCGCCGCTCAAATGGGGCCCGACTGACTTTGGCACCGATCAATTCGGTTCTTGCGAATGAGGCCGCCAATCACTTCAATCACTTGCACTTAGAGATCGACTCACGTCGCCCTGACAGCGGAGGTTTACCGTGAGAAAACTGCATGTACTCCCAGCAATGTTTGGATTGATTGTGGCGATGTCGATGATTGAGTCGAAGTTAGTTTTCGCAAACCAAGCTACCCCAGCGCCTGGGCAGAGCACTGCCGCAGAGCCGAAATCGTCGCCCAATCCACAGTCCAATAAGACTGTACTGACAGACGAGTACGAAGAGGACCCGCCACCACCTCCGCGGTCAATCCATGAACTTTACAAGCACTGCTATCAATTGAAGTTTAAAGACGAGACGACGGTTGAAGTACAGAATCGAGCGTTTTTTGACTGTAAAAAAGAAGCCCTCTGCGAGAAAAACAGCGATTGCTTACTTAGCGGAAAGCATCTTTCTCCGATTCTCGATCTCAGCCTAGCTCAATTCAAAATTCGGGGCGCGCTCGCTGAGCATGCTAAGTTTATAGTTTTCTACCCCGAAGACGTCTCAAGAACATACGTCCCTACAGAGCACGGATTAGCCCATTCGTGGTTTACGCGCACAGATCCCCGAAAGGATCCTGGCGTGACTGGAAACGGCCTGCCCGGACATCGATGGTTTAACACGCCCGCCGAGCGCGTGCCCTTTGAATTCAAATTCCGCGGCCAGACCTATGAGGCGGACTCCCTTTCTGTGATCGGACCTCTGTTTGACTTCGAACTTCGCGACGGGTTCTTGGAACTCCCAAACTTCGCCGTCCACGAATGGTTCGTGAAAAACTTTAAGCCCGATGAATTCCGGGTGATTCAATGGGGGGCCTACTACCCAAGACGTCCGATCGCAGAGATCTGGCCCTATCGGAATCCCTCAAAGCGAGAAGAGACCGCTTCGTTCCCCGAAACAGAAACCGTCGATTTCTACCTCGGAAACCCTTGGGTTAGAGTTATCAATACATACTTCGACGGCTGGTGGGTTGATGGAAGCGAATCAATAAAACCCAAATTCAAGCCCGAAGAACTCCCCGCTGTGGAAGCGTATTTTATCAAGCTCAAAAAAGAGAAGAAATTCTGCCAAGTCACATTGAAGCCAGGAACTGTCATCCGGGCGGATGGAGCATTTCAGACCAAAGATCCAGAGCACATTAAAATACTCAAGCTTCCAAAGAAGGGACTTCCGCCACTGGTCTGGTGCCCCGAAGCAAAGAAGGGCTGCAAGTGTAAGTGGGAGCAGCCGCCGGGTACGGGCTATTTCGTTCCCACTGGCAGCATCTCAGCATTCGGAGATGAAATCGTAGAGCCGAAGACGGCCAAGAAAGAGAACTGGCCAGACTGAACGATCGAATTAAACGAATTGACTGTGCGCCTACGTCGTTTCGCGTGGTTTTCGAAGTACAAAGACGTGGCTCTCTTGATGCTTGCCTCGTCTGTCGGCTGGTTGAAGAATGAAGAAGCGATGGAAAACGCCGCACCACTTCTCTGGGATCGAGAGTGCCCCAACCGCGACGTGACGGCGTGCAACTTCACCCTGGATGATTGCGTGTTCACAAACACTCTACCCATCGCCAACGCCAATACCTCCGCACAAGCCGTTACGGGTCAGGCGCTTCGCTGCCAAGTGATCCGTGATGAACTTGCCACTTCCATCAGACCCCTCGGAACAACGCCAGCTCTTCCTCGACTCTACGCCGCCGTCGATCGCATGGCGGACTGGATCGAGAAGAATAATCGCTGGCTCAGTGAGTTCCAAACAGAGATCGCACCTTTTGCCGCCGGTGTTTACTTGCGAACTTCGTTTGGCGACAATGTGCGAATGCAAAATCTGATTGCCGCCTACGCGGCCAATGAAGTCGCAACGACAAGTGGATTAAAATATTCGCCAAGAGTTTATCTGAATGCCGTAAATGAGGAGACTCCTCCTTCAAATTCGCCCGACTTCAGGCCTGAATTCCAGTTCGAAGAGTTTTTTTCCGACAACAATAATCCCAATCGACGAGCAATCTACTTGCGCTTGGTCGACGATTGGAATGTTCGACTCATCACGGATGGCCGAGTAGTTCTACGGAACCTCTACTTCAGCCCGCCGAACTCGAATACCGACCTGACGCTGGAAAAACTTAAATCGAAATTCGAAGATCGCTTAGATCGTCGTACTCCTCGAGATTTTCTAAAGATTCGTCGGTCGAATGGAGCCCGACTGACTTTGGCTCCGATCAAGTCGTTTCTTGCGAATCAGCCTGCCAATCACTTCAATCACTTGCACTTAGAGATCGATTCACGTCGCCCTGACAGCGGAGGTTTACCGTGAGAAGACTGAACACACTCCTTACGATGTTTGGAGTGATTGTGGCGTTATTGATGATTGGATCGAAGTCAGTCTTTGCAAACCAATCTACCCCAGCGCATGGGCAGAGCAAAGATAACGATCCGAAATCGTCTCTGACTCCGCAAACCAAAAAGACTGTACTTACAGAAGAGTACGAAGATGACCCGCCACCGCCTCCGCAATCATTCCATGAACTTTACAAACACTGCTATCAATTGAAGGATGAAGATGATCCGACCATTAGGGGGCAATATCGAACATTTGGTGACTGTCCAAAACAAGCTCTCTGCAAAAAAGAAAGCGAATGCCTGTTTAGTGGCAAGAACTTTGCTCCGACCCTTGATCTCGGCCTCGCTCAGTTCAAAGTTCGGGGCGCGCTCGCTGGTCATGCCAAATTCATCGCATTTCATTACGAAGACGTCTCCGGAACTTACGTCCCCACTCGGCCTGGGCGCGCACCATTGTGGTTTGCACGCACAGATCCACGAAGAGACCCTTTTGTAAACAGCACTCCACCGCCAGGTTACAACCGACTTAACACTCCCGCAGAGCGCGTGCCCTTTGAATTCAAATTCCGCGGCCAGACCTACGAAGCGGATTCGCTATCTGTTGTCGGACCACTTTTTGACTTCGAACTTCGCGACGGGTTCTTGGAACTCCCAAACTTCGCCGTCCATGACTGGTTCGTGAAGAACTTTAAACCCGATGAGTTCCGCGTCATTCAATGGGGGGCTTACTATCCCAGGCGTCCGATAACAGAGATCTGGCCCTATCGAGGTCCTGAAAAACGAGACCCTGACACAATGGATGATTCAGATTTTAGAGGCACCGAAGACTTCTATCTCGGGAGACCGTGGGAAGACATCATCAATCTCATTAGTAACGATGGCTGGTGGGTTGATGGTGGCTATCCAAGAGAAGCTAAGTTTAAACCTGAAGAACTCCCCGCCGTGGAAGCGTATTTCATCAAACTAAAGAAAGAGAAAAAATTCTGCCAAGTCACACTCAAGCCAGGCACTGTCGTTCGGGCTGATGGAGCTTTTCAGACCAAAGATCCAGAGCACATTAAAGTGCTCAAGCTTCCAAAGAAGGGACTTCCGCCACTTGTATGGTGCCCCGAGGCAAAGAAGGGCTGCAAGTGTAAGTGGGAGCAGCCCCCAAGAGAGAGCTATGGTGTTCCCAATGGGGAATTCAACTCAGCAACTGGAGATCCCCTGGCAGATCCGATGACGGCGAACAAGGCGAACTGGCCGGATTGATTCGTCAATTCGCCCAAAGTTTCCGTGACATCTATCCACACGGCCGACTTCACACTGTGACAGAGAACGAAGTTCTCATCGCCACTGATCGGCTCCCCATGATTTAGAGAGTCACGAACTTAGCAGTTCCGCGTGTTGATACTGGTTTTGATGCTTTAGTGCACCCCGTTTGACCCGGACATGACGGTCTACTCCGAATGGCTTTATTGCACTTCCAGATCTCGGCGTTTGTCTCTTCATAGACTTTGGAGCCATGCGGGTCGAATATAACGGAAAGGTCTTTAGAGTCAAAACGGGTGATTGGCAGAAGTGGTCCGCAACCCTCAGGAAGAAATATTAACGCTCAGTCGTCGGGCGATTCTCCAAAGGCTCTTTGCGTCTGAAAGACTTTGTCGTCAGAAGGGTTTCGTAAAATGCATCAGATCCTGCCTTCAGACAAAACTCGATTCACCCGAAGTCACCTCGCCCTTTTGGCGATCGCCTTCGTCCTTGGGGGCTTAGCGGCGATCAACGCGGGCATGTCGATTTTCTTCGCGACAAGTGAACTCAATTGTGCCGATCAAATGCACTCTCTCTGTCCGTTCATTTTGAAATTGGGAGGCCCCCAAGCCGCTGTGATTTGGACGGCTGCCGCCGCAATTGTACTAAGCTTAAGCGCGCTGACAGTCTTTGTGAAAGCCCGCGTCCGACACACGCCCGTGACTGTGATTCGGTCCAACTAGCTCTCCAGAATCGCCGCGACTCCCATGCCGCCCGCGGTGCACACCGAAATCAGGCCTCGTTTTCCCGGACCGGCCAATGACAAGGTTTTCGCTAGCGCAGCGACCAAGCGCGCACCGGTCGCAGCGAACGGATGTCCGAGCGCCAGTGAGCCGCCGCGAACATTCATCTTCGCGCGATCAATGGAACCCAAGGGTGTCGCGCGACCCAGCACACGCTGCGAGTACTCGGGCGATTCCCACGCGCGAAGTGTGCAAAGCACTTGGCCGGCGAAGGCTTCGTGAATTTCATAGTAGTCGAAATCTTGCAGTTTCAGTTTTTGCCGCTCGAGCATCCGGCTCACGGCAATCGCTGGCGCGATCAGTAAGCCCTCACCTTCGACAAAGTCTACGGCTGCGACTTCCATATCGATGAATTTCGCAAGCTTCGGCCAGCCTCGGCGCTGGGCCTCGTCGCCGCTGGCCAGAAGCACGGCAGCCGAACCATCGGTGAGCGGCGAAGAGTTCCCCGCAGTCAGTGTCCCCGCCTCGCTTCGATCGAAGGCGGGCTTGAGTTTGGCGAGCTTTTCCAAGGTCGTGTCGCCTCGGACAATTCGATCGCGCTTGAGGCCGCGAAATTCGAAGACCAAATCTTCGTAGAAGCCTTCATCATACGCGCGTGCAGCACTTTGATGCGAAGCCAACGCAAGAGCATCCTGCGCGCTTCGTGAAACCTTCCACTCTTTCACCATCTTTTCCGTATGCTGTCCCATCGATAGCTTCGTGCGCGGCTCGACGACGGCCGGCAGCCGAGGCTTGAGATCCGCGGGCCGTAGACTGGCGATGACCGCCAAACGTTCGCCCAAAGTTCTCGCTTGGTTGAGTGCGATGAGTTTTCCAGCCAGTGTTTCGGAAACTTCGATCGGCAAATCCGAATTGGTGTCGACGCCACCTGCGATTCCCGACTCGATCTGCCCCGCCGCGATTTTCAGAGCGATGAGGCCAGCGGCCTCCAGCGATGTCCCGCAGGCGCGCTGAAGATTGAACGCCGGGGTCTGCGGATGAAGAGGCGTGCCGAGCACGCACTCGCGCGCGAGATTCCAATTCGATGAAGAGTTCATCACCGCACCGAGGGCCACATCGCCCATCTTCTGACCCTCGAGCTTGAAATGCCGAATCAGATGAAGCAGCGAAGCCGTCATCAAATCTTGCGACTTCACACCCATGTAATCTGTCATCGACTTCACAAAGGGAACTCGCGCACCACCGACCACAAATACTTCACGCGACGACATCTTCAAACTCCTTCGTACAAAAGTTAATTCGAGGGCCGGGCTTCGGTACGCACTTCAAGTTGTGGTTTAGCCAACTCCACGCCGATTTCCCGCAAATTGAGTAGGGCTTGCTCGAGACAACGATCGCCCACAGAAAATTGCGTCCCATAGTCTTCAACGCAATAAAACACTTTGATGAGCAAGAAATTCTCCGTTGTCTCCATCAGCAAGGCCGCCGGTGCAGGCTCGCGTAAGACTCCCGGCTGACCGGTGAACGCTCGCAGGAGCGCCGACTTCACCACACCGATGGGAGCCGTGTGCGGCACTCGAAAGCTTTGCTGACGCAAAGGAGGCGAACTTCTCCCCGCATAGTTGATGATTTGCGCCTGCGCGAGCCAGCGGTTGGGAAGCGTGATGAGTTCATCCGTCGTCGCGCGCAAAAGCACGGAGCGCCAACTCATTTCTTCGGCGCGGCCGACGATGCGATCGCCACCGCTGCGAACTTCGATCCAATCCCCCAGCTCAAACGGCTTATCAAACTGCAAAGACACGCCGGCAAACAAATTGCCGATCGTATCTTGCAATGCCAAGCCGAGAATGATCGAGAGCACGGCACTCGTCGCCAAGATCGGCGTCAGGTCCAAGCGAAAGATCGACGTCAAATACCAAGCCGTCGCAATCAAAGAAAACACGAGCGTGAGCATATTCACCAAGAGCAGCGGCACGCCGGCCTTCATGCTGGTGAAAAACAAATACTCGTAAGCGATGATTCGCAGCGACTTCACCAAGACGGCCAAGCCCCAAGCGATCGCCACCAAGCCCACGTAAGCCGTCGTCGTCGGTGAAGACCATCCTTCTGCCGAGGCCCAAGCTAAACTGGAGTACGCCGCATAGAGCGCGATGGCGAGACCGGCATGCAGGCTTAAGTTTTTAAAGTGCGCTTGAAAAATTTTGTGGCGTTCGCGCGAAACCGCTCGCAGCAAGAGCTTGTAGGCCACCCAAGCCAGCACAACGATCATCAACAAGACGATCGGCGCTTCGCTGTCGAGAATCTGACGGATTCGTTGCGTGTCCAATAAAGTCGAGCGGAGAAAACCGGAAGGTATCGGGCTTGTCGATGAAACGGAGATGCTTTGCATTCAACCTCCGCTCTCATCCTAGGCTTTCGAATGAGCCGGATCAATCAGATCTGGCCACATCTTGGTTGTGGGAAGCTTGAATTCGTAGCGCCACGGACCTTCGCCACTGACTGAGACTTGTGCCTGTGGGCTCGCGCTGCCAAGCCGCCTCACGACGGCGGAGCACTTGCTCTTGATCGAAGAAACGCGCGGTCGCGGTGCGCCCCATCAACCTCGGCTCTCGCGCTCCACTGACTTCGAGCGCCGCCCGAAGCATCTCTGGACTGGTGTCGAGGTCGCGCTGGCGCAGGTCGGCGATCAGCCGGACCGCCGCCGCCGTCGCCAGGGCCGTGGCTTGCGAAGTCCCCGTCATCTTGCCCGATCGTCCGCCAGGCAAGGTTGAGATCAAATCTTCGCCGAAGGTCGCAAGCTGCACGCTCGCACGGCCCCAATTGCTCGTCGGCAGAAGCTCGCGGGCCGAATTCGTCGCCGTGACCGAAATCAAGTTCGGCAAACCATAAGAGGCCGGATAGAACGGAGCTTGGTCCGCGTCGCTGCCCTCGTTGCCACTGGCTGCGACGACGAGAATTCCGGCCGCATTGGCGGCCCGAAGCGCTGCCAATTCATCTTTGTGTGGCCTCGCCCCGCCGCCGGAGTAGTTGATGACATCCACTCCGAGCGCGATGGCGCGATGGAAGGCGCGAACCGAATGACGAAGGGCTTCGCCACCGCTGAGACCTTCCTCATAGTAGCGAAGCGGGATGAGTTTTAGGTTCTTCACTTTCGCTTCGCGAACAATGAGGCCTGCGATGTGCGTGCCGTGCCCGTGCGGATCATTGGCGCGAGGCTCGTCGGTCACAAAATCCCAAGCCGAATCACTTTCGATGTACTCGGCGAGCTCGGGATGTTGGCTGTCGATCCCCGTATCGATTACCGCGACTCGGACGGGTGCGCGCGACTTTTTTGCTTCGCCAGGAGGCTTGGCGGGTTGCTCGTGACGCTGCTGCGGTATTGAATCGGAATTTGGCGGCGTCGTTGTTCGTGGATCTGCGGGATGCTGCGGAACAGAGTCGGGTGATCTGAGGCCACGCAACGTCGGCCAGCGAACTGACGACGTCTGCTTTTCGCCTGAAGCTGCGTTGGAGATTCCGCCTCTCGTCGCTGACTGCGTGAGCGTCGAGGAAGGCTTCGGGTCCCAATCGGGCCCGAAGCCGACTCCTATTCCAGCTCCGGCCGCTAGGCCGAGAATCGAGACGAGGAGGAAGCCGGCCAGATTGAGTTTCTCGTCGTTGGCTTCTTGCATATTCAAAACTCCTTTCGAGTGATGAGGGGTGATGGATTTGTTTTTTGCGATTCGTGTTGGGGTGATTCGGGCCGTGTTGTTTCGGGCCGTGTTGTTTCGGGCTTGGGCGCTAGGGACTGTGGCTCACGAATTTGATCCAGCAAGCTCTCAAGGTCTCGAGCTGAACCGCGAACCTCCATTGGCCCGCTCTTCATGTCGTATAAAATGCGAGCGGGGTTCGCTTCCGAACCCCGCTTCCACTCCAAGATCTTTTCGCTCTCTTTGCTGTTTGGGCTTCGCCGAATTCGAAGCTCCTGCCGACCCGACCCGACTTCTCGGACGAAGGATTTCACTTCGTCGCGAGTCAGATCATACTCGATCTGCCCTGTTTCCCTGTGTGTCCGAGTCCATCTCGACCATCGACGTAAATTCGACCAGCGATCGTAGGCGATCTCCACGCGCTCGCGACCAGCGTGATGCCAGCCGATCAACTCATCGGCTTGATAGGTGAACTGAATGGCATCCCACCTCTGCACTCGGCCTTCGCCGTTAAAGTCGATCCTCAACTCGCGCTGTTCACCGACTCGCACGGCCCAACTCGGCCGCTCAACTTGCGTCGACCTTCTGACTTCAATGCGTCCGTGGGTGCGATTGTCGATGCGGAGTAGGTCTCCTTGCGCCGAAAAAACTTCGCGGGCCTCATCGGCCCGCGTTCGTTCAAACCCACTCGCTGTCTTTCGCAACCCCGATCCCGCCGCACGCGGATCGAGGCTGCGCCCGTCATGCGGGTCGCACCCCCGCAGGCGGTAGCTTTGATCGACATAGACTTCGACTCGAACATCCAGCTCGCTACACCAGCCCACGCCGAAGATGCCGGTGAAATTCGATTGGCTCGAATAAGTTCGGGCGATGCCGAAGTCATTCGCTTCATAATGCAGGCTCTGCTGAAGTGGGTCGATACGAACGATGCTGTGATCTTGCAGATCTTGAGCGTTCAGCGTCGGCGTACAGAGTGTGAAGATGGTGAGAGGGAAGAGAAAATTCAGTGAGGATGGCTTGGCTTTCATGCCTCACTACGCTTAAGCAAGACCGTGCCCAGGCGAGGACAGCACAATTTGCAGCTGAGCCGATCTCGACGCTCAAGTGTTCAGCGCGTGCTGTCGAAGTTGTGCGAAGCGAGTGAAGCTAGGCAATTGCGCGAGGCCGCGGCGACTGTCAAAAGTTTAGACAGTGCCACACTGGGACGATTTACTTCAGGGCGAATTGCATTAGGCCGCTTTGATTCCAACAGGGCCCGCCGACACTGTCCACTTGTTGCGACCGCCGTGCTTGGAATCATAGAGCGCCTGATCCGCGCGCTTGATCCACTGATCCGCAGTCTCGCCAGCGACCAGCTGAGCGATGCCCATGGAAATGGTGAATCGCAGTTCTTTATCTTCGTGAATGAAAGCCTCGCGACGAATCCGAGCGAAGACCTCTTCAGCGCGCTTCACCGCGTGTTCGAGCGCATGATCCTGAAGAATGATCGCAAATTCTTCGCCGCCGATGCGCGCGACGAAGTCCGACTGGCGCCCGTAGGACTCCTGCAGAACTCGAACACATTCCTTAAGGACGAAGTCGCCGATATCGTGCCCGTAGGTATCGTTGATCTTCTTAAAGAAGTCGATATCCAGCATGCACAGCGTGACGTTTCCGCCGCTCACCGCTTGCAGGCTGATCGACTGCTTCACGCGCTCATCGAAGCTCTTGCGATTGAACGCACCGGTCAAATGATCCGTGTGCACAGCCCGATCGGCTTCGACCAAACGCTTTTTCACCGTATCGAGATTCTTCTTGATCGATGTCATACGCTTGGAGCGACGCTGATCTTTCTTCGTCTGATACTCGACGTAGGAGTCGATGAATTCGCGCGACTTAGTCCGCAAGATATCGATCGACTCGCTCTCCACGGCTTCTTTGAGTTGCCGAAGATGCGATAGCACATCTTTGTCAGCCACGTGCTCGACGCGAGCCTCTTCCGCGAGGTGATCGACGAAGTCCCACAGAATGCCTTTGAAATCTTCAAAGGTCTTTCGAACATAAGTGTATTCGTCGACTCGATACGTGGAAACAAACTGCCGCAAACGAAACAAAAGCTTCTCCGGATCGGCCTTGGATGACGGCTGCAAAAGTTCGCGAGCAAACTCGTCGAAGGTTTCGCGCGTCTTACGCACCGGATGGCCTTCGATCTCAACGAGATGTTTGGAGTACACGTCGATCAAATAAAGCAAGGTGGCGCGCTCATCGCTGAGTTCGTGCTTTTTCTTTCGACGGCGCTCGCCATCTTCACTCTCAAGTCCCAAGGAATCGATGAGTTTATCAATCCAGGTTTTCAAGGCTGGACCTCCTCAAGGCCGCGGCACGGAATTCGTCTCATGTTCTTTTCGGTAAAGCGCGCGCCCACCTCGAGTCCGGCTTATAAGTGTGAAAAAGCAAACACCCCCGACTTCCGTCGAGGGCGCGCGCATTGTCATTCAATAAGTTGTTTGGATCTTAGCCCGCCGGCTGTTCAGCCTTCGCCTTTTGACAGGGGCAATCAGCCTTTGGAGCCTCAGTACCCGCAGCGGCCTTCTTCATTGGACATTGCCCGTCTTTGCACTCGGCCGCATGCGTGTGTCCCTGCTTCATCGCACAAGAGTCGCCGCAACCGGCTGCCGACTTGGAATGCGAAGCGCATGCGCTCATGCTGAGGACCGCAAGCAATCCGATTCCAGCAAGCACCATGCGCAAACTGTTCTTCCACACCGTCGGAAGTTTGAATTGAATTGCGCGAGAGTTTGATTCCGAAATCATTTCTTTCATACGAGCCACCCTGTCTTTCGATGAGGAACGATCGAAACGATCGCCGAGTACCTAGGAAGTGAATCAAATCGGCTGGCAATTGTCAGCTCGGCAGGCTTGCTCGGCGCAAAGAACTAGACCCTGGATTTCAACGTGGCACGACGCGATTATTCACGCAGCGATTGCCACCCAAAAGCTGATCGATGCGTTCGCACTCGGCGGTCTTTCGACCTCCGACTTGGCAGCCGTTAAACTGACACATCAACGAACGCGTTTTCCAAGCACCAATAATGTCACAACCACGCGCCGAGTTCGCATCGTCGTTTCGCAACACGCCCCAGTAGGACCCGCTCTGCGTCCCGCCTCGAGCATTGCGAACTCGACCAATCATCAAGGTGTCGCGTTGCCGCAGCTCGCGAGCCAATCGGTTCACCGCACAGCGCGAGTTCACATGTGGATTCAGCAGCGATTGATTGGTCTCGCCCGGACATGCGTTGGGCTCAAGCTGAAACAGTCCAGTCGCCTGGCCATTCACGGCTTGAGCCGTTGTGCCCGGATTACAACTCGACTCCGCCGAGGCCATTGACATGAACATCCACACACGAAAGTGCGTCCGTCGAGCTTCATTGAATTGTCCAAACCCAGGACAATACAAATTCAGATCCGCTTCTTCCCGCTGATAAACCTCGCGATGATTTTCAATCTCATTGAGCAGCGTTCGCCCCCACGGCCCCAGCTCGACTTGATCACCTTGCACGCGAATGAACTGATGACACCCGCGACCGAAAGCAGCCTCGGCCTCGCGACCCAAGCGCAGCGCTTCTTCGCCACGATATCGATCATCGGGCTGCCACCCGGCCTCGTCATTGGCACGATCCGCAGCATCGCGAATCTCACGCAGTCGTCGAGCCTCCGGCGAATCTCCACGCATCATCATGCTGTTCATCAAACCCTGCGACATCATCGCGCAAAGCTGCAGCCACATCGCCGTCGACGAAGGCGCCATCATCCCTGGCACACCCGCGCCTGGCGCCGGCGCTGCGGTTGGCCCCGTCGTCGCCACAGGAACGGCCGTCGTCATTCCACCATCAACGGTCGGCTGGCCCGCGCCGGCCCCGGTCCCACCCGAGATGTCGCCGACACCGACTTCCGTCGGCGCTGTATTCGCTGGCGCGATCGCAGCACCTGCACCTGGTGCCACCGCACCAGCCGCGCCTGCGGCGCCACCCACGGCCGCTCCTGCTGCCGCGGGCACGGGACCACCTGTCATCGCATGCGTGAGCGATGGAATTGAGATCAAGATGACGGCGAGAATCTGGCGATTCAAACGAGTGCTCAGCATCAAAGACCATATCGGAACGAGACAGTTAAAAGTTGAAGCTCACCCCTCAGATGTTCTACGATGTTTGTCTCAAATTGAGACAAACCTATGCCTGATTTTAAATTGCGCGAGGCCACGGCCACTCCTCAGGATCTCAAACGTCTCGTCGAGTTCGTGAACGCTGCCTATCGCGGCCCCTCCTCCAAATCCGGCCGAGCTTGGACAACCGAAGCCGATCTGTTGGACGGTCAACGCGTTGATCAAGCTTCTCTTGCCGAGCTCATGCGTGCCGACACCTCAAACGCGGCGGCCAGCACCTCGACGATCCTCATGCTCGAACACGGCACCGATCTTTGGGGATGCGTGAACCTGCGGCGTCTTCCCAACAATCTCGCCTATCTCGGCATGCTCACCGTTGCCCCCAAACATCAAAACTCCGGCGCAGGTCGCGAGTTACTCAGTCGTGCCGAAGCTTGGGCCCGCCAACATTGGCAAGTTCGCGGCATCGAGATGACAGTGATCCAGTTACGCCATGAACTCATCTCCTGGTATCAACGCCGAGGCTACAGCCTCACCGATGAGACTCGCCCCTTTCCCTATAACAATCCGCGCTTTGGCCTTCCCCGCCGCGATGACCTCCATTTCGTCGTCCTAACGAAAGTGTGGGAATAGTAACAACGCATTTCGCCGATTGCAGTTGCGACAGAGCAGGCGAAGATTCGTTGGCGCGTGCGTTCCGCCTTGGGCGTAGGGATGTATGTGGTCAGTTTCGAGTGCATGCTGCGAGCCGCAGTTGGCGCACTTGTGCTGCGCTTCGTGCTGGATTTTGCGACGGAGTTTCTTCGGGATGTAGCGCGAGCGCTTTGGGGTCGGGGGCGCTTGTGTGTTCCGCGCTGGCGCGGGTCGCGCGGCGTCAGCTGGCGCGGGTTCTTTCCGCGCTGGCGCGGGTCGCAGTGCGGCGAGTTTCTCGCGCGCCAGCAGCGTGATGAGTTCCGCTGTCGTCATGTTCGGATACTTGTGCGCGAGCGCACCCTTAAGCTGTGTGATCAGTTCTAGCGTTTCGTTCGGAAGTTCGAGTGCGAGTTGTGAAGTGCTCGCGGTTGTCGCGCGGGTTCGCTCAGGGCGTGGAAGCTCAGGAGCGATTGCGGCGATCTCGCGTTCCACTTCACGCTTAGTTTTATTCTCAATGGATTTGATGAAGGCGGCTTTTTCTTCACGTGTTGGCTGTGTGTGACGGAAGAGTCGGTTCGCTTGCGCGATGTTGGTGATTGTGAGTCGCCCGTCGCGGATCGCGGGAGTGATCTCGGGAAGATCTTTGATGAGTCGCATGGCCTCGATGCGCCGCTGAGCTTGGTCTTCGGAGTAACCAAGTTCTTTGACGGCGTAATCGAAGAGTGAAGTGCGCTTGTGATCACAATAGAGCTTTCGGCGCTCGACTTCTTTAAGGTGGATGAGGATGTCGGCGAGGAGGCGGCGCTCTTCGCGGACCAGCGAAAGTAATTTGGAGTGAAGTTCTTTGTCTGTCATGCCGTCGTGTTTAGCACGGGTTTCTTCGCTCAGATTTTTCGCGCGAGGATCGCCTGTGGCGGGCGTTTGCGCAGAGGTACGCGAAGCGGGGTTCGCGCGAGCGCGCAAGCTGTGAGCCGCGAGCGTGCGGCGATTGCGGTGATTTGTGGCGAGGATCGCTTTGTGTTGGCTGCGCGCGAGGCGGTTCAGCGAAAAATCGCGTCAACAAAAATTTGCGCTGGTCTCACGCGTGTCCGGAATCCGGACACCGTCGCCGGACACAACGAAGGCCCGCGCGCCCACGCCACCCGCGCTGGCGCGGGTCACTGCGCGTCACCCACAATCCGCGCTGGAGCGGGTCACTCTGCGTTACGCTACCGCCCGCTCTCACCGCGCTCCGCACTCATCCGCGCTGGCGCGGGTCACTCTGCGTTACGCTACCGCCCGCTCTCACCGCGCTCCGCACTCACCCGCGCTGGCGCGGGTCACTCTGCGTCACGCACCAACCCCGCACCTCGCACCCTCAACCCACCAACAAGATCTCACCGCGCCAGCGCTTCCGGCGTGAACTCGCTAGCCTTCAAGCCAAGATTGATTCGAACCGCAAGAAACTCCAGATCTGTCGCGCGACCCGTCCGCAGATTTTCCACGCGCATGACTTCGGGACGAAACACGCCCTTCTTCACTTCACGATACTTTTTCACACTCACACGCTTAACCGACCGACCGGCCTGATCCACACACTCGGCTTCACGCATAAGCGCGCGACCTCGATCAAAAGTGGCTTTGCATTTTCGGTACGGACTTTCTTTGTTGCGAATGTCCGATTCGATCACGACCGTCTCGGCATCTGCCCGAATCACCTTTGCGCGAGCTTCATCAATCAAACCGAGATCAAAGTCGCTGGAGTGCAATTCGCTGCCCAGGATTGAACCGCCTTCGCCGCCTCCCATCACGCGACGAACTTGCTTGGAGCTTGGCAAGTAGATCCACTTCGACTCTGTTTCACCATCCGTCACAACAAGCAGGCCTGTGCCCTTCCACTTCGCAGGTGCAGTGACCTTTGCGGTGAGCTTTTGCTCACTTGAGCCCGTCTGCGTTCTCGACAAAAGTAGTTCGCGCAATTCCACCTCGTCGCGATCGCTGGGTGAACTCGTCTTCATTCGCAGCTTCACGCGCTCGTCACGACTTTGAATCTGGGCAAGCGCCTTGGCGGAAAATTCCTTGAGATTCACCGATCCCAAGTCCGACGCTTGGATCGAGGTCGCAGGAAATATCGATAGGCCAAAAAGAATCCAAGCTGCGGCCCGACCGCCAACAACCCCGACACCCTTCCCCACCTTGCCCACTGCCATCACATCCCGCTCCACGCCAATCGCCGACATCACACTGCTCCCCCCACCAACCACCGCCCCAAGCCTCTCCTCGAGATCGGAAGAGCATCGTG
>DDUL01000037.1:17617-17888 GCA_002344785.1 Bdellovibrionaceae bacterium UBA2339
CCGCCATCACACCGCTCCCCACTCGATCTCCCGCTACCACTAGCCGCTTCGAACTTGTCGCCGCCAGCAAAGCCGGCAATAAAACCAGATCGCCAAACAATCCCGCCAAGATCGAAATCACCATTGCGCCTCCAAAAAACATCGTCACTTGAAATTCCGAAAGCATCAACACGGCAAAACCCGCGACCAATGGCAAAGTCGCAAGCAAGCAAGGCCTTGCTTCGGTCTGAAAAGCCTCGGCCACATCTTCGAGACTCCATCTTTCGCCCGC
>DDUL01000063.1 GCA_002344785.1 Bdellovibrionaceae bacterium UBA2339
CGCGCGCAAATCCAATTTCTGAGCTGGAACTCCGCCCCAAGTTTCTCCGTCGGGCACGACGGTCTTGGGCATGACCACGGAGTGCGGAAGAATCTTCGCACCCTTACCGATCTTTGCTCCACCCATCACACTGGCTTTGAGTCCAATGGTTGCGCCATCGCCGATTTCCACGGGTGCCAACACCAAGTAGCCGCCCTGACCGTAGTGAGCGACGATGGTCACACTTCCACCTAGCGTGACCTTTTCACCAATGCGGATGAGGCTCGGGTCCGAGATCGCCGTGGTGTTGATCACCGCTCCGTCGCCGATCTTCATACCCATCATTTTATAAAACACATGTGCGAGCGGTGAAGGCGTGAACAGCTCAAGCACGGTGTAACGAAGCATGTAGGTGATGCCGTTGTGAATGTACCAACGAATGGCCTCGAGCGAGTAGTAAGGCCCGCGCCATGGCTTCAATCCACCGCCGAGCAACAGCATGAAGACTCGATTGGTTGCCGGCAGAATGAAAATCATCATGACGCCCGTCAAAAAAATCGCGCCGACGACGGCACTGCCGATCGCCCAAGATCTGGCCCAAGCCGACCAGCCCATGCTCCCAGCTGACGCCCAACTCACAAGATAAACACCAGGAGCCACTGACAATCCCAAAATGCCAGATCCCAAAACATACAGAGGCAAAATCATCATCAGATGCAACAGCGTTTTGAATCGGCGCAGCGCGGACTCGAACAGCCCACCCAAGCCACCGCGCTGGCTTCCCGAAGGATCGACAAACTTATAATTCTTCGAATCGCCCGGAGTCGGAGTGGTGTCTGACACGTTGAAGGCCTCGTCTTTCTCACTCTATCAAAGATGAAAATCCCCCAGGCGGCAAGATAAGAGCGAGACCACAGTCTCGCAAATTGGAAAGTCGCGGCGACTCCTCCTTAGCCGAGGGCGCCCGCCTTGACCACTGCGAGCTTTCAGGGCCAAGTGAAGCTGTATGAAGCCTGAAAGCTGCTTCAAAATTGACCGAAACTCCATCGCCGCTCATCCCCGTGAGTTTCGCGCTCCATCGGCGATCGCGATGAATCGAGCTCAAGCTCGCGAGCGAAGCATCGGACAAGCTTGGGAAGAGTTGCGACTTTTACCCGAACTCGAACTTGAGATCGGGTGCGGTGTCGGTTGGCATAGCCTGCATCGAGCCATGACATTAGCCCGCGAAGGTCGAAGCTCGCGAGGCGTGGTCGCCATCGAGCGCACACGCGAAAAGTTCGACGCGTTTGCGCGGCGCTTGGCGCAGCACTCTGTCCACCAAGTGCCGAACCTCACAGGCGTTCACGCCGATGCTCGGCTTTGGTGCGCTCGAGAAGTGACCAAGCCGATCTTTGATCAGGTTTGGATTCTGTATCCCAATCCCGAGCCTGGCCGACCGCAACGGAATTGGTTGCGCGAGCCCTTCTTCTCTCATCTGACAAGAATCGTGAAGCCCGGCGGTCGCCTCACCTTGGCGACGAATTCCGAAAACTACTTCACGCACTCGTGTGACGCCCATGAACATTGGCGGAGAAGTTGGGAAATGCAGCGATCAAGAAGTTGGTCGAAGGCGACCGAACCGAAGTTCCAAGTACGAACTCATTTTGAGAGAAAATATTTCGAGCGCGGTGAGAACTTGTTTGAACTTGAACTCATCCGCCTGCCACCCTGAGACGACGAACACATTTGAAATTGGGCTCGCCGCGATCGGCGCGCCCCATGCGCCCAAAGTCACAAAGGAATCCCCATGGCCTCTCATCTCATCGTCGATGGTTTCTGCTCCAAAGCCACGCAGCTTCGTCAGCGTTTCGAAGACGTCATGGCCGAGCCCGAAGCGCCTCGATCCGCGGACCGATTTGCATGGGATTGGTGGCACGTTCCGAATCGCTACACGCATCTTCGCACGCCAGCGGCGCGATTCTTTTCTCCCGAACTCATAGGTAGTTTTCGCTCGGAACTTCAGGAATGGGGCCGGCGCGAGTTAGGATGTGGCGAGATCTCGCCGATTTGGCTCAGTCTCTATGTCGACGGCTGTGAACAAAATTGGCATGCTGATCACCCTCACGGACCTTGGGCCTTTGTCTACTCGCTCACACCCAAGCCGGGAGCATTCCGCGGTGGTGAGACGCAGCTCCTTCGTCCCGAAGTGCTTTCACGATGGTCGTTCGCCGCACAGGGCGAGTTTCACGCCGATGCGATCGTCGATAAAATTTCACCAAAATTTTCCCGACTCATCACTTTTGATCCGCGAATCCCCCACGGCGTCAGTCGCGTCGAAGGCACTCGCGATCCTTTGCTCGGTCGACTGGTGTTACATGGCTGGTTCACACCTCCGAAGATTCACATCGACGGCGCGCTTAAGCCTGGGCAACTTCGTGAATTCCTCAAGCAGCTCGACGGCGAAGTCTTCAAGCTCATCCAAGACGAGACCCAGACCTGGGGAAGCAGCGGTCACGCCGCATTTCGACTTCGTATTTTGGCCTCAGGGAAAGTTCAATCGCTCGAGTCCCTCGCCGATAGTCTTCGAGCGCCAACTCCGGACCAAGAACTTCGCGATCGCAAGAACTTGAAGGCCGCTATGAAACGCCTCGCCAGTCGCGTGCGATTTCCGGCCTGCCCCCGCGCAAGCACGCTGACTCTTCCGCTCAATTTCGAGTGATTGGCTCGACTTGCGCCGCTCAATTTCGGCGATTACTCATAGCGAGGACGTTGGTCCTCAAAGTCGATGATCTGAATCCACTTCTCATATTCTTCAAGTAGCCGATCGCGCTCCACTTCCAATCCCGACTGCGCGCGGTCAAACAACACACGAACTTGCTTGGTGCCCGACAATTCCGTCAAACTCCGACCCGCGCCTGTCGAATCTCGCTCGATCACCAATACGCGCTGCTTTTTCATCGAGTCGGTGATCTCGATCCGAAGCGGTCGTCCCTCGTCATCAAAAGTGATCTCGGCGACTTCTTCGCCCGCACCAAAAGCGTCTTGGCGTTTGAACTTTCGCACATCGATGGGAGCAGGCGTGGCCAATGGCCTCGGCGTCGCCATGGCTCGAATCGGCAAAGCCGGAGTCTGAATCTGAATGCATTCACGATTCGATCTCAGCCCTTCGGGCTCGTAGATCACACGCGTACGACAGCGATCCGGCGACGAAAACGTCTGCACGCGGTAGCCTGTGTAGTCGAATCGATAGCCCAGCTTCTCGCCTTCTTCGCGAAGGCCGACGAGGCGATCATGATTGTCAAAATCGTAGTTCTCCCAGCGATCGCCACGGGTCGCGGCTCGCAGATAGGTTTCTTGGGCGTAACTGGCACGGGCGACGCCGTCAGCATCGTGCAGCGATAGCAATCTCCCGTCCGCATCTCGCGCGAAACGAAAAATCATTTTGCCGGCTTGTCGCAAAGCGAGGATTCGACCAACACGATCGCGTTGAATCTCCCAACGCCGCTTATCCGTCGTCTCAAAACTCTCCAAGCGACCGCTGCGATCAAAGTGCGGGTAAGGCGCTTCGGTGAGTTGATAGCCGCCACCCGATTTTTTTAAAATGCGGGCCGGACTGACTTCCTCAACCCAAGCGCCCATGCGCTGGCGAAACACACGCACTCGGCCCATGCCGCATTCCACGTGATCAATTCGCGCCGGAATTTTTTGTGAGTTCAAATCATGAAGTTGAAGTTTGAGATCAAGATTCGAACACCAAGCCGGCCCAAACAATGAGTCCGGCGCAGCCTTCGGATCATGCCGCCTCTCCAACAGCACGGCGCGCGCGATCGGCCCCGGAAGCGGCACACTGAAATCATGTCGGACCAACTCCAGACTTCCCGACTCGCGTTTCGTTCCTTGTGGTTTTTCAGGTAGCACTAAAAACAGCGTGGCGGCAGCACCATCGCCCACGACCAAGGCATTTTCTTTGGGCAATTCGCTGGGACTTGAAGGCGTCGGCGAAGGTTGAGGTGCGGCCGACTTCGCTTTCGTCGGCGATGCCGGCGGCTGGCGCGACTCTGCCGAGCTGACGAATCCGCACAATGCACTCAGAGTCAAAATGGCTGTCAGCGAGTGGGCTCGCAAGCCAATTCGCCGACCCGATCGGCGCGCGTCGCTAATGTGGTTTGAACAGCTGATTTCAACTCGTGCTAGGGTCACTTTCCCATTATAATGTCGAAGTTGAAGTTTCGCCCAGCAGAATTCACGGCGAAAGTGCTTCGCCCTTCATGTCTTGGTAAGGAGTCGCGAAATGTCCTCGACCTCATCCCACTCAGGAACTCAGGCTACAGAATTGGCCACCTTCGCGGGCGGCTGCTTTTGGGGTATGGAAGAATTGTTTCGAGCCCTGCCAGGCGTGATCGACACTGAAGTGGGATACACGGGCGGTCAATTACCCCGTGCCACCTATAAGGACGTCAAAAAGGGCAACACAGGTCACGCAGAATCGATTCGCATTCAATTCGATCCTTCCCGAATCACCTATAAACAGCTTTTGGACTTCTTCTTTCGTATTCACAACCCAACGACCAAAGATCGCCAAGGCAATGACATCGGCACGCAGTATCGTTCGGCCATTTTCTTTCATAGCGAAGAGCAAGAGGCCGCAGCCGAAGACTTCATCGCTCGCGTCGATCAATCCGGTGCGTGGCCAGGACCTGTTGTCACTGAAGTTTGGCCCGTTGGCGATTTCTGGCCCGCCGAACCCGAGCATCAAGACTACTTGCAGAAGCACCCCGACGGTTACACCTGCCACTACGTACGCAAACTGCCCAGCTTCCTCACCGAGGACGAACAAGTTTGAACAGCATCTTACTGGAAGAGGCGGAGTGTACGGCGCTCCCCGACCAAGCCTCCGCACTTTTCACTTGGAGTTTGCGACGCGAAGATCGACGCGCGCGGCATTTGCTCGAAGTCCTTAAGCTCGCACCCGGTCGCGAGTTCCACCTCGGCGTCATCGATCACAGCATCGGCCGCGGTGTCTGCACAATCGTGGATCAAGATGCGATTCACGGAACCTACGCACCAACGAGAAGTGTCGCGACCGACACTCGCCTGACAAGTTCACCGCGACGAAGCCTCGTTCTCGGTCTTCCGAGGCCTAAGAGCCTGCGACGAGTTTTACGCATGGTGGGTAATCTCGGAGTCCATGAGCTACATCTCATCAACACCGCGCGCGTGGATAAATCTTATTGGGGCTCACCATGGCTTGAATCCGAAGCTCTGCGCGCCGCTTTGATCGAAGGCCTCGAGATCGCCTGCCGTGCCGGCGCCACCTTGCCTGTTCTTCCCAAAGTTCACCAGCACCGGCTGTTTCGTCCCTTCGCTGAAGATCAACTTCCTGAGCTTCTGCACACCACTTCAAATCCATCTGATTCTGCTGAAGTTAGAAATGGAGTGAGCGGAATTGTTCTTCATCCAGGACCCATTCGAAGTGAACAAGAACGACGATTGCAAAGTTCAAAAGATTTGCTGATCGCCTTGGGGCCTGAAGGCGGCTTTGTCGACTTTGAACTCGAGCTTTTCCAAAAGGCGGGACTTGAAGCTTGGAGCTTTGGTGAACGCTGTTGGTCGGTCGAGGTCGCCGTGCCTTACGCGATGGCGTACTTTAGCCCGACGTGAAGAGTGATTCACAGCGCGGACTTCTCGCTGGCGCGCGATCTTCGAGACTCTCCAAGGAGCGCTGTTCAGGTCTCGGCTCTAGGGAACGCTCCGTGCCTCGCTGACGAGCGCGACGCTCGAGCTGCTCGCTGAGCTTCTCAACACAAGCACTCTGACGACAATACTCATCCAGCAACACTTCAAGTTCTCGATATGCGAGCGGCCGACCCAAACGCGCTTGCTGCGCTTCTTCAGCGATTCGTAATTGCTCAACCAAATGATCGACAAGATTTCGATGTCGGGCGAATGCCACCACCGCCCGCAACGGCAAATCCTGGGCAATCTTGTCTTTGAAAAACCCGAGCTTACGAGCGAAGAAACCAAATGTACCTTCGAGATTCGCCGTGGGATCCGGCCGGTAAGTGTAGCCCTGCTTAAAGCGATCAAACAGAATCGAGAGCACCACATCAAAGCGACGCGACTTCGCCAACAGCGACAAGTCACGATGTTCGCCCACCAAGTCAAAGCGCGTGTCGACATCCAAATCGGCTGGCGCAAATGATCTTTCGATGTTCATGCCGACCTCTTGAAAGAAGACAGTCTCG
The DNA here is from genome assembly GCA_002344785.1 of Bdellovibrionaceae bacterium UBA2339. Taxonomy (GTDB): domain Bacteria; phylum Bdellovibrionota; class Bdellovibrionia; order Bdellovibrionales; family JAMPXM01; genus UBA2339. Next base: position 6,204 of record DDUL01000063.1, read on the forward strand.
CGAGCCCCGCGAAAGCTCGTCATAGCGGAAGGAATCTGCACACTCCGTCTGAGCTTTTCGCCCGCACGCTTGTAAGCAATCGCGACGGCTTCGGCGCAATAGACCTTACTGTGATCATGAACATTCATCCCCACATCGAACGGAATTGGTCTCACTTCGGATTCGCGATAGAGCGACCAAACTTCTCGCGCCGCCTGTTCGGCGACGGCCTGATCTCGAAATCGATAGATCGCGACTCGTGGCAGAGGCTCGAATTTCAAATAGTCTTGGAGCGAATACTCGACCAACCCCTTTTCCAACAGACTTTCTACGACTCGCAGTTCACCCGTCTCATTGACGCCAATCATCGCAAGGTGACTCATGTTCGTGACCACATCTCCACTGCGCGCAATCGTTGCGCTCACAAAGGATCCACCCCGCACAAGAAACACGTCGCCAGGTTTAAAATCTGGCGCGGCCGATGTCGGCGTCAGTGTTCGCGGAAACTCGCCGCTAAAGTAAGCTGGATTCGGAGCCCACTTGCGCTCGGTATTGAGGAGCTCAATGGCATGATCCTCAGCGTATCGCAGGTACAAATGCGCCCGTCGAAACGCATCGATTGCGGCGTCTCGCTCCGCCGTCGACCACTGCGCTTCGAAAACTCGTTGCCGCTCTCGCAACAACAATCGCGTCTCGAACAAGTCTTTCACCAACTGATCCGCACGCTGCAGAAAATCCGCCCGCTCCGCTTCCGCAATCGGCAAGTACTGATCGGCATTCAACGCGTAAGCGCGATCGGCAAACTGATGAATGATCGCCGTCGCAGTGTCGGCGCGAAAGACGCGAGGGTCACGCACCTGCGCGAAGAGCTGCTGAAGCTCCTGCACAACCTCGCCGTAGGCTGCGGGCTCACGCTGGACGGCTCGCCCGCCCTCATCAATCTTCGCCAAGTAATCAAAGCTCACCGCAAACGCGATCAGCACCAAAGAGAACGACACAACGACTTTTTGTGGCTTCGGCATGCCCACTTATCGGCGTCCCGAGCTGGACGTCTGCTCCTGCTTTGGTCCAGAATGAGCTATGGCATCGGACACGCTGAGCGCACCTCAAAATCTCGAAACCCTCCGCATTTGGGGATGGTCGGACGAGTTCACTGAACACTGGCGCGCACTTGATGTCGCGACCCGCGAGCAATGCCAAATCGCCCGCATCGTCGAAGACCCTCGCGGCGCCTTCATGGTGCAAGGAATCTCACACGACGAAGGTCCGGCTCGAGCCGAGGTGATCGGTCAATTGCGAAAGGGCGACGCACTTTGGCCGGCCGTCGGCGACTGGGTCGCCATCGACTCCTCCCAGCTCATCCGAAAAGTCCTGCCACGCAAAGGTCTGCTGCAACGAAAGGCCGCTGGCGAAAGCGAAGACATTCAGGCCCTCGCGGCCAACATCGACTGTGCGCTGATCGTCACGTCTCCCAATCAAGATCTCAGTCCTCGTCGCATCGAGCGCATGCTGCTCGCGATTCGCGAAGCCAACGCCACGCCACTTCTCGTGCTCAATAAGTGCGACTTGATCGAGCCCACTGAATTACAAACGCTACTCGATGATCTGCGCAGCCGCCTCAACCAACTCGACATCACCGCCGTCTCAGCCCTCTCCGGTAACGGTCTGACGGAGCTGATGCATTCGGTGCGTTCACTTGTGCCGAACTCTTGCCCCACCATCGCGCTGTTGGGCAGTTCAGGCGTCGGCAAGTCAACGCTGACCAACGCCCTTCTCGGCGAAGACGCTCAACCTCAGCGCACAAGCTCAATCCGTAGTGACGACTCGAAGGGCCGCCACACCACAACGGGCCGCCGCCTTCTGCGCACCCCTCACCAAATGCTGTTAATCGATATGCCCGGTGTGCGCGAGTTCCAACTCGCCGACCCCGAAAGCTCCCTCGAATCCCGCCTCGAAGAAGAGTTCTCCGACATCCAAGAGCTCGCCCTCCGCTGCCGCTTCACCAACTGCGGACACGAACGCGAGCCCGGCTGTCAAATCCGCACAAGCCTTGAACAAGGAACGCTCGATCACGATCGCGTTCACTCATGGCGCAAACTCCTCGCCGAGATCCAATCCCGACGCGTACCCAAGAAGTCCTCACCCCGCAACCGCCGCTGATTGCAATTGCGGCACAGTACGCGGAGATTTTTTGGCGCGTGCGTTCCTCCTTGGGCGTAGGGATGTATGTGATCAATTTCGAGCGCATGTTGTGAACCGCAGTTCTGGCACTTGTGCTGCGCTTCGTGCTGGATTGTGCGACGGAGTTTTTTTGGGATGTAGCGCGAGCGCTTTGGGGGCGCGTGTGTGTTCCGCGCTGGCGCGGGTCGCGCGGCGTCAGTAGGCGCGTGTGTTGGCTTCGGAGTCGGCTGCACCTGTGCTGGCGCGGGTCGCAGTACGGCGAGTTTCTCGCGCGCCAACAGCATGATGAGTTCCGCCGTCGTCATGTTCGGATACTTGTGCGCGAGCGCACCTTTGAGTTGCGTGATTAGTTCAAGCGTTTCGTTTGGAAGTTCGAGTGCGAGTCGCGAAGTGTTCGCGGTTGTGGCGCGGGTGCGCTCAGGACGTGGAAGTTCAGGCGCGATTGCGGCGATCTCGCGTTCCACTTCACGCTTAGTTTTATTCTCAATGGATTTGATGAACGCGACCTTTTCATCACGCGTTGGTTGCGTGTGACGGAAGAGTCGGTTTGCTTGTGCGATGTTGGTGATGGTGAGTCGCCCATCGCGGATTGCGGGCGCGATCTCGGGAAGATCTTTGAGAAGTCGCATGGCCTCTATCCGTCTTTGTGCTTGGTCTTCGGAGTAGCCAAGTTCCTTCACGGCGTAATCGAAGAGCGAGGTGCGCTTGTAGTCGCAGTAAAGCTTTCGGCGCTCGACTTCTTTGAGATGAGTTAGGATTTCGGCGAGCACGCGACGTTCCTCGCGCACAAGCCCCAGCAATTTGTTGTGGAGTTCTTTGTCTGTCATACC
>DDUL01000064.1:0-324 GCA_002344785.1 Bdellovibrionaceae bacterium UBA2339
GGGTCGCAGCGCGGCGAGTTTCTCGCGCGCCAGCAGGGTGATGAGTTCCGCCGTCGTCACGTTCGGATATTTGTGCGCAAGCGCACCTTTTAACTGTGTGATCATCTCCAGCGTTTCGTTGGGAAGCTCGAGCGCGAGTCGCGAAGTGCTTGCGGTTGTGGCGCGGGTGCGCTCTGGTTTCGGAAGCTCCGGCGCGATCGCGGCGATCTCGCGTTCCACTTCACGCTTAGTTTTATTCTCGATGGATTTGATGAACGCGACTTTTTCTTCACGTGTTGGCTGAGTGTGACGGAAGAGTCGGTTCGCTTGTGCGATGTTGGTGAT
>DDUL01000064.1:593-42788 GCA_002344785.1 Bdellovibrionaceae bacterium UBA2339
CGCGGGAGTGATCTCGGGAAGATCCTTAATGAGTCGCATGGCTTCTATCCGTCTTTGCGCCTGGTCTTCAGAGTAACCAAGTTCCTTCACGGCGTAGTCGAAAAGCGAAGTGCGCTTGTAGTCGCAGTAAAGCTTTCGGCGCTCGACCTCTTTGAGATGAGTTAGGATATCGGCGAGCACGCGACGTTCCTCGCGCACAAGCCCCAGCAATTTGTTGTGGAGTTCTTTGTCTGTCATGCCGTGTGTTTAACACGGGTTTTTACGCTCAGATTTTTCGCGCGAGGATCGCCTATGGCAGGTGCATGTGCAGAGGCACGCGAAGCGGGGTTCGCGCAAGTGCGCAAGCTGTGAGCCGCGTGGGTGCGGCGATTGCGGGGACTTGTGGCGAGGGTCGCTTTGTGTTGGCTGTGCGCGAGACAGTTCAGCGAAAAATCGCGTCAACAAAAATTTGTGCAAGCATCACGCGCGTCCGGAATCCGGACACAAGTCGGACACAACGAAGGCGAGCACGAACGCGGCCGCCCCGACACCCACGCGCCACCCGCGCTGGCGCGGGTCACACCGCATCACGCCCACACGCCCACGTACCAACCCAACCCGCACCAACTCGATCAAAAAATTTTGAAACCCCACCGCCAAGCGCCGCACGTGCTACAGTTGAAACTCAGGAGAACAAAATGAAATGGGTGTGCATCATGGCTCTAAGCCTCGTATCGTGTTCGTCGATCCAGCCGACTGCGTATCAATCGGAAACGCCGAAGCTCGCACTGGAAAACTATTTTAACGGCAAGCTCGAGGCCCATGGCATGCTGACGGATCGCGCGGGCAAAGTGACTCGCCGATTTGTCGTTCAACTTCATGGCCGCTGGCAAGGCGAAGACGGTGTCCTCGAAGAAGACTTCGTTTGGTCGGATGGCGAAAAACAACGTCGCATTTGGAAACTCAAGCGCGTGGGCGAAGGACGTTACGAAGGGCGAGCCGACGATGTGGAGGGCGTGGCAACAGGCGAGGTCGCTGGCAACGCCTTTCGCATGAAGTACGTCTTGCGAGTCCCCGTCGGCGAAGGCGAGAAGCGCAAGATCTACTCGATCGATGTCGACGACTGGATGTACCTGATCGACGAACGCGTCATGCTCAATCGATCTGTGATGAGCAAGTTCGGCTTCCGCGTGGGCGAGGTCACATTGAGTTTCACAAAGCGCGACTAAGGCGCAGCGCCTCCGGCGCACTCCACACGCGCTGGCGCGGGTCACTCCGCGTCACGCGCCACGAGCTCACCCAACGCCACTCACCAGCCGCCACTCTCACCACCGAACCCAACGCCACTCACCCCGCCCCAAAAAAACCCGAGTTAAAACTCCGCGACCAAATCCAACATCAAACGCCGCCGCGCTAAATTCGAAAGCAAGGGATCCGAGATGCGCGACTCACCCCACAAATAAGTCGCCACCAGATTCACATCTTCGTCAGCACGAACCGTCGCGACCACTCGATGCGACCGTCCATCGGCACCACCGCCGAAAGTCTCAGAGTCCGTAAAAATTCCCAATGTCGAGTCCGCTTGAACTTCGCGATAGTCCCAAGCGAGCGACCACCCCAAAGGCCAACTCAGACCCTCGACTCGCGCACCGTCCGAAGCACCGCTCGAAGTACCGCTCGAAGCGCCGCTCGCCGCCGAAGCGCCGCCACCACCAACCGCACCGCCCGAAGCGCCGCCCGCGCCACGACTCGCATCCCAGCGCGCGCCCACAATCTGCGCGCGACGGGCGTCGCTAACTGCTGCGTTTTGCGCGATCTGCGCAAACATCACCAGCGGCGCATCCAGCGCCTTCCACTCCACGCCGAGATACTGAGTTTGATACTCATAACGATACGCCGACGCCGCATTGGAGTTGCCCGCGAAGTCTGTGCCGACCATGGCGGCAAGACCCGCAACACCATGAGTCCGCGCTTCACCGAGCACCATGCCCCACTCGCCGATCGAGGACCGAAACGACGCGTGCAAGTGCGCGACTTGGTAGCGAGCATCCGAGGCTGCGCTCGAAGCTCTCGACTCCGATAAGATTGCATGCGCCACTGCAAAGCCCGCTCGCCAATCTTCCGCTTTGAACTCGCGACGAATCGCCATTCCATCCCAATGCAGATCCGAGTCCCACATCATGTCGTTCTGACCTGCCGCACGCGCGACCATCACCATGCGACCGGCATGCACTTCAAACACCGGCAGCTTCCACATCAGATGCGCACGATCCAAACGGAACTCAGGATTGCGAAAGCCTTTGACGGTATCGCCATAGACAGAGTTCGTGCTGGTTCCGCCGGCACCCGTCGCCAATCGAAATTGCAAAGACAAATTTTCACGAGCTTGAAAGCGCGAAGCTAAGCGCGCGCGCATCGACAATTGATCGTATTGCTCGCGTCGACCCACCACACTCGGGTCCTGCGCATAATCCAACGACTCCCATCGCGATCGAAAGTCAGAAGACCACTTTAACTTTTGCATGTCGCCCGAGTCCGCCATCACTCCTTGCGAATGCGAAACAAGCAGACCGAGTCCACCCCACAAAACAATCTTCGCGATTCGCTCGCCCCAACCTCGCTTCGACCAGCCTCGCCCACCGGCCTCTCGCTCCGCTGCCTCTCGCTTCGTCATGGCATCACTCATGCTCACCCCCATGTGACCTCGAACTCATCACAGCTTTTGACCTAGGCCAAGGCCTTGCTCTTTCGCAGCGTGTGGTTTCAACTTCGAGGCCTCGCGAATAGACTCGCTCTTGGTAGCTTGAAATGAAGCGCAATCCACCGTGAGGCCACGCATATGAAGTTCACTCAATTCTCAGCCGCACTGCTGCTCGCCTTCAGCATCAGCGCTTGTGATAAGACATCCATCAGCTCCTCGTCACTTCCTCAACCGGCCCCACCTTTGGATCGCAGCACCGTGCCCGAGTTCGCCAAACCCACGCCCGGCGACGAGTCCGAAACTCCTGGACCACGCGTCGCGAACTCGCTCATCTTGAGAAAATTTGATGATGCACTCTTCACCCAAGTGCAAGCCGCTGGGAAGCCGATCTTGCTGGTGTTTTCAAAGTCGGATTGTCCCAATTGCACGCTGCAAGCGCCGACGCTGGAACGCGTGCTCAAAGAGGACGATTTCAAAAGCATCGAAGTCTTTCAAATTGATTTCGTGAATCAAAAAGAACTGGCCGCACGCTTTAACATGAATGCGTGGTCGGCACTCCTCGGCATGAAAGGCGCGGAGATCCGCTTTCGCTCCGTGGGACTCACCAAGCCCGCGGACCTTCGCCGCGAGCTTCGCCGGATTCTTTGAATCCCTATCGAGATCGCGGAATCTCGATGATCTCTTCCTCAGCGCCGCGCTGGATGCGCAGCTTTAAGTTGCTGCGCTCAGGCTGCAAATCCTCAAGCTGAAAGCGCGCCTCGTGAGCATCCGCGGACTTGCGCTTGGGCGCTAAGACAATTTCTTTTTTGCCGACATACATCGTCGCGGCCAGGCCCACATCCGTCATCTTCACCTCGGCGGCCGTCTTCCCTGTGATGAGAATTTCCATGGACTTCCCGGCGGGCACCAACTTCACCACAAACATTTTGCCTTCATGCAAGCGTGGATCTCGAGCTTGCTGTTCGCGCGCGGGATCTTGCGTATGCGCGGTTTTGGAGTCGGCCATCGAAACTTCAGTGAAGCTCACCGCCAAAAGCATCAAGCTACTGATCTGCAACACTCTCAAAAATCCGCCACCCCAATTCATAATGCTCCCTTCAGCATGACCAACAAAGCTCATCAGAACACCTCGAACCGATCAAGGTCATCTGTGTCGCGAACTGAGACATTCCGTCTCTGCGCAAGCCCCCGTGAATCGGTGTTGATGTCTCAAACTTGACCAAAAGTTCGGCGAACTCGAATTAAGCCTCGATGACGACTGAGTTTTGTCTCATTTCGCGCGCCTCAATATCGAACAATTGTCCAGCTTCTGACCGATCGCAGACCCTCGAACTCAAACAGAGCGCGTCCGCGCGATGGGCTCGCACCTTGCTCCCACCCTAACTCGGGGGGATTCATTCGGCGACGCCTTAAGGCGCTTGCGAACGACATCTCATGAAATTTGATCGAGTTCACTTCACTTGGCGCACACGCGAAGCGTGCCCAGTGATCAAGCCGTGAGTGAACCAGTGATTGAACAGGCGCGCGACGGGGAAACGCACCCAAGGATGTCGCGCTCATCAGCTCGGGTCTGCAACAACAATCGCGGCCGTAACGTCGCGATGGAACACACGCCAAGGAGGCAACATGAGTCATCAGCGTCCAACAACAAGTCCAACAACGAATAGTCCAGCAACGCAGAGGCACAAGAGAAACTTCGTTCGACCGCTCTTGCTGATTCCGATCTTCGCCACACTTGTGGTGGGCTTTAACAACTGTCAGCCCATGCAAGCCGCAAAGTTAGATCAAGCCAGCAAGAATGAAGTGCTCTCTCAAGATTCCGTCTTCAACAATAGTCCTTCACCTCTCACCGGCCAGCTCCCGATTGGCTGGAACGGCGGCGTCGGCGACGACACGCCTCCACCTATGGCGGCGCCCACCTACTTGGATGTGCATCGCGTCTGCTCGAATCGCGGAATGGACGACGATGCTCTTCCAAAAGTGAACGGACAAAAGGGCCAACGCCAACCTTTGCACAAGTCCACCAAAGCGCAGGTGAAGATCGAGTTCCAACGCGTGGTCAAAGTGAACAATAAGGACACCGCCGAAAGCATCGGCCAGTGTGCTCTCACCAATGCCCAGCAGCTCAAGCAGAATCTGATGATCAAGGCCGGCGGAAAGTTGGACCTCAGCAGCTGTCAGATTCCCAAGGCGACGCAGTTTCTGAAGATCTCCTATGTTGATGATCTCGGTTCCGAGCATGCTTCGCACGGCAACGCTCCCCAAAAGACAGGCGTGTTGATTCATGCGGCGGCCTTGAAGGGACCAGGGGCAGTGGGCGGCACAGCTGCAAGCAAAGTTGGCTCGATCGGTGTTCGAAAGAATCTTGAGGTCGTCTACGACATCAACTTAGCTGAGCGACGCGACGGCGACATCGTTCCGCCCGAGGTCACTCCGCCTGAAGAAAATCTCTGTGACTCGCGCCAATCGCCTTTGTTCGTTGATCTCAGAGACCAATGGGAAAAACAGCGGCACTTCGGATTGACGGCTCCTTGGGATGGCGTGCTGTTTGATATCATGGGCGCCAACGCCGAGCCGATCGCCTATGAGCCGATGCAGATCTCTTGGTTTCAAAGCTCAAGCTTCGCCTTCTTGGCACTTCCGGATGCCGAGGGCAAAGTGCGCGGGATCGATCAGTTGTTTGGCAACAACACCAAGGGCCCAGACGGCAAGTTCGCTGAGAACGGTTACGACGCCTTGGCCAAGCATGACGCCAACGGCGACCAAGTCATCGATGCCAACGATCGAATCTACGGGCAACTGCGAGTGTGGCGCGACCACAATCTCGACGGCGTCGCAGATTCACGCGAGCTTCAGAGCTTGAGCGCCATTGGTCTTAAGTCGATCGATCTTCGCTACGATGATCGCTTCTACGAACGCGATCAGTATGGCAACGAAGTGAAGTACAAGTCGGTCGCCAAGACTTATGCGGGCGAAATGAAGCTCGTATTTGACGTGTGGTTCGAGACGCGCACGCGCGCCAAGCGACTCTCCATCACGCAGTTTCCGTAAGGCTTAAAAAAATGCGCCGGATTCTCAAGGTTGAGAGCCCGGCGCATTTCTCATTTTGACGATCAGCCGCGCCTTATCGTGGCAAACGGCTCATCACATCGGCGCAAGCGGCAAGACCACCCTGATCTTTCACAGCTTGATTGCTCACCAAATCGTAGCAGCCCTTCGACTGAACTTCGGCTTTGATAGAATCGAGAACTCCGCAAGCGAGAATGACGCCAAACGGACCGGTGTCGCTTCGCGAACCTTCATCGAGCAGCTCCTGCAGTCCAGCTGCACCCTTTTGCAGAACCTTGAGAATCACCTGGCGTTGCTCGTTGAGCTCGGCGAACTCGGTCTCACTGACCGAAGTCGCACCTTGGGATCGGGCAAAAGCCTCGATCGCCGCGCGATCCCCGCAGAACATGTTGTAAGTCTCAGCCGCGTTCACTCCGGCCGAGTTCTCAGTCGCTTGTGCTGTCGCAACACCCACCAACGCCAACAGGGCGACCAACATCAATGAATAACGAAATGTCAGCATGACCACTCTCCTTCGCGCATGACCCGCGCTCAATTTTGAAATCAGCCCGTGCATTATCGCACAGCTTGGACCGACTTCGCTGATCGAGGATGGAAGATTGAAAATCCAACAGTGTTTTGAGATCCGCGCCCCGAGTGCGCCAAAGCAAACGGCCCAAGAATCACTTCTTGAGCCGCCTTTATATCCGTCATGCTATTGGGGGAGTTTCAGAGACGATCAGCCGATCGCAATCACTTCAGCTCGTTCAAAGCCAAGATCTTGATGGCGGCACGCAAAGACTCAGCTCGCTCTTTAGCCCACTGCTCTTTGGGGAAAGTCTTGTTGGCCACGGCGCAGTTGATCTGTGTCAGCACCAGAGTAAGGTCACGCCCCCAAGCATCTTTTTGCCAATCGTAAGCTGCAACCGAGAGATCCGAAAGTTCAGGCATCGGCATCATCATGCACACGATCTGGCTTCGCACGTTCTCCAACTCAACACCGGCCAAGCCGTGCGCCATGGACTTGAGATTCTCAAGCGCTTCGGGCGTCAAGCGAGTCACTTTCAACTGACCACCGACGTCCAACAGCTGCATGCGGCCGTCAGCCAAAATCGCCACCGACTTAATGTTGTGCTCAAGACCTGTGAGCGTCGCGATCACCGGTGTGCGATCCACCGAACGCGCGAACACCAACGAAGTGAACATCAATGAAGCCACAACTGTGGAGACTGTCAGTCCGATGAATGAGAAAACTAATGAGAAGAATTTTTTGTTTCCAATAGTCGACATGTTGAACTCCCTTTTGAGCCGGACATCGCATCCGAGAATCGGTCGGCATCGGCCGTAACGGGAACCGGACATAGCGAATCTCGGGCCAACGTCCGAGAATCGGACAATCTCACGGCTGACGCGGCGCGCATGTCGTCAAAGCTGATTCATTAGTTTTCGTGATACTCGCCCACGCCTCGGGGTTATTTGCGCAGCGAGTCGAAGTGGTCACAATTCGAGGCTTGGTTCAAAACTGGACCCACAACTTGGGTTCCACACCAGCCCCTCGGGATTAGCGAGTCGAGGTCGCCGGACGAGTTTGATCGCGCACGGCCACCGCCGTCCCACGACTACCCTGAGTGAGATGCGCATTGGTCACGCGCAGATCTTCGCAGCTTCGCGAGTACTCGCGGTTGCCTGTGGCCAACATATAAGATTCCGGCTGCACAGCCCGTCCGTGACGGCGCACCTCAAAGTGTAAGTGCGGTCCCGTGCTCCGACCCGTTGAGCCCATGTAGCCAACAACATCACCGCGCCGGAAGCATCGACCGCGGCGAACTTGAGCATCCGAGAATCGGGATAAGTGTCCATACAGAGTTTCCATGCCGTTGCCATGGTCCAGTGACAATGCCAGTCCGTAACCCACTCGCGAGTTCGTATACATGCGCGAAATACATCCATCCGCTGCGGCGACGATCGGCGTACCGACACCAGCCGCGATGTCCACACCGGCATGAAAGCGCGACGCCATCTCACCGTTTCGAGCGCGGAAACTACGACGTCGACCGAAACCTGAAGTCGTTGTGCAAGAGCGGCCTCGGCACGAGCAAGTCGGCGCGGTCAGAAAGCGCTGGCCTGCGGGTGCGGGCGCGACGGACCGAGGTGTAACCGGCACAGGTCCATGATCATGCCCGTGGTCATGGTCATGATCGTGATCATCTCCGCGCTGAGTTTGGCGTGTGACACCTAAGTTCGGCGGACGACGCGGCGGCAGCGGCACATCCACAACTCCGCGCTCGCGCAATCGGTCCTGGAAATCATGTTCGATCTTTCGATCGGGCGCGGTCGCCGCAACCGGCGCCATTTGTCCAGCGCGCACAAGTTCCTGAAGATTGAAATACACATAGGATCCCGGCGCGATCTCTTGGCCTTGCGGATTCACGACGGCATAAGGCAACTGGGCCGCCACCAATCTACCGCTTGGAGTGTCCATCGTGCCGATGCTCTCGATCACTTTCAAAATGTTGATACCTGCGGGAGTCGTCGCTTCCCGGAGAGCCTCTTGGCGAACGCGCACCACAAACTGCGAAGTCCACGGCAACTGGCCGATCGATCGACCATCAGAATCCTTCACCTGAATTCGATCATCCGAACCTGTCGGCATGAAGGTGACTGTGGCGGTGCCATCTGAATGTTTTTGAATTCGCACATTCGTCACCTGGCGAGCGCCTGAGGCCATCAGCTCGTGCGGCCATAGGCTCAGACTCAACATGCTGATGAGGCAAAGACTCAGTGTGAAGAGGCGAAACGTAGATTTTGTCGAACGGCTGAAGTTGTCCATGAGCTTCAGCAGGGCAAGGCCGAGGCCAACGGCCCCCGGCTCATCTTCAACGTATTCAAGGAGATTCAATTCTCGGAGATGAATTCTGTCTCAAATTGAGACAGTGCCCGAGATGGGCCAAACACTGTCGAGTCCCTATCCAAATCGCGCCAAGCGCAATTTCACAGCATCAGAACTCTGCAGATCAATAGGCGCCGCATGTACCAACACGTACGCGATCCACTTGGCACTCATCCGCGCTGCGCGTGGGAAGCACAGTGGGCTCGGCCCACTTACCATTGGCGCGACAGAGTCGTCGCACACAACTGACGCCCGGCAAATCTGTTCGACAGCGCGATGCACCCGACGGGTTTTTGCCTTCGCAAGTCCACGAACAATCATTGAACTGACCCGAAGGGGCCGAGCACAAACTCGCATCGACTTGCGCAGGCTTTCGACCCGCATCGACGAGGCTGTCGCCACCCACCGGTTCGCGCAACGCGAACATGGTGTCGCGATCCAACTCGCGCACATCTTCATCACTCATCTTGAATACCGGTGTAAGGAAATTCGGTGCCGAACGAAGTTCTTCATCTGTGGGCTCGGCTCCGCCGGGCTTCGCCGGAATCACGGCCACGTGTGCGGCATAAGTTTTTGCGGTGACGGACATGGGGCGACCGTCGCCACGAAGGCCTGCAAGTGCCACTTCGCCGGTTAGCGTGCGAATTTCTGTGGTCCATTCGCGCTGGCCAGGCTCGAAGCTTGCGACAAAGTCCGTGCCTCGCACTCCGGCGACAGCCGTGCGTGTTCGAATCTGGAAGGTCGAAGCACTTTCGCCTGGGGGCAGCTTGCTGGGATCTTCGCCGTAGCGACCTTGCACGCGCGAGCGAATCTTCCCCTTCATCAAGTCCATCATAATTTTTCGCGAAGTGCCGGTTGAGCCAGTGGCTTGTTCAATGCGAATCGAAGTGTTCGGCGAGACGAACATTTCGCTGAGTTCGGGAAAGCGAACTCGAATGCGCCCGTCAACTCCCGTCATCAACAGATCTCCGGCAAACACCGTCGCACCTTGCGTGAGGTTTTCGTCGCGGGCCTGACCGGCTCGGCGGACTCGCGCATCACCCACCACCAAAATGATCTCGCCACTTCGTGCAGGCGCGGCTGCGGACGCCGGCACACGACCCGCGTCTTGCTTGGCCTTGAGTTCGGCCATGCACTGCTTGTGATTCTCCGCGGGTTTGCAACTTGGCTTCTTACAGCTCTTCACCTTGGAGTTCGCAGGTCCGCACTTCTCCGTATAGAAGCTGACGCCTGTTTCAACTTCACAGGCTCCGCATTGGCTGGCTTCGCACTCACAACTCACAATTTTCGCCAGCGTCGCCTGCGCTGGTGCCGGAGCGGCAATGGGCGCTGCAGCGGATTCATCAGCTGCGGCATTCGCGGCAAGGCCTAAGCTCAAGCCCACACCAAGACTCAAAGCCAAGGCGATTCCGGCAAGCCATCGAGACAAGTCATTTTGAATTGCGACAACGGACCACGTTTTCATGACTTCTACTTTTCGGTCGAAGTGTCGAAGATCTTGCGTCTCATCTTGAGACGAACTCGCCCGCAACAATCTCTTCATCTTGCCAAGAGCCTAGTGGTTTTGAACTGAGAGAATCTTTGCGGCCGCACCTCCGAGACACTCAACTTTGGACCAAAATGAGCCGAAATGAGTCTCATGTGGGGACACCGCCAAGCTTGCCGCCAACTCATGCGCATCGCTCTCTTTGCCATCACCGCCACCATCGGCTTTTTCGTCACGCTTGTGCCGAGCAGTCAGTCGCGGGCCACAACCGGCGAAGTCATGACCACCGAGCGCGTTCGCATCGCACCAACGATCGGTCAACCGCCCACGCCGCTCTATGATTCCCAAGGCCAACTCATTGGCTACTCGAACCCGAACACCACACTTGAGTTCAATATTCCTTCGGGTCTCTTGAACGGCGCCACAGCCGGCGGACAGTTCGACATGTCGAAGATCACCTCGGCGATCTCCGAGATCGGTAAATCGGGGCAACGCATTTTGCGAGTCCGCCCTGACACTTCCGTCGTCGACGAGTTTGGAAAAGAGATCTTGCGTCCCGGTCAGAGCGCTCAAGTTCCCGCGAGTGCCGTGCAAAGCGGAGCCATGCAGCCCACGGGTGTCGCGGGCAATAGTCCCGGCGCGGATCGAGCCAACGAACAAATTCAAAGTGGTCGAATTTCTCCGCAGCCTGGGGGCTCGCCCGGTAGCCCTGCTCAGCCCGGTGGCGCGCCCGCACCAAGCGGCGGCTCACCCGCAAGATCCGCAGGCGAGATCAGCACACCCAGCGGCGGTCGCTTCTTGGGGGCACCCACTTGCGACTGCGTCGGCGGTGGCTGTCGATTCACTTCAGGCTTTGGTCCTCGACGAAGCGTGCGCACGAGTAATGGTCGCATGAGCTCGAGCAATCACCAAGGCTGTGACATCGCGGGCGGTGCGGGCTCGAAGATCGTCGCGGCGGCCGATGGCTGCGTGCGAAGGATCGGTCGCAATCGAAACGCGGGCTATGGACTTGAGATTCACTTGGATCATCGAAACGGCTTCGTCACACAGTATGCGCACTTGCAGAGATTCGCAGCGAGCGTTCGCGAAGGTGCGTGCTTCCGAAAAGGTGATGTGATCGGCTTTATGGGTTCAACCGGAAACTCCACGGGACCGCATTTACACTTTGGCTTGTTTCACAACGGTCGCCCCGTGGATCCGCGACAATATATGAGTGCACGCACCAATGCGGATGTTTCGAAACGCTGTTCGGAGCTGGCGTCCTCAGCTTCGCCGACAAGTCCTGGTGCCGCACCAGCAGCCGCACCCAGCTCACGCCCGCCCGTTCAAAGATAAAGGCGAAGCCCAAGGCGCACCACAGCCTGTCGAACAAGCTGACAGTCGGATAGTTCGACAGCAGGCTGTTAGCGCTTGAACAGGTTTTTCCTCCCAGCGCCAATTTGCGGCACGAAGACTTGGCCTCGATCTTTCATCTCTTGGTTTTGGGCCTGACGAGATCGGCGCGGAATTCTCCGCCAGACTTCGAGGCCAATTGGCAAAGCCGGGAGAAGGACATGGAAAAGACATTCAGCTCGGAGAATTCGATTCGCCCCACGCAACGCCCTTCGGCCTTGTTTCAAATTGAGACACGCGTGTCGGGTCGCATGGCTCGCCTTCTCCTCTTAGGCCTGACGACTCTGGCCATGAATGTCTCCACGCCAGCAAAAGCCCAAGAACAATGCGTGACGAGCTTTCCCGAAGCTGAGCGATCTTCATCGGCTCTTCTTAAGAAAGTGGCGGCGATGGTCAAAGGCCGCAATTTCACCAATCGGACCAACGGCACACATCTCACATTTGGTTCAGGTCGATTCAACTTTCAGTATCTCTCGACAGATGACAGCGGGCGTCTGGTGCGCCAGACCGGGATCGCGAAACTTTGTGATCGAAACGGCACTTTGTCGCTCACCACACCTGATGGCCGAGACCTCACTGTGACTTCTCAAGGCCAGTGTTTCCAAGTTTCGCCGGGTGGAATGGCGGCGGCCTTCATTTCAACGGATGCGCGAACCTTCTGTCCTGGGCAAATGCCCCGAGCTGTCGCCACCGCATGTGCGCGACACCCTCAGTGTGCCTCGGCCAACAATCTGGGTCCCAGCGGCAGCCCTGCTGGGACGACGGATCGCTCAGTGGCCGGCCAACCTTCGACGGCAACTTCCGGCGCGACTCGTTAACGGAATCGCGAGCTGAAGTTTTCCACGCGGAAAGGGGGGACCAACATGGCGTCTTGGAACTTGATCGGAAATCTTTTGTCGGCGCCGCGATCCACTTCGGCGATCGCGCTGAGCTTGCAGATCATCACTCTGCTTCTGGTAGCTCCCACCACACAAGCTCGCTTGAGCGAGCCCGGTGCGCGTCCGCAAAAATTGCCGACGCTTGAGATCTTGAATCAAACCAAAATCACGCCACCCCACCGCTGGACCTGGCTTGGCAAACAAGTTTCGCGCGACTTCGCATGGCAGCCGCCTTCGCCCAACTACATCGGCGAAATTCGCCGCGAGTACGACGATGTGGAGCTCAACATCGACGATCCGGCTCGACTTGAGAGCGTGCAGGTCTTTGCATTTAGCTACGACGACACTCGTCCGCGCCAACGCGAGCTGGAGAGCGCGCACCGACAGCTTTCTCAGCTTCGCATGTCCAAACTCGGACTTCAGTCACGCGATGTGCAGCGACGCGATCGCTTTGCGACGCGAAACGCGGCCATGCAGCTGACACGCGAAGATCAGTTCAAGTGGGGCACGATTCCTTGGGTGCACATTGAGCAAAGCGTGATGGTCGGACCGCGAATTCTGGTGTTCTCGATGTCAGGTCCGCTCGAACGAAGCGAAGAGATCCGCCGACTGCTCAAAGACTTGGTTGAGCAAAGTCAGATCGAGCCCTAAGGCCTAAGCCCTCGGCAGGTTCGAAGCTTGAGCGCTTTGGCCTCGCTCCAACTCCCAAAGCTTGGTCCACTTCAAAAACACCGAGTAGGCCGCGCCCACCGCGATCACAAAGCCCGGAAGGCCATCCAAAAATCCGCGCTTGAGAAAATAGCACTCGATGAATTTGCTCCAGGATTTGAACATGAGCCGAGCCACGGAAAACTTTTGTCCTTTGGCGTGAAGTTCCTGAGCGCCAAGACTCGAGTAGCGATTGTTGGTCGCCACTTGTTCCGCATGCGTGGGAAACGGCCAATGCAAAAGATCCGCATCAATCCGCTCGCAGCGCCACTCGCCACCCGCCTTCGCTTGCACGCGCTCGTGCACATGCTCGCCACCTCGCCATTCCGCCTGACGGCGATCGAACAAGCGAAGCTGTCGATCCGGGTACCATCCGCCGTGGCGAATCCATCTTCCTAAGTTGAAGGTCAGTCGAGGAAACTCGTAGGCACTGGCACCTTGGCCACGCAAAATATCTGGCAGTCGGGTGCGGAGTTCTTGTTGCAAAGCTTCACTCAGCGCTTCGTCGCCATCGAGTGACAGAATCCAATCGTGGCGCGCCAACTCCACAGCGCGTGCTTTCTGCGCACGATAGCCGCGCCAAGGCTCTTGAAAGACGCGCGCCCCGCATCGCTCCGCAATCTCACGCGTGGCATCCGTCGACCCCGAGTCCAAGACCACCACATCATCGCAAAATTCAGCTGAACGCAGGGCGCGTTCAATGCCTTCGGCTTCATTGAGAGTGATGATGACGAGCGAGACAGCTAGGCGCATTTCGGCTCAGCGTGGCAATCGTCGGTGGCATTGTCAAACGCCGAGCTTTCAGCTTGGATAAAGTCTCGTTTCGCCGACAGGAGGCCTCTCTCATGAACTTTAATTCCCGATTGCTCAATTCCGCGCGCGCCTACGCCATCGCCCTGCTTGCGGGTCTCTGCCTCACAGCACCGACGGCTCACGCCTACTACTCCACACTGGATTCCGGCGAAATGGTCGACGAAAACCAGTACCAAGCCATGGTGTCGCTGCAATCCATCTTCAACAAATATGACGGCATGAACTTCACCGGCCGACTCGATACGGGAATCCGCGAGGACATCTCCATCCGCGGCGTTTTGGGTTTTGGCAAAGTTGATTTTCATATCGGCGCGCTCGCCAAGTGGATGCCCTTCCCCGACACCGATCAACAGCCCGCGATCGGCGCCGAGGCTGGCGTTCTGCTGGCGCGGATCGGCAGCGTCACGCAGTACTCATTGCGAGTTCACCCTTTGATCTCCAAAAAACTCGAACTCGAAATCGGTGATGTGATTCCCTACGCCTCTCTCCCCACCGGCGTGACCATTCAATCCGGAAGTGGCGCTGACGAAACTTTCACGCCGCTTCAACTGGTCATCGGCTCAGAACTTCGCCCGTTGGAAGTGAAAGACTGGAGCTTCTTTGCTGAACTGGGGTTGAATCTGCACAAGTCATTTGGCTACATCGCCGCTTCGGCCGCCTATCGCTTTTCGGCAGGCAACTGAGCCGCCGCGATCCCGCATCGCGCAAAAAAAAGGCCCTCCGATGGAGGGCCTTTTTCGTTTCACTCAAATTCTCAAAACTTAGCGAACGTCTTTGTAGTCCGCGTCGATCACATCGTCGCCGCCGCCTGTGGTTCCACCCGAGGCCGCTCCAGAGCTTCCTCCAGATCCGCCGCCGCCTGAACCGCCGCCTTTTTTGCTGTACAAGTCGTTCACGAGCTTTGATCCGAGCTTGTTGATGTCTTCAAAGACTTCTTTCAGCTCTGTCGGTGTCGAGTCTTTGTTTTCCAAAAGCTCACGACCCTTCTTGATCAACGATTCCAGCGAAGACTTGTCGGCCGCTTCAAACTTGCCGTCGTTTTCACGCAGGAGCTTTTCCATCTCGTAAACTTTCGAGTCGAGATCGTTGGCGACAATCGCGCGCTCGCGGCGCATGCGATCTTCTTCCGCATGCTCTTCCGCATCGCGAATCATGCGCTTAATTTCATCTTCCGAAAGACCTGACTTCGCGGTGATCTTGATCGCCTGCTCTTTGCCTGTACCCAAGTCTTTCGCGGACACGTTCAAGATACCGTTGGCGTCGATATCAAACGAAACTTCGATCTGCGGAACTCCGCGCGGAGCCGAGGGGATCCCCACCAGCTCAAAGCGACCCAGCGTCTTGTTGTCGCGGGCCATCTCGCGCTCACCCTGCAGAACGTGAATGTCGACCGAAGTCTGATTGTCCGCAGCCGTTGAGAAGGTCTGCGACTTCTTGGTCGGGATCGTGGTGTTGCGCTCGATCAGCTTGGTGAACACACCACCGAGAGTTTCGATACCCAACGAAAGCGGAGTCACGTCCAAGAGCAAAACGTCTTTCACGTCACCGGCCAAGACACCACCTTGAATCGCGGCACCAATGGCGACGACTTCATCGGGGTTCACCGACTTGTTGGGCTCTTTGCCGAAGAATTCTTTGACGGCCTTTTGAATCGCCGGAATTCGGGTCGAACCACCGACCAAAATCACTTCATCAATTTGACCAATCGAGAATCCCGAATCTGCCAAACATTTCTTGCAAGGCTCCAGCGTTCGCTTCACCAAAGCTTCGGTCATTTGCTCGAACTTGGAGCGCGAAAGCTTCATCTGCAAATGCTTCGGTCCCGAAGCGTCCGCGGTGATAAACGGCAAGTTGATCTCGGTCTCTTGCATGGACGAAAGCTCAATCTTGGCTTTCTCCGAAGCTTCTTTGAGACGCTGAAGCGCCATTTTGTCCTTGGTCAAATCGATGGCCTGATCTTTTTTGAACTCCGCCACCAACCACTCGAGGATCACGTTATCAAAGTTGTCGCCACCTAAGTGCGTATCGCCGTTGGTCGCTTTGACCTCGACGACATTGTCACCAACTTCGAGAATCGAAATATCGAAAGTACCGCCACCCAAGTCATAGACGGCGATCTTTTGCTCTTTGTTCTTATCAAAGCCGTAGGCCAACGCCGCCGCGGTCGGCTCGTTGATGATTCGCTTCACTTCGAGACCCGCGATTCGCCCGGCGTCCTTAGTCGCCTGGCGCTGGGCATCGTTGAAGTAAGCCGGCACGGTGATCACAGCTTCTGTGACTTCCGCGCCAATGTAGTCCTCGGCGACTTTCTTAAGCTTCGCCAAGACTGATGCGCCGATTTCTTCGGGCGTCACCGTCTCGCCTTGCACTTTGAAACCGCAGTCATTGCCCTTTTTCACGACGTTGTAGGGAACCAGGCGCAATTCCTCGTTCACCTCTTCGTAACGGCGGCCGATGAATCGCTTGGCTGAGTAGATTGTGTTTTCAGGGTTCGTGACGGCTTGGCGCTTGGCGATTTGCCCCACCAACTTTTCGCCGTCTTTGGCAAAGGCCACTACAGAGGGCGTCGTTCGCGCGCCTTCTTCGTTGACCAACACTTTCGGCTCGCCGCCTTCCATGATGGCCACGCAGGAG
The DNA here is from genome assembly GCA_002344785.1 of Bdellovibrionaceae bacterium UBA2339. Taxonomy (GTDB): domain Bacteria; phylum Bdellovibrionota; class Bdellovibrionia; order Bdellovibrionales; family JAMPXM01; genus UBA2339. The sequence goes on from DDUL01000064.1 coordinate 17,123, forward strand.
TTCGTCGTGCCCAAGTCGATTCCGATAATTTTGCCCATGTCCGCTCCTTTATTGAATCCCGCTAGTGAATCCCGCACTTTTCAATCGCGCGCTTCTCGATCGCGGATTGTCCAGTTCAGGTACTCCAAGACGCACTGTTAATTTGGGTCATGTGGCCGAGTCGTCAAGGTCGACACCTCATAATTCTCAACTCTTGACGCTGATCGGCTAGAAACTGAGTTCAAGACTCCGCAGGTCGAGTCCACACCAACAGTTTCACCACACTTTGAAGGCCAAACACTCGATGCCCTATCGTGGTCCGGCGCTCAGTTGGCATGCCAATTTAGATGGCAACTAGGCGAAAAAGCCCTTCTTGGCCGGAGCAACTTTTTCGCCTTTGGCCTCGGCAATTTCCCGCAGCAGCTTCTCTTCATCTTTAGTGAGCTTGTTCGGTAGCTGCACGTCCACTTGCAGAATCAGATCGCCGCGGCCCTTGCCTCGCAAGTGCGGCACACCCTGCTCGCTCACGCGAATCTGCGCCCCGGGCTGAGTGCCCGCAGGCACTTTGACCGTCACATCGCCATCGATGTTCACAAACTGCATTTCGCTTCCCAAGATCGCCTGCAAGTAACTGACTTGGAGCTTGGAATAGAGAGTTCCGCCCTCGCGTTCAAAGCGCGGGTGATCGGCGACGAGCAATTCAACATACAGATCACCGGGAGGTCCGCCGCGAAATCCGCCTTCACCTTCACTCGAAACACGAAGCTGCGTGCCGGTATCGACGCCGGGTGGGATGCTGACACGAATCTTTCGCGTCACAGTTTTGCGGGCACGGCCGTGGCAATCACCGCATTTGTCTTTGATCTGCGTGCCGCTACCGTGACAAGTGGGGCAAGTCGTCGCCATTTGGAAAAAACCTTGGCGTGCAATCACCTGGCCTTGGCCCTGACATGTGCCGCAGGTGATCGGCGAGCTGCCTTTTTTTGCGCCTGTGCCATTGCAGGTTTCGCAGTTGGACTCGGTCTCAAACTGCAATTCGCGCTCGGCACCTTTGATCACATCGTCGAGTTGAATTTCCAGTCGGTAGCGAAGATCCGAGCCTCGCGCCGGACCTGTGGAGCGCGTGCGCGAGGAGCGTCCCATGCCAAAGGGATCGCGACCGCCAAAGAACTCGCCGAAAATATCGGAGAAGTTGGCGAACACATCGTCGACGTTTTGATATCGAGGTCCTCCGCCGCCCTGAAAGGCCTGATGACCGAATCGATCATAGCGCGCGCGCTTTTCCGCATCGCTCAAGACTTCGTAGGCGTTGGCGCATTCCTTAAATTTTTCTTCGGCGGCTTGATCACCCGGATTCTTATCGGGATGAAACTGCATGGCGAGTTTGCGATAGGCCTTCTTGATGGCATCCGCCGAGGCATCGCGGGGAATGCCGAGCACTTCATAATAGTCACGGGGCTGTGGGCTCGCCATGGGCTCAATATGGCGATTGTGGAGCTGGCGTCAAGGTGTCCGCCTGCCAAGATTTGATTTACCGACTGGGGCGAGCGGATTGGGGCGGTTGAGCCTGAGGTTTGGCCTGAGGCTTAACTTTGAGGTCACGCTCAATCTGCTCAAGACGTAGGCGAAGCCGCTCCTCACCCGGGCCTCGCACGCCGCGGGCGATGGCATCCTCCAAGACCGCGCGAGCGACCGCGGCTTGGCCTTGTTGGCTCATGAGGTTGGCGGCCAAGGCGTACACCCAAGGCGGAGCGCCTCGATGCGCGGCCTGCAACATCAGTTCGGCGGCTCGGGCCTCGTCCTTCATTTCCCACAGATAATGATAGCCCGCCTGGAAGCGAAAATCCCACTCGTGGGGAAAGCGCTGAATCGCCTTTTCGAGAATTCGCCGCGCCCCTTCGCGATCATCGACGATCACGCTCAGCATGGTGCCGAAAATCGAAAACGGCAGCTTCCATCTTGGCGCAAGGTCCGTGAGTTTATCCATCATGAGATAAACCCAGCTCAAGTGACAGGCCGGTCCTTCGCGCACCACACCTTCAACATGCGCCACTCCGCCTTCGACCTGCTCGCAGATGTGAGCGTCTTGCAAAAGCCGAATCCAGAGTAAATCCGCCATCGTCTCGCGGTAGCCGAACGCGAGATGCTCCACCATTTGTGGCGGCGGAATCAGTCGCTGTTCAGGAGGTTGCTCACGCGGCGTGGGCGGGCGAATCGTCGCCAGAAGGACAAGCCCGAGCGCCAAGCTGAGCCAGGGGCCGACGCGCGTGATGGTGGGCTGCAAGGAACTCATGTCTTATTGTGTGAAGGCGAAGCGTGAAAGCGCAACTTGGATTCATGAATGTGCGTAAGGCCTATCGCTAAATGAAAAAGGCCAGTCTTTCGACTGGCCCTTTGAGTTTTGAAAATCAGTTTCGAGTTTGACAAGGCCGCCAGAGACTTACGGCAGACCCACTGTGGTGTTCGAAAGCGTCTTGGAGTCGTTGATCCGCCAAGTGTCGGCGACCGACGCACCGATGTTCGCACCCGCACAAGCTGTGAATGTCCCCACACCACCGATGGTGCCTGTGACACCTGTTGTGCACGTACCACCAGGAGCGGCGGCCGAGGGACCTTCCGTCCACGTCATGTAGCCCGCGGGGCAAGTCGCTGTCGAAGCCGAAGTGATGCACGCGGCGGCATAACCCGATACGGTCGAAGCCGCTGAGTTGTTGGATGCCGTAATGCGGTAAGGAATTTCACCGTCGGGCTTGAAGCCCGCACCTGAGAAGTTGCCGGGGAAAATATTGTATTCCGAGTAAGTGGCTTTTTGAGCCGTGTAATAACCCGAGAGCAAAGACTTCGCCGACGACTGGCGGGCCTTACCTTGAAATCGCTGGAAGTTCGGAATCGCGACTGTCGCCAAGATACCGATGATCGCGACAACGATCATCAACTCAATCAGCGAAAAGGCGCGGCGGTTTCGTAACGTTTGGCGGACCATGTTCAGCATTTTCATCTCGACCCCCTGCATGTGACCCCCGAGCCTTGGACTGCACTCGGCGATCTGAGTTTTGGTGTGTGCCGCGAACGGCGCTTTTAGCTTCTCAAATAAAGGGCGAGGTCCATTTCGGGCACCTCGCCATTTTGACTGACGATCTTAAGATTCTTACGGCAGACCTTCTGTCGTGTTCGACAAGGTCTTCGCATCGTTGATGCGCCAAGTGTCGGTGACCGACGCACCGATGTTCGCACCCGCACAAGCCGTGAATGTACCCACGCCACCGACAGTACCCGTCACACCGGTGGTACAAGTACCACCAGGCGCCGCAGCTGAAGGACCTTCTGTCCATGTCATGTAGCCTGCGGGGCAAGTCGCGGTGGACGCCGAAGTGGTACAAGCGGCGGCATATCCCGACACGCTGGAAGCGGCCGAGTTGTTGGACGCCGTCACACGGTATGGAATTTCACCGTCTGGCTTGTATCCCGCACCCGAAAAGTTTCCGGGATAGATGTTGTATTCCGAGTAGGTGGCTTTCTGCGCCGTGTAGTATCCGGACAACAGCGACTTTGCCGAAGACTGCCGCGCTTTACCTTGAAAGCGTTGGAAGTTCGGAATCGCAACCGTTGCCAAGATGCCGATGATCGCGACAACGATCATCAACTCAATGAGCGAGAAGGCGCGCCGACCAATCTTTAACGTACCGAATCTCTTGATCTGTGAACCCATGGTTCATTACCCCTTTTATGCGACAGTTTATCGTCGCCCGTTTATTTGAACCGACTTCTCAGCTCATCGTCATCCTGAGCCTTTGTTGAGCCCGACCAGCTCGACCTTTGTTGAGGTCTTGTGGACACACTCGAACTCGACTTCGAACTTCGACTCGCCTTCATCGCGTTCCGTTCGACGAAGTGATGATCAAGACTCAGGCCAAGTTTTTGTTTTACAGTGAGACGCTTTCTGTAGGCCTTGTCTCAAGCTGGTGCGCTCGAGTGTTTCAACTTGAATCGACCGAAGTCGAGTTCAGGCGAATTCGGACGCCTGTCGAAGAGTTCAACACGGACTAAGTGGGCTCACGCTTTAAACAAAAATGAATTTGTCGAATTACTCATCAGCGGCAGTGACACTTCGGGCGCGCAAAAGTGTCACGTCCGTCGCCCGGGTCCAGGATCAGCCCGCAGCGCATGACTTCGATTTCATCGCTTCACCACAATCCCGTCTCAAAGTGCGAAACTGAAATTTTGGCTTTGCCCGAAAATTGTGCCGCGACTTTGTCTCAGTCTGAGTCAATGCCGGTGGTGTTGGGTGCGGTCGCTCATGTGTGACCGAGGGATTAGAAAAACTCATAGTCAACATGCAGTGAACCCGTGTTCAACATGCAATGAAACTGCGCCGAAGCCGAGGCGGCGAGTCGCCAAGAAAAAGTGTCTAGAATCAACACCTCGACTTGGCCTTGAGCGCGAGGAAGACCTAAAATAAAAGAAGGGAGTTGCACGCGATGTCGACTCAAATCTTTGCGCTGAATTTCAATACCACCAAGGCCGAGGCCACAGACCTCGAGGTCCCGCTTTCGCACTCAGCTTCTGTTCCGTTTTTGGCGCAAGCTTCTGCTTCGGGCTCTGACTCCGGAGGTTCCGGAAGCGACACCGCGACGATCGCTGAGACCGAAGACAAAATCGAAATCGCGACACCGAAGATGTATCGCGTGCTGCTCATGAACGATGACTTCACGCCGATGGACTTCGTGATTCATGTCTTGCAGAAGTTCTTTCTGAAGCCGACCGAAGAAGCCACGCGCATCATGCTCGAGGTCCACACCAAAGGCGCCGGGCAATGCGGAACGTTCACGCATGAGATTGCAGAGACCAAAGTTCATTTGGTGAACACTTATGCCGTACAACATCGCTTTCCCTTGAAATGCATCATGGAGAAAGCCGACTGATCGCGGAGAACGAACAACGGGGATTCACAGGAAGTGGAATCTCTTGAGATTCAAAGTTAACGAATCTCGGATGAGACGACAGGGATGTGGGGAGGAAACATGTTGAGCGCCAATCTTGAGAGACTTCTAAACGGTGCAGTTCGCTATGCGCGTGATGCTCGACATGAGTTCGTGAGTTTGGAGCACCTGCTGCTCGCCTTCACGGAAGACGAAGACGTCGTCGAAATCCTTCGCGCCGTGGGCGCCGACATCAAGGCGTTGCGCGCGGATCTGGAAATCTTCTTGGAGCGCCACATGCCTTCGGTGCGCCTGTTGCGTTCAGGCGACATGGCCGCTGGCGCTGAAGGCAGTATGCCGCCGGCCTTGCCTGCGAATTGGAAGCCCGAGTTCACGCTCGCCTGTCACCGACTGCTTCAGCGCGCGGTGATCCAAGTGCAAAGTGCAGGCAAGGAACAAGTGGGGCCATCGAATGTTTTGATCGCCATGTTCTATGAAAGCGAGTCGCACGCCGTGCACTTTCTGGAAAAACAAGGCGTCACACAGTTTGATGTGATCAACTACGTCGCTCATGGCGTGACCAAAGTTTCGCCGGAGTCCGGAGAAAGCGCGGCTCTGCCGCCCGCATCGAAATCTTCCAGTTCACAAGCTTCAGGCGGCAGCGCCAGCAAGCGCTCAAGTTCAGATGAAGATCAAGACATCGACGGGCTCCCCAAAGATGGATCCAAAGCCGGTAAGGGCGGACAAAATCCGCTGCAAGCTTTCTGCGTGAACCTCAATGAGCGAGCTCGATCGGGAAAGATTGATCCGCTGGTGGGACGCGAAGATGTGATCGAACGCGTGGTGCAAGTGCTGGCGCGAAGGACTAAGAATAATCCTCTGTTGATTGGCGAACCCGGAGTCGGCAAGACCGCGATCGCCGACGGCTTGGCGCTTCGAATTATCGATGGCAAGGTGCCGAAGGTTCTTGAAGATGCAGTGATCTACTCGCTGGACATGGGCTTGCTGCTTGCGGGCACGAAGTTTCGCGGCGACTTTGAAGAGCGGCTGAAAGCCGTAGTCAAAGCCATCGAAAAAGAGCCCAAAGGTGTGTTGTTCATCGACGAGATTCACACGCTTGTCGGAGCGGGCGCCACATCCAGTGGCTCGATGGACGCGTCGAATCTGTTGAAGCCCGCGCTCGCGACGGGCGGCTTAAGCTGTATAGGCTCGACAACGCACAAAGAGTACCGCCAGCACTTTGAGAAAGATCGCGCGCTCTCGCGCCGCTTTCAGCGCATTGATGTCAAAGAGCCCAGCGTGGAAGAGGCCATCGAGATCCTCAAGGGTCTGCAGAGCCGCTATGAAGAGCATCACAATGTTTCCTACTCGCACACAGCTCTAAAGGCGGCTGTGGAGTTATCGGCTCGCTACATTCAAGCGCGCCAGCTCCCCGACAAGGCGATCGATGTGATCGACGAGGCCGGCGCTCGTGCCCGCATTCAGGCGGGCGACGACTCTCACCGACAAATCAAAGTCACGGATATTGAGAAAGTTGTCGCGGCCATGGCTCAAGTGCCTGTGCAGAGCGTGACCTCGGCCGACAAAGCTTCGCTGAAGAATTTGGAGGCGCAACTGAAGACCGCCGTCTTCGGCCAAGATGAGGCCATCACACGCCTTGCGACAGCGATCAAAATGTCACGCACCGGGCTTTCACGAGAAAACAAACCCATCGGTGCCTTCTTGTTTGCAGGACCCACAGGTGTCGGAAAGACCGAAGTCTCCAAGCAGCTGGCTAAAGTTCTGGGGAATTCCTTCCTTCGCTATGACATGAGCGAGTACATGGAAAAGCACGCGGTCTCGCGACTGGTCGGCGCACCTCCCGGCTATGTCGGTTACGAAGAGGGCGGCTTGTTGACCGAGGCTGTGAACAAAAATCCGTATGCGGTTGTGCTGATGGATGAGGTCGAAAAAGCGCATCCGGATTTGATGAACATTCTCTTGCAAGTGATGGATAACGGCACGCTCACCGACAGCCATGGCAAGGTCGCAGACTTCCGCAACGTGATCTTGATTTTGACCACCAATGCGGGCGCTGCGGACGCGCAGAAGTCGTCGATCGGCATCGGCGCCACGGCTTCGGGTTCCGCGAAGGATAAGCAGAACGAAGCCATCAAGCGCGCTTTCACGCCTGAGTTCCTGAACCGCTTGGACGCGATCGTGCAGTTTAAGTCCTTGCCTGAAGATGTGGTTCTCAACGTGGTGAGAAAGTTTGCTCGCGAGTTGGCGGCGCAGTTGGAAAAAAAGAAGGTCAAAATCAGCTTTACCGAGCGCGCCGAGCGATGGCTTCTCAAGAAGGGTTTCGATCCACTCTTAGGCGCGCGCCCGATGGCGCGCACCCTGGATGAATATGTGAAGAAACCTTTGGTGGACGAACTTCTCTTTGGCCGCCTCGAAAAAGGCGGCGCCGTGGAAGTCGACGTCAAAGACGGAGCCGAAGCTCCTCACTTTCACTTCGCGAAGCGGCCCGAATAATAGTCGGTTCGCAGCTGACGCTCGCAGTATTCACGAGGCGGCACACCGCGGGCCGGATCGCCGCCGTCCCAACGGCAGTTTTGCTCCCATTGCGAGCGTCGCACCAAGCTCACGTCGATTCGACGCTGCCCGCCTTTTTCCGAGAAGCTCAACACCACTTCCTTTCCCTCCACCGAGGGAAAGCATCGATTGGCCGAAAAAGCGAAGCGCGCGCTCTTGAGTTCAAAATTCGAAGAGTCCTGGCCTTCGACGCCGACTTTGAGCAAGTCACCGATCATCGACTGGCAAGAAGGATCAATCAGATCCGAACCGAACTGATTCTTATAGCTGAGTACGGCGCGACGGCCCTGCAGGCTGAGTGTCAATTCGCCGGGAACCCCATTGAATTTTCCCGCATAAGTTCCGGTGTGTTTTTGAGCGACATTCAAATACTGCGAGGGGATCTCTCCGTCGGTGATTTCAACTTCGGATTCGCAAGCCGATAGCATTCCGCAGGCGAACAAAGACAAAACGCTGAGTTTCACAAAACGCATACGCACGACCTCCTGAATGAAACTGCTGACCACAATGAGCCTTCACTGCAGCATGTGATGGACTTTCGCGCAATTCTCACCACAGCTTTTGCGGTGCGTCTCGCGGGGAAATCCAAGCCAGGAGCCGCTGGGGCGAAATTGAGCTTGGCGAAACTCGCAGCCTGACTTGCGCCTTCGGCCAGAGGCCTCGATTCTGAGTCTGATGAAGCTGATGAGTTCGAAGCAAAGTCTCAAGTCATTTCGCCTCGCCTGGATCGGAATCACATTCGCTTCGCTGTCTGCTTGCGCGACCTCACCCGACACGCGCGCGCGCGAAAAACAAATGGCTCTGGAGATTCAACGCGAAAAGCAAGTCAGCGAATTGAAGCAATCGACGATTTTTCAAGAGCGGCTTGCGCAGTTTCAATCCAAGGATTGCAGCGTGCTCTCCGCCTTGATCGCAGCACCCGAACCGCCGCCGGAGTTTCGCCTTCTGGTGCAACTTCGGGCGGCGCAACTTTGTGATGCGATCCCTCTTCCCGAAGTTGTGCCGAGTTGGGCCAATACATTGTTTGAAGAAGTCGGCCGAGATCGCGCGCGAAGAATGAAACTCGACGCCGAGTTTATTGATCGCAGTCTTCAGCTGGCAAAGCTCTGGCCTGGTCGCGCCCAGCGCCTCACGGCTCTGGATGAGGCCCGTGATCTCGCGCTGAAGTTGGGCGACAAAGCAAGGCTTGAGGCCATCGAGGTTGCCATCGAAAAGATCTCGCCGGCGCGACTTCGTCGTCCCACATTGAGCGATGCGATTCGCCAAGGAGACGACTATCGCTTACTGGGCCAATTCGCCCAAGCTCGGCGCGCCTATCGTCGCGCCTTGGATTCGACGCAAACTTCTTTGGCGGATCGTTTCAAAGCGCTCGAGGGACTGCGCTGGGCGGCTCGCTTGGAAAATCGCACCGATGAGGTGATTCGAGTCCGCAAAGAGATGAGCCGACTGTCCGAGATCCATGAGCTGAAGCCGGGGTTGCTCGGCGATGGAGATCGCGAGCGCGCCTTGCGACAGCGCTGGCTCAATCGGCAAATCGATACGGCGCGTGCGTACTGGACGGATCAGCAAGCGCAAGCCGCGCGACGTGTGCTCCTGGCCGCTGAAGCGCGGCTGAAAGGGCGAGCGAATTTGTTGGATTCGATGTTTCTTCGAGCGGCGATCGCCGACGAGGCTCGCAACTTGCGCGAATTGGAACGCGTGATCAGCGACATGCAGCTCGACTCGCTTCCCAGCGGCGATCAAGACTCGCGCAGCTTCCTAGCTAAAGTGGCCTGGCTCCACGGCTGGGCGCTACGTCGCGAAGCCGAGCGAGATCACGATCAACGCGATCAACTTTGGCGACGCGCCGAGGACGCCCTGAGACGCGCGTATGAACTCGAACCCAGCGCGTTTTTGAAACGACGGAATTTGTATTGGTTGGCGATCACCGCACGCGATCGCGTGGCCTCGTCGACGCCGATCGGAGACTTGCAAACCCCGGAGTGCATCGAGTCTTGGCTTCGCGAACTCGCAAGTGAGGATTCGCTGGGCTACTATGGTCTGCTGGCCTCTCGGGCGCTGGGACAGGCACTGCCCTCTTTGGCGCCTCAGTCGCGGCATCGCGAGCAAATGCTGGCGCATGGTGCGGGCGATGGACTTCTGCCTTGGGAAATCACCGAAAGTTTTTATTGGATCAACGCCGCTGGGCATGCGCGCGAGGCGAAGCATTTCTTACGCGAGGTCGCGCCTCGAGGATTTGATTTGGAAGTTGCACTGCTTCTGGCGCGGGCGGGCGACTTCATCGACCTATTCAGTCGAAGTCACCAACTGAGCGCCATCGAACGCGATTCGCTTTTACGGAAGTCTCCGCATCTTCTCTACCCTTCACCTTGGCTTGAGATTTATCAGCGCGAATCGGCTCGACATGAGCTTCCAGTCGAATGGCCCTTGGCGATCTCCCGACAAGAGTCTTCCTTCAATCCACTCGCCAGAAGCCCCGCCGACGCTCAAGGCCTGATGCAACTCATTCCCTCCATGGCGCAGGCTGCGGCTCGCCGCCTTCGGCTTCCCGCGCTGGCTCCCGGAGATTTGGAAAAGCCTGAGGTGAACATTTCTCTTGGTGTGGCACATCTTGCGGAACTTCGCGAAAGACTCGGGCATCTGACACTCGCCACGATGGCCTACAACGCCAGCGAACGCGCCGTGATCAATTGGACCAAGACCCGCTTTCGCCAAGACTTCATCGCTTTCATCGAGGAAGTTCCTTACGAGGAAACACGAACCTACGCCAAACTCGTGATTCGCAACGTGGCCCTCTATCGGCGCTTGCTTCACAGCGAAGACTTGTACTTTCCCGAAGAATGGGTGGCCGATCTTCGCAATGTCTCACATTGAGACGTTGCCGCAGATCGAAAGCGGCGGTTTTTTTACGCGACGACGCGTAAATCGCAGCTCTCCTCGCAGAGTTGGCCCACATCAAGTCAGTTTCTAGCTCGGTTTTGCCGATATGATATTCATGCAAAACCGATCCGCTCAACTTGTCAGAAAGATCGCCACCTTCATTCTTTGCATGTTCGGAAGCTTCACGCTCTACGGCGTGCTGGGACAAGGGCCGACCAAGGGTCCAGCGTCGGTCGCGCCGATGGGTGCCGCTGGTGCATCAAGCCAGATGCGTCCCCGCGAAGTGATTTTGAAATCCGCGAAATCTGCCGGTCCTCCCAAGCAAGGTGCGAAGGAAACCACGGTCTTGATGAATGACCCCTTCGTCGGAGAAAAGTGGGGCTTACTCAAAACTGAAACCCGTCGCGCCTGGGAAATCACGCAAGGATCCAAAGACATTATCGTCGCGGTGATCGATACCGGGATTGATCTCAAGCACAAGGATCTGGTCGACAATTTGTGGGTCAACAAAGGCGAGACCGGCAAAGACAGCCAAGGTCGCGACAAGGCCACCAACGGCGTCGATGACGACGGCAATGGCTTTGTTGACGATGTTCACGGCTGGAACTTTGTCAGCAACAACGCCGATCTGAGCGACAATCACGGACACGGCACACACATCGCCGGAATCGTCGGCGCCAAAGGCGGTAACGGCTTTGGTATTTCGGGTGTCGCGCCCAAAGTGACCATCATGCCCATTAAGTATTACGACCCCAAAGTTCCTGGAGCGAACAATCTCAAGAACACCATTCAAAGTATTCGCTATGCGATCCGCATGGGCGCACAGATCATCAACTACTCGGGCGGCGGCATGGAGTACTCAGCCGAAGAGTTCGCTGCCATCAAAGAGGCCGAGAAAAAAGGCATCTTGTTCATCGCCGCCGCTGGAAACGAGCGTTCCAATTCCGACGATCCCAGCAAGCACTACTATCCGGCGGACTATGAACTGAGCAACATCATCTCCGTCACCGCCGTGAACCGAGATGAAATCAAAGTTCTACCGTCTTCCAACTATGGCGTGCGAACTGTGGACCTTGCCGCCCCTGGCGAGAACATTTATTCGACTTTACCGGGCAACAACTTCGGATTGATGACAGGCACCTCGCAAGCCACAGCCTTTGTGACGGGTGTTGCCGTGCTGATCATGTCGCATCATAAGGAGCTCGCGGCAGCGGATGTGAAGAAGTACATTCTGCGCACAGGTGACGAGTATCCGACTTTGCTCTCGAAAACGGGTACGGCCAAGCTTCTCAATTCCTACAAGGCGCTGACGAACCTTGATCGCGGCGTGAGCATCTCCGGTGTCGTCACCGCCAACACTTCGCGAGCCGGCCAATTCTCCAGCAGTCGCGAAGCTCGACCCAACATGGTCGACACTTCCGCGCTTTCGGGAGATCCCAATCTGAAAGATCCCGCGGAAGAAATGTCGTCGTTTGGACGAGACTTCATCCGCGTGATCGGCATGGATCGAATCGGCGAGCCCCGGCGACCCGCCCGACAAATCCTTCGTCCTCAAGATCCCGACGAGGTCGAACAAGCAGTTCCGTAAATTGATTTTGAATGAGTCCGCGTCAACGTGCGAGCGTCTCGCGCGGCAGTTGCGCATTCATTGGCCTAAGCGTCGTGACTCCGGTCCGTAGAATTACGTTGGTCGAATTAGGCTCTTCGCATGAGAGCAATTCGAATTCCGATGGATAGTGCAAGCATCGCGATGCCGATCTCCGCGAGATTGCGAATCTGCGGCATCATCAATCCCCAGACCGTCAACATCGAGCCCATGAAAATCGCCATCGAGTTCAACTTCGGTACGCGGAAACCCATTTGAAACTGAAGTGGAAAACCTGACTTTTCAGCTTGGGCACTGACCAAGCCGACGATTCGGTTTCGCATGTTGCGAGCGATCGGATCTTGGGGTGAGGCGATGAGGATGTGCCCATACTTCTTTGAAGCGTAGGCGAGAGCATTCGTTTCTGAGCAGGCGGCGACAAAGCGTTCATGGCGAACGAGATCTTCGTAGTCTTCCATGACGTGATCCCATAGTGCCGCCATCTCACGCGATCCACCTAGCGCGAGCTCATCTTCGATTCGCACATCGATCACGCGATCAAACACAATGCCGCATCGCACGCACTCGGTGCTCACCAAAGCGTTGAGCGCCGAGCAGCGCGGGCATTCTTTTTCGTGCTCGCCTTTGGCGTGTCCTGCCCCCTCGCCTTTTTTGTTGGGCAACACCGCGCCAGAGATTGGTCCGCGCATTTGCGGCTCGGGGCGAGCGTTCGGCAGTCGAAAAGTTTCACGAAGTGGTACAGGCTCAGCGGCTTTTCGTTGCGGCTCGATCTTCGAAGCTGGCGTCGTGAGGTCGGGGGCAATCTCAGAGTCGACGGAATGGGTCATCAGACTTTGTGTGACGTCAAGGAAGGACGGCACCATAAGGGCCTGCGCATCAGCCGCGGCACCGGGTGGCGGCGTGAGGTCCGCCATGTTGGCGATGTCGGAAAGCAGAACGAAAAAGGCGCTCTGGCACTGGGAGCAACTGAATTCGGCGCGATCGGCTTGCGCATCGAAGAGCTTCGCTAGCATGTCGAGATCAAGACCAAATTTGCGATGACAACTGGGACAACGAGTGCGCAGCTCGAGGCTCATCTCTGGGCCACTCTCGCCAGCGTGACCGACATTGTGACCAACACTGTGACCGACATTTTGTGTTTCGGGCGACATTTCTTGCGACATGGCGCTCACCTCTCCCTAACAAAACTGACCTAACCTGCGAATTCCAAAGTTCAGATTCCAGACTCCGGATCCGATAGGGCGTGTCGCGGTCCTACCGAAGCCCAAATTTACACTCGACATCGGCGAAGCTTCGGCTGGAAACTGTGGGCCGAACAACGTGAGCCAAACACCGTAAGCCGAAGCCTGTAAGCCGAAGACCGTGTGCTGAAACCAGAAGATCGGAAAAGCCCTCACGCTGCTCAGGAGTTTCGTTCCGTGATCTCAGTGAAATCTTCCACATCTGTGACGAACAAACGCATCGACCTGGCTCAACACCCCGCTCTTGTCGCCTCCATCGTAACAGGATTGTGCATCGGCACAAGTTATATTCCTTTTCCACCTTGGGCGATTTTGTTCGGCTTGGTTCCGCTCGCCTTGCAGTGGGTTCGCATGAGCTCACCGGAAAGTCTCGACGCCCCGACAAGCTGGCGCAGCAAACTTCGCTCGGCTTTTTTCGTCGGCTGGCTCGCACAGTTCATTCTCAATTTGATCGGCTTTCATTGGATCGCCTACACAGCCGTCGAGTTCGGCCACTTCCCTTGGTGGGCCGGAGTGCTGGTGCTCATCGCCTTTGCGAGCATCGCGCATTTATACTACGCACTGGCCGGCGTGGGCTTGGTCGCACTGGCTTGGCAATTGCGAAAGCGAGGGCGCGTGCTCGGTGAGCGGTCGCGACTTGCGGCTGGATTCTTGATTTTCGCGCTCATCGAAAGTCTTTGGCCGTCCATCTTTCCATGGCATCTCGGTTACACCTGGCTATGGATGGACTGGCCGGGCGCGCAGTTTGCCGATGTGATTGGCTTTGAAGGACTCAATCTCGTGACACTTCTCGCAAACGCTCTGTTTGCGCTCGCGTGGCTCGCCCGCCAGCAAAGCGGAAGCTGGCTTCACGCCGCAAAGTGGGCGGGTGCGGCGCTGAGTGTGTTCTTGCTAATTCAGTTGCTTGGCCTCGGGCGCTCTGAGCCTTGGAAACAAGCCAGCCACAGCCTCAAGGTTCTGGCGATTCAAGGTAATGTCGGCAACTACGACAAGCTGATTGCCGAGCACAATGCTGATTTTGCTCGACCACTTGCCGAAAAGTACACGCGGCTATCGGCCGAGGCTTTGGACCGACACCCAGAAGCACAGCTGCTGATTTGGCCCGAGACCGCCGTGCCGGGTTTTTTGGAAAATGAATTTCGTACCGAGGCCGTAGGTCAGATCGTTCGCCAATTCGTGAAAACTCGCGGCGTGCCGGTGGTGACAGGTGCTTACTCCTATGACCGCGCCAGCAAAACGTCCTTCAATGGTTTTTTTGTTTTGGATCGCGATGGCGAGATCACGCAGACCGCCTATCGCAAATCCATTCTCATTCCTTTCGGCGAGCGCTTCCCGTTTTCCGACATCATACCCTATCAAAAGTGGTTGTTTCCCGGCCTCGGATCTTTTGGGCCAGGCCCTGGGCCGACGGCGATGAATGTTGCGGGAATCCAATGGGGTCCGCAAATTTGTCTAGAATCACTGTATCCATGGTTCACGGCGGGACTGGCAAAAAAAGGCGCGCAAGTGATTTCCAACGTCACGAATGATTCTTGGTTCGGAAAACATTTTGAGCCCTACCAACATCTCTACATGACGCTCGCTCGCGCCATCGAAGTTCGCCGACCGTTGGTGCGCTCGACCAACACAGGGATCACGACGGTGATTCTTGCCGACGGGAAGATCTTGCCTTGGTCGCCTATAGATAAAGAGTGGTATGGAATTTACGATGTCCCTTATCAAGCATCGCCTGAACTGACGATTTACACAGGCATCGCCGGCTATTCGCCGTGGCTCATGAGCCTGGCGCTGTTAGCACTTGCGGCTTCAGCTTGGATTCGTCCGATGAATCGAGTTAAGACAAAAGCCGTATGAGCACACAATCGGGAAAGCCTATGAACGGTGGAGGAACTACGGCTTTGGCGGCAAGCGCCAACGGAAACGTTCAGGCTAATGTTCAGGGTAATGTTCAGAGCAACGTTCAGAGTAACGTGCATGTTAACCCTAGCTCGCTCAAGTCCACCTACTCGGGATTTGCACAAGCCTTGGACTGGCCCGAAATTCTCAAGCGCCTTGAAAGCCTGGCAACCAGCGAGCCCGCGCGAGCGGACTTACGAGCACTTTCCCCCTGCCCCAATGCGGACGCCGCTCGCACGAGTTTTCGAGACATCGATGAAGCGCGAAGTATCCTCGCCATGGGCGAACGCCCATTCGCGGAAAGTCTCGATTTGTTTTCAACTTGGCACTCGCGCCTTAAGCGCGAGGCTGTCCTCACCACACTTGAGCTTCGCGATGTTCGTCGCTTCTGTCTTGAGGTCTTGAGTTTCAGCGAGGTGCTCAAAGGTTTTGACGGCTCGTGGGCTCAGGCAATGAAGCGCCAATTGATGGATGCGCGCGAGCCGCTTTCCGCAATTGATCACCTCATGACTCCGAGTGGTGAGATCCGCAATGATGCGAGCGAGGCCCTGCATCATCTCTATCGCGAACAGCAGAATCAAACCAAAGCTTTGCATGCGACTCTCGAACGCCTCGTCAAAGCGCATGAGATGGAAGCTTTGCTGCAAGAGAAGTTCGTCACCACGCGCGAAGGTCGCTGGGTGATTCCGGTGCGTTCGGGGATGCAGCATCATTTCCCCGGCGTGATCCACAGCTCAAGCCAAAGCAAACAAACCGTGTTCATGGAGCCCGACGACGTCGTTCCGCTCAACAATCAACTTCGGCAAATCGAGGCCGAGATCGAAGCGGAAATCGAACGCCTGCTGACTCTGCTCTCGCAGTATTTGCGCGGCAAAGTCGGCGAATTTCTGTCCTCGCAGGCCGCACTGCTGGAGATGGACGTGCTGTTTGCAAAAGCGAAACTCGCGGAAGTTCTGCACGCTCACCGCCCTGAGTTCACTGAGGATCGACTCGCCCTCAGAGAGCTTCGGCACCCCATTCTCGTTCTCAATGGCAGCAAAGTGATTTCCAACAGTGTTGAGCTCAATCCGAATCATCGGATTCTGCTTTTGTCGGGCCCCAACGCCGGCGGCAAAACTGTGCTGCTCAAAAGTGTGGGCCTAGCGGCGCAAATGTCCCGTTGTGGACTGCCGATCTGCGCTGAGGAAGGCTCGCGCCTACCTTTTTTCCGTGAGTTGCAGATCGCTGTGGGTGACGAGCAAAGTGTTGATGCCGCGCTGTCAACATTCGCCGCGCACGTCACCAAACTCAACGAAGCCGCACAGTGCAAGGGTGCGGACCGAATGCTCTTGGTCGACGAAATTTGCGGCTCGACAGATCCCGAAGAGGGCTCGGCCCTCGCGCGAAGTTTCATCGAGCGCTTTGCGCAGAACCAAGTTTTCGCGGTCATCACCTCCCACCTCGGCCCGCTGAAGTCGGGATGGACAGAAGACAGCGGTGTCGCCAATGGTTCACTGGAATACGATCAAAATTCCGGGCAACCGACTTATCGATTCTTCTTCGGTGTTCCCGGGCAAAGCTTGGCGCTACAAACGGCTCGTCGCGTCGGTGTCGATGAGACTTTACTTCAGCGCGCGCTCGACTTCCTCTCGCCTGAGGCGAAGGCGCGCCAACTGCACTTGAGCGAAATGGAGTCTCTCAAAGAAGAGCTGACGCGCGCACGACAAGAACTGCTCGCCGAGCTGCTAGAGACCAAAGAGAGCAAACGCAAATATCAAGAGCTACTGGCGAACTTCCGCCGCGATCGCGATCAGTGGCTTGAGCGCAGCGTAAAAAAGGCGGAACGCAAAATTGATGAAATGATCGAGGCCGCACGCGCCGAAGAAGTCTTCAAACGACATGAGCGCCTCAACGAGGTCAAACGCGAGCTTCCCGAAATCGTCAAAGCACCCACCGGCTCTGGCCAAGCGAGAAAGCGAATTGAGACTCTCGAAGAGTTCGAGAAAATCTATCCGCCGGGCTCAAAGATTTATGTGCCGTCGATGAATCACGAAGGCTTGATTCAAGGCAAAGCCAACAAAAAGGGCGAGATTCCCATTCTCGTCAATTCGATGCGCCTTCTCCTGCACTGGGAGCAGCTGCGCCCACCGCAGTCCTTGCAGAATCCGACGCAGAGTATTTTACGTCGCGCTTCCGGTGTTCAAGTGACCCTCCTCGATCAAGAACGCGTCGTCGATGTGCGCGGCAAGACCACCGAAGAGGCGATCACGCAACTTGAAAGCCAGCTGGACGCCGCCGTTCTCAATTCCGAAGCTCGCGTCAAAATCATTCACGGTCACGGCACGGAAACACTCAAGCGCAATTTGCGCGCGCATCTGTCGCGCTCTCCTTATGTGAAAAGCTGGAAGGCCGGCACGCCAGATCACGGTGGCGATGGCGTCACTTGGGCGCAGCTGAAGTGATGTGAAGGTCGGCGATCACCACGACATAAAGGATCGCCCAAGGCCAAAGAAAGTTGATACCGCTGGCTTGCCAAACGCCAAAGTGAAACGCCACCCCACCTACACAAAAGAGCCGACAAAATCTTGGGCTCAAATCTCGTCTAAAAAATCCAATGGGCGCCATGATCTCCCACAACAAAGTGGCCGCTGCGAGCCAACTCCAAATCGGCAATTGCTCCTGGAGTTGAAACAAAGACTCCGCAAATGCCGAATTCGATATCAAGTAAGAACGCGTGACCAAGTGTTGAATCACTCCGCCTTCAAGCCATGCGCCTAAGCCCACACCTTCAAGCTTCGCCCAGGCCGCCGCAAAATATCCCCAAGCCAAGATCGCGCTCGCTCCCCGCCAGAGGATGGGTGTTGTCCATCGAGCCCCACAGGCAAGCGCCGCCGTCAGCCACGCCAAGATCCACCAACTCATCACTTCAAAGTGCGGAAAATAGCGCACCTCGATCGCCATCAGGCCGCCATTGAGTTCGCGAAGCGCCAACAAGCCTGCGGCACAGGTGAGTGCCATCTCAATTTGCATTCGACGAGTGATGACGGGCCAAGTTTGCCCTTGTGGTCGAAGTCGCCAAGCCATCCACAGCGCAAGCCCCGCTGCCGGTAGAAGCGCCGTCCACCTCGTCCACTCCCCACTCGCGACAAGCTCAGTGGCGTGAACGAATTGAGCTGAACCTGCTAAAGTCGCTGAAGCTTCCGCGACGCCGTCAAGCATCCCCGTCGCCGGCACGCCTCGATCCGCGCTCGTTGGCGCCTGCCAAACCCAAGTCGCCAGCGGCCTCAGCCACAAAGTCGCTGCGTGAAAAAATAAAATGCTGGGAATCCACGGCACAAAACTTTGCCGCTCAAAACCCTTCACCCAAGTCAGTAACTTCATGGCTCACCTCGAGGTGAGCTCACCCAAAGCTGAACGTCCCGAACCCAAGTCTTACGCGTATGAGGATCAAAGCGGGTCGCGCGCCTCACCAATTCGCATTGCACCCCATGCGTCGGTTGTTGCGAGATCCGCATCAACTCCTCACCCACTGCCGCCAACAACAACTTCGCGCGATCGTGCTGAAAGTTGATGCTACTTGTGTTTGGCGCTGCTGCTTTTGTCAGCTCACCGCTCACAACTCTGTCCACAAGAAAGGGATCCATGAAGAACTGCGGATAGAAGTGGGCGGGCGCGATGTGAGGAACCGTAGAAGGTGCTGCGAGAGAGTTTGCGAAAGAGTCGAGCGATGAACATCGGAAGGCAAACGCTTGAATCTGATCGCCCACACGAGGTCGATCAAAGAGAGAAAATCCCGTCAGTGGCCACGACTGCAGGTGCAAAACGCGCGAGCTCAAAAGCACAATCGCGAACCCAAGAGCCAAGGCTTGCGTGCGTCGCGGTTTTTCTCCCCAAAATCCTGACAACATACCCTAGAGTCTGCCAACGGAAGTGTCGAAACGCCACCGTTTCGCTTGGCATGCTCTTGGCTCAGCCCCTTAACACCTCGCCGTCTCCCCTGGAGCGAGCGAGAGTTCAGAAAGTTCAAACATCGGTCCGTCACACTCGTCAGGAGCTCAACATGCGCGCACCCCAGACCCTCAACTCCTTCCGACTTCACCTTCTCACTCTGGCCGTGATCGCCAGCGGCGCGATGTCCACTGCCGCGAAGGCCAATGTGCTCGAAGACCTCGTGCGCGGATCGCGTTTTGATGCGCGAGACATTCAAGTTCAGTCCGTCGACTATGGTGGAGACGGCTGTCCACAAGGCACGGTGACGGCCATTCTCTCTCCCGACGCCAGCACCTTGACCGTGCTCTATGATGCCTTCACCGCGCGCGTGGGCGGCGGCGTGGGTGAAGAACGTCGCAATTGCAATGTGACTTTGCGACTGAAGAAGCCACGTCTTTGGTCATTCGCAGTGGACTCTGTCGACTTCCGAGGCCACATTCATTTGGATCATGGCGTTCGTGCCGAACAGAAAATTGATTTCAGCTCAGGACCAACACGCATCGGCTTCAATCAAAGCTTCGGCTTTCAGCGCTGGGTGGGTCCCATCTCACAAGACTACATGCTCTCCACAGTTCGTCCGCTCCAAGGTCCGCAAATTCTCAACTGCTTACCCGCCAAAGAAAACACTAAGATTGAATTGAAATCTTCGATTCGCCTTGCTGGTGGCGGAGGCCACCGCGGAGGTATGATGTCCGTGGACTCAGCCGACGGTCGCCTGATTCAAACTTATCGCCTCAGCTGGGTGAGCTGCCTCAAGGCACTTCAAGATGCTGGCCGCCAACCGCCGAGCGTGAGCGCAGGTGGCGTGAACATCGGTGGCATCTTGGGCGGACTGTTTGGCCGCTAAGATCTCAGAAACAAAATTCAGCTCAATCAAGGGCGCGGAGAACCCGCGCCATCTCCCGCCACTGTCGCGCTGGCAAATCCCGTACGGAAATTCTCACAAGCAGGCCCAGTGAACTTGCCGCCCGGAATGAGTTTCGTCGGCTCCACAAGCCGAGCCTCCAAGCAGGAACGAACATCGCGGCGAACTCGCTCAAATGCGAACAACTCTTCACTATCCACGCGCGACCAAACGACGGTGCCGGCCTTCAGCGCAAACAACAAAGTTCCACGCCATTCGCTTTTGAACAAAACAGTTTGCTGCATCGACATCTGCAAATCGCGGCTCATCGCAACTTCACCGCTGACTTCAATTTCCGCGCAGGTGTCGTCACCGCAAGTCACGAAGCGCTTAAGGATCGACACCATATCCAGCTCATAGGGAACCTGATCCGCCAATGCCGCCCACTGCGCGCGCATCGCCCAAGTGTCGCCGACACTCACTGGCCCCGCCGGCAAAGAAACCGGCGGCACATAGAAAATCGAATTGCGAGGCCAATCCGACGCGCGCAATATCTGCGCTTTCGGCGTCAAGCTGATCTCGAGATGCTCGCCGGGCTCAGGCATCGCAAAGTCGTGAAGATCCACGCTGCCTTCTTTGCGAGTCACACGAACAACTTGTGTGAAATGCTCAGGTTCAACCTTCGCCGTGAAAGCCTCAGCGGTGAACTCGACCGTCTCATCGCGCTCATGCCGCAACTCTTGATTCTCGAATGATCGGCTGGCACTGCGATGCAGGTAATCGACTTTCTCGGTGGTGTTGAGCTCTGCTTTCAAGTTCAACTCTGTCGGCGCTGCCAACTTCACTTCTTTGAGATCCAAAACATTCGATGCCTCAAGGCGCTCGCCGGCCTTGGGTAGCCCCGAGCAGCCCGCCAACACGCACGCCGCGCCCAACACCAGTGTAAGCCGCGACAAATTCGCTACGCCACTTCGCGTGGACCACCGACAGCTGTCGAATCGCTCGACACTCTTCCAAGATCCTTTGGGAAATCCACCACTTCGCTGCATGTGTTTCTCCTCTGTCGCCGCCCGTCGCCTGAGCCATCGCGCCATTCAACGGCCAGCCCAGCTTGTCTTCGACTTGGCGCCGACAATTCGCTTCGCCACAAACTTGCGACTCGCCCAAAAGTGGCACTCTTGCGCGAGCCCGCAGGGCGCCTGAGTTTTTCAAGCGTCTCAAATTGAAACAGCAAAGCAAGCTTAAACAGCTGATTTCTCGTCAGAAATCAAAATTACGCTTTGGCCTCGCCCTTGCTCCTTTGAGTCATCACATAGTTCAAGAGCGCTCAAGGCGCTCACGAGCAACGCCGGACGCGAAGCTCAACAGGAGAAGGGGAAGTTATGAAACAGATCCAAGCCCACATCGAGAACTCGATGACATTGCAAGGTGAAGCCTTGTGGACCGAGAAGGCCATGCGCCTGATGGCATTAGCTGCCGTGCTCATGTTGCTTTCAGCTTGCGGAGCTAAAGTTCAGCCTCGCGCCACCGCTTCAAGCTCTGGCTCTGGCCCGGTGATTTCAGGCACACCACTGCCGTCGAACACATCAGCCCAGGCCGAGTGCGTTGGCTTTGATACGACCAGCACGCGCATGTCCGGCAAAATCACCACCTACTATTACAATGGAACACTTCAAGAAGACGTCGTGCGCCTGCGCTTTAGCACACTCAACGAAAGCTTCGACTCCAACGCCAACTACTACATTCAAATGTTCCGTTGGCGCACCAACTCATCGGGTGGCACAGAGCTCGATCCCAACCCCGTGCAGTTTCGCTTTGAAAGCGGCAACGGCTCCGTGTCGCCGATCTCGGACTTCATGACCTCCATCAATGCTCGGCAGATCGCGGACCTTCGTTCACGAAACAGCATGACGGGCACGACGGCCCTCGACTTCTTCTCGAAGACGACGATCACGCTGCATGGCCTGGACTACAACTGGCAAGCACTGAAGATCGTCCTCTACGACGGCAGCAGCACCATCGGATCGGCGGATGTTCTGCTACCGGTCTTCTTAGCAAACCCCAACCGCTATGCTGCTGAAAAGCCTCTGGTGTTGGCGCAACTCCATCCGTTCTACTCGCAACGCAGTTCGAACTTAAGTGAGCAAGAGTGGCAGAGTCGCGCCGGAAGCGCCTGCTTCTAAAGAATTATCAAATGAGAACTTGGGTGCACACCCCCCCTTTGTGTGCCCAGGGAGACGCGGCCGAGAAACAGGATGTTTCTCGGCCTTTTTCGTAACTGGCGCCAGTGACTGTTGAAAAATGCGTCCGCGGTTCGACCCTACTGTGAGTTGAGCGAGAATTAGCGAAGTCTTGAGATGGCCGTGGAACTTGCCTGCCCAGGCCCACGATGCCATCGAATCAAGCCTTGCGACCAGAGTGCCCCTATTGCGATCGACCGACTCGAGTTCATCGGTTCGGCCGTTTCGCTCGCAACAATGACGGCTCACTCCAGCAGCGCTATCGCTGCACGCGATGTCGGCGCACTTTCACGCTCGCCACGGGCTCGCCGCTATGGCGTTTGCGGCGACTCGATCTTTGCAGCATCGTCATTCACGAGATCAGCTCTGCGAAATCCCAGCGACGAATCGCATTTCAATATCAGGCGTCGCGCCACACAGTGGCGCGTGCCGTTCGGCGCGTAGCCGATTGCATTCGGCTCATTGGACTCGCCGAAAAGCCACATCTCACGCCGGAAAAGATCCTCTACTTCGATGAGATGGAGACATTCATTCACGCTCGCTCAAAACGCATCTCGATCATGCTCGCTGTCAGCGATCGGCGCCACGTGCTCGCCTTTGGATTTGCGGAGTTTCCTGCGGTGGGAAAACTTGGAAAAAAGGGCCTAAAAAAGTACGGCCCGCGGCCCGACTGTAGGTCCGAAGAGCGCCGCCTGTTTTTTAGGCAACTGCAAAGTCTCGCGGCACACGATTGCGTGCTCATTACCGACGAGCATCATGCTTACCCACCGCTGGTCAGAACCTACTTTCCGGATGCGACACATTTGAGATTCAAGGCGATGCGGCCCCGTACGGGAGACTACGGAGAACTGAGACAAGGAGGACATGATCCTTTGTTCACGATCAATCACACGATTGCGATGTTTAAGGACAACATCAAATCTCTGTCTAAAAAGACCTGGTGCACATTTAAGACACTTAGGGGATTGAGGGACATCCTCACGATCTATGCGTATTACCACAACAACCACCTCCTCGCGATGAAGTGAATCGCAAGGGCGAACTACATCTGCAGATTTGAGTGAACTTGATCTTAGCCCGGATCTTGAGCCGCAGGGTCTTCGCCATTCGCGAGACAAATTCGGATTTATATTAAAATCAGTCGCGCGGCCATTTATTGAAACGGCAAACTCAATCGCAAGCACGGTCGCGCACGCTGCAACTTGATGCGGGGGAATTTTCAACAGTTAGCAGCGCCAGTTAGGGGCTTGACAGGAACCCTCATCGAACACAACTCCTCACCAAAGCGCGCCTTTGCTTTACGGCGAAGGTCGAGATGGCTTTGCATGAGTACATCGAGGAGGTGGAGTTCAAAAGACAGATACTTCAGTTAAATGCGTATTGAACACGACCCATTTACTGCGAATCGTGCTGAGGAATTCTTTTTTTTAAAAGGAGGGTGCATCATGATTATAGACAAGCCCGAGTTTAACGCACACCAGGTATCGAACGCGATCGGCGATTATTCCAACACAGCAAACTTTGGATCACTTCGCGATGATTTGATCGGCGCGAGCTTAGAATTGAAATTTAGAGGGCTCGAGGCGGAAAGAAATCATGAGCGAGAGATTCGCTCGAGGCTCCTGGAACTCCTTGAGTTCGCTCCCTATCGATCGCATCTCACGGTGCAGATCCGAAAGGCTCAACGCGTTTACTCACTCCACGCACAACTCAATTCGGCGGCTGGTCGATTCTTCGCGAGGGCCTTTGATTTGAACCTCATGAACGGGGTCTCGCAATTGATCGAGGCGCTCCAGGAGCGAATCGATGAATGGCGATCGAATCGAGAGCTTGCGAGGAGGCCCAAATCACTGGGATCTCGACGCCGCAACAAGCGATTTAAATCGCCGATCGAAGAGGGTTCGAGCGAGCATTTGGGTTCCGCTCCCCGTGATCAGGTCATCATTTAGGTGCAAAAAATACGAGGCTTAGCGACCTATTGGCGGGCTCGCGGGCCAGGGGCTGGAAAGCCTGAGCGCCAGGGAGAAAGAAAAAGCCCCGCGCCGTTTGGCGTGGGGCTTTGTTAGTTTTGGTTAGATGAGACTTGATCCGACATCTCGGCTAGGGCCAAGCCTCGGGCTGAAATCTCAGTGCGAGGCCTCTTGCACCACTTCCTCAGCCTGGAGGTTTTCGCCATGGCGGTAGCGATCCACAAGGTTTTCGTCTTGGGTCGGAAAGCTGAAGAGCAAGGCATGGCTCGAGCTGGCTTGATCTTCGAGTGTCACGACGATGTACCACAGGCCGCCGCGGCCGGCGTCCTCGTGATGTTTGACGAAGGTCACGAGCGTGTTGCCGCTCAAGTCGACGTTGCGCCAAATTTCGTCGGGGTCCTCGATGGTCGGCTCACGAAGCTCGACGGAGTCTTGAAATTTGTCTTCGACCAAATCCTCAGGCGAGCGAAGTGCCAGCATCGCCTTGTAAAGGCCAACCGCCAGCGCGTCTCCTTCAGTGAGCGCATCGCCTTCGAGCGCGCCCTTCTCGACTTCCTTCGCGATTCGGTCGTACACCAATTCTCCTCTGCGGAACCGATCCACGAGCTTCAAATCCGTCGACGGAAAATGCAAGTAAACAAAGCGGGCCGTGCCGCTGACCGAGTAAGCCAAGGCCACATAGTAAACCGGCATTTCCTCGCGGCCGACGGCATAGTGGCCGACATAGCTGGTGACCTTCGCGCCGTGCAGTGAGACCGCGTCTTCCCAGACTTCGTCAGGGTCGTTCAGCACCTGCTGCAACAGCGGCTCGAACTGAGCGAAGTCCTTGGTCTCGATGTCATCGGTCTGCCGATGTTCAGTGACCTCGCGCTCGAGCATTTCGATTTGCGGTAAAAAGTGATTGAAGAGATCGCGTTCACTTTCGAAGACCAGGCCCTTGGCTTCGTCGATGACGATGCGTTTTGGCCGATCTTGGTTTGAATCGCTGTTCGCTTCACGAATGCTCGCTTGCACTTTGCGCGAGCGTTTAGAGTTGGAAGAAAGATTGGACCGAGCGCCGACTCTACCTTGAGACACGCGTCCCCCTGACTCTGATTGTCGTTTGAAGGCCGGTTTGCCCATGAGGCACCTCCTCCGAGTCTGAACTGTTGGCGTCGTCGCGGACCCGACCAAGGTCGCGGGTTCCCCGAGCGGCTCACATCTCAACTTGCGAAGGACATGATGCGACTCAGGCTCCTCCCCGCTGCGATCTTGAAATGAACTTTGCTCCATCCACTCGGAGCACCGAACTTTCCCATCACAGGGGTGATCGTTAAGGTCTCAGGCTCCTTTTCTCCGGCAGAATCCGGCTGCGGCGCCGGTGCATGAGGCAGCAAAATTCGCACCCGGGCCTACTTTAAGTGTAAGGCGCATCGCCACACAGTCAAATAGGCGAATTTTTGGTGATCCATAAATCTCAAGCCGATTGAGCGGCGAGGTGAACTCGGATTGGTGCGAACTGAAGTGCGAATTTCGCGGCCAGAGCTGGTCCAGTTCGGATCGACTCAA
>DDUL01000064.1:43007-43574 GCA_002344785.1 Bdellovibrionaceae bacterium UBA2339
GATCGACTCAATTTGAGATTTCGCTGCGGCGTTGAGCCAACGCGAATTTTGTTTGATCCAGACTGAGACACAACTTCACAATGAACTTGTTGGGAACAGTTTGCGTCGGTTCACGGAATGAAGCGACGACATTAAAGCAGGGAGGCGTATGGGCGAAAATTCGGGACGTCCCGGAGGTCCAGGTCGAGGTCAACCCAAAGAAGTTTTGGCGACCACAAAATCCAAAGGCAAAGGCGGCGATCAAGACACCACTTTGATCGAGTACCTGATCCACCAAAGCACTCTCGGCGTCCACTTCATGTTTGATTCTCGCGATGTGACGCGCGTGTTGCGAACACCTACGGACGAGCAAGCCTTTTTTACGATCGAGAACATGGGCCGCGTGCAGGAACTTCTCACGACCTTCCTTGAGAAGAAGACGATCGCCGAGAAAGAGCGCTTCGTCGACAACTTGCCCGAGGAGAAGCGAGATCTCTTGATCCGCGCCTACTTCCATCTGGTCGAGAACACCATCCAGACCAATTTTGATTTGAAGCACTGAATTGTTCTTCCGAAACGCTGCTATCC
>DDUL01000059.1 GCA_002344785.1 Bdellovibrionaceae bacterium UBA2339
AGGTCGGGTCGCGCCTTTCGGCGGCGACAATACGCGAGGATTTGCAGGCTTTGTTCAAGACCGGCTTTTTCTATGACGTTCGTGTCGAACAAGAAAATGTCGAAGGCGGCATCAAACTCATCTTACAGGTGGTCGAAAAGCCGGCGATTGCCGAAGTGGTGTTTCGCGGTCCTTCGGAAGTGAGTGCGGACGATGTGCGCACAGCGGCTGGGATCAAAGCTTTTGAAATTCTCAACATGCAGAAGATCCGTGAAGCCGTGGAGAAGGTGCAGAAGCTCTATGAAGACAAGGGCTTCTTTTTGGCGCGCGTGAATTCCAAGATCGAGTCCGCGGGTGTCGACGCCCGTGGTGACGAAGCCGTCAAACTGATTTTTGAAATCGAAGAGAATGAGAAAGTGAAAGTGAAGCGAATCTCAATTCTCGGCAACAAGGCGCTGACCGATGGGCGCATCAAGTCCGCACTCGCCACGCAAGAAGGCGGTTTCTTCTCCTTCATCTCTTCGTCGGGAAGTTACAAGCAAGATGCCTTTGATCGCGACGTGCAGGTCATCAACTATCTGTATTTTAGCGAAGGCTATGTGCAGGTGAAGGTGGATCGTCCGCAAGTGTATGTGACACCGGACAAGAAGGGCATTTACATCACCATTCGCGTGGAAGAGGGCGAGCGCTTCAAAGTGGGCGCCGTCGACTTTGCCGGCGACATTTTGTTTCCGCGATCCGAATTGGATGAGTCGATCGAGATCGACGGCAAAGAGTGGTATGAGCACGAAGCTTTGCTGAAGGACATCCGCACTTTGCAGGCGAAGTATGGCGACCTTGGTTATGCGTATGCGAACGTGATCCCGCGCACGCGCTATCGCGAAAAAGACCGAGAGATCGATCTGACGTTTGAGATCGATAAGGGAAATAAAGTTTATTTCGGACGCATCAATGTGGTGGGAAACACCAAGACCCGCGACAAAGTGGTTCGCCGTGAGTTGTTGATTCGCGAAGGTGAACTTTACAACGAAACTCGTCGTCGCGAGTCGCTCGATAACGTCAAGCGCTTAGGTTATTTCGATGAAGTGAACTTCAATGCGTCGACGCCGACCGAGAATCAGGACTTGATGAATCTCGACGTGGTGGTCAAAGAGCGTAACACCGGTTCCATTCAGATCGGCGCGGGTTACTCGACGTATTCGCAGTTCATCTTTAATGGTTCGGTGAACCAGATTAACCTCTTTGGTCGCGGTCAGAAGCTCGGCATCTCCATCGATTTGTCGCGCAATCAATCTTTGTTTAACCTGAATTTCACCGAGCCGTATTTCTACGATACGGATTGGTCGGTGGGCGTGGACGCCTATCAGTCCAAGCGATCGACCACAGAATACGAAGAAACCAAAAAGGGTGGTGCGCTTCGCGTGGGTTATCCGATCACGCGCTTCCTCAGAAGTTTCTTGCGCTACAAGTTGGATCACACGGAAATCGGTTTGGACTCGCGCTTTGGTGATCCGGACCTTTTCCCTGTTCCCACGGATACCAACCCTAATCCGCAAGGTAATCCCAACGGCTTGACCTCGTCGGCCACCATCACTTTGGAGTACGACGAACGCAACGACAGGTTCTCGCCGACCAAGGGTTTGTACGGATCTTTGTCGCTCGAGTACGCGGGACTGGGCGGTGAAAAGCGCTACACCAAGGGTTTTGCGACGGGGCGACTGTATGAAAAGCTCTTTTGGGAAGTGGTGTTCCGCAACAACCTGACCTATGGCTTCATTCGCTCCAACGAGCCCGGCAAAGAGCCGCCGTTCAACGAATTGTTCTTGTTGGGTGGCGCCAATAGCTTGCGCGGCTACGATTGGTATTCGATCGGTCGACGAAAGCGCTCGCAGAAGATCTACAATGATTCGATCACGGCGGGATTCTCGCCGGCAGCGGCTGAGTTGCGGGCGTTGCGTCCATTCGGTGGCACTCAGCAGTTCTACTACAACGCTGAACTTGAATTCCCGTTGATTCAAGAGGCGGGCATCAAGGGCGTGTTCTTCTATGACATCGGTAATGCCGACGACATTCTCACGCTGTCTGAGTATCGAAGTAACGTGGGCTTTGGCTTCAGATGGTTCTCTCCGATCGGACCGTTGCGGTTTGAGTGGGGCTTCCCGTTGGAAAGAAAGCCTGAGCTTGATGAGCGCGCGGTGACCTTCCAGTTCGCGATCGGTTCGCCGTTCTAGAGAGTTGAAGTGGGCGTTGGTAGGTTTTGAGTGTTTGAAATTGGATTGAGTTAAGAAACGAAATCGCACCTTTTAGGGTGCATCATTAAAGGAGTGGTGAGTATGCGTTGGAACAAAGGCGTGTTGGCGGTTTTGACGGCGATGGCGATGACTTGGACAGGCGCGGCCCACGCGGACGGTAAGATCGCCGTGCTGGATATTGAGAAAGCCATTCAGGCGACCTCGGCCGGCAAAAAGATGAAGAGCGAACTGCAGTCAGAGTTCGAAAAGAAGAAGACTGAGTTTCAAAAGCGCGAAGCTGACTTGAAGAAGATGTTCGAGGATCTGGAAAAAAAGAAAGTCGCTTTGTCGGATGAAGTTCGCGGCAAAAAAACCCAGGAGCTGCAAGCTGAGCAGTTCAAGTTCCAGCGTGACGTTGCCGAAAGCCAAGCGGCGATTCAGAAGCGCGAGAAGGATATGCTCGAGCCGATCGCGAAGAAGATGGAAGAGATCATCGATCAAGTCGGAAAAAAGGGCGGCTATTCGGCAGTCTTGGATAAGCGCGCGACTTTGTGGACATCGAATGCTGTCGACATCACCGACGATGTGGTCAAAGCCTACGAAGGCGCAAAGAAGTAAGTTGGAGCTGTGGAACCGCAGAGCCTGAGCAATAGCCCAGGTTCTGTGGCGAGGCCGCCTCGGCGGCCTGTTTAGCTTGGGGAGTGAGTTCATGACTTCGTCCAGCGGTTCAATGAAAGAGAAAGCTTCGGTCGTTCATTCGGTCGTCTACGATGCCGCGACCATCCAACGGTTGCTGCCGCATCGTTTTCCATTCCTGCTGGTGGATCGAGTTTTGACATTGCAGCGCGGGCCGGATCCCAAAAATCATGTGGGCACCAAGTGCCGCGTGCTCAAGAACCTCACCCTCAATGAACCATTTTTTCCCGGACACTTTCCACATCGGCCTGTCATGCCCGGTGTCTTGCAGATCGAAGCCATGGCACAGGCGGCTTGCCTCGCTGTGGTGGACCCCAAGGGCCACGAAGTGGATGTGGCCATTGCAGGTGTGAATGATGCTCGATTTCGACGGCCGGTCATTCCCGGCGATCAGTTGATCATTGATGTCGAGATCACTCGTGATCGAGGGCAACTCATGGTGATGAAATGTCAGTGCAGCGTCGATGGCGAATTGGCCTCGGAAGCTGAGCTCATTGCCAAAGTCTTTCCGAAACAATCTTAGCAACGGCGGCAGATATGGCACGCATTCATCCCAGCAGTGTGGTTTCGAAAGAAGCGGAATTGGCCGACGATGTGGTGGTCGGTCCGTTTTGTATTATCACCGGCAAAGTCCGCTTGGGCTCTGGTTGTGTCTTAGAGTCGCATGTCTCCATGGGCAACGAGTGGGGCGTCGTCGAAGTCGGCGAACGCAATCGCTTTGCAGCCGGCGCGGCGATTGGTGGACCGCCTCAAGATTTGTCCTATAGGGGCGAGCCCACGCGCGTGAGTATGGGGAACGACAACGTCGTTCGTGAAGCTGTGACGATCAATTGCGGCACGGCAAAAGGCGGCGGCGTCACCCGCGTCGGCAATAATTGTTTGATCATGGCCTATTCGCACCTGGCGCATGATTGTCAGATCGGCAATCACGTTGTGATCGCGAATGTCACGCAGCTCGCGGGGCATGTGATCTTTGAAGATCATGTGAAAGTGGGCGGCATTTGCGCCTTTAATCAGTACGTGAAGGTCGGGCAATACGCCTTCATTGCTGGGGACTCGGCCGTTAACAAAGACATTCTACCGTTCACGATCGCGCAGGGTAAGTACGCTGTCATGCGAGCCGCGAACAAAATCGGCATGGAAAGGTCAGGCTTCGACAAAGAGTCGGTCGAAGCCATTGCGCGTGCCACCCGCATCATCACTAAGGGTGGGGGCACGGTGGAAGAAGCGATCGCTCGCATTCGGCAGGAGTGTCCTCCGTGTGCGGCTTTGGACGCGTTCATTAAATTTGCGACGGAATCCAGTCGAGGCTTGGCCTTGTAGGTCAGTTTCGATTGAGCGCGAAGGTCGCGCGAGGTTCGCTTGATCTTCGAGCGAAGCGAAGAGGGCTGAGAGTCTTGGCGATCATCACGGAGGGCTCATGGCGACACAAAATGAAACAGGAAGTTCGAAAGTTCGCGTCGCCGGCGGTGGAGCGGCTCAGTTGAAAACAGCTGTTGTCGGCGTGGGCTACTTGGGGCGCTTTCATGCACAAAAGCACGCGGCCCTTGCGAAGTCCGGCGAAGTTGAGTTTCTTGGTGTCTTTGATGCGTCCAGCGAGCGCGCGCAAGTCGTGGCGACGGAGCTGGGTTCACGAAGCTTCGCTACCGTTCAAGATGTGATCAACGCGGGCGTGCAGGCCGTGACGATTGCGGCTTCCACGCAAGCGCACTACGAACTTACCAAAACTTTTTTGAGCGCCGGCGTGCACGTCAACGTTGAAAAGCCGATGACGGCGACTTTGGCGCAAGCTGAAGAAGTCGTGGCGCTGGCGAAAGCGCGCGGTCTTGTTCTGCAAGTCGGCCATGTCGAGCGCTTCAATCCTGCACTGATGGCGGCCAAAGAAAAGCTCCTCAAGCCTCTGTTTATCGAATGTCATCGACTCGCGCCGTTTAAGCCTCGTGGCGTCGATGTCGATGTGATTCTGGATTTGATGATTCATGATCTCGACGTGATTCTTTCGCTCACGCGCTCAAAGGTGAAGTCGGTGTCGGCCGTCGGCACGCCTGTGTTGACCAAACTGGTCGATATCGCCAATGCGCGAATCGAGTTTGAGTCGGGCGCGATTGCCAATGTGACGGCCAGTCGGGTTTCGCAATCCGCGACACGCAAGTTTCGCGTCTTTCAACGTCAGCAATATCTTTCGATTGATTTCGGTTCCGGCGATGTGAATTTGACCACCAAGACGGCCGGCGAATGGCCGACGGACTTGAGTGCGGTCACTGACGCCAAAGAGCTGCCGCTTGAGTTTGAGCATTGGAGTTTGGAAAAGGGCGATGCCCTGCTCAACGAGACCACGGCCTTCGTTCGCGCTTGCCGAGGCGAGACCCCTGTTGCGGTCAGTGGTGAGGATGGTCTTGAAGCGCTTCGCTTGGCGACGCGAATTCAAGAGGCTGTCGCCGAGCGACTTGGAGTCGTTGAACTGTGAACGGCGTGCCGCCTCCGAAAAAATCCCGCGTCATGATCATAGCCGGCGAGGCTTCATCCAGCCTGTATGCGCAGAGATTGCTGGAGTATTGGCGGGATCAAGGGCGGCAAATCGAGGCCTTCGGCATTGGCTCGCGCTCTATGGAAGCCTTGGGCTTTCAATGTATTGGGCGAAGTGAAGAGCTGGCCGTCGTCGGCTTGGCCGAAGTGCTGCGGCACTTTCCTCTCATTCGTCGGACGTATCATGCGCTCTTGGCAGAGTGCGATCGCGACCGACCCGACTTTGTCCTGCTGTTGGACTATCCCGACTTCAACTTGCGTTTGGCCGGCGATTTGAAAAAGCGCGGCATCAAAGTCATCTATTATATCTCTCCTCAAGTCTGGGCTTGGCGGCAAAGTCGCGTGAAGCACATTCGAAAAGTCGTCGATCGCATGTTGGTCTTGTTCCCCTTTGAGGTGGATTTCTATCGAGGTCACAATGTCGACGCTCGCTTTGTCGGACATCCCTTGCTGGACGAATTGAGTCAGTTCCCTTGGTCGCCGGAAAAGCTGCGACTTGAGCGCGAGAGATGTGGCTTGGGCCGGAGTGAATCGGGCGAATTGAAGGTGCTCGGGCTGATGCCGGGATCGCGCGAGAGTGAATTGCGGCATCATTTGCGCGCGCAAATCCAGGCCGCCGAACTTTTCATCGCGGCTCATCCTGAGTGGCGAGTGGCGCTTCTCTGCGCGCCGACGATTGAGCGGGAGCGGTTGGCGCAGGAGATTGCCAGCGCGCGAATTCCAATTCAGATTCTCAAACAAGAACCCTTTGCGATGATCTCGCTTTGTGACTCGGTTCTGGTCGCTTCCGGCACGGCCACACTGATGGTCGGCTTGATGCAAAAGCCCATGGTGATCATGTATCGGATGAACCCGCTGACCGCGTGGCTGGCCAAGCGCTTAGTTCGCTCGACGCGATTCTTTGGCATGTCGAATTTGATTCTGAACGACATGGTTTCCGTGGAGTTGTTTCAAGATGAGGCCAATCCGAAACGTATGGCGGGCGAATTGAGTCGACTGGTTTCACCGCAAGCATATCAACATCAATCTCAACAGTTGGGTGAAATTCAAAAGCGATTGGGATCAAAGGGTGCGACTCAGCGAGTGGCGGCTGAATTGGAAGAGTTTTTCCGGAAGTCTTAAGTGACATGACGATCGGTGAGGTTGAATCCGTGGATTGGGGACGTGGGTATTTGCAAATCATGAATTGGCGAGCCAAGGCCTATCAAGGTCAATGGCCCGGCTTTCATTCGACGCGCGTCCCGCACTGCAAAGTGGTCTCGATCGGCAACTTAACCACGGGAGGCACGGGCAAGACGCCGGTGACTTTGAGTTTGGCCAGGCGCTGGTCAGATCGCGCGAGCGTTGGCATCGCCAGTCGAGGCTATGGTCGCAGCTCGCGTGGCGTGCAAGACGTCTCGCTGACCATTGAGCAACCTGAGCGTGAGTTTGGCGATGAGCCTTGCATGTATGTGCGCGAGCTGGCCTTGCCGGTGACGGTCGCCAACTCACGTGTGGCCGCCGTCGAACGTCTTGTCGAGCGCGGCGTGAATCTGGTGCTGGCCGACGATGCGTTTCAACATCTCGCCTTGGCTCGAGATGTGGATTTGGTGCTGCTCGATGCGACGACTCCGGATCTGCATTGGCGAGGCTTACCTAGCGGCCGCATGCGCGAAGGCTGGTCCGCGCTTTCGCGCGCAAGTTTTGTGCTGGTCACCAAGGTGGATCAAGCGGGCGAAGACCGTGCTGAGGCGCTGGCTCGTCGAGCTTCGGATTGGTTGCCTCGCGAGCGCGTGCAGATTTGGGAGCAAGAGCTGGTGTTGCCGCGCTATCAAGACGAGGTTTTGCTGGTGAGCGGAATTGCGAGGCCCGAGCTTTTTGAGAAAATGATGCAAGCGCATGGCCTTAAAGTGCGACGTCACTTTCGCTTCAAAGATCATCACTCTTACAGTTCTTCGCATCTCGCTGAGATTCGAAACTTTGCGATCGCCTCGGGGATTCAGCGCGTGGTCACAACAAGTAAAGACTATTACAAACTCTTGCCCGCGCTCGGAGACTTAGGCCTGGTCGCCGCCCAAGTGCAGGCGGTGCCGCGATTGTCGACTTCATTGCAGGACTTGGATCAATATGTCTTCGGCGCTTAAGCGAATACTCGGTGCTTTGGGGAGAGGCTTGGCGGCGATCTTGCGTGCCTGCCCTGAGTCGCTGCGAATTTTCCTGGGTCGAATGCTGGGTTGGATCTGGTTTGATGTGTTACGCATCCGTCGCCAAGTCGCGATCGACAATATTCGAAAGGCTTATCCCGAATTGACCAAAAGCCAAGCGACGCAACTGGCGCGCCGGTCTTTGGAGCATATGGGGCGTGGTTTGATTGAGTTTGCGCTTTTCCCTGGCTTTACGCTCGCTGAAGCTGAAACGCGCTTTGTATTTGAAGGTGAGGAGCACATGCGATCGGCTTTGGCGCAGGGCCGAGGTGTTTTGATGCTGTCCTTACATTTGGGCAACGGTGACTTCACGGTCGCCGCACTTTCTCGACGCGGCTACAAAATCAATCTCATCTCCAAGTTGTTTCGCGCACAGTGGCTCAACGAGTTGTGGTTCGGGATGCGCGCGGCGCATGGAACACGCTTCATCGCGCCAGAGAAGTCGAGCTTTGAGATTCTCAAGTCACTGCGGCGAGGCGAAATCGTCGCCTTCGTTCTCGATCAATTCATGGGACCGCCGATCGGTTGTCGCACGACCTTCTTTGGTCGGGAGGCCGGAACAGCCATGGGACTGGCCATTATGGCGGAGCGAACCGGCGCGCCGGTCGTGCCGTCCTACACCTATCGACTCGACGACGGTCGACACGTCTGTCGATTTGAGGCTCCGATTCCCTGGAACCCACAAGCTTCCTTGTCAGCCCACGACCAAGGGCCTGATGCCCATGCCGTCGCTGCCATGACTCAGGTTTACACAAGTAAGATAGAAGAAATCATTCGTCGGCATCCTGAGCAGTGGATGTGGATACATCGTCGATGGAAAAACTTCGGTTGAGTTCAAAGCTTTCAGGGCGGGTCGAGACTTCGCGCTTCATGCAGCGATCGGCGATCGCATTCGCGCTGGTGATGCTGTTATCAGCTTGTGCCTCGCGCTTTTTACAAGTGGAAGGCTCAGAAAAAATTCTGAAGAACGAAGAGTTTGAAGCGGCCATTCAAGTCAAGGAAGTCGCCACGCCGACACCATTGCCGGAAGGCGCTTCTCCCACGCCGACGCCCAAACCGACCGCCACCCCAAAGCCTAAGCCGACTCCGAAAGTGAAAGGCAAAAAGCCCGGTACGTCGACGAGCGCGGCTCCGAGTGCGCCGACACGACGTCAGCCGGAGCTGGAAGACGACGAGGGCTTCGAAGGTCGACGCCCCAAAGTCGATCCCTATCGCGCAGGTGAAGAGGTGAAGCTCAACATCTCTTATTTCGCTGTGGATGCTGGCGAGCTGATCTTAAAGACCATGCCCATGGTGGAAGTGAACGGAAGATCGGCCTATCGTTTTCGCGCGGTCGCAAAAACGATTTCGGTGTTTGAGATGTTCTACAAAGTCGATGATTACGCCGAAGTCTACATGGACTATGAAACTCTCGAGCCCTTGAGCTACATGTTGTCGGTCAAAGAATCGAAGCTGCTTCGCGATGCTCGAGCCGTCCATGATAAGCAAAAGGGGCGCGTGTTCTTCTGGGACAAGAAAATCAAACCCGACAAATCCGTCGAAGAGAAAAAGCAAGACTGGGAGCTGCCGCCTTATGCGCAAAATATCTTTTCGGCGCTTTGGTACATTCGTAGCTTCACGCTTTCAGTGGGCAAGAAGATCAAGATGCATCTCACTCACGAGAATGAGAATTTGATTGTCGAGTTCACTGTGCTTCGTAAGGAGAAGCTCAGCACCAAGGCTGGCCCGCTGGAAACATTCGTGGTGCGACCGACGGCGACGAAGGATGGCGAAGCCAAGAACATCGGCGACTCGCAGTTTTGGCTGACGGCGGATGAGCGAAAATACTTGGTGCGGATCGAGTCCAAAATCAAAATCGGGACGATCGTCGGGTCGCTGGAGTCCATCAAGCCCTGAGCCATTGTCTGGATTCGGAGCCTAGAGGCCTCTGGCCTACGGCGCTGAGCGTGCCGCTTCGCTATACTGACTTCATGTCCAAGACGAAAGAGTCTCAGGCTCCTCATCCCTCCGCGGTCGCGAACATTGATGCTGGGCCAATCAAATTACCCATCGATTGCCGACACTTCACCGGCTACAAGCCTTGCGGAAAAAGTGAGACTTGCGACAAAAGTTGCGCGGCCTATGAGCCCACAGGCGCGCGCGTGCTGCTGGTGCATCTGGGGGCGCTCGGTGCCGTCGTTCGATCGACGACTTTGCTGCCCGCCATTCGCCGCAAATATCCCAATGCGCACATCACTTGGGTGACGGATCGTCCAGCCGATGTGCTGCTTCGCCATCATCCGCTGATTGATCGACTCATCACCACAGATGGCCGCGATCTGATTCAACTTCGCGCGCTTCGGTTCGACGTCGCACTCGTCATCGATAAGAGCATTGCCGCGGCGGGCGTGATGGCGATGACTGAAGCTGAGCAAGTTTTCGGCTTTCGCGTTGATCCAATGTCGGCGGCGATTTTGCCCGCAACACCAGCGGCCGATGAGCTTTGGCGCATTGGCCTGAGCGATCACCTCAAATTCCACGTGAATCGAAAGCCTGAGACGCAGCTGATGGTGGAAGCTCTTGAGCTTGGACCATGGCTTCGCGACGCTTATCATCTGCAGCTGACCGAAGCTGAGCTGTCCGAGGCCGCGCGACGTCGACTCGCGTGGGGGCCGCGAGTGGTGGGATTGAACACGGGATGTGCGGCCACAATTCCTTTCAAAAAACTAAGCGTCGAAGGTCACGTGAAGCTCATTCACGAACTTCGCCGCCGAGATCCGGATGTGCGCATTGTTTTGTTGGGCGGACGTGAAGACACGCAGAGAAATCGCCAGATCGCCGAACTCACAAATGTCATCGAGTCACCGACCGAGTCCGGCCTGCGCGATGGCATGATCTCGATGATGGCTTGTGATGTGGTGGTGAGCGGAGATTCCTTGGGTCTGCACATGGCCTTGGGCTTAGGCAAACGCGTCGTCGCGTGGTTCGGTCCGACTTGCGCCCACGAAATCGATCTCTACGACCGCGGGGCCAGTTTGATCACGCAGGCTCCGTGTTCGCCGTGCTGGAAGCGAAGCTGCGATAAGCCGGTGATGTGCTATGATTTGGTGTCTTTTTCTCAACTGGCCTCGTTGAGTGTTGCTTTGTTGTCGGAATGTCGCAGCCCGCAGCCCAGTCGCGAGCCTGAAGTATAAAAAAGCATGTCATTTCGAATTCTTAAGTGGCCCGTGGCCTCGAACAGCCATTGCTCAGAATTTGGGCATCTCGACATTTAGATAAAGCGAAGTGCTTTCAAATACTTCAATTCGGTTTAGTCTGAGTCGCAACACTCAACGAGGCCAGTTGTATGAGACTCACAGTGCAAACCGCCTTCCTCGGCGATGCCCTTCTCTCCATTCCACTTCTTCGCGCTTTGCGAGCCGATGCGCCCCTGCATCTCGTCGTGCGCAAAGGCCTTGCGGAGTTCTTCCGGAATGCGGAACTGGCCGATGAAGTTTTTGAAGTCGAGAAAGGTTCCGCCGCCAGCTACTCGGCTTTGGCGCGAACGCTGAGTGCGTATCGCTATCGGCAGATCTTTGCGGTGCACGAGTCGTTTCGTACGGCTCACTTCGTTCGGTCGTTGAAGGCTGATGAGAAGATTGGTTTTCGAAAATGGTGGAGTCCTCTGTTTTGGGATCAGGCGCATGTTCGACCCAAGTCTTGGCCGGAGGCTTTGCGCGCACTTTCGCTTTTGCAGGCAAGGCCCGAGTGGCGCGAGCGTTTGCTGCATTGGCGGCAGATGTCGGAAGGAACCGAAGGCGGCGTGGGGGCGAACGGTGAGTTCGTAACCGTACCCGATTGGGCGCACATGCAAGTCAGCAAGCTGATGGGGCGCGCGCGAGCCTCGCGTGCGGTGATCGCACCGGGAAGTGTGTGGGCGACGAAGCGCTGGACGGAAGATGGCTTTGTCGAGGTTGCTCGCGCCTTGCGGGAACAAAACTTCGTTGAAGAGATCGTGTGGTCGGGCTCCAGAGATGAGGCGGAGCTTTGCACGCGGCTCGCGGAGCGAGTTGGTGGCCGATCGTTGGCGGGTGAGCTGAATATTTGGCAGACGGCTGAACTGATGGCGGAATCGAAACTCGTGATCAGCAATGACTCAGGTGCGCAGCACTTGGCTTGCACCTCGGACACACCCGTCGTCAGTATCTTTGGCCCGACAGTGTTGGAGTTTGGTTATCGGCCTTGGTCAAATCGCGCGCGTGTTGTGCAAGAAAGTGGGTCGAGTTCACCGGCAAAAGTCGGTGGGCGAATGTCCTGCCGACCCTGCGGCACGCACGGCGCTCGGCAATGTCCCATCGGCACGCATGCGTGCATGAAAAACGTGGAAGCTCAGATGGTCATTGAGGCGGTGAGGTCCGTGTTGTTGGACTCGCGTGCCGAGCGTGAAGGCATTCGGCTGTGATCAACGAGTTGGGTTTTGTACGAACCCGCCGCGATTGTAGAAGGCATCACCCCAGCGAAGCATGATGATATTGACAGCGTTACCGCCTCGTCCGCCTGCGCCTTGCGAGGTGACGACGGCGGCCGAGCCATCCGGCGCAATCGCTAAGCCAACAGCGTAAGGATCAACGGCGATGCGCGCGACCTCGCGAAGGCTTTGGGTTTCGACGGCAACAAGTTCAGAATCTCCGTTCATCGCCGCGAACACGACTTGTCCTGTGGGGTCGAGGCCAATGGTGCGTGCGCCTCGCCCAAGGCGAATGCTGGGCCAGCGCGGGCCCGCGATGCGTCGGCCGTTGGCGCTGAGGAGAGATCTCAGCAGCAAGTCTGTGCTCACCTTGCTCACCGTCCCTGAGACGTTGGAGGACGCATACACCGTCGCTCCATCAGGGGAGATCTCGAGGTGACGGGGAGTCGAAGCGATGTTGGTCACGGTGCCTAGATATTTTCGCGCCTCGATATCAAAGCCCGCGACACCGCCGCCACCCATGCGTGCGACAAACAAATATTTGGAGTCTTCAGTGAACACTGTACCGCGCAAGCAGAACCCACACGTGCGATCTCGATCCGTGCCGGCGAGCTCGCTTTGGTCGAGCTTTTGTTCGACGACAAGTTCGGTGACATACGTAAACTGCAATGGATCACCTGATGAGGTGTCGATGAGGCCGATGGTGTTGTTGCCCCAGTGGGTGATCGCGACATAGCGACCATCGGGAGATGCGGCAACATACTTCGGGATCGGGCCTGTCGGCATCACGCGCACGATGCGATCGTTTTGCGTGTCGATGATGGCGACAGCTGAGGGCGACTGCGCCGAAGCATCAAAACTCCGTCGATAATAGGGAACCCAGAGCCAACGCCCGCCGTGCGAGAGCTCGCTTTCGACGGGTTTGCCGAGGAAGTGATTGGGGTTTCCACTTTGCGATTGGGCGAAGTAGGGATTGTTGAAGGCCTCGGATTCATTGCGAAACAAATCTTGGTTGCGCTCGTTGAATCGATGCGAGATGGAGCGAAGTTTGCGCAGATTGGGCCAAGAGTACACGACGGTGATCCCGCCCTCGAGCGAGTTGATGTAGAGCTTGGAGCCATCGGCAGAGAAGCGAGCGCTCTTGGGGCTATAGATTTCGCGATCCAAGATGTCGATCGGCAAACGTTGTTCGGTTGGAAAATTTCGAATGCGCGCAATGCTCTCCATGCTCAAAAAATCATTGGCGCCGGCGTGTGCCGAGCTTGCGAAACTCAGCGGGCTAAGTGCGAGCAAAAGTCCTGCGATGGCGGCAAGCTGTCTGGCTCCGGACGAGCGCTGGATGCGGCCGTCGCCTCGGTCTGGCCTGATGAGATTCGCAGATGACGAGTCTTGTTTGAAACGCATGCAGCCTACCTTGGGGCGGGTCGACATTGAGAGCCGCCAATGACCAGAGCCAACGACGAGATTCAAAAGCTTCAGACTCGATGGCTGCAAATTTGGTGTCGAATCAAGGTGGGGATGCATCCGCAAGGCGATGGGGTGGTTCGGGGGGTTAAATCTAGCTGAGCGGCCTTTGGGGCGAAGGTCCGACACCTCGGCCTGGCGGCAAGCCGAGGGCTCTCGTCAGAGCCCTATAATTTCTGCGATGGCCGAGGCCGAAAATTGGCAGGCGGATGGAACAAGTGGGTCGGGCGCGGATCTTGGGCGCGCGGGGTGAGCGCGCGCCGGTTCGGCGACTCAGTCTTTGTACTCTTCGACGTTGATGCCGTAGCGTTTGATTTTGCGAAGCAGAGTGTTCTTGGGAATGTTCGCTTCTGCCACCGTCTTGTTGATTCGCCCCTTGTTGGCGCGAAGTGCGGAAATGATGAACTCCTTCTCGGCTTGCTCTTTGAAGGCTTCAAAATCCAGTGGGCCCTGTGCGCTGACTGTCGCAGCCTGCAAGGGCGCCATGTTTTCCTTGGCCTTTTGAATCAAGTGCTCCGGCAGCGCCGTGACGCTGATGCGATCACTGTTTTCCACGATGAACGCGCGCTCGATGACGTTCTCTAACTCGCGAATGTTGCCGGGCCAGCGATATTTGCGCAAAACATCCAGCGCCTCATCGCTGAGTCCGGTGATGGAACGCGAATGCTGTTTCGTGAAACGCTTGATGAAGTACTGACACAAGTTCGGCAAATCATCGATGCGATCGCGAAGCGGCGGCAAGAAGATGGGCATGACGTTGAGGCGATAGAACAAGTCTTCGCGAAAACTTCCGTCCTCAATCATTTTTTCGAGGTTGCGATTGGTTGCGGCGATGATGCGCGCATCGGTTTTGATCTCGCGAGCTGAGCCGACCGGCATGAACTTCTTCTCTTGCAACACGCGCAGCAGGCGAACTTGCATTTCTGGTCGAAGCTCAGCGACCTCGTCCAAAAAGATGGTGCCGTTATTGGCCAACTGAAATTTGCCGATCTTGCGTTCGTGAGCACCGGTGAAGGCGCCCTTTTCGTGGCCGAACAACTCGCTCTCCATGAGCGACTCGGGGATCGCGCCGCAATTGATAGCGATCATCGCGCCGGTTTTGCGGGGCGAGTTGTAGTGAATGGCTTTCGCGACCAGCTCTTTGCCGGTGCCGTTTTCGCCGCGAATGAGGACGGTCGTATCGACCTTGCAAAGCCGGTGAATGAGTTCGAACACATCGCGCATCTTTTTGGATGAGCCGACGAACTCGGAATCGATGTCGTCATCGAAAATCGGGTTGGAGAGCGCCAGGCGCGACACCATTTCGCTCGCCTCGTGAGCGCGCGTGACCAATTCGATGAGGCGCTGGGGTTGCACCGGCTTTTCCATGTAGTCGTAGGCGCCCTCGCGAATCGCGGCGATGGCATCTTGGACATTGGAGTGTGCTGTCATCAAGACGACAAAAGTTTTGGGGTCGTGGGCTTTGATGAGCTTAAGGGCTTCAAGACCGGTGAGCTCGGGCATGCGCACGTCCATCAGCACAAGGTCCCAGTCGCCGCTTTTGAACTTCTGTACGGCCTCTTGCCCGTTGCTGGCTTCTTCAATGTCGAACTCGAAGCCGGGGATCGAGCCGCGCAAAATACTGATGACGGTCTTACGAAGCTCGGCCTCGTCGTCGACGATCAGAGCTGAGAGTCTTTTGTTCGTATTCATGTTCCGTCCTTTTGCGGGGATCAGTCTCCCGCTTCTTGCCGACTCGCTGTACTGAAGCGTGGCGGGTCGTGCCGTGCCGAAAACTAACTCATGTCCTGCGCTTGCGCTCGAACTTTTACGCGCTCGCGCGAGGAACTTGGCCTTTACATGGGTAATTTGAAGCCAATTTCCGTTCCTTGGCCGACTTGGCTTCGGAGGAAAACCTCGCCGCCATGAAGTTCGACAAAATATTTCACGAGATAAAGACCCAAGCCAGTGCCGGGCGAGGTCGACGCGCCGCTGCCTCGGGTGAACTTCGCCCAAATGCCAGGCTGCTCCGCTTCGGGAATTCCGGGGCCTGTGTCCTTCACGGTCACGACGACATCGTTGCCGATCTCAGAGCTGGCAACGGTGACCGTACCTCCGGCGGGCGTGTACTTGATCGCGTTTTCCACCAGGTTATGCGCGATCTCTTCCAGCAAAGTGGAGTCGGCCTCGATGCTAAACAAAGGTTCAAAGTCCGAATCCAGCGTGAGGCCTTTTTCTTGAGCGAGCGGCTTAAGCCGACCGATGACGCGAAAGAGGACTTCGTTCAGATCCACGGGTTCACGCAAGATGGCCATCTCGCGGGCCTCGATTTTTGAAACTTGTAGGATGGAGCGAATGTAGCGATGGAGTTCGTCGGATGAGCGGCGAAGGTTGCGAAGGTCCTCCGCCATGCGCTCGCTTTCCGCTTGCGACATCAGGCGGTCACAAATGGATTGGATTTTTGCGATTGGAGTTTTCAAGTCATGCGACATCATCGACACAAAATTGGTCTTGAGCTGTTCCAATTGCTCGGCGGCTCGGCGATCTTGTTCGAGCTGCCAAGCTCGGGCTTCGTTGGTGCCGACTTGCCAGCTTAAGAACAACACGTAGGTGATGACGAGTTGGGCGATGGGGGCGAGGGCGGGTAGCCAGATGGCGAAGCGGTCAAAGACCCAAGCGCTGACGCTGATCCAGGCCAGCGCGCCCAGGCCGAGTCCGACCAGGACCACGGCCTGAGGGTAGAGCAAAATGAAGCGCACACTGAAGATCGCGAGTACGCCCATCAGGCCCAAGTAGACCCAAGCGGGAAGTCGTTGAGGGATGCGACGCTGTAAGTGATTGTCGACGATGTTGGCGATGACCTCGGCGCGACTCATGCGCCCCAGCGCGGTGGTGAAGATCTCTGTGGCTTGAGAACGATGCCCGATGAGCACGACTTTGCGGTGAAAGGCTTCGGGAGGCACGCGGCCTTCGAGCAGATCGCGCATCGACACAATCGGAAAGTTGCCGGTGCCGGCAACAAAGTTCACGTCCGAAGTGCGCTCAATGCCTAAGTCATCGTCTGAGCCTTCGAAGTTTTTGAGCGGCTGAATGTGGCCTTGAGAATTCGCACCAGAGCCAGAGCCTGAACCAGAGCCAGATCCAGAGGGAACGCTGAGGGCTTGCTGGAGTGCGAGCGTGTTGCGTTCGGCGAGCTCTGCGAGGCGCACGCCCATATGCGGGATTTGCACGAGTGAGTTTGAGTAGCGTCGCAAAGTTCCGTCATCATCGGCGCGCAGCGAGCGCACGGCGACGTTGCGATTGTAGGTGGTTGCGAAGACGGGAATCAGCGCTCGGCCGCCGCTATCCAAATCCGCGCCCCACACCACGCGTGGATCTTCAAACAAGCTGCGTGTCGCAGGCCCAAGACTTCCCATGCGCACGCCGTCGCCAAAATGCAGTGTCACGCCAACCGCCAAGGGCAGATCGGCGAGGACTCGCGACAACATGTCTTCCCAAAGTCGCGTGTTCCAAAAAAATGCGTCCGTGGTCAGACCCAACTCTTTGAGCGGTCGAAGTAGGTTGCGCGAGTGGGGATTGAGTGAAGTCCAATCGCGCTCGTTGACGTCGATGATCACGATGCGCGAGTCCACCATCGCGGGACGCGGACCTCGCAGTCGATAGCGCCAATCATGCGTGCCGCTGGAATCCAAAAGCAGCAAGATCGCGGCGGCACCCC
The DNA here is from genome assembly GCA_002344785.1 of Bdellovibrionaceae bacterium UBA2339. GTDB lineage: Bacteria > Bdellovibrionota > Bdellovibrionia > Bdellovibrionales > JAMPXM01 > UBA2339. The sequence goes on from DDUL01000059.1 coordinate 17,203, forward strand.
AGCCGACGAAGCCGCGAAAAAAGATTTCGCGATGTCGCCAGAGGCGCAGGCCGAGGGCTTTGGTGCGCCTCGCAGTTTGGATCATCCCATCCCAGCTCATAACGCCATGTAGCAAGGGGCGGGCGAATTGTCTATCGCCTCGACCCTTTGGCGCGGGAGTCGTAAATTGGACAACATGCGTGTGTACGAAGGTACAAGCCGATTGCTGGCCGAGACCTCGCCGAAGTCCAATTCGACGAATGAGGGGCCTTTGGCCTCGGGACCTGCGCCTCAGGGCACAGTCCTCACCATTGGCAATTTCGACGGCGTGCACTTGGGGCATCGAGAGCTGATTCGGCGCACGCTCGATTTGGCCCAGCAGCTGCGGGCCGAATCCGCGGTGCTGACTTTTGAGCCACATCCGTTGATGGCGCTGCGACCCGAGCTGGGCCTTAAGCGCCTGTATGATCCCGAAGATCGGCGCGAACAGTTGCACGCCATGGGCGTGGCTCTGTTGGTCGTTGAACCCTTCTCAAGAGAATTTTCACAGCTGGCACCGGATCGTTTTTTCGCGGAGATCATCGTGCGGGCGTTTTCACCGCGCGCCTTGGTGGTCGGCTATGACTTCAGCTTTGGCGCCAATCGAAGCGGCGGGACGGATTTTTTGCGCGAGCGCTGCGCGGCTGCGGGCATTGGCTTTGAGGTCGTGCCGCCTGTGCATGTCGGTGCGGGTGTGGTGAGCTCCACGCGCATTCGCCAAGCTCTGAGCGAGGGCGAGGCCGAGGCCGCGCGCGCGATGTTGGGACGACCCTATAGCCTCAGAGGTCGAGTGAAAAAAGGCGCGGGCCGAGGGCGCAGCATCGGCATTCCGACGGCGAATCTTGATCTCACGGTAGAGTGTCCGCTTCGTGGCGGAGTCTACGTCGCTTGGGCCAAATTGCGAGGTCGGCGAGAGGCGGCACTGGTGAACATCGGTCGCAATCCCACCTTCAACGATGGCTCCACTCTTCACGTCGAGGCACATTTACCGGAGTTTTTGCCCGAGGCCTCGGGGAAGGCGTCGGCGACGGCCGTGAACGCTCCGGATTCCCGCACGCAAGATTTGTACGGTGAAATTTTGGAACTCGAATTCATCGCCCGCCTTCGCGATGAAAAGAAATTTTCCGGAGTCGAGGCCTTGGTCGATCAAATTCGATCGGACATTCGCGAAGGCTTGCAACGCTTGCGACAAGAAGGCGGAGCCGGCCGATGACGGAACCCACAGGCGGCGCTTCACTCACACTTGTGCCGAAAGAGAAGACGCGCTTGCAGTGGTGTTGGTTGGATGGGCGCTCAACGGAGTGGGCTGAGCGCGAGAAGTTTTTAAAGAAAGCTGTCGAGCACCACCAGCTGCCTCTGGATTTGCAGTTCGTCCAGGACTTCAATGCCGCCGATTCGAAAATCGAAGGCCATGTGATGTTGCGCGTGCTCGGTGAGTCGCTGGCCAGCTGGCGCGGCAAACTCGGTCATCAAATTCTGCAATCCATGAGCATGTCGGCGTCGGGGCATCTGGATGCGTTGTGGTTTCACTCTCGTGGTGGCGATGAAGGCGGTCAATGGCTCGCCGGTCATGTTTTGCCGGAAGCATTGCTGGCGACTGTGGCCACGCACGGCTTGGTGAAGTCGGGACAACAGGATTGGCGCGTGGATCCGCGCGGGTCGGGTTTGTTGATCGGCGCGCATCCGGATTTTCGCGGCTTAGCCATGTCAATTGCGAAGTTCGGAGTTCAGCGATTGTATTTCGCCGATACAGAAATGCGAGCCGCCGAGCGAGGCGCGGAAGATCTCAAGGCGCGGCTACTGGGTGTGGAAGTTGAGGCGATCGATCGAAACCAACTCACGCAGCTTCCTGCCGAGTGTTCCATCGCGATCTGCTGCGTGGATCCGCAAAATTCGACCATGCTCGAAGATGTTTCGTACTTGAACTTTCTCACAGCGGGCTCGATTTGGGTCGATTGGACCTACGCCGCGCGCGGAATCAAGCCGGATCAAAGAATGATCGAGGCCGCGGGCACGGAGAATGTCTTTGACGTCGAGATTCAGGCTGTCGGCGCGCAAGCTTTGCCCGCGCTGCATGTGGCGATGATCGCCGATTACATGTTGCTCACGCAGATGTATGGGGTGCCGAAGTCATCGACTTTGGTCCGTGAGATCGTGCAACCCAGTGAAGAGTTGGCTTGGCCGATGGAAGGCTTGTGAGTTACTCCCGCGTTAACTTGAAAACTTCGTGAGCTGTTGAGCTCGCGCCGCCCCCTTAACATGACCAAGTGACATGACCAGTGGGCCGACTCAATCACGAAGCATTCAAAATTTCTGCTAGCCCATGGTCGGGCCCGACGACTCAGCAGTGCCGTTCTCCCAGCGAGGCGTCTAATCTAAAGACTGAGAACGAGTCGGCAAATTCGCCGAACGTGCGCCTTCAACTTTGATGGGTTCGCTCACCTTGTGGCGCGCGATGGACGAAGTTTTCCCAAGGAGGGGAAGAGCATGGCACAACCCGCGTCTTCAGGTGGTGCATCGGGCGGCGGAGGCCCCAAAAAATCAATCGGCGAGCTTTTGGTCATTGAGCGCAAAGTGAATGCGATTCAATTGGCTGAAGCCAAAGAGGATCAAAAGAAAAACGGCGGTCGTTTGACCTCGGCACTCGTGCGGCTTGGCCACATGAAGGATGAGGAACTGTGCGGCTTCTTGGCGACACAGTACGGAGTCGGCGCGGTTGATCTCGACACATTTGAAATCGACGAAGAGGCGCTGAAGAAACTCACGCGCGAACAGTGCGAAAAGCACATGGTGATTCCGGTTTCGCTGGCCGGCGACGTTCTCGTCGTTGCCTTTGCGGACCCATCGAACTTGTACTTCCGCGATGACTTGCGCTTTATCACCAAGTGCAAAATCGAAGTTGTCGTGGCTCCGGAGACTTCGATTCAGCGGGCGATCGATCGCTATTACAAAAAGGGTGGCGATTTCGGCAAGCTCGTCGACGAGATGGAAAACTCCGACGAAGCCTTGAACTTCATGCAGTCGCTGGAAGCCTTGGATCTTTCCAAAGACGCTGAGAGCGCGCCGATCGTGAAGTTCGTCAACACCATGCTGGTCGACGCGATCAAGCTCAAAGCTTCGGATATTCACATCGAACCTTATGAGCGACGTCTGCGCGTACGCTTCCGCATCGACGGCTTGTTGCACGAGAAGATTCAGCCGCCCGCGGGTGTGGCGGCGGGGCTTGTGTCGCGGATCAAGATCATGTCTCGCTTGGACATCGCCGAGCGCCGAAAGCCGCAAGATGGTCGCTTGAAAGTTCGTACAGCGGGCGGGCAAGAAATCGACTTTCGCGTGAGCGTTCTGCCGACACTCTTCGGTGAGAAGGTCGTGATGCGTTTGCTCGATAAGGCGAACTTGAAACTCGACATGACCAAGCTGGGCTTTGAGGAAGAGAATCTGCTCGTGTTTCGCGAAGCCATCAGTAAGCCCCAGGGCATGGTGCTGGTGACCGGACCGACGGGTTCAGGTAAGACGACGACTTTGTATTCGGCCTTGGCCTCTTTGAACGATCCGCAGGTGAACATTTCGACAGCGGAAGATCCGGTCGAATTCAACCTCGACGGCATCAATCAGGTGCAAGTGAACTCCGACATTGGCTTCGGATTCCCAGAGGCTTTGCGCTCCTTCCTGCGTCAGGACCCGGATGTCATCCTCGTCGGTGAGATTCGAGATTTGGAGACCGCGGAGATCGCTTTCAAGGCGGCTTCGACGGGTCACATGGTGTTATCAACCTTGCACACCAACGATGCGCCGGCGACGGTTTCACGTCTGCTCGACATGGGGATCGCGCCTTACTTGATCACGTCGACGGTCACCTTGGTGGTCGCGCAGCGACTTGCGGGACGGATTTGTGAGCGATGTAAAGAAACAGTTCGCGTGGATCGACTGACGTTGACCAAGTTGGGTATGGAGAATGCGCCTGAGTACTTGGAATTGTTCCGCGGAACTGGCTGCGCATTCTGCAACGGTTCTGGGGTCAAAGGACGGGTTGCCCTCTATGAAATCATGGTGATGAGCGACACGCTTCGCGAGGCGATTCTCGCAGGGAACTCGCCGGTGGAAATCAAGCGCGCGGCAATTCGCGGCGGTATGCGCAGCTTGCGAGCGGCGGGCATCGTGAAGCTTGAGCGCGGTGAAATTTCGGTTGAAGAGTTGATGGCGTCGACAGTGGGAGATGATGAACACTGACGCGTTCATGGAGAGTGTTGGTTGAGGATTGAGAGTTTGAGATTGTGGTTTTTGGGGAATCAGGTTTAGGCATTCAGCGCTAGGGAAGTAATGTGGTCTCGCTCCTGCAGCTATTGAAATTTGCGACGGATCAGGGCGCATCGGATTTGCACATCGTGGCGGGTTCGCAGCCTTCGCTGCGGGTCAACGGCCGCATCGTGCGCGTGAAAACTGAAACCATGACCAAAGAGGCAACCCGCAAACTCTGCTACTCCGTTCTCAGCGATTCGCAAAAGGCGAAATTCGAAGAGGAAAAGGAATTGGACTTTTCGTTTGAGGTTAAGAACATGGCGCGATTTCGTGCCAACCTTTTCTTCCAGCGAGGCGCGGTTTCAGGCGTATTTCGAAAAGTTCCGGTGGTGATGCCACGCTTTGCAGATCTCACTTTGCCACAGGCCGTGGGCGAGCTGACGCGATTGCCCCACGGCTTGGTGCTTGTCACGGGACCGACGGGATCTGGTAAGTCGACGACACTGGCGAGTTTGGTCGACAAGATCAACCAAGAGCAGTTCGGTCACATCATCACGCTCGAGGACCCGATCGAATTCGTGCACAGCCACAAAAACTGTATCGTGAACCAGCGCGAAGTCGGTGCAGACACCGGCTCTTACACGGATGCGATGAAGTATCTGCTTCGTCAGGACCCCGATGTGGCGCTGCTCGGCGAGTTGCGCGACTTGGAGACGATCGAAGCGGCGTTGATCACCGCGGAGACGGGCCACTTGGTGTTTGCGACACTTCACACCAACTCCGCCATCGCGACCATCAACCGATTGGTGAGCGTGTTCCCTTCCGATCAGCAAGAGCGCGTGCGCGTGCAGCTATCCTTCACTTTGCAGGCCGTACTGTCGCAACGTCTCTTGCCGGCCATCGGTGGCGGACGAGTCGTGGCTTGCGAGTTCCTCTTGATGACGCCGGGTATTCGAAACCTGATTCGAGAAGGCAAACTGCATCAAATCGAGTCGATGATGCAGGTCGGACAGGACAAATCTGGCATGATCACGATGAATCAGAGCTTGGTCCAGTTGCTGCTCAAGCGTAAAATATCCTTGGAGACGGCATTTGAGACTTCGGCCTCGGCCGATCAGCTCGAGAAAATGATGAAGCACGCGGGGCTTTGATGAAATTGGTCGACCAGCGGGTCGGCCCAAACGATGTCGAGTCGACATCAAACGGGGTGAGGGATGCCAAAGTACGCTTTTGAAGCCAAAGGCCCAGGAGGCCGAGTCTTCAAAGGGGAAATGGAAGCGGGCAGCGAAAATGAAGTCCGGATTAAACTCCGGGCTCAGCGCATGTTTCCAACCAAAGTGAACCAGGCGGAGAAAAAAGTCGCCGCGGTGAAAGCTATTGGTGGCAAAGGTATCAAGGCCAAGGACTTACAGATCTTCACGCGTCAGCTCGCGACTCTGCTGGGTTCAGGTATTCCGATTCTTCAGTCGATTGAAACTCTGGCACAGTCCGCGCGCGCGCCCGCACTGAACATCGCCCTTAAAGAAATCATTCGCGATATCACGCAGGGTAAACGTTTTGGCGACGCCATGGCCGAGCACCCGATGATCTTTGACCGATTTTACGTGAACATGGTCCGCGCCGGTGAAGAGTCCGGTAACATCGACACGATTCTCACGCGGCTGGCGCAGTACATTGAAAAGAGCGTGAAGATCCAAGGCAAGGTGAAGGGCGCATTGGTTTATCCGGCGGTCATTATGGTCGTCGCCGGCGTGGTTGTCGCGGCCCTGCTGATCTTCGTTATTCCAAAATTCGAAACGCTGTTTAAGTCTGGAAACCAAGAGCTGCCGATGATCACACAGATGGTGGTCGGCATGTCGAAGTTCTTTGTCGCCTATTGGTGGGCGATCTTTGCCGCAATCGGCGGAGCCGTGTTCGCTGCGATCAACTACTACCGAACTCCAGCTGGCCGAGAGACTTGCGACAAAATCTTCATCGACACGCCTTACTTTGGTGACCTGATTCAGAAGTCCGCGGTGGCGCGCTTTACGCGAACCTTGGCGACGCTTCTGGGATCTGGTGTGTCGATCATGGAAGCCCTGGATATCGCGGCGAAGACGGCCGGCAACAGCGTCATCGAACAAGCTTTGGTGCGGGCCCGTGAGAGTTTGACCGAGGGTAAGTCGCTGACGGTGCCGCTCACGAAAGAAAAGTACATTCCGCAGATGGTGACGCAGATGATTGGTGTCGGCGAACAAACCGGAAACATGGACACCATGCTCAACAAAGTCGCGGACTTTTATGAAGACGAAGTGGATGTGGCCGTCGGTGCGTTGACGGCGATTCTTGAGCCGATGTTGATGGTCGTGTTGGGTGGTATCATCGCGTTTCTCGTTGTGGCGATGTATCTGCCGATCTTCAACTTGGCAGGAGCGGTGCAGTGACGCAACAAGCGGTCCAACAAGCGTTCCGATAAGTGAACCGGGCAATCAACGCCGAACATCGGCGGTGATCAAACTGAGAAAGGTGGATCTGGCAGGATGCTGGACCCTCAGGCGAAAGCGGACCAGGCCGGTCCTGAACGACGCCAAACTCCGCGACCCACGCGGACGCGGATCGGTTTTGACTTTTCTCAAAGTCGAAGCCAGATGCTCATCATTGCCGCCATTCGCGTCGGCTTTCACCTCGCCATTCTTGCGATCATCTTGGGCTTTCAGGCTTTGCAGCCTGAGTTCGTCAACATCGAGGTTTTGCTTCCTGTCTATTTGCTGATGTTCGTGGCCTTCACGATCAACTCGGCCTATCTCGTGTTCTTTGAACGTGCGCTGTACTCGTGGTCGGTCACGGCGTTTTTGTTCTTCTTTGAAGCGGCGTTCATCACCGGCCTGATTCACTACACGGGCGTCAATCAGTCGATCTTCTTGTTCCTGTATCTTGTGAACATCATCTTGTGCGGATTCGTTTTTCAGCGCCGAGGCGCCAACATCCTGGCGATGTGGACCTCGACGTTGTTCTCGCTCTTGATGATCACGGGTCCGGAGATCAAGGGCCAAGCCTTGTTCTTCGCCGTTGGCCTCAACAACATTGCCTTCTTCGCGGTGGCGGGACTTGCGGGCTATTTGAGCGAACAGCTCGACTTCATGGGGCGATCGCTCGAGGCCCAAGGCAAAGACTTGCGTGCGCTTCGCAACTTGCAGTCCTTGATCGTTGAGAACATGTCCACGGGACTTTTACTCATCGATGCCGAAGGCAAAGTCGTCACCGCCAATCGCGCCGCATTTGAAATTTTGGATCCGATCCCGCGCGAGCTGACCGGTCGCACGCTTGAGGAAGTGTTGCCGGGAGTGAGTGGTGGTTTGACGGAGGCGCGTGAGGCCGCGGCCCAGCAGAACTCGGAAGAGCGAACGGTTCGGTTCGACTTGAGTTATCAAAGTCCGATGCAGGGGAAGCTCACTTTGGAAGTTGTGGGCTCGGCTCTGCCGCTGCCGCACGACCGTCGGGGCGGGCTGATCTTGACCTTCCAGGATCTCACAAGGGTGCGTCGTCTGGAGTTCGCCATGCGCCAAAGTGAAAAGATGGCGGCTGTGGGTCAGCTTGCGGCGGGTATTGCTCATGAGATTCGCAATCCATTGGCGTCGATGAGTGGGTCGTTGCAGCTTTTGGATCAGACCTTCAAGTCGGCGCAGGAAGAAGATCAGCGCCTCATGCGAATTGTGTTGAGGGAAATTGATCGGCTGAACAACTTGGTGACGGACTTTTTGGACTTCGCGCGGCCTGATGTCGTGAAGGCGGATCCGGTCGATCTGAATCTCGTGCTTAAAGATGTTTTGGAAATGACCAAGATGAACAAGACCTTGCGTCAAGATGTGGAATTGGTCGTGGACCTCAAGAGTCAGCAAATCATTCCCGGCAATCGCGACAAACTGAAACAAGCATTTTTGAACATCGTGATCAATGCCCTGCAGGCCATGCAGGGAGTCGCCCAGCCTCGGCTTGAGATCAGGACCTTGGACAAGGCGGACTCAGGTCGCTCGCTGGTGGTGGTGGAAATTCAAGATCACGGTTGCGGCATGGATGAAGTGGGCTTACGCCGAATTTTTGAGCCGTTTCACACCACAAAGGACAAGGGCACGGGTCTAGGTTTGGCGATCACGCACAAGATTATTGAAAGTCACATGGGGCGAATTTCAGTCGAGAGTAGCAAGGGCGTCGGCACGACATTTACCTTGGAATTTCCGCTGCGTGAGCAAGGCGTCGACAAATTAAGTCTTGCCGATTCTCAGAGGGCAAACGAAGATTTTTCTAAGGCCTTCCGCGGACAGAAGCGAAGCGGAAACGGCTGAAACATCGAATCGGACGCTGCGCGAATCGAACGGCGTCGACGGATTTGATGGGATCTCGTGTGAGGACGGAGCAACATGAAGCCACGCATCCTGGTCGTCGATGACGAAGAATCAATCCGCGAATTTCTGGATATCATGCTCCGCAAAGAGGGCTATGAAGTCACTTGCGTGGAAGATGGCCAAAAGGCGATCGACACTCTCAAGAAAAAGACCTTTGACTTGGTCATCTCGGATTTGCAGATGCCCAATGTCACGGGCTTAGAGCTGCTCAAGCACTCGCGCGAGAATTATCCGGATGTGCTGTTCATGATGATCACCGCCTTCGGTACGGCGGAGAGTGCGGTCGAAGCCATGAAGATGGGCGCTTACGACTACATCACCAAACCGTTCCGCATCGATGAAGTCCGTATCAATATTGCCAACGCGCTTCGCTCCAAAAATTTGGAAGTCGAAAACCGCGTGATGCGAAAGGAACTCCAAAAGGAGTACTCCTTCCAAAATCTCGTCGGCAACAGCGAGGCGATGCACAAGATCTTTGAACTCATTCGCAAGGTATCGGATGCGCCGACGAATGTGTTGGTCACCGGCGAGTCGGGCACAGGTAAGGAGATGGTGGCCAAGGCCATTCACTTCAATTCGCCTTTGAAGGATAAGCCCTTTGTATCGGTCAACTGCGGTGCGATTCCCGAGAATCTCGTTGAGTCGGAACTCTTTGGTCATAAAAAAGGTTCGTTCACGGGCGCGGTGGCGGATAAGCCGGGTCTGTTTGAAATCGCCGATGGCGGGACTTTGTTCTTGGATGAAATCGGCGAATTGCCATTGCAGTCGCAAGTGCGAATTTTGCGTGCGATTCAAGAGCGCGTGATCCGTCGCGTGGGCGCGACCGAAGACATCAAGGTTGATGTGCGAATCATCGCGGCCACCAATCGCGATCTGGAAGACATGACCAAGCAAGGGACTTTCCGCCAAGATTTGTTCTATCGCTTGAATGTCATCAACATCAAAACCCCAGCGCTTCGTGAGCGTCGCGACGATGTGCCTTTGCTCGCCAATCACTTTCTGCAGAAGTACAATGATCGATTCGGCAAAGCCATTCAGAGTGTCTCCAAAGAAGCGATGGACTTGCTCAAGAAGTACGACTTCCCTGGCAACGTTCGCGAACTTGAGAACATCATTGAGCGAACCGTGGCGCTTGAGTCCGGAGCGACCGTATTGCCAGAGTCTTTGCCACAATTCGTGAATACACCCAGCGGACGCAAGATGGTGTCCAGCGATGGTATCGAGATCACGGACGAGGGTATTGACCTTCAAAAGGTGATCGACCAGCTCGAAAAAGAACTGTTGGTGAAGGCCATTCATCAGGCCAACGGCGTAAAAAAGCGCGCGGCCAAGCTTCTGGGTATCACCTTCCGCTCCATGCGCTATCGGGTGGAGAAGTACAATCTCGGTAAAGTTGACGACGACGAACTTCCTGACGAGGAATGAGCGAGCCGGTGACGCGGATCTGGTTGGTCATGCGGATTGTGCTGATCATGCGCGGCTTGTATCCAGGTTTGCTGTGAACTCGGCCCGCGATCAATTCAGGTGAGGACACCTCTTCATGCTAGCCGTCGAGCAGGAACCCATTCGACTTGTCGAAATTCGATCTGAAGTTCTCACGCCTCAAGGTTGGTCGGTTGAAACCGCGCGAGGTCGCCGCGTCTTGGTTCCAGCGCCTTACTCGCAACACTGGGAGAGCGTGAGGCGCGGAGCCTCGCTCTATGAATTGAGTCTCAGTCTGCGCGCTCGGCAGACCAGTGCCGCGCCCACTTCGATGGGCGGTGAGCAGGGTCCGCGTACTTTTCTCGATGTCGCGGGCTTTCTTTGTTTTCTCGCGGATCAAGATTTGATCGAAGAAGTTCGGCTGCTAAGTCTTGCGGACGCACTTCGCGGCGAATTCACTTGGCCCGAACTCATCACCTCGCTTCGCATTTGGGATTCACCACTTGGTGTCTGGGGTCGTCGTGGACTTCGTGGCCCGCGTTGGCCGCTGTGGGCGGCACGAGGCATCGATGCCTTGGCCGCGATCATCGGACTTCTGGGTGTGCTCATCGGCTTTGTCATCGGCGGCGCGTGGATGATCTTGGGTTGGAAGTTCATGCCTCAGCCAGCCGGAGGTCTTGAGGCGGGCTGGCGGCAGTTGGCGGGCTTTGCGCTGGGACTTTGGTTAATTGTACCCGTGATGCGATCGCTACTGCATGCGTTGCGTGCGGCGGCCTCGTACGTCAACGGCGATGCGGGTCGCTTGTCGTGGGTGCTGGAGATCTCGGGTCTGCGCGTGGCGTTTCAGCCCGAGACGATCTCGGGTGGAGCGCGTCGCGCATTCGATTACATCAGTCACTTTGGCCTCGGCATCGGAGTGCTGTTGGTCGGACTTGGAGTGCAAGCACTTGGCGGCGAGATGGGGCTTCTCGCGGCGATGTGGGGCGTGTTGACGGGACTTGTGATCGCAACTCACGCGGCTTCAATGAGCGACGTGGTGCAAAGTCTGAAGGTCTGGAAGCGAGTGCCGATTGATTGGCGCGAGAGTGATGAGCTGGATGAAATCGAAAGCTTTCACGCGCTATCGGTGTTGCTGACATTGTTTGGTGTCGCCCTGGTATTCGCGGGTGGACTGCAATGGTCGCTGCTGGCGTGGAAGTCGGGTGCGCGACTTGAGGCCTTTGCCGCTTTGGGCATTGCGGGAATTTTGCTGCTGATGCTCGCGGAACCATGGTGGGCTAAGTGGCTCCCTGGCCGCGCTCAACGCAATCAACGTCGACGCCTTTGGGCTTCGCGCCTTCGCGGCTTTGATGTGCTCGGTGAAGATCGGCAAGCTTGGCGTGATCTGCCAATGCTTCGGCAATTGACAGCGCAAGTTCGCGATCAGCTTGTCGCCAAAGCTCGAGTGATCGAGCTGCACTCGGGCCAAGCGGCTTGCCATCAAGGTGCCGTGGATCGATCGCTGTTTGTCGTGCTTTCGGGGCGCTTAGCGGTGGTGAAGGCCTTCGAAGGTCGTCGTCGAAAGGTTGTGGCCTTTCTCGAAGCTGGTGCCGCATTTGGTGAGACGGCTTTTTTCTTTGCCTCGCCTCGAACCGCCGATGTGGTGGCGATGGAGACCTCGCGATTGCTTGAGATTCCATATCTGCCCGGCATGCAAAGTCTCGACACTTCACAGAGCGAAGAGTTCCGCTTCCGCGTTTGGTTTCTACAAGCACTGTCGAGCTCATCGTGGCTCAGCGAACTTCCCGCAGAGGCCATGGACACTCTGGTCTTCGCCGGCCAGCGCCGCGGCTTTCGCGCGGGCGAAACAGTTTTCACTGAAGGCGCTCCGGGAGATTCCATGTACTTCATCGTGCAAGGGCGAGCGTCGGTCACCCAAGGCGGTCGTAAGATCAATGAAATGGGAACTGGCGAGGCCTTTGGCGAAATCGCATTGATGACGGCTGGTCAGCGTCGAACAGCGACAGTTGTCGCCGACTCCGAACTTTTAGTGATGGAACTATCGCGCGATGAATTCTGGAAGCTTCTTGCGGCGCGCTTGCCGCTGGGGTTTGAGGTCGAGCGCCTGGCGCGCCGTCGCTTGCGTGCGGACGTGGCGCGCCGCTGAGATTTTGTTCGATTGAGTTGGCGGATGGTGGGTGTGAGTGTGGTGGGCGCGCGTGTTTGTGTTGCGCGTGACGCGGAGTGACCCGCGCCAGCGCGGGTTGGTTTTGCGGAGTCGCGCGTGACGCGGAGTGACCCGCGCCAGCGCGGGTGGCGTGGGCGCGCGGGCCTTCGTTGTGTCCGGCGGCGCTGTCCGGCTTGTGTCCGGATTCCGGACACGCGCGGGGCTTGCGCAATTTTTTGTTGACGTGATTTTCCCCTGAACTCACTCGCGCGCAGCCAACACAAAGCGATCCTCGCCTCAAACCACCGCAATCGCCGCACGCTCGCGGCTCACAGCTTGCGCGCTCGCGCAAACCCCGCTTCGCGTGCCTCCGCGCAAACGCCCGCCAAAGGAGATCCTCGCGCGAAAAATCTGAGCGAAAAAACCCGTGCTAAACACACGGTATGACAGACAAAGAACTTCACTCCAAATTACTTTCGCTGGTCCGCGAAGAGCGCCGCCTCCTCGCCGACATCCTCATTCATCTCAAAGAAGTCGAGCGCCGAAAGCTTTACTGCGACTACAAGCGCACGTCGCTCTTTGACTACGCCGTCAAAGAACTTGGTTACTCCGAAGACCAAGCACAAAGACGCATCGAGGCCATGCGACTCATCAAAGATCTTCCCGAGATCACTCCCGCGATCCGCGACGGGCGACTCACCATCACCAACATCGCACAAGC
>DDUL01000010.1:0-11336 GCA_002344785.1 Bdellovibrionaceae bacterium UBA2339
ACGACCAGCCAAGTGAGCCAGCTGAAAGTCGTAACGCGGCCCGCATTCCCTCCCCAAGGTGCCAAATTGGAACTTTTCTTTTGGCCAAGCCCAGAATTTTAGCAATGATCTTAGGCGAAGCTTCGACTGACGGATCAGCCGAAGCTCGATGTCCCTCAGGCCAGTGAAGATCGAGAGCGAAGCACGCCCCTCCCAAGGACACGACTTCCGAGCTCGACGGAGTTCAGGAACCGAACTTCTCCCTTCTGCGCATTCGACGGCCATCGAAACCACCGCAGGTTTGCGGACCCAAGGAGAGGGGAAGAAAATGTCATCGTCGAATGGCTTTAAGGCGCTCGCGCGCCGCGTATTCACCACAACCACACTGCTCGCTGGACTCGGCACATCTTTGAGTCCGGCTCAGGCTCATACCTTGTGCGAAGGCTTCTTACCGGAAAATGATATGCGCATTCCGGTCGGCTTTAAGGGTAGCTTCCGCGGTCTTTCCGGCAGCGGCGTGACCGAAGCTGAGTTCAACGATGTGTTGAATCGCATCGAAAAGATTTACGCGCCGATCGTTCGAAAAGAAGGCGGCAACCTCCAAGTGAAACGCCTTTGGTCGGATGCAACAGTGAACGCTTCCGCTCAACAAATCGGCTCCAACTGGGTGCTGAATATGTACGGCGGCTTAGCACGTCACCCCGCTACCAACATCGAAGGCTTCGCACTTGTGGCCTGCCATGAGATGGGCCATCACATTGGCGGCGCTCCCAAGATCGCCGGCTGGTTCGGCATGAATGGCTGGGCGACCAACGAAGGTGGTTCAGATTACTTTGCAACACTCAAGTGCCTGCGGTTGATGTTCGCAACCGATGACAACGAAGCCATCCTCACTCAACGCCCACCGGATGCTTATGCTGCACAACTTTGCGACAAGCAGTTCGCGCGACCTGAAGATCGCTTGATTTGTAAGCGGATCAGCTTAGGTGGCACTTCCGTCGCAGGCCTCTTTCAAGCCCTGCGCAAAGAAACCACACCTCCCCGCTTCGACACTCCGGATACTTCGCGAGTTCGCAAAACCAACGACAATCACCCAGCGACTCAGTGCCGCATGGACACATATTTGGCAGGCGCGCTTTGCCCTGTTGATGTCTCCGTCGGTTTGAGCAATTCGGATTACCGCCAGGGTTCTTGCGTTGAGGGCGCTGACTCAGTCGGCTTCCGCCCTCGCTGCTGGTTTGCGCCTTAAGTGGTTTCAGTGCTAAATTGGCGTGATGGCCTCAACCTCACGCCCAGGCGCTGATTCCAGTTCAACCGCGATTGCAGCCAATGCACTTGTTGGCATTGTACTCGCCCAGAACTTCGCCAAACGCTTCGGTCGCACCGAAGCGTTTTCACTTCCTGAGCATGCCGTTTGGACTTCCCGGCGCGAAGTCATTCCAGCCTCACGCCCACTCAGTGAGGGCGAGTTGCAGCCGAATTGGGTTTCACCGCTCTGGCGACCCAATGATGTTCCACTTCTCTATCATCCTGATCATGGGGGCTCGGCCTCGCGTGGTGTGGCGACGACCATGGAGTGGATGGATGCGGAAGCTCAGTGCCTCCAATACTTATTCGCAGATGGGCTTTGCCTGACGGCTGCTGAGCTTCTTCGCCATCCGCGCGGTCGCGAAATTCCACGCCCACTTTTGCCACTGAGCTTGCAGTTACGGCCCGAGTTTGAGCGTGCGCAGTTTGCTCATCGTATGCCGCCCGGAGGTCTTCGACCTCACTGGCTCGCAACGACGGATCATTGCATGGCCTCGGTGCTCGCAGCGGTTGAGCGGCTGAACAAGACTTTGTTTGCGGAAGATGGACACGAAGTGAAGATTTACTTCACGACATCCGTCGACAAGAAGCGCGAGCGCACAGCAGTTCGACTCGATGGGCTCGACACGCGCTGGGCTGAAGGAGCGCTCATTTGGCGCATCTCCACGAATTCGGATTCTTCAAGTTCGCATGCAGATCGGCCGGAGGCCTCGCCACGAATTTCACGTGGCGAAGTGCGTGTACGCCTGGATGTGCCCGACGAATTCGCAACCGACACCTATCGACTGGATCCTGTGAGCGGTCGCCTCCAATTTCACAACTGGCGAGAGCGTCTCGATGCACTCCGTGCGCAATTAAGCTTAAGTTTGCAAGTTCGCCCCGAGCCCGTAGTTGCCGACATCCCCGGCGACGCAGCGTCGGCGCAAGCCTCGGCACACCTTTCTCCCTCGACCTCTTCGACAAGCGGCGCCCCAGGTGCCGCACTTCAGTCGCAAACTTTCACCGACGACGATGGTAGCTTGCGCGTGCGCGGTCACGCGCAGATCCAAGCTTTGATCCGCGAGCTCGAAAATCAAACTGCGCAGTCAGGTGATCGACTGCTCATCGAGCCACGCCAGTTGACCTTGGCGCCAACTGCCGCGCTGCCGCGACTGGCGATCTCAGGCGATGCAACGTTCCGCCTTCGCTTCGCCATTCAGCTGGAAAACTCGCCCACTCGCCTGGAGGCGCATGGCTTCCCGCGCGCCATGAATTATCTGATCTACTTGCTTCACTCTGGCTTCGGCGCGACCACGGGCTTTGCCAACACACAAATCGCTCATCAGCGGCGAGGCCTCAAACGCGAGCGAGATCTCAAACTGCTTCGTCATATCGGCTTTGCGAATCTCTTGTTCTTCGAGGCCGCATCGCTCGCACTTGGACTACCAGGTTCAGACGGAGAGTTGATCCCCAACGCTCAAGTGTTGCGACATCGTCTCTATCTCAAATTCGCGGCCTTTGTTTCCAAAGGTGATCAGTGGAACCCGCAGGCCGAGCACGATGAGCCTCGAGGTTTTGAACATCTTGTCAGCGAAGGCCTCATCGCCTTGCTTGACGGCCTCATCGATCAGATTCTTGACGATGGCCGAGCCGAAAAGTCCACGCACATCTACATCCCCGAGGGCGAGATCGCGATTCCGGGCGTATCGCGCAATGTACTTCGCCTGCTTCGCGCGCTGGTCGGCGATCTCGCCAATGAAACAGCTGGCGCCTGCTTTACAAAAGTTCGCTCGCAAGCTTTTGAAAACTTCTTCCACAATCGCCCTGGTTTTGATCGCGAAGACTGGGTTATTCGCCCAGAAATTTCGGCCGAGGCCGACGCGCGACTGATCTACACACCCGGAGTGAACGAAAGATTCGTCATCCCAACTGCCAAACTTCCGCCCCGTGGTGCGCAACTTCTGAGTCTTGCACACTTTGGCTTTGAACTTTCGCTCGACGGCAAATCCGTCGAAAAGATTCGTGAAGGCGAGTTCCGGCCTGAGTTTCAGCTCACTGAAGGCGTCAACCCACAAGACGTACAAAGCTTGGCGCTTGGCAATCGCAAGATCGATTGGTTTGAACTTCATCCCAAATTTTTCTTCAAAGGAAAAGAGCTCGCGGTCGAAGACGCGCTTCGATTATCCAGAGAAGGCGTCATCGAATTCGAAGGCCGTTACTATCTTCTCGAGCAAAAAGAACTTCCAAGCCTTAAGCGCCTCACCCGTTTTTGGGAGAGCTTGCATGGCGGCGGTGATCTGCTCGCCGAGCCGACGAAGCGTCGGCGCACTGAAGAAACTTTTTTCCAGCTGCCACGTTCACGCGCACTTGAGCTGCTCGCCCTACGCGCATCCGGAATCGACATCCAAGGAGGCGAGCGTTGGAAAGAAATTTGCGAATTCTATGATCGGCTCGATCAATTGCGCGAGCCCTTGCAGCTACCTGACACATTCAAAGCGCAACTTCAGCCTTACCAGATGACGGGCGTTCAGTGGCTCGATGACATTCGTCGCCTTGGCCTCGGCGGAATTTTGGCTGACGACATGGGACTTGGAAAGACCGTCACAAGCCTCGCCTTTCTTGAAATGGAAAGATGTCGAGGCCGTCTCGGCCCGACACTCATCCTCGTTCCGACTTCACTCACCTACAATTGGCTCTCCGAAGCGGCACGTTTCGCACCCGAGTTGCGACTGCATCTATTCAACTCCCGAGATCCCGAAGGCCTTCTCGACTTTGTCCGCCAAAGTTGGGAGCTTCCCAACAATTCGGCCGATCGTCATTCCGGCGTGGTGATCTCAACCTATGGATTGGTCCAAGAAAATGTCGACATCTTCCGCCAAGTGAAGTGGGACATCGCCATCTTCGACGAGGCCCAAGCTCTCAAGACCATCACAACCAAGCGCACAACCGCCGTTCGTCAATTGGATGCCGGATTTAAAATTTGCCTGACTGGCACCCCGCTTGAAAATCATTACGGCGAATTCTACTCACTGTTTGATTTGTGCGTGCCCGGAGCGCTCGGCGAGCTGCCCGCCTTCCGCGAACGCTTCGTCAATCCGGTTCGCGTGATGCGCGATGATCTCGATGAGCTCAAACAACGCACAAAGCCCTTGCTGCTTCGTCGCACCAAACAACAAGTGATGAGCCAGCTTCCAGAAAAGCGCGAGATCACGCTGAAGCTGCCATTTGAAGACGAACAACGACGCATCTACCGAGACATTGCCACGAGCTACAATCGCCAGATCCGCGATCGCATTGCCAACGAGGGCGAAGGCAAGACTCAGCTGCAAATGCTCACCGCGCTACTTCGATTGCGCCAAGTATGCTCGGATCCATCGGGCGTACCCGGCGTGCAATATCAGCAGGAGCCCCCAAAGATCAGCACGCTCATTGATGCCATCACTGAGGTGGTCGCCGAGGGCGCATCCGCCCTGATCTTCACGCAGTTCTTGGCAACTTTCCAACGCCTTCGCGACGCCCTTCAAGCCGCAGGCGTTACGCACTTTGATATGTCCGGACAAGACTCGCGTGTGGAGCGCGAGCGCAAACTGCGCGCCTTTGAAGAGCACGATGGCGGCGCCGTCATGCTCATGACACTCAAAACAGGTGGCGTGGGCCTGAACTTAGTCAAAGCGACTTATGTGTTCCACGTCGAGCCTTGGTGGAATCCGGCCGTCGAGAATCAGGCCACGGACCGAGCCCACCGGATCGGACAGACGAAATCCGTCCAAGTCTATCGGTACATCATTCAAGATTCCGTTGAGGAGAAGATCGAGATTCTCAAGGAGCTCAAGAGTAAACGCTTCGACGCCTTGTTTGGCGTCACCGCTGAAAACGTTCAAGAGCTTGAAACAACACCCACCGAGAAGGACGAAATCGGACAGGGCAATAATCGACTGTCGCAGAAGGACTTTGAGTTCTTGCTCTCCTAAAGCTGGCTCACTTGCGTGGTCGCAAACCAGCCCGAACCAGGCTCAAACCTCTAAGATGATTGAGGTTTTGCCATCTCCGAGGGCGTATAATCACCGCTGCGCTCGCCATAGGTCACATGACAAATCCCAAGAGATCTCGCTCGACGGAGGGGAGCTGCACCCCTGGCCCTGCCTGGCACAACCACTCAAGTGTGCCAGCTGGAAATTAGTAAGTGGTGTCGAGCATAAAATCCCCCGCACTCGCCTCAACTTGAAAGTTCTCATGCGCGCCCAAGAAGCAAGCGACTAAATCATCGCGAAGTGCGTGAGGCGAAGTCGTGCTTTTGGCGCCCACAAACGCACCGCCGCGATATTGCGCTTCAATGCGCAGCCGTCCGGCACGCAATGGATCTTGCCGAATGCCTCCACTTGCGCAGGCTTGGAGTCGCGCCAGCAATGGCTCGAGGATCGCCTGATTCTGCTTAAGCCCGATGGCTTTGACTCGCACGATTTCATCTCGCGACTCAATTTCCTTGGGTAGCTCTTTGCCCGAAAATCCGGAAATGAGTTTTGATGTCCCACTTGGCCATTGCGCCGCAATCGAAGCTGCGAGTCGGGTGTTTTCCTCGCGCCCCGCCTCACGCACGCCTCGCAGAGTGCGTTCGTCGAAATCAAAAACGAACCAGCCCACGACGGAGACCGAGTTGGCCTTCACCACGATGCCATCGCGAAACAAGTCTTGAATCTCCCAAAGTCTCGTCACGCCACACCCCAAGCGCTGCGCATCCCAAGTCCCTGGTTCCAAGGCCTGCACACTCACGGGCACGTCGGCTTTCAACTGCAAGAGTTTTTCACGGCCTGTTTCACGCTGGCGCAATCGAAGTCGGCAACCCGAATCGCCCACCAAGCGCGTGGAGCCGGTGAACGTCCACGCAAACACCATTCCGGTCCGCCGAGTTTCTTCCGAACTCAATGTGAAGTTCGGAAAGCTTGCCGGCGCCGAGGCCACTACAGCTTCCGTGGGACTCGAAGTTGCCTCACTGATGGGTTCAGAGGTGACTTTGCCAGAGGCCTCGCCTCGTTGAGCTGTCTTAAGACCCGCGCAAGCCACCAACGACAAAGACGTCATCACCACGCCAAACACGCTCAAGAGATCCGCAGATCTCACTCCACGCCCAGCCCACGGCTTGGCAACGGTCATCTGTACTTCAATCCGTGACTGACTTTGCATATCCACTCCCTCATCTCAATCATCAGTATTTTGACGCTCAGGCTATTCCTAGAGCGCCAGTTCGGGCCATAACTCAGGCCATAACTCAGGCCACAACTCGAGTAACTTCCGGGACCAAGCACATGGCTCGATCCATTCACCCAGCCATTCAACAGACATTGCGCACGTAAACACAAGTCCGCACACCACACTTGTCCATAGCCGCCAAAGAGATCGAGCTCGACTGTCTGGTGATTTGACCAAGGCCATGCTGGCGCCTCAAGCTTGAAGTATGTATTTAGCGCGCGCAGCAGAGGCCCTTCGCCCTCCTCGTCCAACACTTCAGTTTTGGTGTTGGAGCGCCGCCTGGCATGGCCTTTGGTGGCTCGCTCTCATGACGGCGGCAGGCTATTGGTCGATGCTCGCCGATTCGACCAGTCAGATTTGGTGGCGAGATCATCTGCAGTGGGATGCCGTGTGGCATCTGAGTATTGCTTTGGATGGCTACGGACTGAATCCCAAGACCTACGCCTTCCCGCCTGGCTTTGGGTGGCTACTGCGCATTGTGACTGATGTTGAGATTCAACTTCGAACACTGTGGAGTGGGCAGTCGCTGCTCGAGCTCTCTCGCGATCCAAATTTTGATCCGCGCGAAATCGCGTTACGCTTGGCCGCGACAATCAATCTCATCGCATTTTATGCGGGCAACACTCTCGCGACGCGTTTGATCGCCGAAAGATTTCAGCTGCATCCTTCTCGCGTGCTCGCGGCTTGTCTCGCCAATCCATTTGCCTACTTTGCCATGACGGCCTATTCGGACCCGCTCTACCATTTGCTCTTTTGGTTGAGTCTCACACTTTGGTTTCTTCGTTCGCCGCGAGGCGAGCTATGGGGCTTTCGCCCGTGGGCCAGTTCCAGCTCACGTGTGCGTTGGCTGACGCGATTCGGACTCAGTCTCAGTCTCTTCCTCGCACCTTGGGTTCGACTCAACGCCTACGCATTACTGGGACTTGCCGCCGGCACAAGTTTGCTGACTCGACATCGCCCGCGACTCGCCGAACAACTCTCGACGCGATCATCGCCACAAGCTGACACCGAGAGCACTTCGAGAACCAAGAACGAGGCTGAGGCCGCGCCAACTGAGGTGAGCTCAGCGACGCCGCTTCCGCTCGAGCTCACCGCGCTCATTGTCAGCGCCGTCGCTTTTTTGCTCTTCAATTGGATCAAAACGGATCGACCTTTTTTCTTTTTGCTCGCACAGCGCGTGTACGGCATGCCGGAAGGAAATTTCTTTGACGGTTTCACGCGGGCCATGGGCATGTTCTACGAAGGCCTCAGCGGTGACGCCTGGATCAGCACGGAGATTTTTCTACACTGGTTTTCGTTTGGCGTGCTGCCTTTGGTGTTTTTGCTGGCACTCCTCGCATTGGCCTTGCAGCTCTACCGACATCGGGAGTGGGGACTCGCCGCCGTGGTCCTCTTGCACGTGCTGATCACTCACAATCAAGCGATCTGGAGAAGCACGCCTCGCTATGCATTTCCACTCGTCGCACTCGCACTTTCGATCTTGCTCATCACTCAATCTAACACTTGGCGAAGAGTGGTGTTCGCCTTAGGCCTCGGCCTGGGCTGGGCGATGCAAGTCAGCTACTATGCGACTTTCCGCGTGGGCGGCTGGGGATTCTGACAATCGCAATTGATCGGGCGGCGGCAAGATCGCCGCACGGAATGCTGCGCGACGCGCTCTCGCTTGAATCCAAGACTGAATGAAACGCATCTCTCGCGGATCTTCAAATTCGTGGCCCTTATCAAATTCCGCATAAGTCACATCAAAACCCAAAGCTCGAGCAATACGAATGTCGCCGCGAATCTCGGTCGTGGAGATCACCCGATCACGACGTCCGTGTGTAAAAAGAATGGGCGTCGATCTGGCGCGCACGACTTCGTTGGCCGCAAGCTCAATGTGTGCACCCGGCACCGTCGAACGAGACGCATCGGCCCGACTCAACCGAGCCGATGTGGGCGTCAACTCCGCAAACCGAGATAGCGTTTTCACTTTGAGCTGCCGCTCTGCCAACATCCAACCCATGTAGCTTGAGACGCCGATGAGTCCTGCGAATCGCGCCGGCGAGTTGAGAATCAGATCCAGAGCCACGCGCCCGCCTTGCGAATGCCCGAGCCACAGAATTTGCTCAGGCGAATAGCCCCAAGCTTCAAGTTCCGCCACGAGCTTCAGAAGTTTAGCGCGCGTCAATTCCAAGGTCGGACGATGTCGCGGCTCATCGCACATCATCCACTTGCGCCCATCCTTCATCGCGTAAGGCGCGTTCAAGAGCAGGTAGTCCGTTTGCGGAAGTGGCAACTCATGCGGCAGATCATAGAAGGAAGTTAGGTCATCGCCCTTGCCATGCAGGACAATCAAAAGATTTCGAGGCTTCGCCAATGCATGGCGATCCACAGATGGAATGAAATGTGTTTCGAGCCCCGACCCGGCTCCGATAAACGCGGGGAGCATCGCCGGATTTTACTCTGATCTCCGACGCTTGTCTGACTGACCTCAGGTCCAACATAAACATTTCTCGACCGCCTAAAGTCTCGACACTCAAGCCTCGCCCCTCTTGGCCGAGGCCGCAGGCGACCTGGACACACATCGACCCATTGGCCATCTAAGCCACGTTGTTTTCGTCCAGCGATCAAATACCTCATCCTCACCGCCCGACTTCAGATGAGGTGCCCAATGCCGCTGGGCCTCGCGATTTGACCCAAGCCTCGCGCTTTCGCCAAAATATAACGCCAACGACAAGCCAACGTTTGCGAGACCTTAGACCTACCGCAAAGGTTTCGCACGATCACCCAACAAGGAGCCCTCGCATGTCCGCAAACTCCAAAGTCCAAACTCGTTCTCTGATTTTCTCTCGGTCGCCCGTTTCGTCGGCCCGCCTGGCAATTCTCATTTGCGGCCTTGTGGCCAGCACGGCTTGTTCGTCGATGGGTAAGAACACGGCCGTCGGCGCAGGCGTCGGAGCCGCAGCTGGCGCGGCCGTTGGCGCCATCGTCGGCCACCAATCTGGCAATCGCGCGCAAGGGGCAATGATTGGCGCAGCTCTCGGCGCAGGATTGGGCGGCGTCATCGGCAATCGCCTCGATAAGCAGAAGGCAGAGCTTGAAAAGATCGCCGAGACCAAACGCACGGAGCAAGGTCTCGTCACGAAGCTCAAGAGCGACATCTTGTTTGACTCTGGCAAAGCCGAACTCAAACCCGCAGCCGTCGAGAACCTCAAGAAGATGGCCGAGATCATGAAGAAGTATCCGGAAAATGTGTTGGTGATTAAGGGTCATACGGATTCGACAGGCAAGGCGGACACCAATCGCAAACTCTCCGAAGCGCGTGCCGCTGCTGTTCGCAGCCAATTGGTGAACGGTGGAATTCCAGCTCCCACCATCAGCACAGTTGGCATTGGACCGAATGAGCCCGTCGCCGACAACAAGTCGGCTGAAGGTCGAGCACAAAACCGCCGCGTTGAAATTGAAATCAGCGTCGACGAAAGCAAAGTTCCCAAAACATAAAGGCGTCGCGAAGGCCGTTTAAGTTGCAGACCACAATGTAAGCCTCAGTAAAGCCCCTCGGAGGTGAAGAGCCACTTGGGGCGCGCTCTCGACAAATCCAAGCTTCGCCCTCTCCTCCCATCTGAATCAAAAGCCCAAGCCCTTCGCGCGGTAGCCTCGAGATTACTCTGGAAATCCGCTAAAATCGGAGTAGTCTGAGGCAGGACTTGCGATCCAATGAGCTTGAGGAGGACCTATGGGTCTAGGCATTTGGGAAATTGGTTTGATTGTGTTCGCGGCACTTTTGGTTTTCGGTCCCAAGCAGCTCCCGGGACTTGGCAAATCTCTGGGCCAAGCTATTCGAGGTCTCAAAGATGCCCTCGGCGAAGCGCAAAATGCGATGAATGACGCTTCTGGGGATTCAGCCAAGTCTGCCAACAAATCTCAGATTCGCGACGCAGAGCCTGTCGAAACAGAGTCATCGACGGAAAAGCAAACGAACAAATCATAGTCCGAATCAGGAACCCAAGCTTCCATCATTCGATCAGAATTGAACTTCGACTTTCTGTGCTCGGCAAAACTTAAAGCAACACACTAGGCAGTACTGCATGGATTCGCAGCCCACCTCTTCGATCGCGCCGACCCAAATCCGACTTCTCATTACGGGCGGAACCTTCGACAAAGAATACAATGAACTCACCGGCCAACTATTCTTTCGCGAGACGCACGTCCAAGACATGCTCGAGCTTGGGCGCTGTCGTGTTCCGATTGCCATTCAAAAACTCATGATGCGCGACAGTTTAGAAATGACGCCTGAACATCGCGCCGAGATTCGCGAAGCTTGCCGCATGAGTCGTGAAAGTCGGATCGTCATCACGCACGGGACGGACACCATGGAGCAGACCGCGCGCTGCTTGGGCGAGGCCAATCTCGACAAGACCATCATTCTAACGGGCGCGATGGTGCCCTATAAGTTTGGCAGCTCGGATGGGCTTTTCAACTTGGGAGCGGCGATCGCCCTAGCGCAAGCTCTGCCGCCCGATGTTTATGTGGCGATGAATGGGCGCTTCTTCATTTGGAGCAACGTCACCAAGGATCGGCAAAGTGGCGAGTTCAAAGAGCTCTCTCCCACTTAACCACGTGAAGCCTAAGAGGCCGCTCTCATGAATTCAAAGTTCAATAAAAATTCCGTGAACGAACGCATCTGGGTGGTGAAAGCCGGATCACAAATGGTCGTGGATGGCGGACCTTTGCTCATTCGCGATTGGATGCGGCAAGTTGCTTCGCTACAAAAGGAAGGGATTCGCATTGTGTGGGTCACTTCGGGAGCCATCGCTTCGGCTCCCCCACGCCCCCCCCCCCCC
>DDUL01000010.1:11594-39260 GCA_002344785.1 Bdellovibrionaceae bacterium UBA2339
AATCGCTTCGGCTCGCGAACGCCTGCCCCACTTTTCCAGCGCAACGACTCAGCCGATCACCACGCCGGAAGCCCCCGCGCGTTCTCGCAAACCGATCCGTGGCGATCTCCCCACCCAACAAGCACTTTCCGCGCTGGGGCAAATCTTTGTGATCGAGCAATACAAGCTCGCTTTAGAAAATCTAGGCCTACAAGCTGCGCAAGTTTTACTTACGGCCGAAGATTTGGCGCATCGATCTCGGCGGCAAAACTTGACCAATACACTTCGCCGTTTGATCGATTGGCGAGCCATTCCAATTCTCAACGAAAACGACGCTGTCTCGACAGCTGAAATTCAATTTGGCGACAACGATCGCCTCTCCGCATTGGTTGCCAGAGCGCTGGGCGCTGAGAGACTCGTCATCCTCACCGACATCGAGGGCCTCTACGATCAAGATCCTCGGCAAAATCCAAATGCCAAGCTCCTCGCGGAAGTCCCGCGCGTGAGTTCGCAACACATCAAAAGCGCTTCGAACACGCCGGGAAGCGCGCGCGGCAAAGGCGGCATGCTGAGTAAGCTTTTGGCCGCGCAGCTCGCCGGTCGCGATGGCATTCCCGTTCATCTGGTCAAAGGCGACACTTCCAAAGTGCTGCTCAAAATTCACGCCTCGGTCGCGAGCGACCAAAGTATCGCCCGACAAGAAACACACCCCGGCACATGGATTCACAACACGCTTGCACCACGAGACTCGGCAACTCAGTCGAGATCGCCTCATCGCGCGCGACCGACCAAGAAATCGAAGCTTCAGAAACGAAAAGTTCGGAGAAAGTCCGCATGATGACTTCGCTCGAAACACAGCTTGTGCAACTCAAGGCCTCAGCTCCGCGCTTGGCGCAACTTTCTCGCGCCGAGAAGGACTCGATCCTGCGACAATTGGCCGATCTACTGATTCGCAAAGAGAAGGAGATTCTCGAAGCCAATGCCCTCGATCTCGATGATCTCGACCCGTCGCGCCCCTCAGCCTTTCGCGATCGCCTGACGCTGACTCCGCAACGGATCGAGCATATGGCCCAAAGTCTTCATGCCGTCGCCGACCTCTTTGATCCCGTCGGTGAATTGGTGGATGAACGTGAATTAGATAATGGGCTGGTCGCACGACGAATTCGCGCACCTTTGGGACCGATTTTTATGATCTTTGAAAGTCGACCCAATGTGATCACCGAAACCTTTTCGCTGGCCTTCAAGAGCGGAAATCCTATCGCCCTTCGTGGTGGTTCAGAGTCCCAAGCGACAGCGGCCTGTCTCTACGATCTCATCGCGTCGGTGCTGCCAAGAGACCTTAAGTGCTTCATCGGGCTTCGCGATTATGATCGGACTTTGGTGAGCCGACTTCTCAAAAGATCGGACATCTTCGATGTGTGTGTCCCACGCGGCGGCGATGCCTTGATCGAACTTGTCACGCAAGAATCGAAAATGCCGGTCATCAAAAACGATCGGGGCTTATGCCATCTCTACGTGCATGCCGATGCGGATCGGAAGATGGCCGAAGAAATTCTCATCAACGCCAAGACGCAAAGACCAGGCGTGTGCAATGCCGTCGAAACGCTCTTAATTGATCAAGCATGGGGTCGCGACGCCAGTCGCGTGCTCATTCAAAGCTTGCGCCACCGCCATGTTGAATTGCGAATCAGCGATGAAGCCCTTCAGTTTTTGGGCCTTGAAAGTGAAGTTCAAGCTGTCTCCTCCGACTCAGCGACCTCACCCACTTTGCAAATTGAAAACCAAAAGGCTTCGGGAGCTATTCGTCGCGCAAGACCAGAGGACTTTGACACCGAACATTTGGATCTCATCCTCAATATTCATGTCGTCGAGAGCCTCGACTCCGCTCTCCAGCATATCGCACAACATGGCTCGAAGCACTCCGAGTGCATCATCACAAAAAATCAATCCGTGGCCCGACGCTTTCAAAGCTCAGTCGATGCCGCCTGCGTTTACTGGAATGCCAGCACACGTTTCACCGACGGCTACCAACTGGGACTTGGGGGCGAATTGGGAATCTCGACACAAAAGCTCCACGTGCGTGGTCCTGTCGGCCTTCGTGAGCTGACGTCGGTTCGCTGGGTGATCGACGGCCAAGGGCAAGTGCGAAACTCGTAGCCTCAACAATCAGTTCACAATCTCAAGTCGATACAATCTCAGCGGTACAGATCCCTGTCTGGCTCGCCGGTTCAAGTCGCAATTCCCCTAGCAAACGAGGCCTCGGCTTCGCCGGCAAGCTTGCCATGTTCGGCCGCTTCAGATCGATTGTCTCATCGAGACGATTTCCCCGCAGTGTCTCAAGTTGAACCAAGGATTCTCATAAAATTAACTCTCGTGAATACCGATAGGGATTCGATGTCGGATCAAGGCAACACACCTCCGCATGCCAAAGCCGGCCCCTCGACGGGCTCGCAGCTCGCGCTTCCCCAGACCTGGGGACGTTTCAAGGTTTTGCAGAAACTTGGTGAGGGCGGTATGGGCGAGGTCTTCCTCGCAGAAGACTTGCAAACCAAGAAACGTGTCGCGCTCAAGACCGTGTTCAAGAGCCTTATGGAAGACACCGACGTCCGCAATCGTTTCGCGGCCGAGGCCAAGACTCTTGGACAAGTTTCGCATCCCAACGTCGTCGGCCTCATTGACTGGGGAATCTTTAAAGAAGGTCCTTACGCCAATGGCCACTACATGGCGATGGAATACATCGATGGCGTTTCACTCCACAGTCTGATTCGCCAACATCGATTGTCTCTCATCGACATGTTAGCGATCTGCAGAGAAGTTGCTGTCGGACTTGCTGCCTGCCACCGCGCCAATATCATCCATCGCGACTTGAAGCCCGCCAACGTGATGATTGATCGCGAAGGTCGCGCCAAGATCATCGACTTCGGAATCGCGCGCCCGGCGAGCTTTGCCGATGGCGGAAGTGACGAACGCGGGTTTCGTACCAAAACCGGTATCGTGATCGGCACAGTGAACTACCTCGCGCCGGAATTGTTAGCGGGTGCCGTTGCCAACCCCCGCACTGATGTCTACGCCCTCGGCCTTTTGATTTACGAAGTCTTCGCGGGCACAACGCCCTTTAAGAGCGAAAGTTCCTTCGAGACCATGAAGAAGGTGGCGCAAGAAAATCTGAGCTGGCCCGAGCCACTCGTCGATGTGGCGCCTCCAGGCCTCTTCCAGCTTGTCGCGAAACTCTCCGCTAAAAAACCAGAGCGTCGTCCGCAAAGTGCCGACGAAGTCACGGCAGATCTCGAGAAGATCATGATGGAACCGATGCCAGTCGCACTTTCACAATCGGCACGCTTTGATCGCGACTACAAATGGTCGCCTTCAGTTCTCGAAAAACTCAAAAACTCCCAGCTGCGATCATGTGAGTTTGCATTTGTTCTCACACGCGCCACCCACCTCGCCGCAAGCAAAGGCGTGCAAGTTGAGATCACTCAGCGCGGCGCTTTACTCGACGAAAAACTCATCGATCAAGCCATACAGGATTATCAACGCGCTCGCCAAGAAGCCGCTCAAGCGCGAGCGAATCGAATCAAAGTTCAGGCCGCAGCCAATGTCGGGATGTCACTGGAGTCTTCGGCTCCCAAGCTCAATCCGCTGGCCTCTGCGCAACATCGTATGGGCTCGTCTGGACCACATGCGATTGGCACTCCCCCGCAAGGTGTCGCCGCGAGCTTTAACTTTGTGCCTTGGATTGTGGCGATGAGTGTCGTGGGCGCGGTGCTGGGAGGCGGACTGTGGTGGTGGAAGTCACTGAAAGCCACAGGACCCGCGCAGCAAAGCACACAAGCTTCGCAAACGCCGTCAAACTCCACAGATCGAAAATCTGAACCATCGGCACGACCTCGACGAGGAGCAACCGAAGAGCTGCTCACCGAGGCCCGACCCGTGCGAGGCGCATTCTATTCTTATCGAATCCTCGGCACATCTGCCGCGGGTGTTCCCGTTTCGCGCGAAGAGTCGCGAGTGGCCACAACAGTACTTTCGGATTCAACAGTTTGGAGTTTGGATTCACAACAAAGCTGTGCGCTGGGTCGCTTCGCAATTCCCAGCGAAGCTTTCTGCAATCCACTTTCAGGCGACTTTCGCCCTCCCGCCAGCATCGAGGGAAATCCCGACGGTTTGTTTCCACTCGAGACTGGTAAGCGAAACTCGTTTAAGATTCGTCGCCAAGATCAATCACAGGAAAACATCAACTGCGGCGTGCTGGGCACAGAGTCCATCGAAGTTTCAGGCCGGGGCTTCATCACGCATTGGAAAATCGAATGCACGCGATTCTCCACGGATAACATCACTCGACACGAAGTGTACTGGTTTGCGCCGGGCTTTGGCTCGTGGACCAAGCTCGAGGTCAAAACCACGATGCCTCCGCCTGCCAGCATTGTGGGCGCACCTCCGCCGACTGTGACCATGCTGACCTACTCGCTGATTGGCTTCAACACGCCATGATTCGCTTCTGACACGGCCACGACTTGATCTTCGGGCGAAACTGATGTTTGAGTCTCGCCCATGTTGGTGCGCCAAATCTCAAGATGCCTCACTTCATGCCGCCTCGTTCTCCTGGTGATCTCCACCATTTTCGCCTCTGAGCTCTCGCAAGCCCGCACTCAACTCTCAAGTCATCACTCAAGTCATCCGGCCAGTTCGATCGCCCATTGTCCGATTCCACAGTGGAGTTGCTGGCGTTCAGCGATTGGCATTCAAGTCTTCGCCGGTCAGAGATTGATCAGCACCTGTACGGGTGTTGCGGTCAGCTCTCGACATATTCTCACAGCGGCCCATTGCACGGAGAGTTTACCCTCTCGCTCGGGACTCACTTGGCGTTTCAGCAGCGCGGAACAACTGGAACTTCGCGCACCACAAACAAGCTTGATGTCGGATCTTGTCGTGCATGATCCGCCCTTTCGCCGACACCCACGTTACAATCCCTCAATGTCGCGCTATCACTTTGATTGGGCGATGATCGAGGTTGCGCATGAATTTCCCAGCGTGAGAATTTGGCCGAGGCCGTGGCCTCGATCGCAAGGACAGACACTGCACCGAATCGGATACGGCGCTCGCGTGAGTGAAAGCGGTGAGCTTGAAAACCGGCGTACATGGATCACGAGTTTTCTGAATCATGATCTCAAGGCATCGGACGCCACCATCGAAACCCGTGACGCCTTGGGTGTGCCGGGCGACTCAGGTGGACCAATTTATATTTGGCACCTCGGTGAAGCTTGGCTCTTGGGCCTGCATTCGACCTGGGATGCGCATCAGGGCCTGAGCTTCGCCCCCAGACTTCCTTAGCGAAGTCGGTGCGGAGCACCTCATGCCCCTCGACCTTAGTCTTGCCTTCGCCTGCCTCCCAAAGCCTCAAGACCATCCTAACGAATCTCAATTTGAAACATGCCTCGACCCTCACATCTTGCGCCAAGATCGAGCCCGCGACCGAACACTCGAACTTCTCGAGGACGTCTCAAATTGACCGCATTTTGAGCAAAACTGAACGATCACCTGCGACACCTCGAATCCTGCAAAGTGCCGGGATGCTGACTTGCAATCAACTCCGCGAATTGGTTACCATTTAAACAGTGGCAGAACGTAAAGTGGATTTGGCTTTGATCAGTCCTTCTCGTCGATTGAACCGTCGTTCATTGCTGACCAACTTTGGTCTGACGAGTTTCGGCTTAGGGTTGGGCGGACTTGGAATTGCGCAAATTCCGTTTGTGCTGACAGGAAAAAATCTGACCGCACAACTGACGATCGAACTCCCCGAAAACTACACGCAAGCACAATTTGAGAACGAAGTTCCACTCTGGGCGGATGTTGACGCCTTACGCGCCACGATTCGCCGCTACGTCGACCAAGGCCAGCTCAAGCATCTTTCCAAAGCCTTTCGTAATGGGAATGCTTTGAACGCTGCGATCAGCGGTTCGACCCGCTCCTATTTCGTCTACGAATTTCAGTTTGCGACCGCGCAAGATTTCTTCAAGTTCTTCACTCAGGTTCGTGCTCAGGGGCTGGTGAAACTTGAGGAGCGCGCGCGACTCGGTCTTCGCGCCGCCTTGAGCGTCAACGGACTCACCATCCAGTGCTAAACATAAAGGTCGATCGCCTTGCGCAACTGACTGGCCCTGAGCGGTCAGAAGTCATCGACGCTTTAACTCGACAGATTCAGAAAATGAAAACGCCGTTTCGGCTGGAAAAATTCTTGGCTAACGAGCCAAGTCTCCAGATTTCACCCGAACATGAATCTGAACTACGCTATCAGCTTTGGTGCGCCAGCGTGGACAGTGTGCCAGCCTACGTGTTGGGCACTTGGACTTGGGGCAAGATGCCCTACTTCTCATTCATCAATTTGCGTGGCTTTCAGAATTTTCCTGAAGCTCGCGGGCCGATCTTGAATGAGTTGTTTCGTCACACGCTCGAATATCATCACGCACATGGTCGGTTTACGTTTTACTACGCGACACGCCTGCGCCCCTACCAAATGCAACATCTTCGCGAGTCCGGCGAGCTCGCGCCTGTGCGAGGCATTCCGGTGTTTGATCGCTATGATTTCACTGTGGAGACTGAGCTTCGCCCTGGCGCAACGCCCCTGTTTGAGTACCAAGCCACTATGCTTCAGTTCCTTGAGGGAGAATTGGGATTCTGGTTCAAGCGTGGTAGCCTGAAGTGCGAGCATTTGCTTCCGTATTGGGAAGCTCTCATTGTGAACCCGAGTCGCGAAGTCGGATCAACTGGAAAGGAATTGGGGAGATGATCTCACCCAAAGTAAAATCCAATCCTCATTCTAGCGCCTTGGATCCGTCCAAGAGTGGATCCGCCTTGCCTCCTTCGTCAGTGGCGAAAGCCGATTCGTCGACAAACTTAGGCACCAACCTGGATCACCAGTTCATTGATCCATGGTATGCGCCACAAACGGCGTGGCCAAAAATTCGACCGGCCTTCTTAAAGTTGCCCGCGACTTACAGCTTTGATCTGGATCGGGCACGCGAAGAGTTTCGTCGCGTCAGCGAAAGTTTCCCGTTGAAGCCCTTTGAAGTCTTGAGCGCCGAAGGCCGACGACGACCAAGGCGCAGCTATCGAGGGCTGGGCCTCACCGCCCGCGCCGAAGCCACTGACCCACTCTACGATGCGCTGGATTTGTACGGCCCCGGTGGTCAACCGCTGTCGATTTACCACACCTTCGCCGGGTACTCTGAAAAGCGCCCGGGAGCTGAGCGCGAGATTGCCACACTCGACGAATCTGGATTTGCACACGAGACCTCGGCCAGCACGCCGTTTTTCCACGAATTGCTCTCACGCTTTAAAAGCCCACTCACCAAAGTTCGCTTTCTCGAACTCCTCCCTCGCGGCATCATCCCGCCCCATGTCGACTTTCCCTACTATCAAGGGATCCGCGTTCACGCGGCGCTCGAATCAAATCCTGATGTCTATTGGGAAGTCGACGGCGAACAATTTCAGATTCCTTGCGACGGCAACTTTTACTGGTTCGATACGGGACGATATCATGCCGTCAAGAATGCCGGCACCTCCACTCGTGTTGTGCTGAGTGTGAATTTGTCAGTTTACTTCAATCGCGACGGCAGCGTTCGCCACACTCCTGCTGAGCCCCTCGAAGATCTCATCGCACGAGGTGAGCTGTGAGTGCGCCAGCGCGAAACACTTCAACCACAATCACCAAACCGGCCACTTGGTCGGCACACTGGTCTTCGCTTCGCAAGACCCTCTCACCGACGCCTCGACGCATTCAGCTTGTGTGCACGCTCGCGGTGAGCGCACATCTCATTCACCTCGTCGCTTCGGCATGCAGTCAAATTCTGCAAGCTGATCTGGGACAGCCCGCAGCACTCACCCGCTCCAATTTCATGAGCGGATTTGGTCGCGATCTCATACTCATTTTCATCGGCTACTGGTTGGTCTTTGGCTGGGGTGTCGCGATCGGACTACATCGAGGCATTTCGCATCGTCGCCTATCCAGCCAGTCGATCGGTATGTGGATCTGCACCTACTTGGGCACGCTCTCCGCCTTAGGTCGCCCCATGGAGTGGGCCATCGTTCATCGCGTTCACCATCAGTTTTCGGATTTGCCCGACGATCCCCACTCCCCTCGGCACTCTGGGTTTTGGAGAGTCTTCACCAACACTTGGACTTTGTCTCCGACACAGCAACGACATCTTGCGAAGCCGAGTTTGGCTCGCGATCTCATCACCTCACGCCCGATTCAGTTTTTTCAGCGACACTACTGGTCCACGATCTTTGTCACCTGGGTGATCCTCTTCGCCGTCGGCGGAATCGCGGCATGGGTGACCCTTGGCGCGTGGCCGGTTGTGCTTTCGCTACTCAATACATCCATCATCAACGCGATCACGCACCGTCATGGGGAAGTTCGCGACCTTCCCGGCTTGGCGCTATTAAGCTTGGGAGAAACTTATCACCGAGCCCACCATCTTGAGCCCTCAAGGCAGAATTACTCCGGCCAAGGCCGCATCGATTTGACCGGCATGACCTTGGATCTCGGCGATCAGCTCCAGCGCGCGTTCATGATCCTGCGAAAGAGAATTCGCCCCAATGTTTCGATGAGCGCACACGTACATGGCCGCACATCAGCCCCGACCACAGCGACTGTTCAAAGCGTGCCGACAACTCAGTTTCCAAATTTCAACAACGCTCACCCCCATTCTCGCAAGGAAGTGATCTCATGAGCGGCGTGATTGCCAAACGAATTGAACCGATGCAGGTCGATGTGCGCGAAATTCCCGTCGTGGGACTTCATGAGCCTCTGCACTATTTCGAAATAGAACCCGAAGATTCAAAGTTCTACACCGTCGCCGTGGACGTCACACATCGCTGCAACATGGCCTGCGCCAATTGCTATAGCCCCATCCGCGATCTACCCGATGTCTCCAAGGAAGATCTGATTCGCTTCTTCGCGCGGCTTGGACAGCGCACGGAGATTCGGCTAACCGGCGGAGAGCCAACACTGAGAGCGGATTTGCCAGAACTGTTTCGCGCCATTATTGAACATGGTCACCGCGCAAGCTTGATGACCAATGGACTGAAGCTCGCCGACAAGGCTTATACGGCCGAGCTCAAAGCCACGGGGCTTAAGTTCGTCGCACTTTCGGTGAACGGCGCGGATCGAGATGACGTCTACAAAAAACTCGACGGCCAAGCCTGCGCCGACAAGAAGATGCGCGCACTTGAAAACCTCGCCGAGCTCGGTTTTTTTCTAAACCTCAATTGCATTCTCGCAAAAGGGATCAACGACGACGCTCCCGCGCGACTTCGCGACAAGCTCAAGGAACTGGGCTCGCATGGAACTCTGCGCTTTCGAAACATTGGCAAATTGGGCCGTCACATGACGGGCGACAATTGGTCCTTTGATGAAATGATCGATTTGGTCACCGACGCCTTTGGAGTTGATCGGCGATTGGCCGAGGAATCCAAACTCGTGAACGGCTATGAAGAAGAGCACAATGTTTTGTTTCCGGTCGATCCCAAGCGCAAGTATTCCACCACTTGGATCAAAATCACCGACTGGCGCCCCAGCGAAAACTCCATCCCAGATCCAAAGAGCATTCGCCGCGGTCGGATGACCAAGGACTTCAAAGTCGCCCCATTCTTTGAACACGCCAAGATCAACGGCTGGTGAGGGTGATTTGCAGTGATTTACGGTCATGGGATCGACATGGTGGAGATTCGTCGAATTCGGGAGATTCTCGACCGCGAGGGCTCGCGCTTTGAAACTCGTGTGTTCAGCGCCGATGAAATCGCGTATTGCCGAGGGCAAAAGGATCCATTCCCCAGTTTCGCCGCTCGTTTTGCCGCCAAAGAAGCCTTCGGCAAAGCTCTTGGCCTTGGAATCCTAACGAGCGGACCACCTCAGCAAATTGAAGTGATCCGCGACGATCGCGGTGCGCCGCTGATGCGATTGACGGGCGCACCGCTTGAGCATTTGCAAAAACTCGGCGCGCAGAAGGCCTTGGTCAGCTTAGCCCACGAAGGCGACTACGCGATCGCCAGCGTCATCTTAGTTTAGCACCCCACCGAAGACGCATCTTATCGGAACACAACCCAATCCAACTTCTGCTTGGACACGCTTCGTCCCTGAATGAGCTTATCGACGGTTTCGATGTTCAATCGAGTCTCGCGTTGCCCATGCTGGCGTTCGGCTCGTTCAAAGACGGACTTCGCCCAAGCCAAGTCCGTCATGTTGTGTCCGCCACTCAGACTCGATCGGAACATCACCGCCAAAGCTCGATGATGTTCCGTCGTGCCCTCAAGTTGCAAAAAGCGATTGAATTCATTGAGAGCGCGAGCATCTTTGAGATCTGCGTACAGGCGGGCTCGCATATAGGTGAAGTTCGGCTCATTCACATTCTCGGCATCGAAGTCTTGAATGCTCTGATTGAGATGCGAAAGTGCCTTGGTCTTTTGTCCACGCTCATAGGCCAACCGGGCCAAAACAAAATTCTCCATGCCGCGAAGAAGTCGTGCGCGGCCGCCGAGGGTCTGAGCTCGACCCACGCCTGCCAGCCGCACCTGCCGCCAGCTCGGGTCCACTTCGATGCCTAAGTAGGTCGAATGTGGTGCGGGCGAGGCATCACCCGAGGACATCCAGAGCTGGCGCTGAGCCGGCAGCATGATCGTCGCCATCACGCCATAGGCCTTGGTGGCCGTTGTTCCGAAGGCCTGAAATCGACCTTCAGCGTCTTCTTGATTGGCCAACTGATTAAAGGCGTCTTGCAAAGTCCAAGGCGACGCTCCCGGCGACAACATCTTCGCGAACTTCTTTTCCAGAGTTTGTAAGCGCACTTCAGTCTCAATTTTCTTATGCAGATTCGGGAAGAAGGCGTAAGGCGCTTGAGCCGCATCAAAGAAGTGATTGCTCTGCCCCAGCGGCAATGCGCGCACTCGACGCGACAAACTCACTCCGCCCTCGGTCAACTCGATCGAGGCCGCTTCGCCCGTCTTCGCATCCGAAATGAAGATCGTCCAAGAGGCCATCGATTTCACACCGCGAGCGATTCGAAGTGCATCATCAAGACTGCGTGCTTCTCGCAAAATCTTTTCTTGCAGCGCCGGCGCCATCGCCGTGGTGTTCGCCGGCCCGGAGATCTGTGTGCGCGACGAATACATTTGGTGCAAAGACGCTGAGATGCCGGCCTCGTTGGTTCCTGAAACACCCGCAGGATAGATCAAGCCCGCCGAGCCCGAGGCGAGATACGCGAGCTTCCCCGTCTCGCGAATCAAAAAGATCACCGGATGCTGACTCCAGGATCGCATCAGCTCGCCATCGAGGTTTCGACCGTGCACAAGTCCCACCGAGCTCAACAGCGCTCCACTTGATGTCTTTTCCGGCACGATGAATCCCGTGCAGCCCAATTTGAACGGAGTCTTACCTTCGACAATACTGCCGATGCCGCCAAACAAACCGCCCACGAAAATGCCAAGCGGTGCACCCACCACCGTCTGTAAGGGGCAATATCGAAGCGACGTCTTCAACATCGAACCGGATTCGTTCATGGCATCTAAAGTGTTCGCCAGCTCAATTCCCACAGCCGCAAACTTCAGATCATCTGGACTAAACTTCGGCGTCTTTCCAAGGCGCTGCATGCGTGAGCTATAACCCTGATAATACGCATCAACAGACGCACGGAACTCATCGCTCAGCGAACCATAGAGGTGATTCGTCAAACACTGAGTGATGCCAAGAACCGTCGGCTGTACGAAGAAGGATTGCTGACTGACTCCGTAATTCACATGATCGATGGACTCGTGAATCACGCCACTTTCGGCGTAGTCGCCCAGCAAATCACCATGCGCACGCGCGATCTCCGCATGACTGCCGCTGAGTACAGCGACGAACACTCGATTTTCCCGATTGGCGACAATTCGCCGATCACCCTGTGGCACCGGCGCCCGCCCTCGGCACACATAAAGCTTTTGTTCGCCCCGAGCACCTGAAGTTCTGACGGGCTTAGCAAAGTCACAATCAAAGCCTTGCGGTAAAACCGGATGCAGCGTCGACACTGAGCTTTGCGCCAGTCCACGGACCGGCGCGAGCCCCACAATCAAGATCGAAACGGCGACAACGAGGGTCAATGAGCAAATGCGCTGAGCATTTTGACGGCTGCGTTCAAAGAGCGAAGAGCGTGGCGAAGCCCCGTGGCGTGAGCACATAAAATGTGACCTTTCCAAACGGGCGGGAACCAGAATCTAGCGCATTTCGTCAGCTGCTGCGAGCCCGAACTTTAGAAAGTAGCCCGAGCCGAGGGACAAGCTTCTCAAAGCCAACAGCGAGATGCGGTCAAACATCTCGCTGTCTAAGTCGTCGACGATCGACGACTTTGTTCAATGGACTTCAACTTGGGCTGAGCTCCGTCTGAGGGAGCAAAACTTCAACGGCTCAGTTCGACTTCAGGTAAGCGCGAACATCGACATCGGGCGCTCGATCCACGCCGCTTCCGGGCGCTCTCGCCTGTAGCTCTCGCAGATCAAAGTTCATTCGCGCATCATAGGTTCGGTCCAACTGATTTCGCAGGCGCTGCTCAGCCGCGTACCATGCGCGTTTGACCTCACCATCGCGACAGCTGGAAAGCTCTCCAGGCTGCGAAGCTCCCCACCGATTCTCGACGCAATGGTAAGGATCAAAGGACATCGCAAACAGTCGCTCAACAGCATCGTTGAAGTTGAGCGCGACTCGTCCACCGTCGGATTTGACGTATTCAAACTGACAAGCCGTCGCGGTTTGATCGTAAGCCGCAAGGAGATCTGCGACGAGGTTGCCACCTTGGTACTCCACACGCGGGCTCTGTTGTCGATAGAGGCTGACAAACTCTTCGGTGCGATCTCGCAATTCTTTGAACGAAGTTTTCAATCGCGCATCTCGCGATGGCGTTGAATACGACTCCCACTCACCATGTGTGCCGTAGATATTGTCCGGCAGGCGTGATGGCTGCGCCTTCTCATGCAGTCGATTGTCGATCGCCGCCTGCACCGCCAAAACTCGATCTTTGAGATCATCGCACAACGCGGTCATCATGTTGCGTAACTCATCGACCGGCTTGTAGCGCAGTTCACCCACCGCCATGCGCGCCCGAACAAAGTCGTAGTAATCCACAACCTGTCCCTGAACCTCGAACGTTCCCTTCGACCAACGCCCGTCACGAGACCTCGTCGTGCCGTAGAACTGTTCCGTCGAAAAGTCCGCAAGCTCCGCGTGGCGCGCCATCACCACTCGCCCACCAATGTAGTGTCCGCTGGCGTTTCGTTGCGCGCCCACAAGCTGCATCGGCCGCCAATTCTTGAAGCCCGCGCCCATGCCGGGATTGGCTCGCGCAAACTTTTTTCCATAAGTGCCGCGGGTCACCGAGTTATCGGGATGCGCGTCCATGAAGCGCACGCGGCCATCGGCCTCGATCTTATAGACGACGGCGACGTGTCCGTTCGGATCATAGAGCAAACTGCCGGGGCGAAGCGACTCGCGATCCACTTTCACCGCATAAAAGTCAGGAACTCCAGGAGACTCGAGGTCCGGATCAAAGCGGAACATCGCCGAGTTCACGGTGTTCAACATCTGATTCAATGTCGCAATGCCAGGAAGTGGTGCACCCGTCTGAATCACATCGCGCCGAGAAACGACTTTGTTGCCGCGCGGGCTATATCGCAGATTCGCTCCCGCACCATCGGCTGTCGCCACCGCACTCACGTAGGAAAACGGCAAACCATTCTTCCAAGCAAAGTAGGCGCGCAAAGCGTAGGGAAACTTCGCGCAATCCGACCAAAATCGAACACCCGGAGAGTCCGACGCGCGGTAAGGATTCGCCGCACTCTTCAAACACGAATCGACGGTGTTGCAATTGGTTTCACCCAAAGCCCGCACGAACTCGCCATAATTTTTCTCATCCGTCGCGGACCATTGCGTTTTGGTGATCGCCCAATTCGCACCTTGGGCCGAGGCCGCAGGCGAAAGGAAGTTGCTGCCGATGGCGATGCCGCCAAGAACAAGACTCGCCAGAGCGTGCGAAATTTTCGCAAGTCCGGCCGTTGCGTGAAGAGACATGAAGTGATCTCCAGATTTTCCAAGGGGGCGAGATGGGTCAGCTGTCTCTCACGCTCAGAGACGCCTGTCAACGCACTGCGTAATTTTCCCACACCTCATCGGAGATGGCACAAAGCTCGCAATCCCCTCGTCAGCGAGTCGTACATCACAATCAAAGTTCGAAGCTCGATTCGAAAATTGGCGCCGCTCGGAGAATGCTCCCGCAAGCCGATTCGACTTCGATCCAAGATCAGGGATCCGTCATGATTTGCATCGCACGAGGTGCGATTTCACTCGGGAAATGGAAAGGCCAGCTATGTCACAGCCCTTAGCTTTCAATCCGCAGAAGCCGCAGAATCGGCGCCAACACCATCAAGAACGAGCAAGCCCCAGCTCGAAATCAAGCACCATGAGCTTCCACTTCACCAAGTCCACCCCTCTTCGTCGCGGGCTCAAGCGAGCAAAACTTATCCTCGCAGCCTGCATTCTCTTCCTCATTCCGCAACCGGACTCCAGCATCGCCCACGCTCAAACTTATCCCAGCGTCACACCGGCCACAGTTGGCGAAGCCTGGGGACAAACTCTGGGTCTCACCATGTTTCGCGGCAACCCCACGCGCACCTTCTACGGCACAGGCCCCCTGCCGCGACAAACACCGCGGCAACTTTGGCGTTATCCCGATCGTCCCATGTGTTCAGAGTCTTGCGTGGGCAAGCAGTGCAGCACCTGGTGCGGCAGTGGCTGGACCGGACAGCCTGTGGTTTGGGAACGACCCGACGGCATCACCGAAGTGATCTTTGGCGCTTATGATCGCCAGGTTCACTTCGTGGATGCGCAGACCGGCCGCCCCACTCGCGCACCTTACCCGACCGGCGATATCATCAAAGGTTCGGTCACATTGGATCCAGATGGCTTTCCACTTCTCTACTTTGGTTCGCGCGACAATAAGTACCGTGTGCTCGCGCTCGATCAAGAGCCGGTCCGCGAAGTCTATTCGCTCAATGCTCACAATGTCGCACGCCGACTCTGGAATGACGACTGGGATGGCAACGCGAGCATCGTCGAAGATCGACTCTTCATCGGCGGCGAAAATTCGTGGTTCTATGTGGTGAAGTTGAATCGCTCGCGCGATTCGCAAGGCCGCGTGCGCGTGCAGCCTGAGATCGAAGTGCAAATGCCGGGTTGGACCCCAGAGATGCAACGCCAACTCGGAAACCACATGCTTTCGATCGAGTCCTCTGTCGTGGTCTTCGGGACCCGCGCCTACTGGACCAACTCAGGCGGCATGGTGGTCGGCGTCGACTGGACGCGAGTCAAAAACAAACAAGCTGAAGTCGTCTTCACCTATTGGGTCGGCGACGATGTCGACGCCACACCTGTGATCGATGAGCGCGGACATCTCTACATCGCCGTCGAATATGAATTGGAGCAAGGGCGCGCTCAACGTGCCAGCCGCCAGCGAATCGAAGAAGTCGGGCAACTCATCAAACTTGATCCCCACAACACGCGTGATCCTAAGATCTGGTCGATCGCCATTCCGCCTCGCGGCGGCGACGGCAAAGGCGGCATTTGGTCAACGCCGGCGCTCGATCTCAAGCGCAACCAAATCATCGTCACCACTCATCCTGGCGACTTGATCATCTTGGATCGCGACACAGGTCGCGAAAAGCATCGCCAGCGTCTGGGCTTTCATGAATGGAGTTCGCCGATTGTGATCGGTGACGATCTGCTCTTGGGACGTTGTCAAAAGACGGGTTTAGAAATGTGGGATTTAGCTAGTTCCTCGCTCACCAGTCTCTGGTCGACTCGATCACCGACAGGCTGCGTGGAAAGTACACCGGCTGTGTGGCGAGGCCGCATCTACGTGGGCTCGCGCGATGGCTACTTCTACGCCTTCGGCCCCTAAAAGCGGGCGGCTCAAATAGCCGCCCTCATCCATCAAGGCAATCGCACCACGGCGGGCGTGCCGAACGAAGCCGAAATCTCCAGGCTTGCGCGCTGATAGTAGGAATCCAACAATCCCAGTTCACGCAAACTGAAAGTCACCGTCTTCGAAATCATGGCCTCACAAAAGTCATCCGTGGTCAGATCCACCAAGCGCGCGCGGCACTG
Source organism: Bdellovibrionaceae bacterium UBA2339 (assembly GCA_002344785.1). Lineage (GTDB taxonomy): Bacteria > Bdellovibrionota > Bdellovibrionia > Bdellovibrionales > JAMPXM01 > UBA2339. The sequence continues at coordinate 27,760 of DDUL01000010.1, forward strand.
AACCGGAAACGACTCCATGCAATAGTCCATTTGCAATTCGAACTGATGCGTCTTGCAGCCACCGCCGTACACCACATTCATTTCCAAAGCGGCTTCTTCGCCTGCTCCCACAATCTGGGCGTTCAAGATCTCCAAGGCCGAGGCGCTGCTTGCGCTCCACAAAAACGCGGCCATCAACACCAACTGCTGAACCAACTGTCCGAATCGAATCATCTGACGCACTCCTCTTTTTTGAAACTTGACGAGGCTGGACCCACCCAGCAAGTCCTCGCACGCGCTCGCCCTAGCATCCAGCGCCGTCGTTCAATCACAAATCGAAGTGAAGAATTACCGCGCAACTCGGAGCGACAATTGCCTACCGAGCGTGAAAACTCGCCAACAACAATGGCGCGCGCATGAGGCCGCGACGACGCGTCGTCGATGCACCTTGCAAAGCCCCGTTTTGCCACTCGACAGCTCGCCCCTCCGTCTGCAAATCTCCGTAGCTGATGAAAAACGCACCAGCCAAAATCATTCGAAAGATTCAGACGCCCATCGGCCCACTCTATCTTGCCGCCTCAGCGAAGGGCCTCACAGATCTGTCGTTCACAAACCTGAAGGCGCCGAAGTCCCAATCGTCGGCCGATGATCATGATCACGCGGCAAACGCGCATCTGGATCTCGCCGAGCGCGAACTCGCCGACTACTTCGACGGTCAGCTTAGCAAGTTCACCGTTCGCTTGGATCTACAAGGCGGAACGCCGTTTCAGCGCGAAGTTTGGCAGGCGCTTCAGCGAATTCCCTACGCTCAAACTTGGAGCTACAAAGATCTCGCCAAACGCGTGAGCCGCCCCAAGGCGACTCGCGCCGTGGGCTCGGCCAATGGGCGAAACCCCATCGCCATCATCATTCCTTGTCATCGCGTGATCGCCGCTGACGGCGGCATTGGCGGGTATGGCGGCGGCTTGATGCGCAAACGTCGCCTGCTGGCGATCGAGCAGTCACCTGAGAAGCTTGAGTTCAACATTGCTGACGCTCTTTGAGTGAATCAAAAGCGATACGACATGTGCACCATCGGTAGCATGAAGGTGCGCGCGTAAGCGATGGTGTCCAAGGTCGTGCCGGTCACACGCTCATTGAAATTCGATGTGTGGTACACCAAATACATTCCAAGGCGGAAATTCTCACTCAGTGGCGCGCCATAGCCAAAGTCAGCTTTATAGCCACTGCCGCGCCACTTTTGCTCAGCTCCGCCTCCGAGTGCTTTGAACGTCGCATTGCCGATCAAAAAATAAGTCGCGTGAATCGACCACGTCCGATCTTTCGTGAAGTACCACTTAAACTGCGGACCCATTTCCGTTGAAGCATATGTCTCCGGAGTGCCCGCGCCGCTCGAAGTCGCCCGCGTCGAGTAGGCCCAGCCCACTTGGAACTCGCCCTTTTTATCCACATCATAGCCGATCGCAAAATCCATGAGCGTCGAAGTGTTGGTCCCCGTCGTGTCGACCTTCGTGGAATCATTCAGATACAAAAAATTGAAATCCACGAACAAAGCGGCCGAGGCCACAGGCGCCCAACTCATCGCCAACCACATGAGCGCGCTCAGGATAATGCCTTGCCGACCCGAGCCGAGGCTCACGAGCTCCAATCGCGACGCTTGCATGACGAAACTGTAGGTTCGGTTTTTCATCACTCACTGTATCGGAATGATGCGTCTCAACTTGAACGGGACTGAGGTCGGGACTCGATTCGCATGGCCCCGTACCTCAATGGCCTCAGTACAAAAACAAGTCTCTGACTTCGTGGGTTCGCAAGTAAGGCGAACCGCCCAGCTCGCTGGCGCCGCGTCCGCTCACTTCAATCTGCGACAAATCCGCACCTCGACGTCTCAGGTCGCGAAGCAACCAAAGTATGCGCCAGGACTCAGGTCGATAGTGTCCGCTGGTATCACTGATCCGGCGAACTCGCCCATCCAAAAACGCCACCATGCCGGCAAAGCGCACCGAGGCTCCCGCCAATAAACTCGAATGGTGGTAGCGGCCTCGTTCTTCAAACGGCAGCACAAACCAGCGGTTCTTCGCATCGACGACTAAGAGTGACTCATCAAAATTCAAAAACTCTTCATCAAAGCGCGAGTTCATTTTGCGACCCAATGAGTCCACAAACAATCCCTCCGCACTTAAGCGCACTCGATACGCTTCGCGCTCGCCTTCATTGAAGTAACGAACACGCCAAGGTGTTCGCGTCACGGGATCCACATACTCGCCGCGCTCCTCACCTTCGTACTCTGAGCGACGAGGCAAAAGCGGCGGCGTCTGCGAATGCACATGTGGGGCAAAGATCACTTCGCAGCGGGGTTTTGCGTGCGCCGTCTCCACAAGACAACAGCTCAGCAATAAAATCCAAAGGCCGACACACCGGCTGTTCAACGTTCCCGAAGATTTGCTCACGCTCTACGACCTCAGCGTCCAAGATCTCTGATTCAAGTTTTAGCGAACACCGGGAACCACCCTCGATGCCGATACTCTCCATGAGAGTTTCTTGAATCAGGCGAAGCAAGTTTGGTGCAAGCCCATGGCCGCAGACGAAGGCCCACGACGTGGCATCCACTGCGGGCTCAGACGATTTCCCCTAGGGAAAGAGCCAAAAAACGTTCCTCAATTTCATAGGAATTTCGCGGTTCCAAACTGCAACCGCGCAACGTCGGATCAGCGAAGCTCCATGGCCGAGGACAAGCCGCCCACCGACAAATCCAAGCCTTGCGTGAGGTACTGAAGTACATCGCGCGCGGTGTACTCGAGGCTCCCTGGGCGCAGGATTCGACCGACAAGATTCAAGTCATCGCCAGCCGTTAACAACGGCAACTCAGCTTCGCCCCATGACTGCACCTGCGCCATGCCGATGTCGGCCATCAGCGCGTTGCAAAGACACTTCTTTCCGGCTGTGTCCTCGGCAACTCCCGACTTCTTCACCCAATCTTCGACGGGCTCAGCCGGGCATCGATAACCGATTCGCCCGCTGGCCGCATCCTGATAGGCATGTCGCAAATAACCTAAGTCACAAATTCGCCGACGTTGAAGATACACAGACTGATCGGCCACAGTGCCCGTCAAGCGCACGGCTTTAAAGGGGAAGCCTGTCGGTGAAGAGTGAGGATCCGTGTACACCCAACCGTTGTCAGGACGCTCGCCGGCCGCGATTCTCGCTAAGACCTCGCGCCGAAGCTCAGGCTTCAGTCCCGACTCTTCCGCGAATGCGAACAAAGTCCCAACTTGAATGCCCGAGCCCCCTGCGGCCAAAACCTCTCGCAACACTTCAGGTGTCGCCTTCGAACCCGCCATGTAAAACGGCAAGCCCAACGCGGCCATATCCGCCATATCCACTTCGTCGCGCTCACCGTAAATCGGCTCGCCCAATTCGTTGAGTTTCATCGGGCCGCGAGGTGGCGCATTGTGCCCACCCGCTAGCGGACCTTCGACGATGAAGCCATCCACACGGCCCGTCGCCTTCTTCATCAAACTTTGCGCGAGCACGGCCGAGGACACGATCGGGAAAAAGAGCGGTCGCTTTAGAGCTGGGAGCTGCATTCCTCCCATCACACGCACAGGATCGAACTTCGTGACGACTTCTTCGCTCGCACCCACCACGGGGATCTTGAGACTCGCCACCTTGTGCTCAGCCATCAAGTCCAAGGCTCCGGGAATCTCGCGAGGAATACCGGCACCCATCAGCACGTAGTCGACATCCGCGAGCATCGCGCCGTAGAGACAAGCGAGGTTCGGTAACTGAATCTTCTCCAGCAAATTGACGCCGACGAGCCCTGCATGCCCCTGCTTAGCGAGCCAAACTTCCGCAAACGAGGCCGCCACCGTCAGCTGCAATAGCGGCAGTGGTGATTCAATGGCGAACATCGGCGAGCGCTTATAGCCTTGGCCAGGCGCTCGACCCGCTTCAAGAAAGTAAGTCTCAAGAATCTTCTGCGCGATTGCGGGAGAGGGAAAAGCCGCCAAGGCCTTTCGCATCCATCCACCCGGATCACCGTCCTGCAGTCGCCGGACAAGTACGGAATTGATCGCCGTGGCCGAGACAACTCCCAAGTGACCAAGACGAGAAACAGTTCGGGCCAATCGCCAGTCGGAGACCGCGATACCCATTCCACCCTGAATGACGACCGGATGCGTTTTCTGCATGTTCAGTAGTTTTTGCTGGGATTTGCGGACTGAGTCAATGCCGCAATCGGACCTCCCCAAGCTGGCTCACTTGCCTGGTCGTGGCCGAAAACACCAGGGATTGCGACGACCTACATGCAAAACTGAATTAACGCATGCCTCACTCATGCTCAGGTCCATTCGGGAAGCCCCTCCGACGAGGCCACGACCACAAAATCCCGACTTCGAAGCACGACCACGCAAGTGAGCCAGCTAAAAAATGCTCCCCCAAACCCCGACATGTCCCACCTCCCCCTCCGCGTCAGCTCGACATGTCTCAGAAGACCACGCCGCCGGCTTGCTGATCCTCGACATCCGCGAGCGTCCGGGTGAAACGGCCTCCGCACGCCAACAACAACTCGAGCTTTGGCCAACGGGTCGCTTCAACAGCGGCTTCTGCGACTGAGGACTCGAAATAAACAAACTCGTAGGGGGTTTTATGAAGAAGCTTTTACTCGCAGCAGTTTTGGGTACTTCGATGAACGCATTCGCAGCACAGTACGTGACTGTGGAAGTTTGCAACGGCGGAGAGTCTGGCCAAGAGTGCCGCATGGTGACTTACCGCGTGCGCGAAGCAAGCGCTCCGGTTGTTGAGGCTTGCACTGTCGCTCACGGCGAAGCTGGCACAAAGCCCTGCCCGACTGTGACTGGCGTTCCCGGCTGGCTGAAGCGCTTGAACGAAGCTTTCGCAAAAGCAGGCTTCAAAGCTCCGGAAACTACTGAAGCTGAAATGAACGGCGGACCGAACTGATTTTTTGAGCTTTCCTCCCGAAAGACAAGAAATGTGACCCTCAAACGGGCAGCCCCCTAAAGGCTGTCCGTTTGTTTTTGGAGCCTTAGGCCTCCAAGCACCTCTCACGAATTTTCATAGACCCAGGAGACTTTGCAGTCCGAGGCCCCAGGGCTCTGAGCCCTCTGCGAGACATGTTAGGAGTTCGACAACATGAACGAGTGGCAAGAGCTCAGGTCGTCTCTTGAAACTCCAAAGCGATCCGTGAACCATCGTGCGCGAACCCGCCGTTCGCCGACACTCATGGCGCAGGTCGCGGCGGATCTCACTGTCTATCTGACAGCGGGCAAAGAGTCCGATCGACATTCTAGTGCAACGCAAACTTCGCGACGCCTCAATTTCATGGCGCGAAAGACCGGCTTGCACGTCAAGACTCTGCAGCGAATTCTGCAACAGCAGACTTCACCGACAGCCGTGACCCTTCTCAAAATTTACCGACATCTCACTGGGATAAACGATGATCGCGAACTCTTGGCGCGTGTTCCTGATGTCGTACGCGATTTCCTCAAAGCCCAGCATCCAAGCCTCATGGTGGAGTCGCCTCGCTCTTTGCGTGAGGATCTAGCCGAAAAACTCATCGCCAACCCGATCGCCCTGGAGATTTATCTTTGGTGCGGCACGGGTCCCGTCAAACGCTCCAGCCTTCGCGCGCGATTTGGAGCCTACGGGCTGCAAGTTGTGGACGAACTGATTCGCGATCGCGTGTTGATGGCCGTCACGGCGCATGAAGTGGCCTGGGGTGAAATCGAAATCAGTCCAACGCTTGAGCTCTTGCATCGCGCGGGACTGCGGCTTGCGGAACAACATGCGCGCCCGCAGCTCGGCTATGAAACCAGTCACAATCACCTTGGTTTTTTCATCGAGGCCCTCACACCCGAGGCCTATCAAGCTTGGCTCAAAATTGACGCCGAAGCCTTCCGCCAGAAAGTTGAACTTGCACAAAAACCGGAAAGTCGCGGCTCGATCCGCGCCTTCACTTACTCAGTCATCGACCAGATCTCGGAGACGCCATGAAGTCCATTCGCCTCATCACATTCATTTTCTGCATTGGTTTCTTGTCTCAGACCGCAGCGGCAGGCTGGGGCGGATCAGGCGGCGGGCCGAAGCCTGAAACACGTCGATTGGTGACGGTGGAGGTCTGCGATTCAGGTGAGTCAGGCACGGAGTGCCGCACAGTTCGCTACGAACTTCGGCCTGCATCGGCGGCCGTGCCTGAGATCTGCTGGACCACACATGGCGAGGCAGCCGTGGTGCCATGTCCAAAAACCACTGGCGTGCCACTATGGCTGAAGCGTCTTAATCAAGCCTTCACCAATTGACGACGAGCCTCCCGTTCGAGGCTCGCTCTTGGTCTATGTTGCCATGACTCTTTTGAGTTCACTCATGACGCCGAAGTGGGTTCGGCGTCAGAATGAAGCATGCTCGGGCGTATTGGCCAAAAGTTGTTTGTGGCACTTCGTAACTTGCTCGATGGCGGATTGATCTTCGCGGCCAAACGGCAAATCATTCGCCGCTATCAACCACTTTTTCAAATTTCTAAGTCCACGGAACCAACGGCGGACCTAGGCGATCGAGCCTGCGCAGATCGCTGGCAAGTCATGGCATCGGGCCTACCAAAATCCAGCTATTCACTTCTTGATGTCGGAAGCCAGCTTGGCTTCTTCACGCTCTCAGCGGCTCGCGAAAATCCCAGCGGACTCTGCCTCGGCTTGGAACGTGTTTGGACTTATGCCGCCGTCGCCGAAGCTCTAAGAAACCGCGCGAAGCTCCCCAACGCACAGTTCGCGGGACTCGAACTCAATCCAAAAAGTGTTCGAGGTCTGCCGCAGTTTGATGTGATCATCTGCATGTCCGTCTTCCACCATTGGGTGCTCGACTGGGGAGCCGAGGCCGCGATCACGCAACTTCGCGAGCTGTTCGCTCGCGGCCGCATTGTGTATTTTGAAACCGGCCAGTGCGAAGAAGTGGATCAAAACTTCGCCGCGCAGCTTGGCTTTATGAAGCCTGAGAGCGAGCTTTGGATTCGAAGCGAGCTTCTGCGCGCGGGCTTTCAGAAGATTACAGTGCTCGGCGACTTCCCCACTCACCTCGGGCCTCACAAACGTCGGCTCTATCGAGCGGAGCGAGAGGCATGAAGCTTGATCACTTAAAGCTTGATCCTGAAACACTCCGGCTCATTCGCCTTGAGCTGCATGCGCACTTCACCCGCGAAGCTTGTGAGCCACTCCGCCTTCGACTTTTTCCCGGCGGCTTCATGATCGCGGCGGGACACTGTCCGATCGACAGCATGAAGCTTGCGCAGCGGCGACTTTCCCGTCGCATGCATTTGGCCGTGTGGGCGGATCGGTTTCGACTGCTGTTTCCAAAACGCGTGGAACTGCCATGGCCTCGAGGCGAAGCGCCACTTCATGCCGCACGAGTCAGTAATGGCACGCTCATGTGCTGGACCGAAGATCATTTCATCAAGATTCCTCTCAATGCGGCAGCGGCGACTCGAGTGCGAACTTCGCTCGGGATTTGGCGACGCATGCAGGGCGGGCATTTGGCTGAGTTCTTTCACCCTTTGGGCCATGTCGAAGTCGGTGAACGTATTCGTCTGTATTCGCCACGCGGCACGCTCGCGGCCACAGATCGCGACGAACGAAAAGCCTTGGACGAGTTTTGTGCTGGCTATTTTCAGGCGGCGCTTCCGCATCGCGCCCAACATGGCGATTTGCACATCAACAACATCATTCGCGCAAAGACCGGCCGCCTCGGCATCATTGACCTGGATCAGTACACCTTCGACGGCCGCCCGATGGTCGACTTGCTCTCACTGGCCACACACTTTCTGGCGTTTCACGAAAACGAAGGTTACCCCGCGGCCTTGAGCGAAGTGCTGTCGCAGCCCGATCAAGTTCGCGACAAATTGGCCGCTGCGGGCTGGGTTCATTGTGCCGAGTTTTGGAGGAAAAACTTCGCCAAAGAAGATCTTCGCGCCTTAATTGAAAATCGTCGGACTTGGATTCAAAAAAATTCTCCTGAGTCGCAGTTCGCGATCCAGGTTGAAGAGGTTCTGCGCCATGCCGATGAAACGCTATCTTGAAGACGGAGCGCTCTCGACACTGCTCAACTACCTCACGTTGGTTGGCAATTTTCTCTTCGCCACACTCCTCGTCCGGCAGAATCAATTCGCCGTCTATGGCGACTACATTTACATCAATCAATTACAAAACGCGCTGCCCTTGCTGGGAGCCTATGGACTGCAAGTCGGACTTCTTCGCATTCATGTCAGCCAAGCCCAAGAGTTTCTCGCCGTAGCCCGCGGTTTTCTGTCCTTGAACTTCATCCTCATCCTCGGCGCCGCACTCATTTGGGCGCCTCTTCAATCTGATCCTCTCCTCGCACTCTCCGTGGCTTTGGCTTCGGGAGGCAGCACGCTTCTGGCGCACCTGCTGCCTGTTTGGCAATGGCATGAACATATGGCGAGAGTGTGGATGGCACTCGCCCTACAAGCTTGGCTGCGGGTCGGTGTGCTGCTGGTTCCCATATGGCTTGGCCCAGAATATCAAGCGAACGCTTGGTGGTGGATCGCCGCCACAAGCTGGCTGACCTGTCTTGCGATCATTGAGCGCGACCGTCTCTTTGGCCCGCTGAGCCTCGTCTACTTTTCAGAACTGCGGCTTTCGTCACTGTTTCGCTGGGGAAGTGTCTCGCTTTGGCTTTCGCAGCTGGCGATCATGCTGCAAAATCGATTGGGAATTCTACTGTTACCCTGGATTGGGCTGAAGGCTGAGCAAATCGGAGTTTTCGGCTATGTGTTTAGCATCCTCGCCGGAATCCTGCTTCTGCCGTCGATGATCCAACTGATTCTCATGCGACCACTCATAAGGGGGCGCATCTCCGGCACCGAAGCGCTTCGCCAATCCTATCTCGGCTTTCTCGCTGTGGGCCTGATCATCGGCGCTGGGTTTCGCTGGTGCCTTCCGCCGATATTGGCTTGGTTGACTCGACTTGATCCTGAAATCACGCTCGAACTGATTCGCGGTTTTGCACCGAGTATACCGTGGGTGTTCATTTCCGGCGTCTTTAACCTTGCACTCATCACCGCTGAGCGCGATCGCGAACGCACCAGCGTGCAACTTCTCAGCGCGCTGGTGTATGGCGCGCTCTTACTTCTGGCTTGGCCGATCGCTGGCTATCTTGGCCTCGCACTGGCATTGAGCGCCAACTACTTGGTGCTCGCACTTGGCTACTACTTGGTGAGTTCTCGCTTGAAGATTTGGGAAGCTTCGCGCCTTTGGCCACAAACTTTGGGCGCACTTTTGCTCTCCGCGCTGCTGGCGCTTTGAAGTCCTCGACTCATTCCCAGCGCGCCCAATAAACTCGCGTGTCGTAACTCATCCGCACGCGACCTGCGCTTGAAGCGCAAGCGCGAAAGATCTCTTCAAGCTCTTGCATGAGTGGCGCGAATCGCTCGTCGTCTCGCCCGGGCATGTATGACGAACTGGCCACGCGCCCGACAAGCGAATCCCAATCTAAAACCTGATGATTCTCCCAGGCTCGCGAGCGCATCGGCGCCCCGCCTTCAGCGAGAAAATCCTGCAAGCGCTGTTCATCCCACTGCTTGTGATTGACCTCGGCATAGTCAATTCCCCGACGCATGAGCAGATCCTCGTAACGTTCAAGAAACTCAGTCCCTTGCGTTCGCCGATCATTCCAAAGCATCGCGACCACACCTGGCCGATACAAAATGCGACGAAATTCTTTGCGCGTCGCTTGTGGCTCAAACCAATGAAAGGCTTGCGCGGCGAGAATCAAACCGACCGAGGCATCGGCAAGTCCCGTCGCTTCGGCAGATCCCGCCACAATTTTCAATTCGGACTCGCCTCGAGCCCCCAGCTGCTGAAGCAAAGCTTCACGCATCTTCGCATTGGGCTCAATCGCATCGACAGCGAATCCAGCTTGCAGCAAATGCTCCGTGGAAATTCCAGTCCCCGCACCAATGTCCGCCGCACGCCGAGGCGCACCCGCACTTGCGGCGACTTCTTGGCGCAGCAACTCAAAGATCTCCGGCGCGTAGCGAGGTCGATAGCGAACATAGTCGGCGACCCGCGTACTGAATCTGTCTTTCGCATTCTGGGATTTGGTCTTCATGCGCGCCTCACTTGCTTCACTTCTCAAGAAGATTTGCACAAGCCCTCGCTTCGCGCCAAGCTCCACCCATGGAGGTCCATGTCATGAATTCCATGAATCAAACGCTCTCTCGCCCGGCGCGAATCATTCTCTTTTGCGGAGCTTGCCTATTCACCCTAGGTCTCATCGCGGGGTTGGCCACCGGCGCCTTCAAGAATCCGCGCATGGCGCTCTCCGCTCATTTAGAAGGAATCCTCAATGGTATGTACATGATGCTCGTGGCTCTACTCTGGTCGCGGCTGAGTTGGTCAGCATCGGCAGAGCGCATCGCACGCTGGAGTTTACTATGGGGCGCCTTCGTGAATTTCGCGGCCTGTGTGCTGGCCGCAGCTTGGGGCACAAGCCGCATGACACCGATCGCCGGTCATGGGCATAGCGGCAGCGCGCTCCACGAATGGCTCGTGAGCGCGCTATTTGTGAGTGTGGGCGTGAGCATGCTCGTGCATGCGGGAATCTTCACTTGGGCACTACGTCCGCAGGCGAAGCTTACGGCCTGATGCCGAGATCACTGAGTTCAATTCGCTTGCGCTCATGATGTCCGAGACTCAGCACCAGACTTCGCACTTCGCGCTCTCCGGATCGATCCACAGTCTGAATCAAAGTCTGATTGCGAGCCGCTTCATTTTCGCGATCGTGGCCGACGGCCACGCGAAGCACCATGCGCGCTGAGCGCTTTTCGCCGGCTGCATTCTGCACGGTGAACTCGGCAATATAATCCTCAATCAGCTGGCCTGTGATGGCGCGAATCGCGGGGCGCAAGTCAGCGCGATGAGTTTCGCGCTCGCGCAGATCCAAAGTACCCGGCAGCATCTCAAATCCCGCCGGCTGCAACACGCGACGCGCGCTGAGCTTCGCATAGGCATGCAGCATCTCGCTGGCCACAAGCTCCGAGGCCTGCGCCACACCGCCCAGGCTCATCGCCAAGGTGCTGACCACACTCATCCACATCATTTTGAAACTGACCACGTTGCTCATTTTTTCTTCCTTCTTCCTCACCACATATTCCGGCCCGTGCTCTTGGAGTTTAGCCCTAGGCAATTCGTCCTAGATCTTAGGCAAAGCAATCCGCCCACCAAGGCGCGCGAGTCGCCAAATCCACCACCTTGCAGCTGCATGCTGTTTGGGCGCTGCTTACGGTCAGCACCCCAAAAGTCTTTCAAGGCCTTCGCCCACTTGCGGCTCTTGGATTTTGGCGGCTTGTGGGCCGCTTGTGGGTCCGAGGGGTCAGGGGCAAAGGTAAACAAATATTGACGACCTCTATTGACGACCCTTGCGGCCGGGCGTAGTCTCACCTCTCGCTTTTGACGATCGCGGGGTGGAGCAGCCTGGTAGCTCGTCGGGCTCATAAC
>DDUL01000010.1:39518-59783 GCA_002344785.1 Bdellovibrionaceae bacterium UBA2339
CAGCTCGTCGGGCTCATAACCCGAAGGTCAGAGGTTCAAATCCTCTCCCCGCAACCAATTTCGTCGCTCAATTTCACCGCGCAAATTCAACGAACAGAATCATCGTAGCGAGAGCCAAGCCGCCTAACGCAGCGCTTTCTCGGCGCCGCGGTTTTCCGGCCGCAAACGGCAGTTAAACCCCAAGCAAACTCGTCCACACCACAGTCCGAAACACTTGGACCCAGCGCGATTTCCCGCGACAGTCATCAGAGCACGCCCGCCACAACAGATCTCGAGGAGAATTCGACATGCTTGCCAATCAAAAGGCGCTTTGGATCGCGATCGCACTTTGCCTGTCGACCTGGGCGCAGGCGCAAACTCGAAGTGATCTCAATTCGCTCAATTCACCCTTCAAGCTTCCGCCCCTCAGCTACGCGCTCAATGCTCTTGAGCCCGTCATCGATCAAGAAACGATGAGTCTGCATCACGGCAAGCATCATCAGGCCTATGTCGACAAACTCAACGAAGCTTTGGGCGACAACAAACTCTCGCTACTAGAAATCCTCAAACGCACGCGCGAGTTCCCCGCATCAGTTCGCAACAATGGCGGCGGCCACTGGAATCACGCATTTTTCTGGACCGTCATGTCGCCCACGGCGAAGTCTGGCACTCCCGGAAAGAAACTCGAAGCTGATCTGATCAAAAACTTTGGATCAGTTGAAAATTTCAAGACGGAGTTTGAGAAGCAAGCGACCTCGCTCTTTGGCTCAGGCTGGGTGTGGCTCATTCGCACAAGTGATGGACGCTTGAAGATCACCACGACCACCAATCAGGACAATCCCCTCATGGACGTGGCCACGGAGCCAGGTCAGCCCATTCTGGCGCTCGACGTTTGGGAGCATGCCTACTATGTGAGCTACCGAAACAAACGCGCCGATTACGTGAAAAACTTCTGGAAAGTCGTCAACTGGTCGCAAGTCGCAAAGTATCACGCCGAAAAGTAATGGCTTCGCCCGCAACTCGCCCGGGGTCACGCATTGACCTTCGTTTCGCGCGAAGGTCCAATCACAACTCATGGCAAGTTCACCGCACCCTTCAGAATTTTGGCCGCGCTGGAAGACTTTGTTGGCCGTTGCGTGGCCGCTCATTGTTGCCAATAGTTTTTGGAACATTCAGCTCACCATCGATCGTGTTTTCCTAGGCAATTACTCGACCGAGGCCCTCGGCGCAGCGATGGCCGTGATGGGCGTGTTTTGGGTGCCGATGGCGCTTTTGCAAGGCACGGCCAACTACGTGATGACTTTTGTCGCGCAATATTTTGGCGCCAAAGAATCCGACAAAATCGGCGCGGCTGTTTGGCAATCGCTGTATGTGAGTTTGTTCGGCGGCCTCACGTTCTTTTTGCTGATTTTATTCTCCGGACCTTTCTTTGCTTCGGTGGGTCACTCGCCGCAAGTTCAAGCTCTCGAAGTGGAGTACTTCAATTCGCTGACCTTCACGGCCCTTCCCACGGCTCTTGTTGCGGCAGTGAGCGGTTTTTTCACCGGACTTGGGCGGACTCGCACCGTGATCGGCATCAATCTCATTGGCATGCTGCTCAATGCGCTTCTTGATTGGCTGCTCATTTTCGGAAACTGGGGTTTTCCGCAATTGGGGATCGCAGGCGCCGGCTACGCGACCGCGATCGCCACCTATGGCGCGGCAATCTACGGATTGATCTTGTTGTTTCGCTCGCAACACGAACGTGATTTTCAGATGTTCAGCGCGTGGCGACTCAATCTCGATTTGCTCAAACGCTTTTTGAAGTATGGCTTTCCAAGCGGACTGCAATGGGCCTTTGAAGGATTAGCCTTCACGGTGTTTCTCATCATCATGGGTCACATGCGCGATGGCGATGCCGCGCTTGCAGCGAGCAGCATTGGCGTCACGGTGATGATGCTCTCTGTGCTTCCCACCATGGGGGTCGCTCAGGCGGTCATGACTCTCTCCGGGCAACACCTTGGCGAGAAGAAACCTGACGAAGCCGCGCGAGTGACCTGGGATGGCGTGCAGATCTCGTGCATCTACATGCTGGTGATGGCCGTGAGCTTTTTCGCCATTCCCGAGTTCTATCTGAACTGGTTTAAGAACGAACAAAACCAAGCACTATGGTCGCAAGTGAGTGTCTTTGCCGCGCAAATCTTAAAGCTTGTCGCCATTTTCACCACGCTCGACAGCATTTATCTGAATGTGTCCTTCGCACTCAAAGGCGCCGGCGACACGCGCTTTGTATCGGCTCTCGCGCTCGTATTGCCTTGGCCGACCTTTGTGCTGCCGACTTATCTCACGCGCGCCCACGAACACGCACTGATCTTAAGCTGGGCCTATGTGGCCATCTATTCGCTGGTGATTTGCAGTGTGCTGATTTGGCGATTTCGCCAAGGTCGCTGGCGCAGTATGAGCGTCATTGGTCCCAACGCATAAATCGGCGCAAAGCCTCTTGAGCTTAAGTCCCGCGTCGCGGACGCATTTCTCCAAGGCGCTGAGGCTTACCCTTCACTCCTGGTGAGCGAAGCCAATGATGATGGCAGTTCTTGGAGCAAGTCGCACCGGCGACCCGAGGCTCTGCGTCCGCCGTCTGCGCGCCGAAGCAATCATCGCAAAGCACAGCTGGAGAATCGCAGCGCACGCAGTAGATGGCGTGTTCCGCCGGCTGACCGCAGTGCGGGCAGGTCGAGTAGTGATGCGAAGCATGTCCATCGCCATCCACGGCCACTCGCTGGTCAAAGACAAAGCACTCGCCCTTCCAAAGCGACGGCGACTTGGATGCCGGATACTGATCGATGTAGTTGAGAATGCCGCCATCGAGCTGATAGGCCTCTTTAAAACCACGCTCTTCAAAGAGGCGAATGGCTTTCTCACATCGAATTCCACCGGTGCAAAAAATGTAGGTGGGTTGAGATGGATCAATCGCGCCAGCTTGAATGCGCGCATCCAGCCACTCCGGAAAATCTCGGAACTCATCGATCTCAGGACAAATCGCATCCGCAAAGGTGCCAATCGACGTCTCGTAGGTATTGCGCGTGTCGATCACTTGTTTATTCGGACGCTCCGACAGGTGTTTGTGCCACTCGCTTGGCGGCAAGTGCGTCGGAGTGTGCGGCGCCAAGGGCTGAAGATCGGGCCGACCCAAAGTCACAATTTCAGAGCGCACTTTCACGACAAACTTAGCAAACGGCTCTTTCTCCCCGGGCTCAACCCAAGTCGTCTTGATGTTATCGAAATTCGGCACACCCATCGCTTCGGCGACCTCGGCCACAAACAGATCCAAACTTTGGTGACGTCCACACAGCGTGGTGTTCAGGCCTTCACGACCCAAGATGGTCAGACCTTTGATTTCGTGGCGAACGGCCGACTCATGCAGGCGCGATTCGAGGCGCGCCAATTGATCTCCGGAAAGAGATTGGAAGCGGTAAAAGGTGACGACTTTAAGTTCATCGTGAGTTCGCGGCACATGAGCTTTCATAGCGGGCCAAAGCTAACGCGACACCGCCTGCTCTGCAACCTGGCCTCTCGATTCAACTTGAAAAAGGGGTCAAATTTTCTCGCTTTCTGCCTTAACGCAAAGTAAAAAGCCTTTAGCCCTCAAGAGGAAACACATGGCTCAAATCCGCGCTGAAATTCTATCCCTCAACATCGGCCATCCTCGCCCCCATGAGTTCAACGGCCGCAGCGTGGTCTCTTCCATGGTGAAGACACCTGTTGCCGGACCTCTGCACGTCGACTTTTCAGAAATTCAAGATAACTCCTTCGCGCAGCCGCAGTATCACGGCACACCCGACTCCATCGTCTACGCCTATGGGTTGAAGTCGGCGGAAAAGTTCATTCAGCGCCTCGGTCGCAAGGCTTACGAAATCGGCTCCACCGGCGAAACACTCACCGTCGATGACTTGGACGAAGATGAAGTGCACGTGGGCGATGTGTTCCAGGCTGGAGGCACGCAACTTGTGGCCACCTTCCCACGTATTCCATGCGGCAAGGTCAGCATTTGCTTGCGACATGAAGATGGCCAGCGCGCCATGCAAGAGTGCCTACGAAGTGGCGTGTACTTTCGCGTGCTGAAACCGGGGCAGATCGCGAAGGGCGATCGATTGGAGCGCGTGCGAAACTCCGACGTGCGACTTCCCATCTCTGAAGTCTACGCCGTTGTGGTCAAAGGCCTCACGCCGAGCCTGGATCAACTCCAGCGCGCCGAGGCCTCGGGCTTCTTTCCAGCACGCATGCTCGCTAAATGGAAAACTCTCATCGCGTCAGCTTCTGGCCAACATTCTGGCCAACATTCTGGCCAACATTCTGGCCCAAATTCTGGCCAGCTCCCCAACAGCCAAGGACAATCATGATTGACCCGCAGTCGCCGATTGGCCGCGAAATTTTGCGGCGTCGCACTTTTGCTATCATCTCTCACCCCGACGCGGGCAAGACCACGCTCACCGAAAAGCTTTTGTATAACGGCGGCGTGATCCACGAGGCCGGCGAGGTCAAAGGCAAAGCCGGCACTAAAGCTGCGACTTCGGACTGGATGGCGTTGGAGCAACAGCGAGGGATTTCGATCACCTCATCGGTCATGCAGTTTGATTACAAAAATCTGCGCGTGAACTTGCTCGATACGCCAGGCCACAAGGACTTCGGCGAAGACACTTACCGCACGCTCGTCGCAGCCGACAGCGCCTGCATGCTGATCGACGTCGCCAAAGGCGTCGAAGATCGCACCAAAAAGCTCTATGAAGTTTGTCGGCTCAGAAATATTCCGATCTTCACCTTCATCAACAAGTGTGACCGTGAAGGCAAAGTTCCTCTGGAGCTGATCGACGAAATCGAATCGACGCTCAAAATGAACTGCTGGCCAGTGACATGGCCAGTTGGCTTGGGTGGATTATTCTTTGGTCTTTATCATCGCACGCGAAAGATGGTGTATCCCTACGCCGGACCTCATGATGACCAAGACACCACACCCATTTCAGTGGCTGAGGTGAAAAACCCCGCCGACCATCCGGAATTGCAGAAGCGCTTGCGCCCCGAGGTGCTCGACATGCTTCGCGAGGAAATCGAGTTGGTCGACGGCACCTTAGGCGAGTTCGACCATCAAGCCTTCCTTGACGGCCGCTTGAGCCCCGCGACTTTCGGTTCCGCGAAGAACGACTTCGGTGTGGACTTGTTCTTGGATCTCTTCACGGAGTGGGCGCCGCCACCTGCGCCGCGCAAGACTCGCTCCGGTGATCTCGGCGAAGTTCCTCCTCTGCATGATGACTTCACCGGCTTTGTGTTTAAGATGCAGGCCAACATGGATCGCAAGCATCGCGATCGCGTGGCCTTTGTGCGCATCTGTTCCGGAAAGTTCGAGCGAGGCATGAAGGTGCATCACATGCGACTGGACCGCGAGATTCGCCTGGCCTTCTCCAATCAGTTCGTCGCGCAAGAGCGCGAGACTGTCGATGACGCTTACGCCGGCGATATCTTGGGACTCAACGACACCGGCAACTTTCAAATTGGCGATTGCATCACCAGCGGGAAGAAAGTTTTGTTCGAAGACATTCCTAAGTTTTCGCCTGAACTGTTTGCTCGACTTGCGGTGAGTGACGCCATGAAACGTCAGAAACTGCAAAAGGGTCTTAAGCAACTCTCCGAAGAGGGCGCGATTCAACTCTTCATTGAGCCCGCAATCGGTCACCAAGACCCGATTGTCGGCGTAGTCGGCGAGCTGCAATTTGAAGTGCTGATCTATCGCCTCCAAGACGAGTACAATCTCGATGCGCGACTCGTCCGCCTTCCCTATCGCGTCGCCCGCTGGCCGAAGAAAGACGGCGTGCCCATCGATCAGTTAAATGGCGGACTTTCCATATACCGAGATCTCAACGAAAACCCTGTGGTCTTGCTGGAGCAGGAGTGGGATCTCAACTGGGCCAAGAAAGAAAACCCAGACATTGAATTCGCGACGTCGATCGCCAGTCAGCGCTAAGAGCGCTGAGTGAAATCTCAGCGCTTAACGACCTGAGCATGGGCGAACGGAAAGATCACTGCGGACGCGACAGGCGCTCAGCGACGTGAATCTCCAGCGGCGCCCAATGCATCACACCTTGGCGACCTAAGTATTCGACAATCGACATTGTCGAGATCACTTCGCCGATCTGATAAGTGTGAGCGTAGGGCTGCTCGCTGCCGCGAATCTTCACATAGGGCACGAAAAGTCCCGCACCCGGCAATAGCGCCAGACGTTGCTTTCCCCAAAACGCGATCGTTGTGGGACGATAGCTGGTCGCTTTGAGCACCTGCTGAGCCTGCGCACGGTTCTTCACTTGGCCGAGCGGCTTAAGCGCCGCCGCCATAACTTCGAGAACCCACTGATTGGAGTTTTGTTCTTTTGTGTTCTTCCAGCTGGCCACGGCATTGTAGTACTCGCCGTTAAAGGCAAGTGCCGAGCGCGTGTTCATCACCAAGGCTTCGACACGGTCTTGAATCTCAGGTTTCAATACAACCAGCTGGGCGCGAAGCTCATGCGGGTCATCGCTGAAGAATCGCCCCATGCCCTCATCCCAAAGCAAGGGCTTGTTGTAGTCGATGCCTTCCTTTTTTTGCTTGTCATCCACGCAAGGACGAAGCTGGTGGCGGAACCACCAAAACTCTTGCTGACCATTTTCATCACGACCTGCCGGGTGATTGCGGAGCAAAATCCCCATGTGCGAATACTTCATCGGCCGCTGGTGATCCGCGAAGCGCTTCACGACTTCGTTGAAGACCTGATAGTTATCGCGAGTCCCCCGATCTGAGTCATAGGGAACTTCGGCTTCAGAGAGCTCGGCGATTCGCTGGGGCGTCAACACGCGCCCGCGGCTATCGACGTCCTTGAGAACTTGTAATTCATTAAAATTTTGTCCGGCACGCGAGACGAGTATGACCTTAAGGTCTTTGCCGGTTTCCTTTTTGTAGGCTTGCGCCAAGCGTTCAATCTGCAGCTCAGCGACGACTTGCATTTTCATCGCATCGGCGATCATGCCATCGGAGGGTGACTTCACTTTGCACTCGCCGGCCTGAGCTTGCGGCGCGAGCGCGGTGAGAGCGAGTCCCAAATTGAGGGTCAATGCGATCAAGACCTTGCGGTACATGTTTCGATTCACGGGACCACCTCCGGAATTCTGTTCAATCAAATCAATTGATACGGGGAGCGCTGACTCTATCGGCCGTAAAAACGTCGGGCGGCCCACGACCGGCCGCCCGACAACAAAACGAGTCTTAGTAGCCCGACTCTTGCGGCCAATCCGAAGCGCGAACGTCGAGATCGCGAACAGCGTGCGATCCGAAAGTCTTAGCTGCGCGACCGAGCGAGCCGATCATCATCTTCGAACCTTCTGTGATTTCGCCCGAAGCCATCATCTTCGAACCCGTCAACGAGTCCGTGACGATCACAACGCCAGAAGCCGAAGTGGCGATCACAAGGTTACGACCGATCAACAACAATGTTTTCGCGGCGTCCAAAGAAGCCGAGCCAACTGCTGTCGAAGCGTCGAACGAGAAGTTCACGACAAACAAAGTGCCAGAACGAACGTGTTTGAACGTCACTTGCACCAAGCGGATCGAAGCCGAAGCTGCCGATTCCACTTTTTCAACTGTGTAGTTGCCAGCTTGCGAAATCGCACCCGAAGTGGATTTTGCAGAGTCGACAGTCATATCGAACAGAGCCGAAAGACCTTTGCCGCTCAAGCGGACGCCGTCTTTCGAGAACTGAACCGAGTTCTTGCCGAGCTGTTCAGCTGCCTTCACCAGACCCTGAACCGAGTCAGCGGAAACTTCGCTGGCGGCCTGGAGCGAGTGAGCGTGAGCATTCATAGCAGTCGTTGCGACCATCGCAGCGACGAGAGCGGTGACCTTCTTCATATTTCCTCCTTCAAGGAATGAAGTGATTGATATCCCCGACGCATTCGACCGAGTTCCCCTCCGCCCTTGGAAAGGCTGTGACCTGATCTCGGCTTGCACCGGAACCAGCACGGCTGATCCGCACTGATTGTGTTGGATGGCGCTTTGATCAAATCCCGGACCAAGATCAGGTGTCGCCTGAAGGACACACCTAAGCCCCCCGAACGACTGCGAAAAGAAATTCCGACAGTGTCGACGAACTCGCTTGAACATCGAAATTTCTGAAAGCTTTACCGTCCAATTTTACACAGCGACACAAGTGACACCGACGCAGTTCGCTTGTTTGTAGGCGCGAAAACCCCCTAAAATTGATCCCATATGCAATTTAATTCGATTCCGTCCGAAATTCGGAGCTTCTGGAGCAGTCGACAGCGAATCCTGATCGCCGTCGCCTTGGGCCTCGCCATCAGCTCCTCGGGTCTGGCGATCGCGTGGGTGTGGAGCGATCTTCACCGCCAGGCCCGGGCACATTTCAAAGTGTGGGAAGAAGACATCAGTGAGGAGCTTCTGGCCCCTCAGCAGGCATCTCAGCAGGCTCCTTTGGGCGGCGCTAGTCCTCAGCTCCTCAAGAAGGTGATCGCGCATTGGCAAAGCCTCGCGCCTTGGACGGAAGTGCGCCAATCCAGCTGCCACGACACTGAACTTCGCCTTCGCCTGCCGCTGAGCCTCTATGGAACAACAGCGCAGGAGCTCAACATCTGCACGCGTTCGATTCAACTCATCAGCGCCACTTTCAAGTCCCCCCAAGGCACGGCGATGCTTTTGCTTTCACTGCTGATCTTCATGGGCTTTAGCGTTTGGACCTGGCTCAGCTGGCAAAAAGAGTGGCTCACGCAAATTGAGATTCAGGCGCACCGACGCCAGTCACTTTGGAGCGAGCGCCTGGCGCATGATCTTCGCTCGCCACTGATGGCACTCAGAAGCCTTGAAGCGGACTGGCCTCGAGACTCCAGCGCGCTTTTCCAGGCGACACTGAAGCGCTTGGAAAGCATGGCGGATCAATTGCTCAGCGAAGGACGGCGTTTAGGAACTTCGCGCTCTCTGCGACAGAGTCTGCAAACCCTACTTGCAGAACTCGCCACGCGCTTTAAGGCCGCCAAGCAGTCTGAGGTGATCGATGAACTGCAAAGAGATGAGTTGATTGACGAAGATGTCGAGCGCGCCCTGCATGCCCTGCTCCACAATGCCCTTGAGGCCAGCGGCGATCTGCCCGTGAAGATTCACATGAGCTGTACGCCTCACAGCTTACAGATTCAAATCCACGATCGAGGACCCGGCGTCAGTGAAGCACTCTTGAAGCAACTGGGGCGCGAGCGCCTCGCACCCCGATCTGAAAAACCCAACAGCCGAGGTGTCGGCGCTTGGAGCGCAGGTGAAACAGCTCGAGCCCGCGGCGGCGATCTCAAGTATCGGCTTGCCGAGCCCCACGGACTTGTCGCCGACTTCTCCGTCTCGCGGCTCGGCACGCGCGACGAATCGGAAAATCCAAATCAAAGATGATCGTGGGCAACGTGGTCGCGGCCGTCGTCGCTTCACTTTCCAGGGGCTTCGTCGATGACAAATCCCATTTTTTCTTCAGCTGATTTCTTCACTTTTTGAACGGCGGACTGCTGAAGCTTCACCCAAGACGATGGAATAACCCAATACCGATCAATCGGATTTCTAAGTCCACTCTCTGCGACCCCAGGATAAATCGGGAAATTCACGCGAAGCGAATTGCAGGAGATTTGAATCTGCGCGGCCTCGCGCACCTCTTCAATCGGCAAGAGCGTCAATACGCCCGCACCATTTTGATTGCGAATCTGCGTCGGCATACTTCGCAAACGATGCAAATCGACTTGCGTCACCTCGCAGGGAACTTGGATTTGCAAGCTATGCCCCGCTGAAATCCGAAGTCCCAGACTCGGCAACACCGGTGGATTATGTTCCACCCGCCAATCCTTCACGCGTAGGCCCCGCGGATGCCGCAGGTCCCGCTCGACAACTTCAAACTCCCAACGCTGGTGAACCGTCAGCGCGAGACGCCGCCGAGCAGTTCCGGGACGCGTTTCATGAAGCAGCAGATTTCCGCGCAGCAAATACACATGCTCGCCAATCTGCTCAACTCGCTGCACCTGCAACCGCTGCTCAACCTGATGTCGCTCGATCTTCGCGTGCGCTTCCTCATACTCCGACTGAAGTTGTTTTTGCAGCTCGGGACGAAACTGAGCCCACGCCGATGCTCGCAAATCGCGCGCTGTGCTCGCCGAGTAATCGAGCCAAGCTCGACTCACCTCGATCAGGTAATCGATCTCGTCGGATCGTTGCAGAAGCTGGGCCTCTTGAGGATTCATCTTTGGATCAACCAAGCCTGATCTCGAAACACTTCGATCAGCAAATTGCCACCAGCCCACAAGCCAACCCACGCCTAGCGCCATTGAGATGGACAATGCCAGGACCCACTTGGGCGTCTTCAAGGTCATGGGCAAATTCATGGGCGAGACTCTCGATCTTCACGCTCAAGAGGCAAAACTTCGAGCAGCTGATCTTCATGCACAAGCTGACGATCACCCTCTCGCCGCCATCGATCAATCTTGTAGAGCTTCCATCGCCCCTTGCCGTCCGCCGTGATCCCCGACTTCGATCCATCTTTCGACTCGGCTTCGCGCGATTCAGACTTGAATCGACCCGTGCCTTCCTTGATCAACTGCATGGGACCTTGGCGCATCAGCTCAAACTGCGCGCGAAGCGCCTCGTTCTCAAGGCGCAGGGCTCGCAACTTCTCCTCATCACCCAGCGCATACTGAGTCACAACCAAAGTCGCGAGCGAGCTCAGCGCACCCCAATAGACGGCATGCAGTTCTTTGCGCTCGCCACTTGGCGCCGCTTGATGACCAACGGCCGCACCGGCCGCAAACGCACCAGCTGACCACGCCAACCTTTGTTCACGCAGCTCGCGATGCGCACAGGCCGAGTTCACAGCCAGCATCAGCATGACACATAAGAGCGACACGCGCGTCGCCCCCGCCTGCGACTGAGCCATGAAACGCTTGGCCCCCTTAATGCTGAAATCCACTTTGCCCCATCCATACTGCGACATGAATTCAGCTCCCCACACAACGATCGAGACTCACGCTGCGGTTCTGCCCGTTGTACGTGACGACGCCGCCCCCACAACTTGTGATGGACAATGTGAAACTTCCCGTCGACGAGCAGCTCCCCGACCACGTGCCACTGCTCGCGCAAGTGCATCCCGAGCTCCACTGCACGTTTTGCGGTGTCATGGTGCATGTCTCTCCAGTCAGGTTATTCGTCACACGAAGAGTCCCGCCACTTAAACTTCGACCACTTCGACGCGTACCCGTGACAGTGATGGCGCTGGTGGTTGTCGTCGTGAGATCCGCCACACTTCGCCCACCACTCGTGATCACGCGTCGGATGCCATCATTTTCATAGTTAAATACTTTGCTGGTTCCTGAACCCGAAACCCAGGTCAATACCTGCCCCAAGCTTCCAGTCTTGGAAACCGAAAGCGTGCCACCTGCACCGCCAACGAGAGTGAAATTCGGACTGCGGCGAATGCTGCCGCCGGTGCCGGTCAGCGCACAATTCGTCGCCGCTCCAACCCAAGTCAGGTCAACTGTTCCGGTGAGCACATACACACCGGCCAAAGTGCATCCGCCAAAATTTCGCTGCATGAAATTCGCCGTGCAAGCGGAATAGCCCTGCCCGTAGCAGGTGGCCGCTTGGGCCTCGGGTAAAACTGACGAGGTCAACGCCAGCAGATCTCGCTGAAATTTCGTCGAGTGCGGAGTGCGCATTGCCAACTCACCCGTCGAACCGCCCGCCTCATCAATCCCGGCCATCGCGTCACCTACGGTGCGAGCCAGCTCATCGGCCAATACGACTTCGCTAGCGCCGGAGTCCTGAAGCAGTCCCTGGCATCCGCTCAATCCGAACACACTCAGCTGAGCCAAAGTCACAAGGCCCACGATCACAAGGCCTTGAATGGATAGGATTCGACGAAGGGCGAAAGACATAGATGTCATTACGGTGACATAGCTTCGCCAGCTGGTCCACTTGCGTGGTTGTGATTGGGGCCAATCGCCCAGGCCGAGGGCCGAGTCCACGGGATGGACGTCCCGAAGCTTGCCGCTGCTGCAAAATCTCCGCGCAGCAAATCAATAAAGCTTTGAATTTTCAGAAACTTAGACATCGCCGTAAAGTCGTCACGACCACTCAAGTCGACCAGCTTCAGTTGGAGACTTCGATCACGCCATCTTCTGAATTGAACTTCAAAAGTCCCTGACTCTGAAGCTTCTGAACTTCACGAATCAGCTGTGACACCTGCGATGGGGTCGAGTGATCCGGAAGCACGAGGGCGTATTCGATCCCGCCCAAGTTGTCCGACGCGAGATTCGGATCTTCGGCGTTGAAACTTGCGGAACTCACGGTTCCTACTGGGGAAAGGTTCGCGGTTTTCGCCGTTGCCAAAAATGGCATCAATGCACTGAGGACCAACAACGAGTTTTTCACCAATTCACCTTTCGCCTGAGGTTGCGCAGCTCCAGAAGTGACTTGTGTCACTTGGCTGCGTCGAAGACCCAGAATAACAGGCGCGCCAGTGAACTCGCGACTGTTAGAATTCTGACAGCGATTTCCTACATTTCCCCTCAGCGCCAAGCCCAAACGTCACCTCAGTTTCGCCGAGGCCTTGGGCCTCAGATCAGGTTGCACCCACTTGCCAATTCCAGCTTCGCGACAAAGCTACAATTTATCAGCTCAAGTCCACCGTCCGCCGTGCTGAGGACCAAGCATGTTTTTCCAAAGCCTCGGGTTGACGCAGAGCTATTGCGGCTGGAGCTATCGCCAATCAAAAAATCCGCTAAATCCTAGCCCCTCAGAGGGAACACGATTCGATTTTCTCGAACTCTATGGAGGAGGACACTCATGTCTTTGAATTTCTCGCGATCCATCGTCGCCGTCGCAGCACTTTTCACCACAGCCGCACTTGCTGCCGCTGTGACCGTAACTGATGTCAACGCCAAGGTCGCAGGCTTGCTCGCGCAAGTGAACGACGCCAACACAAAGATCGAGGCCAGCTTCACGAAGCTCGCCGTCGACAGTGTGCGAGCCACTCAATTCGGCGCTTCGCTGAAGGCCGAAGAAGTTGGCACGCGCGTGGTGAAGTTCGGCGCTGAAGGCGACTACGAGTACGTCACACTCGCCACCGGCGACGAGCCCCGCTTTTCCGCAAAGGTCGCTCTCGAAATGGATTTCGTCGGTGCGTTTGGCCAAGATGTGGTCAATGAGATCGCTGGCGACATCGAAACTATGGCGATGGACATGGTGAAGGATTTCACATCTGAGTATGGCGCTGCAGCTCAAGCGCAAATCGCGATCGAAAACTTGCAACGTGATGCCCAAGGCAACATCGTGGCCGCTCGGATCAAGTTCGACGGCGTGGTGGACTTCAGCAAGTTGCCGGCTTCAAAGCCGATCAGCGATGTTGAGCTCAAAGAAATTCACGCTGTGATCGAAGTGAGCTTCCAAGGCCAGCAAGGCGCAAGTCTTGAGGTCTCCGGAATCATGAATCCCGCTTACCGCAGCTTCCAGAGCGACGAGACGGGCTTGAAAGAATTGATCGAAGGCTTGCTGGCTGACGACCAAGATTCCTATCAGACCATCACTCAGATCCTGGGCTTTGCCGCCGCAGGCATGGAGTGGCTGGCGAACACGAAGCGCTAAGTTTAGGCGTCTTCGTTTCGTCGCGTTTTAAAATAGCCAATACGCCCAGCGATCACATGCGCTGGGCGTTTCGTTTTTTGGAGAGCTCAGTTCGTCACTCCAATTCAATCGTCCAATCCGGACCACTCGAAATTTTATGTTGAGCCGCGAAGTTTCGCATGTTCAACGCCACCGAAAAGTCCAACAGCGAATTGTAATAAGCGAGCGCTTGCCCCTCGGGCACGCCACCGAAAGTTTCGACAATCGGCACTTCGCCTCTCCAAACTTGGCGTCCTGACTTTTTGATGACGACTTTGATCTTCGCTCGACCTTGGCGCCAGCTCTCAACCATGGACTTAGGAATATTGCTCCACACATTGCCGTACATGGGATCGAGAACGGGGATCATGCCGACCACGCGCGAGCCACGGATCGCCGCACGCTGATAGTCCAGCCTCTTCACATCAGGCAGTCGCTCGCCGAGTTGCTCAAGCTCCACTTGTCCCGAGGCCACACGCGCTCCGACATAAGCGTAGAGATCACGACCATGGAAAGTGTAACTCTCCTCCGAGCCCTTGAGACGTTGGCGTGACTCTTCAATGTTCACCACACGCTTCAGCCCCAAATCCTCGGCGACCAGAGTGAAAAGCCCATTATCAGGACCCAGCAAGATGTGGCCGCTCAATGTCTCCAAGGCGACACTCTTTCGAGTCGTGCCGACGCCTGGATCGACGACGTTCACGAACACCGTCCCAGGCGGCCAATATTTGACGGTTTGTTTCAGACGATAGGCGCCGGACCAAATGTCATAGGGCGGGATCTGATGAGTCAGATCGTAAATCGGAGTTTGAGGCGCAACTCCATGAGCCACACCGCGCATGGCGGAGACTGCCCCATCGAACTCGCCAAAATCCGTCATTAAGACGATGGCGTGAGGGCGGCCTGGCGTCGTCGGGTTACGCGAAGCCGTAGCACATCCGCCGAGGAGCCCAAGAATCAAAGCCCAAGTTGCGGCCGTCGTGAGAGCTGAGCACAATTTGCTCGACGTCCAAAGGCGTCGAGCTTGGTGATTCGGGTGTTGAGTTGTCGGAAGAAATTCATGTGCTTTCAATCGCGTCTCCTTACTGGCCTCGTTGAGTGTTGCGAATTCGGAATCATCGCACCTAAGCCTACAGAATAACGGAGAAATTGTAACTTTCTTGAAGCACACCAGGCTTCGCCTGAGGTTCAGCACCCAATGCTACGGGAAAGTGGCGATCGCCCGCCCCCCGCGCAACACTCAACGAGACCAGTTAGGGGCACCGCAGCAGACCCCCGCCAGCCCAAGAAAAATCCTCAGTGGAGTAAAGGCTCGCTTGCCTCACCACGCCTGGCGCATTAGCGCTCGGGTTCATTCGCGCTGGAGGTCCTATGTCGTCGACTTCTTCTTTCGCTCTGAAACGACTTTTGGTCGGAGCAATCGCTCTGGTCGCAGTCTTGTGTCTTGGAATTTCGGGCTCGCAGGCCGAGGCCACAGGCCTCACGGCTTCAGCGACCTCGCGCTCTGGTACGGACACCGCCGGCGAAGCTCACATCCGAGTTGCCGCCGGACAAGTCGTCTCCTATCAGGCGATGATCGTGGACTCGAGCCAACCAGCATTGATTTTCCTGCCGGGCATCTACCGTGGCTGGTCAGCGCAAGATCCTGTGCTGGCGAGCCTCAAAAAGCGCGGCATGAACGTCGTGACAATGGAATTCTCAACGCATTATCAAAGCTTTCGCCATCTCAACGAAGCTCCGCACTTTGCCGGCGGAAGAAAGTTCGACCGCCAGGT
The DNA here is from genome assembly GCA_002344785.1 of Bdellovibrionaceae bacterium UBA2339. Taxonomy (GTDB): domain Bacteria; phylum Bdellovibrionota; class Bdellovibrionia; order Bdellovibrionales; family JAMPXM01; genus UBA2339. The sequence goes on from DDUL01000010.1 coordinate 54,965, forward strand.
TTTCGCCGACGAGGTTTTAGCCGTTGCGCGCGCTGTTTCGCGAACTCATCGCGTGCGAAGTTTCATTCCCGTGAGCCTTTCCTACTCAGGAATCGTGACGGAGAAACTTGATCCCGGCGTCTTTCCTCTTTCGATCGAAACAGCTCCGCAAGGTCGCTTTGACGAAACCAACGAGATGGCCGCACGCATGGGAGAGGCTTGGATGGGCTGGGTCAGCATGATTCCGCTCTATGGAGCGATCTATGCGGAGTCGATGAAAGTGCAGGCCTTCTTCACTTACTGGTCTGGGATGGTTGCACAGATGTCAGCCTCGCGTCCTGAGTTCCGAAATCCTCAAGTGGCGAGCCTTCAGACTCAAGCTTGGGTTTCGATGGCCCGAGCGGCGGAAGACTTCGACATTCGAAAACAAGATTGGAAGTCTTCGCCGAAACGCGTGTGGATTTTGGGCGAACGTGAAGTCGAGCCGCGTGCCACCTACCAAAAGGAGGCGGTCACGAATTACCTGAAGTCGCTTTCACCGACGGCAGTCAATCGCGAGGTCTACGGCCGTCGCGGCGTGATCGTGATTCCGCGCGCAGGCCACATCGTTCCAAGCGACGAGCCCGAACTTTACGTTGAGAGCTTAGAGCAAGTTCTGAAGTCGCTCTGAACTGAATTGATCTGAGTTTGGAAATCGGCGAGGCGCGATCGCTTTATGCGGAAGCGGCACTTCGCCGACAAGTTCACATTCACCGAAATCAGGTTGTTGAGTTTCGTCGATTGGGTCGCCCAATCACTTCTTTCTTTGCGCTGCCTGAATGTTCAATGTCAGCGTCACCTCATCACCCACCACAGGGCCAACCTCCACCATCTTTGACCAAGTGAGGCCAAAGTCCTTGCGATTGATCTTCGCTGTCGCCTTAAAGGCCGCCTTCACGTTGCCGTAAGCATCCGCAGCCGATCCCAAGTATTGCGCATCAAAACTCACCTTCTTTGTCACACCTTTGATCGTCAGATCGCCGACGAGCTTGAACTTTTCCGGTGAGCCCTGGACGGCTGTGCTTTTGAAACTCATCTTGGGGTGCTTCTCCACATCAAAAAAGTCAGCACTTCGCAAATGATCATCGCGATCTTTCACAGCTGTATCGACACTCTTCATGTCGACACTGGCATTGACACTGGACTTGGAAAAGTTCTCCGCGACTTGCACTTCCCCAGACATCTGCGTGAAGCGCCCTTCGACGGTTGAAATCACCAAGTGCGGAATTTCAAATCCCACTTTGGAGTGCATCACATCCACATCGTAGGCACCGACCGCTGGCGCCTGGGCCTTTTTTGCCGACGCTTCGGCCTGATCCGCGATCGACAAAGCGCCAAACATCATCACGGTGAATGCCAAGGTCTTCGTCATCATCGAGCTTCCAATTTTCACATGCTCCCCTCGTCCGATTTTGTTCTAAGTTTGAGACACTGTTCAAAACACCATTCAATACACTGAGGCAACTCACAGCCCGCTCGCGATGGCTTCGCGAGGTGGGTGCTTTGCCGACTCGATGAGTTTCGGACATTTTTGTTTATTGCATCAGGAGACACTTTCGAGAGACACTGTTGCTTAAAATGGAACAATTGCAGTTCAGCAGATTGCGAGGACAACGTGGATTTGAATCGCTTGGCGCTCTTTGTTCAGCTCGCGGAGTCCGGCAGCTTCACGCAGGCCGCACTCAAATTGCGCCAACCCAAAAGCCGAGTTTCGCGGCAACTCAAAGACCTTGAGCGGGAGCTGGGTTTAAATCTCGTCTATCGAACCACGCGGCAGTTTCAGCTTACGGATGCTGGACGCGAGCTTTACCTGCGCACCAAAGAGGGCTTGCAGATCATCGAGTCCGCCGCTCAATCCGCCGAAGATCGTCGTCGCGATGTTCGCGGTCGCATTCGCCTGACGGCGCCCGAAGACTTGGGACTGGCACAGCTCAATCCCCTCATCATCGAGTTCTCCAAGAGCCACCCCCACGTCGAGTTTGATTTGATTTACTCGGGCGAAGTTCGCGACCTTGTCAAAGAAGGCATCGATTTGGCGTTTCGCTTCGGCAGACTCAAAGATTCAAGCTTACTGCAGCGACGCCTTGGTCGACCGCACTTTATGTTCGTCGCCTCACCAACTCTGTTGGATAGGCTGGGCAGTCTCAATCGCCTTGAGCAGCTGGAACAGTTTCCCTTTCTAGAGTTCACTCCGCTCGGTCTCTCGCCGATGCAAGGCTCGGCGGCAAGTCGTGGTGCCGTGGATCGTCGCGATGGCACTCGACAAAAATGGACTGCGCGCGCACGCCTTCGCATGAATTCGCTCCTATCGCTTCGCGATCTCGCGTTGGCGGGACATGGAGTGACGACACTTCCGGAATTCTTAGCTCGCGATCATCTTAAAGACGGAACCTTGATCCATGTGCTGAAAAACTACGGACTCGATGCAGCCCCCCTGCACCTGGTGAGCCCACCGGCTTCCAGATCTCAGGCTCTCGCGATTCGAAATTTCGCCGAATTTTGCATCGAACGACTAAAAGATCTTTGAGTCCATGTTCGAAGGTCGCGCTGAACCTTGCCGCTTCTTTCGCACAGCTCGCTTTCGTCCGGTGATCGGCTGACGAGTCACAGATGCCTTTGCTGATCGCCTCGAAGGCTCAATCTGGTGATCGATCTGGTGACTTATATGGCGGTGATTCTCTTGAGCTAAGGGGGCGCCCGGCGCAACAACGCTTTCAGCCCTGGGACGGGATTTGGCCGAGGCCTGCTGCTTGGCTTTCACGCGCTGGCGCATAGCTTGCGCCTCAAGCTGTGTGCGACGCTTGGCCTCGGCCAGCTGTCGGCGGCGCGCCTCGATCCACTCAGTTTGCGATGCATGACCTGAGTTGAGATCTGGAAACTGCACGAGCATCTCATCGAGATTGGGCTGATGACTCGGCCCTGATGCGCTATGGCCATCAGCCGTTTGAGCGAGGCGGCTGCGGATCGTGGCCGAATTCGCCGAAAGTCCGCGCAGAAGCTTGAAGACACCGCGAAAGACCATCACGATCACGGCGAGAGTGACCCAAGGTTCAGCCTTTGGCCAAAATGAGTTGATCAGCCCCGCTCCAACAAAGATCAGAAATATATTGCGCGGAAGCTTCGCGATGAAGGCTTTGAATTCTTGAGACTCGATGGCTGGTGAAGCTTGAGGGTCAGCAGACATGAGGCTCACTTCCGAGAAAGTCGACTGCAGTTGTTTCTCTACATTTGTTTCTCTGCAGTTAGGTTCGCGCGGCATTCGAACAGAAGACAAGAATAAAAACGGCGAGCAAGACACCACCTCGCTCGCCGTGCTTCGGCCTTGCACCGAAGCCTTCGCTTCTCATCCGGCTGAGCTTCACAAACGTTGCGAGCTCAGCTGGCCCGACTTTATGCCTGGGCTTTGAAGCGACCCAATAGTCCAGTTACCGAATCTCCGACCTTGATGGCCCAAGACTTTTTCTCAGGCTCAGCCACTTGTTTCTTCGGCAAAACCAGAGACAGCACGCCGTCTTGAACTGCGGCTTCAATTCGCGATTCATCCACATCATCTGGTAACACCAGCTGACGCTCGACTCTTGCGCGACTGTAAGATCCGGGATCTTGATTCGACTTTTCCGCGAGCAATCTCACATGGATCCGTTCCTCCAACTTTTCGGCCTCAACTCGCACTTCATCCATGCGAAAGCCCGGCAAATCCATTTCCACAATATAGGCTTGCTCCGTCTCTTCAGTTCGCAATCCATTTGGACGCGAAACCAAAGGCCCAGCAAAAAAGTCGCGAGTCACCTCTTGAAACACATCATCCATCCAGCTTGAAAGAGGCGAACGAGCCTGCATCAAACCCCGATGACTCAAGCCCCACGGCGCCAGACCGTAGCTCATCAATTGATTCTGATTCACTCGCCCGTTCATTGCCGACTGTTCCATTCTCTTAATTCCCATGAGTCACCTCCTTGAGTTCTTTCTTAAGTTCGCTCCAATGTTTTTTTCCAGCACGATTCGTTTGTGATGAAAACATCTCGGGACCAACGGCAAACGCTTTGGACATCGACGTCGCCCGTTCATCTTCACGAGATCAACATGAGTCGCATCGAGAATCCGTCAAGCCCTCTCAATTTCATGCCGATCTCGACAATAATTTCTCCTAGAGAAATTGGGCGAAGCGACTTGGCATCACAAGTTCAGAGAAAATTGTCGTGACCGAGCGTGCATTCATTTTTCTGATACTTGTCATTCGCATTGCGAATTTCACGAGACGACAAACAAGAACTCGCCACACCGTTCATCTGACACGAATCAGTTTCCAGACCTTGACGCTTTTCAAGCGCGACTCAAATTGAGAAAGTCGGCGAAAGGAGGTGGACATGTCGGTACCATACAATCGTCTCGACGATCGCCAAGCCGAAGAGAAGTCTGCATCGAAATTCAAAGGCTCCGCGCAGGACCTTTCAGTCTCTGCGCAATCGGAGTCGGAGAATTCCGCAATCGAGTCCCACCGCGAGCATGAGCGCGTGCAAACGCACTTCCATGGTTTCTCGCCCAGCGAGGCCAATCGATTTTATGTCGATAGCTTCGTGCAGCGACTCGCCGAGGAAGCTCCTCGTGATGCCGTGATTCGGGCGGAGATTTCACTTCACGATCATGTCTTTCGAGGCATGATTCATGTGCGATCGCATTCGGGAAGATTCTTTGCGACGGCGAGCTCCGCCAATTTTCATGATCTGGGTCCGCTTCTGCTCGGACGCTTACGCAAGCAGCTCGACCGCTTGCGCTCCCCTCGCTCGCGCGCGAGCGAGGG
>DDUL01000035.1:0-8960 GCA_002344785.1 Bdellovibrionaceae bacterium UBA2339
GTGGAGTTCTTTGTCTGTCATACCCTGTGTTTAGCACGGGTTTTTTCGCTCAGATTTTTCGCTCGAGGATCGCCTATGGCGGGCGTTTGCGCAGAGGCACGCGAAGCGGGGTTTGCTCGCGCGCGCCAGCTGTGAGCCGCGTGCGTGCGGTGATTGCGATGGCTTGTGGCGAGGAGCGCTCTCGGCGATTGTGCGCGAGAGAGTTCATCGAAAAATCGCGTCAACAAAAATTTGCGCAAGCCTTGCGCGCGTCCGGAATCCGGACACCGTCGCCGGACAAAGCGAAGGCCCGCGCGCCCACGCCATCCGCGCTGGCGCGGGTCACACATCACGCACGACTCCGCAAAAGCCACCCGCGCTGGCGCGGGTCACTCCGCACCACGCGCCACCATGCAACCCCACCACGAACCAACACCCAACCCGCAAACTCGCGCTCACCACTCGCGTCCACAAACCCGCACCACAATCCTACGACCGCAACACCAACATGTTTCCCGACTCATATCTCCGCAAGCCGAGATGAAAAACTGCCGCGCCGATCACGAAGAATCCGACGCCGCCCGCAAACATCAACCCGAGATCACTCCATGAAAAACGTCGCACTAAATCAACGGGGACCTCGGCAATGAATGCCGCTGGAATCAAAGTGAACAAGATCACGCGAGTTCCACCCGAGAAGATCCGCGACGGATAAGTCGAGAAGTGAATGAGCGTCATGCCGATGCCGTTGGCCAAAGCTTCGCTGGATCCCAAGAAAAACGCGAGCGAGCCCGCGAGAATGAAGAATCCCAAGTACACAAACGCGGCCAGACTGCTCGCGACGAAGTACCACAACCACTGTTCCGCGCTGAGAGGAACAAACAGCATCAACAGCAATGGACCAAACAGTAAGTCGCCGAGATTCGCTGGGCGCACCTGCCCACACATGATTTGCAACAACACGTTCTTCGGTAGTGCCAAGTAGTAATCGAGCTGGCCCGCCGCAATGAGCTCGGCCAGTCGCAACACCTGAGCGAACAACCCGAACGCTATACCGAACGCAAATGTGATCACTCCCCACATGAGAAAGAGATCTTCGCGCTGCCATCCCTTCAGCACCGGAAAGCGTTCAAAATAAAGCGCCCAGAACAACACCCAAAGTGAGTCGTTGATGAGCATCCCCACCAGCTGCGTGATGAAGCTCGTGCGATACTCGATCGCCGAGGCCAAGTTGTTACGAAGTGCTGTCGTCAAGAAAACAAGCTGCGCGCGAGGCCCACCGCGGGCCACCACTTCCGCCACGCCACCCGCGCCACGCTCACCGCTTACGCCCGCGCCACCCGCGCCACGCTCACCGCGCTCAACACCAGCACCGCTCACGCCACCCGCACCACCCGAAGTCGCATCTCGCTTTTCATGATCTGACACATCAACCTCCATTGACGTCGAGACGTCGCACACCTGCGCGATACATTCCCCACGCCATCAGACCCAAGAGAAGTAACAGGCCGAATTGTCGTCCACTCACATCCAGCCATCTCGTCCAGCTGAAATCGATCGCCAATCGTGCGGGCTCGTAGATCATCAAGGGGAATGGACTCCATGCGACTGCCTCTTGCATCCACAACGGAAACAGCGGAATCGGCATCAAGAATCCACCCATGAGCCACTTGAGTCGATCCAACACAAAGAAGAAACCCGTCACGTCCTCCGTCCAGAACGCGAGCAAGCCGATCATCGCGCCCCAACAAAAGTTCAATAAGGCGGTGAGGACAAAGCTCACGATGAGCGCCGGCACTTGTGTCGCATCGAAACTCGGAAAGCCGACCGCTGCAAAGGCGATCGCACCGCCAGCACTCGCCAACACCAAAGCCTTCAAGGCGCCCTCGCCGAGAAAGACAGCAGCATGCCAACCGAGAAATGAGTACGGCTTATTCAACCGAATCGCCACGTCACCACTTTTGATTTCGTTCTCGATGTGCCGATGAATCGGTATCATCGACAAGATGATGGTCTCCGTTGCCACGAGATACCAGATCATCTGCGTGAGACTGAATCCCGCGACCAAGCCACTCGCATCTCCGCCTTGTGCGTAAGTCACGCGCCAAAGCTCGACGAAAACGTACATCACCACCAGAATGAAAATCGCGGCACTCCAAAAGTCGCCGAGATATCTCAGACGCGAGCGCAGAGTCACTTGCATCACGGCCCAAAACTTATTCATGCCGCCGAGCAAACCCCGCCGCCACCCACCCCGATCGCCCCAACCGCGACCAGCGCCGCCGGCGCCCAAGCCGCCGCCATCAACGCGACCAGCGCCGCCAGCGCCAACCACACCGGACGCAACACTCACTGAAGTCACAAGCCACCTCGCCGGTAAATCTCGGCAATCACATCTTCGAGTGGCGCCGGCTGAATCGCGATGTCCTCGACTTCATGAACACGCAAGATCTCTCCGACCACGCGATCAATTCCCGTCTTCTGCGTGTCAACGCTCAGTTTGATCCCAGAACCCTTTTGCTTCACGATGCTCGAGCCCTCAGGCGCGACAAAGTTTTCCACCGCGCGCACAAGCTTCAAGTCGATCTCCTTCTTCGCCAAAACTTTCTGGCGCAGAGCCGAGGTCGATCCGTCGTACACGGCCTCGCCCCGATTCACGATCACCGTTCGTCGACACAGACTTTCAATGTCACCCGCATCGTGTGACGTGAGAAACACCGTCAATCCCGTTTCCACATTTGCTCGCCGAATCAAGTCTCGGATCGAGGCCTTCGCAACAGGATCTAAGCCAATCGTCGGTTCATCGAGAAACAAGATGCGCGGCTCGTGCAAGAGACTTGCGGCGACCTCGCAACGCATACGTTGTCCCAATGAGAGCTTTCGCACGGGCACATCAGCGAACTCGCCCAGCTCAAACAGCTCAATCAATAAGTCACGACGTCGCCGGAACTTCTCGCGATCCAATTCGTAAATTCTCGAGAGCAACTCAAAAGCGTCCAGCGCCGGTAAATGCAACCACAGCTGCGACTTCTGCCCGAATACCGAGCCGATTTCGTAAGCCAATGCGACGCGATCCTTCCACGGCACAAGACCCAACACGCGCGCGTCACCCGAAGTCGGAAACAAAATGCCCGTCAGAATTTTAATCGTCGTCGATTTGCCCGCGCCGTTCGGACCAATCAGCGCCAAAGTCTCACCCGCTTGGACCTCAAGGTCCAAGGCGCGAAGCGCGACATGTCGCTCTTCCACACGAGACATGGGATTCATGCGCTGAAGCAATGACCCGCTCGTGCGCGTGCGTATGAAACTCTTGTGAAGTGATTGAACCGAGATGATGGTCGACATGCGCGACTCCTTCTTCTTCAATCAGTGTTGAAGGAGTGTCCGCGCAATTCAAATTGTCATTTTTGATACTCAGGCCAAGAGCGACTCGAGTTCCAAGCTGGAACCGCCTCGCCAATCACGGAACCAGCGTGCGAATCTCTGCCTGCTTTTGATTGATGAACCAGCCGTAATAATTCTCTTCCGGCAAGATCACGCCCTGTCCGCGACGCAAGGTCTCGAGATTGCGTCGATACAGCTCGCGCGCTCGGCCCTTTTCTCGACCGAGATTGTACAAGGTCGCGGTCAAACCCGGATTGGCGCTGATATCAAAGTTCGCTTCGTTGATGTAAGTGTCGATCGCAAGCTTCAAGTTCGCGGCGATGTAATGCACCGTCGTCGTCGGCTCAATGATGTCTTCATAGATTTCCACAGGTCGCGACACATCCAACCGACGCAACCCACTCAGCTCATGAACGCGATCGGCAACCATCAACGCGCGCAAGGGATCCAACTGTCCCAATCCATACGAAAGGCCCGAGGCCACAGGATTGAAGAAGGTCATGCGCAAAGAGGAATTCGGAAAAGTTCGGCCATCGACAGTCTTGCCGCGATAGTCGCGCTCCCAAATCCAACCGATGCAATCCCAGTATTCCGCCTGAGGTCCATTCGCACGACAAGTCGCGAAGCGCTCGCCCTTGATCAGCTCGTCCAAGCCAATGCCGCTCGCACGAAAGCGAAGCGCCCACGAGGCCGCAAAGCGCGTCGCCAGAATCGCATAAGTCTGCACCGCATCCTGACCGCTCACATTGTAAGTGTGTTCGCCGATGATGGCGCTCACCACGTGAATGGGATCCAAGCCGTGCAACAAAGCCGCGCGACGAATCTCCTGGAGAATCGAAGGATCTCGCCGCAACATATTCATCGCCTTCACATAGCGCGCTTGAACTTCCGCCTCGCGCACTCGCAGATCCGTCGAGAAGCGCGCCTTCGTACTTTCCGGAAACTCGGGTTGCACAGCTTGGCGATTGCCCGCCGGCACCGCAATCAACACGCGCTTGTCTCGATAAGCCGCCATCGTGATTTCCGGCGAGTCCGGCGCCACCGAGTAATCCGAAGTATTCGTCAGTGGTGCTGAACGCGTACACGCCAAAAGGATCTGCGAACCAACGGCCATCACAGCCAACGCACTCCACACGCGCCGACCCGCAGAGCGTCCCGCGCCATCAACATTCCGACTCGACTTTGCACCCAACAACATCGCGAACTCCTCGTGCCGAGGCCAAAGGCCCTCAACCCATCAAAGACTTGAAACGCAAAACTCAGACTGCGCGAGGGGTTGGCTGCAATTCCCGAGCTGCCATGGATGAGTGTGCAGGGATTCCTGTAAGTATTTGGATTAACTTAAGAAAATAGCGAAAATCGATGATATACGCCCGCGCGATACTTCTATACGTCGAAGAAGACAGATATTTGAATAATTTCGATGAGTTATGCGTCATCGATCGAAAAAATCGCACACTCAATTAGGGCAGCTCAGGGACGAAAACGGGCCGCATCCCCCGCCGGTCCCCACGGGACACCAGGATCCGGACGCAACTCCCAAAGTGCGCCGCGCGCTCGCATCTCTTCATTGCGCGCCTCGTGCAGCGGATACCAAATTTTTTCGTCGGGAAAGTCCGCGGTCTCGCCGAGCACGATGTACTCCGCATCGGCGCCGGAGTTGTTGATCACACAATGCGCGAGCCCCGTGCCGGGCTTGAAATACACCACATCACCCGGCGCGATCTTTCGCGTCCAACCGTGCAGGAAAACTTCGACCTCGCCCGCCAACATCACCAACCACTCTTCTTCGTGCGTGTGCGCGTGCGGCCACGAACTTCGCCGACCCGGCGGATGAACTTCGTGCCAAATTCCCAAACGCTGCAAACCCAATCGCGACGTCAAACGCGCGCCCAATCCAAACACCTCGTCGCTCCCCGGATACGACCAAGGCTTCTCGCGCGAGGCCGAAGGCGCATGCAGAATTCGATGACTCCAATCCGCCGCCAACTCCGGACCCAAACTTTGCGTGGGCCAATTCGACCACCACGAGTCGCCAGTTTCTGCGCGTCGATCAAGATGAAAGGGATAGATCCACTGATTCGTCGGCCGAGTCCGCTCGCCCATCATCAACAGACGACAAGACTTCGCCGGCATCGCCGGCATCTACGGCACATTCGGCACATTCGGCACAGCCGGCACGGCTTGCATCGCATGCACCAAGCCTTCGCCAGCCGGAAAGCCGATGCAATCACCGGCACGCAACGCAAAGCCGCGCCCGTTCAACCAAGCTGTCGCTTCGCCCTCTAGGAGGTAAACGAATTCTTCTTCATCGCTCTCAGCATGCGGAATCGACGACCAAGCTCCGGCCGGAAGCTCCAGCACGTGTACGGCTGTTCGCTGTGAATCGAAGTAAGGCGCGAAGCTCGCAATGCGTCCTTGAGTGCCCGTCATCGGGCAAGTCCACTCACGCGTGAGCTCAGCTTCGCTTCGAATGACTTTGGTCCAATCCATCATCGAGAAGCTTCCCCGAGTCCGCGACTCACGTAGCGCGTGCGCCTTTTACTTTCGTGCGTCGGAGCCGCGCACACCTTCGATGACCGCCATCGCTGTCGTCACCACACTGGAAGGATCCGCGACATTCGCTGGCACGATGATCGCGCGCGCGTCGTAGGCCACCTGGCCGAGTTGCCGCACATACTCTTCGGCGACTTTGAACTGTGCGGCGCGATCTCCGCCTTTGGACTCGATGGCTTCCGCCATCTGACGAAGGCCTTCAGCAGAAGCGCGAGCGACAGCGAGAATGGCCGACGCGCGACCTTCAGCTTCGTTGATTTGCTTTTGCTTATCGGCTTCCGAGGCCTTGATGACTTCTTGCTTCGCACCTTCAGCGCGATTGATCTTCGAATCTCGCTCCGCTTCTGAAGTCAAAACCGACGCGCGCTTTTCTCGCTCGGCTCGCATCTGCTTTTCCATAGCTTCCAAGACGTCTTTCGGCGGCTGGATCTGTTTGATCTCGTAGCGCAACACCTTCACGCCCCAGGGCTGTGTCGCGTTTTCGATACCGAGAATCACCGCCGAGTTGATCTTGTCGCGCTCTTCGAATGTGCGATCGAGGTCAATCTTACCGATCTCTGAACGCAAAGTCGTCTGCGCCAATTGCGTGACAGCGGCGATGAAGTCGCTGATTCCGTAAGAGGCCTTCACCGCGTCCATCACGCGAAAGAACAACACGCCGTCGACATGCACGGAGACGTTGTCCTTAGTGATGCAGACTTGAGCGGGAATATCGAGAACGATTTCCTTGAGCGAATGCTTGTAGCGAATCACGTCGATGAACGGGACAACGAAGTGTAAGCCCGCCTGCATCGAGGTTTGGAACTTACCCAATCGCTCCATGATCCAAATCTCTTGCTGTGGCACGATGCGAACAGCTTTGAAGACGACGACGATAGCGAATGCGACAACACCTAGCGCGAATAGTGATTCCACGACTTACCCCAATTTGCTGACTTTGATTTTGATGCCTTGAGTACCTTCAACGCGAACTCGATCACCCGAACGAATAGCGGCGGAGCCGATGTTGATCGCCGTGAAGGGCGCTCCTTGATAGGAGAGTTGGCCTTCGGCGCCGACCTCCAAAGAGGCGTCCGCCACAAACTCGTGACGCTCATCACTCATGAAGCTCGACTTCGCTAAGCTTTGCATGCGGGCGCGGATGACTTTTTTCCCGGCGACAAGTGAGATCAGTCCTGTGGCACCAAAGCAGATCAGCTGGCCCCACAGACCCATCGGCGTCAACGCGACAGCCGCGGTGGTCAAGCCGGCAGCCGCCGCAAAGAACATCAACACAAAAGTTCCGGTCGCAACTTCGCCCGCAAGAAGGATCACGCTGACGGCGGCCCAAAACCAAACTGGTCCAAACGAACTCACATCTAAATTTTCCATGCTCTCAAGTGTACAGTGATGTGCGACGAAATCACTCGCTACTAGCGAGCTGCGTTAGGCCTGAAGTCGAAACCCGACTCGACGCCAGCAAGACGCCTCGAACGCCGAACATCTTCACCAATGCGAATCGGGATTCTGCAGACTGGACTGGTCGCGCTGAAACATTTGTTCAAGATCCGCACGGGACTGCTTGGCCTTGGCGACCATCAGTTCGCGGTCATTGCGAAGTTGGTGCAGGTCCTCAATCATGTCGTAATTGTGACGACGAAACTGATTCGTAGCTTGCCAAGCTTCATGCGGGCTGACGCCAAGGCCGACCAAGACCTTACGGCCCAAACTCAACGAAGCTTCGAAAGTCTCTCTCTCAATACCCGCCAATTTCCGATCCATAAGATCGTAAAGATGTCGCAAGTTCCTCGCCCGCGAGTAGATCTTGACCTCGGGAAACTCCTTTTGAACCAAGTCGACCAGCTTCAAAGCTTCAGCGGGATCATCGATGGCAACAACTAAGACCTTGGCCTCGCGAAGGCCCGCGGCCTCGAGCAACTCCAAACGCGTGGCATCGCCATAATAAACTTTGAAACCAAATTGCCGGAGCAACTCGATTTGATCGGGCTCATGATCCACGACTGTGGCGCGCAGTCCACGTGCGAACAAAAGGCGACCGACGATCTGCCCGAAGCGGCCGAATCCCGCGATCATCACTTCGGGGTGTTCATTTTCAATCTTGTCCTCGGGAGGCTTCACACTCCCCGTGCGCGCATCCCACTTGGCTTGCAAGATCAGCACAAGCGGCGACAACAGCATGGTGAGCGCCGTCGCCGCAATCAGCTGACCGCTTTGCGTGGGCGACAAAATTCCAAGTGCAGCCGCCGCGCCAAACAACACGAAAGCGAACTCGCCCACCTGTGCAAGCACAGCAGAGAATCCCCAACTCTGTGACCGAGGTAAGGAGAATACATGCGCGAGTCCGCGTTGATAGATCAGCTTCACCAAGGTCGCGAACATCGCCATGCCCAACACCTGCCAAGGTGATTCGGCGACGACTTCAAGATTCACCGACATGCCGACGGAGATGAAAAACAGTCCGAGCAACAGGCCTTTGAAGGGCTCGAGATCGGTTTCCAAGGCATGCCGATACTCACTGTTCGCCAGCATCACTCCCGCCATGAAGGCACCCAGCCCCATGGAAAGTCCCAAGCTGGTCATCAAGGCAGACATGCCCACGACCAAAAAGAGCGAGAGCGCCGTGAACACTTCTCGCAAATGCGATCCCGCCACTAAGCGAAGCAGTGGCCGCAGGCCAAAGCGCGCAAAGACAATCAGGCCTGCGAAAATTCCCAGGACTTTCAACACACCGAGGAAAGTCAGCGGTGCCGCATCACTTGCAGCCGTCGTGGCGATCAGTGGGAGTACGGCCAACATGGGAATGACGGCCAAATCTTGAAACAACAAAACTGAGAATGCGGAACTGCCGCCCGTCGTTTCAAGCCAGGCACGCTCCTTCATCACTTGCACGGCGATGGCCGTGGATGAGAGGGAGAATCCCATCCCGACAACGGCCGAGGCCGACCAATCCCAGCCCAAAGCTTTGAAGCAAAGTGCGACGATCAGACCGCTGCCGAGCACTTGCAAACCGCCCGTCCCAAAGATCGGCACCCGAAGTTTCC
>DDUL01000035.1:9296-185581 GCA_002344785.1 Bdellovibrionaceae bacterium UBA2339
TCAAGAACAAGAGAAGCACGACACCAAATTCGGAGAAGTGCAGAATCTCATCCACGTCGACGACCAGACCAAGCGCACCAGGGCCGATCACAATTCCGGCGATCAAATATCCCAAGACGCTGCCAAGACCCAAGCGTTGAAAGATCGGCACAAACAACACCGCCGCGCCCAGAAAGACCAAACTCAAATGTAAAAATCCATGGCTCATGGAGAAACGTATCCTGGCAAAGTGTAGGACATCACGCGATCGCGAACCTTTTCAGCATGAATCAACAGATCATCGTCGCTGGATCTCACTGCAGCGTGCAATACGATCGGCTCTGCGAACTTCATCTCCATGAGCTTCGCGGTTTGCCTCCAAGGATACAAAAACTCCTCAAAGTGATGTCCGTGAAATCCCGCAGGTGAGTAGGCTTCGGGTCCGCCGCCTGTGGTGAGCGAGAGCTGCATCGTCTTGCCCTTGAGGGCCATTTCACCTTTGCCGTAGGCAAATCCCGACACAAAAACTTCGTCCAACCACAGCTTCAAAAGCGGCGGCATCGAGTACCAATAAACAGGATGCTGAATGAACAGCACATCGTGCGCGCGCAGCAAATCTTGCTGACGACGGACTGAATACGGATCGAGTGCGAAATCCGCGAACTGCTCATATAGGTCTAAGTAGTGAATGCGCTCCAACGCGCGCACACGCTCGGCGATTCGGCGATTCGCTCGCGACTTTGCCAGTCGCGGATGCGCCAGTACGAACAATACTTTTTCATGCTGAGCTGACCGCGCAAGCTCCGCCGTGGTCATACCGGCAAGCCTTCCAGTTGCATGACCCGCAGTGCGTTGGTCGACGGACAGGGACCATGCTCTTTCCGATAGGAAAACTGCATGCGACCATCGATGACTTCGTCTTTAAAATGAAAGTTCTTAAGGCCAGGAACCTGCGATTCCAAACTTGCCAAATCCAAATCATGAGTGGTCACCGCCCCGATTGCAGAGGTGGCCGCAATCGCGCGGATATAGGCCTCAGCTCCTTGTCGTCGCTCGCGGTTGTTGGTGCCGCGAAAGATCTCATCGATCAGATACAAAGTGAGATGTCGTTCCTGAGCTCTCGACAACATCGCCCGCAATTCTCGAACTTCGGCATAGAATGACGAAAAGCCATCGTCGAGCGAGTCCCCCGGACGCAGCGAAGTCTCAACCCACACAGGTGACAGGCGCATGCGCTTGGCGGGAACTTTCGCTCCGGCTCTCGCCAGCATCACGTTCAGTCCAACAGTCCGGAGAAACGTACTCTTCCCCGCCATGTTTGAACCGGTGATCAAATGACAGGCGCCCGCTTCGCTTCGGCGATGCATGTGCAAATCATTTCCAACTCGTCGCTCGCGCGGCAATCGGGGATGCGAAAGTGCGATCGCCTCAATCTGTGCATCCGACGAATCGACAAACTCAGGTTCGACGTAGTCACGATTAAGCGCACCGAATTCCGCGAGCGGAGCTGTCGCCTCCAGCTCTTCCAGACCTGCCATCCATTTCGCCACTTCGCCTTGAATGCGCTCGCGAGCCCGCTCGAGGCGAATTGACCAGAACAAATCCCATGGCAAAAACAGATGCACCAGAATGTGCAAAATGAAATTCTGCCGAAGTCCCAGTGCACCCGCCGCGCGTTCGATTTTCTTCAGCTCCTGCTCGGGTGAAGTCTCGCCCCAAAATCCGCTGAGCACTTTCGAAAGTTCGATGGCTCCGGATTGGCGGATCGCTTGCGCCAGCCTCGTCACTTCCATCAAAGCTCCCAGTGACCTCGCCAATGAAAGCGCTTGTCCATAGGCGGTCAGAAACTGCACGCGCGTTGCCGCCACACCATACAAGGCGAGCGTCAGAGCGCCGAAGATCGTGAAGCCGACTTTGACCTGCATCAGCGCACAAAGCCAAATCCCCGCCTGCGCCAACGCGATCGCAATCAACACCGCGGGACTTCCTGACTTCGCAATCGGACTGGCGAGCTGTTGGCGCAGCTCATCGCTATCAAAGTGACCACCGCGCTCCTCGGCCATTCGCAATGAGAGCTGAAGGAATCGACGCCGAAGGAGGTGTCGGCCTTCCAGCTCGCGAACTTGTTGCCGACGAACTCGCAAATCTTCCGCGCTTTGTGCCGTCGTCGCTGAAGTGGAACTGCCGCCGGCCAATCGCCATCCCAACCTTTGCAGTCCACCTGTCGAGAGCGGAAAAGCCAGCGAGCGGAACACACCCTGCTCGCCACCTAGATCCAAATCCCGCCATTCCGCACTGCTCTCCAGCTCATGTGTCCAGCTCCGAGACTTCAAGTTTGCAGGCACGCGCAGTTGTCGCAATTCAAGGCCGCGCGCATAGAGCGCCGCCCGCAGATCCGCGCGACGTAACTTCGCGCGCAGCTTCTGGTGCAAGAAGAGCAAGACGAAAAACACAAGGCCACTCGCGATCGCCACCCAGCTCCAATGCGAGGGCGCCGCTGGTCGTGCCGCCATCACGGCGGCGGCCAAGCCGATGAGCGCGGCTGCCGTTCGCCATCCACCCATTTTCGCTTCGGCCGCGCGAAGTGGCCTTCGCACCAGAGCATCGAGCAGCGAAGTCGCCCGATCAGCGCCCTTTGATGAATGTGCCGTGCGAGCCGGAGAAGAAGCGGGAGGAACCGATGGCGGTGAACTCGACATGTAGGATTCTCACTTGGCGAAGACAGTCGAAGACCCTCATACTGGGGTCTCTATGTTCAAGCTTGCGTCTCCGCATCGTCAGGGTCAGCTCTTGGTGCTGTGTGCCGGACTTTGTTTTGGATTTCTCGGCTACTTCGGCGCGCAAGCCCAGCAGCTGAATGTGAAGATCGCAGATCTGCTCGGACTTCGCTTTTTGCTGGCCGGTCTGATCATGAGTTTCATCACGCTTCTCTGGCAGCCTCGGATGTGGCGAAGCTGGCCACGCCGACAATTCTTCCTCGCTCTAGGTCTGGGTGCCGGCGGCTATGCGGTGTTTTCGATGTTCTACTTCACCAGTCTGCGCGGTCTCAGTTCATCCCTCGCGGTTTTGTTGCTGTACACCTACCCGCTCTTTGTACTCGCCCTCGGACACTTTCTCCTGCAAGAACGGCCCAGCGCCAAACAGCTCATCAGTTTGCCGTTAGCCTTAGGCGGACTGCTGCTGATTTTCTGGGGTGAAATTCGAGTTGAAAGCCTCGGCGCATTTCTCTTTGGCCTCGGTTCCGGATTTCTCTATGCGCTTTACATTCTCTTCTCGCGCAAGTATCTGCGCGGCGAATGGCTCGGGCCCGCGCTGAGCGTGATCCAGATGAGCGCCGGTGTCGCGCTGTTAATCACCAGCGAAATTCAAGGCGGTGCGCGCATCGTGGAAACACTGCAAGTGGCTTGGCTTCCCGTGCTCGGCCTCACGCTGGTCTGTTCGCTCTTAGCCATGGGCCTCTTTCAGTTGGGCCTTTCGCGAATCCCCGCGTGGGAAGCCAGCCTGATCGGCATGTCCGAGCCCCTCGCGGCGATGTGGATCGGCACGCTTCTACTCAATGAAACACTCTCATCCCGCCAGTGGCTCGGCGGAGCCTTGGCCCTAGCCGGCCTCGCCCTTCTCGCCTGGGCGAGCTCCACAAGACCTCAACCCCCTACAGCCCCGACCTAAGGAAGAAATGATTGTTGCCTTTGGGATAACAGTAAGTTGACTTTGTTGCATCTACTCGAAAACTCAAAGCTGCGCGATACTTCTTCGTAGGGCGATTTCAAGAATTGTATAGCTCCGAGATCGCCAAAGACTTTGATCCGCCGCGAATCAACTCGCGACAACAACAGGTCGGCTCAGTGCCGACAGCAAGAGAGGTCGCCGATGACAAATTCGGAGTTCACAAAATCCGCTAGCCCAGCTTCCGCGCGACAAGTCGAATTTATATTGCCGCCGACTGAGCAGCATTGGGTGGGCGACGGATTCTTCGTTCACACGCTCATGCATCCTCATCCGCGCTTGGTTGAACGCATCAGCCCCTTCCTCCTTCTCGACTACGCGCCACCTCGATCCTTTAGTCCGTCACGTCACCGCCGTGGCGTCGGCGAGCATCCCCATCGCGGCTTTGAAACCGTGACTTTTGCCTATGCGGGCGAGGTCGAACACCGAGACTCCGCAGGCGGTGGCGGCAAGATCGAGTCGGGCGACGTGCAATGGATGACGGCAGGCTCGGGTCTGGTCCACGAAGAAAAGTTCAGCCGCGTCTTCAGCGAAATGGGCGGTGAGTTTGAGATGGTTCAGCTGTGGGTCAATTTGCCGAAGGCCAAAAAGATGATGGCCCCGCGATATCAAGCTCTACAAGGGGGACAATTCCCTAAGTTGAAGTTTGGCGAAACGGCGACAGGTCGCCTGATCGCGGGCGAGCTGACTCTCGATGGCCAAACTCACCAAGGAGCCGCGATGACGAACTCGCCGATGCTCGTGATGGATCTGCGCGCCGAACAAGACGGCATCGTGGAGTTTCCTGTGTCTTCGACCAGCAACACTTTGCTGTTACTCCGCAAAGGCAAGCTGCGAATCGGCGAACAAGAAGTTCCCGAGAAGAGTTTGGCTGTGTTGAGTTTGAAAGCCAGCCAAGTTCGTCTTGAGTTGAGTGGCGGCAGCGAGATTCTGGTGCTGAGTGGAGAGCCCTTGGGCGAGCCCGTCTTCGCTCATGGACCCTTCGTCATGAATACGCGCGAAGAAATTGTCCAAGCCATCGAAGATTATCAAGCTGGGCGCATGGGCCATCTCGACGACAAAGACTGAGCTACCGAACGAAAGCCCACATTCAAACCGACAATTTCACCCCAACAACTCAAACTGCGGCGTCATTGGCGCCGCAGCACTTTTTATACTTCTTCCCACTGCCACAGTGACAAGGATCGTTTCTGCCGAGCTTCGGCTGATCACGCACCACAGTTTCACGCACAGGTGCTTCTTGACCCTCATCCACAACATCGCCGTCGATAAAGTACCACTGGCCGTCCTCTTGGCGAAATCGAGAGATCTCGCGATGCGCGAACTCTCGGCCGGCCATAGCGTAATGCGCGACGAACTCCACGACGCCTTCAGCGTCACTCGCCTCACCTTTTTCCGTGCGACGAATCTCCAAGCCCTTCCACTTGGAGTCCTTGGCCCACTTGCGAGTCGCGCTCGCATCAAAATCATGCCGAGATTCCGGCGCTAAAGTTTTTCGAAGATAGTCAATGTCGACGCGAGTGTACGCCGTGTAGCGCGATCGCATCAAAGCTTCGGCCGTCGGCGGGCGTCGAGTGCCGTTCAGATAAGGTCCGCAGCAGCTCTCAAAACTGAGCGTGGAATTCGCAGCTTGGCATGGGCAATGAGTCATAGAGCCTCCGCTGGCATTCTCGCGACGCTCGACAAGCCTCGTCAAGTTCCACTCGCAGCGCAACTCGTTCTGGCTTTCAGAATTGAGTTTGCAGTTGCCCTAGGCTCCGTCATATCCTTGCCTCTCTATGATCGAACTTATAGTCGTCGCGTTGTGCATCCTACTCAATGCGATCTTGGCTGCCGTCGAAATGGCCTTCGTCACCATCGGTAAGCCCGAACTTCGCCTTCGCGCCCGCAAAGGCGACACGCGTGCCGAACACCTGCTGAAACTGAGAGAAAATCCAGAGCGCGCGCTCTCCGTCATCCAAATCGGGATCACCTTTGTCGGCGCGGTCTCGGCGGCCGTGGGCGGAGCAGGTGCACAAGAAAGTCTCGCACCTTACTTTCAATCGCAGTGGTTTCTTTCAGAAGATTTGGCGGAAATCCTGGCCATCACTCTCGTCGTCATACCGCTCACTTATGCCAGCGTCGTACTGGGCGAACTTGTGCCAAAGACGATCGCACTTCGCTATCCCGCCAAGGTTTTGCGCATTGGCACTTACATCCTTATCATCGGCGCACGCAGCCTTCGCCCGGCGGTGGCCGTTCTTGAAGCTTCCACGCACTTCATCACATCATTGATTTTTTCCAAAAAGGACGACGCCATCGCGGCCGAGTCCAACTCCGATGTGGATTTGCAGTCACTCTCCAGCACACACCGCCAGTACGTAATGAATCTTGTCAGCCTTGAGGGACGCCGCGTGCGCGACGTGATGCTGCCGTGGAACGAAGTGGATTTTTGTCCGTGGGAGTCCACACTTGAAAACGTATTGGATCAAATCATCAACAGCGGACACACGCGTTTGCCCGTGGTCAGCTATGACGACTCGAACTTCGACATTAAAGGCGTGATCCACGCCAAAGAATTGATGTCCTTTGCCGCCGCCGGAAATCAGGACTGGCGAAGCATTCTGCGAGCCGCTCTGGTCAGTCAGCCTCAAGATGAGTTGCTCAACACGCTTCGACGCATGCAAGAGCAGCGAAAGCACATGTCGATCGTGGTGCAAAATGCCAAGCCTGTCGGCATTGTCACGCTCGAGGACATTCTCGAAGAAGTGATTGGCGATGTTTTCGACGAAGACGACGACGGACTTGTCGATCGAATTCTCGCGCAACGAGCCAGTCAGAGATTGCCTCAGCGCCGTTAAAGTTCGGCACGAGCGTTCGCTTGCCTCGTCAGCATGCCACGGGT
The DNA here is from genome assembly GCA_002344785.1 of Bdellovibrionaceae bacterium UBA2339. GTDB lineage: Bacteria > Bdellovibrionota > Bdellovibrionia > Bdellovibrionales > JAMPXM01 > UBA2339. The sequence goes on from DDUL01000035.1 coordinate 15,886, forward strand.
TAACTGTTCACATGGACATCGAGTCGCTCGGCCTTCAAAAGCGCACCCAAGTTTTGCTTCGCAAGAGCCTCCGTCGCTGGCAGGGGCTTCTCGATTTGAGATCCGACACAGATCAAGTCGGAACTGACCAATCGATTCGCGCCAATGTCGCCTTCAAATCGGCCAATGCGTGGACTTTGGCTTTTGCGATCCTGATCGCGTCGATCGGACTGAATGTTAATTCGGCCGCGGTGATCATCGGCGCGATGTTGATCTCTCCACTCATGGGCCCCATCGTGGGCATCGGCTACGGACTGGCCATCAACGACTTTGATTTGGTGAAGCGAGCGGGAACGAATCTGAGCATCGCCGTCGCCATCAGTATTGTCGCATCGTCTTTGTTTTTCATCATCTCTCCCATTTCCACCGCACAGTCCGAGCTCCTGGCTCGCACTACGCCGACCTTTTTTGATGTCATGATCGCATTCTTCGGCGGAGCCACTGGGATTGTCGCGGCCTCGCGAACCGAGAAGAGCCAAGCGATCCCCGGCGTGGCCATTGCCACCGCGCTCATGCCGCCGCTTTGCACAGTGGGCTTTGGTATTTCGCAGTTGAATTTCACCTACGTCGCCGGTGCCTTCTATCTCTTCGTCATCAACTCCGTCTTCATCTGCACGGCGACTTACATCTTTGTGCGCGTGTTGCGATTTGGTGAGCTCAGCTACGATGATCAAGTCCGACAATCCAAGGTGCGCCGCTGGCTGGCTTGGATCAGTCTCGTGCTCATCGTGCCAAGTTTGATTCTCGCTTGGTACCTGAAGTCCAAAACGAGCTTCGAATTGCGTGCGAATAACTTTGTGGAAAACGAGCTTTCCTTCGAGCGAAGCTTTGTGATCGATCACGAAGCGGAGTACCGCTGGGAAGGCTGGGGACTGTCCGAGCGACCTCGACTTTATGTCCGACTTGGCGGCGAAGCGCTCACAGAGGCGCAAATCGAAACTCTCAAATCGCGATTGAAGAGCTACGAACTTTCTGAAGATCAGTTGGAGCTCAAGCAAGCCACCGAGCGTAGCGTCCTGGAGAGCCTCAATCCTGCGCAACTTCGCGCCGCAATTCTGCAGATTCCAGAGTTGGGTCGCGATCTCATTCAACAAGGACTAGGCGAACTGGCGCGGGACTTCACCAAGATCACAGAAGAGGCCAAAGTCTTTCTGCCCCACCTGCACCTCATTCGCGTGGCCGCAACCACCGATGCGACAAACAAGCTCGTGCACGTGCAGTGGGAGCGACAGCCAACTCGACGGGATCGCGAAAGTCTTGAGGCCTTCATACACGAACGCATGGGCGCGAGTTCCGAGAAGTTCGAAATCGAACATGCGCGCCGAATCGTCAACTGACCAACTCACCTCATGGCCGACCGGCCCTCTGGCGCACGGGCCCTGCACCCCCACAAACTCCCCCGACACATTCATCGCTCGATTCATTTTTGTTCGATCACAAGTTGAAGCTTCGTCACTTGCAAGTCGAAGCTCGCAGCACCGTCGTCACCGTCCACACTCAGCCAAATGGCGACCACCGGCAGAGGCTCCGGCAAATTCCACAGCGTCTCAAACGCTCCGGGCTTTGGCCGAAGGCTCATCTTACGCTCGCGAATCAGCTCAGAGCTCGGATGCACCCGATCTCGACCGATCCAAGCCTCGCGACTTGCAAACATCAAAAAATCAATTCGATCAATACCCGAGCCCTTTGGCGCTAAATCAAACAACCTCTTCACCCAATCGGCTGCAAGCCATCGCTTCGGACCGCTCAGTGTGAGTTTCCCCGGGACCACCAGCCCCACGCGAAGCAGTGAGTCTTCATCAAATTCTTTGGGCTGACGCTCGGGCGCCTTCAGGTCCTCCCAGCTTCCGTGAACTCGAACGGCTTGAACCCGCACCGGCTCCGGCAAAGCATGAATCAGCGGAGACGCCGAGGATCGAACCTTAACCTTGAGAGAAGCCTCTGCAAACTCAACTTCGTTGGCCTTAATCTTTTTGAACTGGAGACTGGTCCACTCGGGCGCTGCGAGCGGCAAGTCTAAAGTCACAGAGGTCGGACGCCCGACATTCACTGACCGCGACGACTCTACGCTCGGCTCATTCGCGAGCGCGAAATTCAATCCTACAAAACTTGCTAGAGCCCCGGCCCAGATCCGAGGTGTCGTGGCGTAAGAAGAAAGTCGACTCATCTGTTGATCGCCCTCAATTCGACGACCAATGATCACGGATCGCCAGCGCCAAGAGCTCAGCGGAGGACATCAAAAGTTCGCGCGCTTGCGGTTCAAGCTTTGAAGCATCACCTGCGAGCAGTTGCCGACAAAAGTCCCATTGCGCGCGAGTCGCGGCCGTCATTTGTTGCGCGCCCGTAGTTCCGGGCCCGAGCTTCGCTTCCAAGAACTTCAGCAGCACAGGACCCGCACCTTCTTTGGCGAACGCCCGCACAAGATCGAGAGCCAACACATTCGTCGTACCCTCCCAGATCGAGAAGACTTGAGCGTCACGTAAGAGCTTCGGAATACCAGTGTCCTCCACGTAACCAGCTCCGCCAAAAATCTCCACCACTTCGCTGACGACTTCCATGCAGCGCTTCGCCGTGTAGGCCTTCACAATCGGCGTCATGGCCCTTAAAAGCACGCGCTCATCTTCGCTCGCCAATCCGACCTCATCGCGGCCCAACAGATGCGCGATGAAAAACGTCAGATCAAAACACTTCTCGAATTCCGCCTCGAGGCGCGCCAGCGTGGAGGCATGCAATGGATGTTCGCGCAGCTTGCGACCAAAAGCCTGACGGAGATCCGAATACACTTGCGCCAAGTCCAAGGCTCGTCGCATGTGCGCTGTCGCGCAAACCGAATTGTAGTAGCGCGTGATATTCAACAGCGCTGAGATTTTTTTGACGCCTTGACCTTCGCCACCCAAAAGTTCGGCGGGCGCCCCCATGAGCCTCAGCTCCGCGGTCGGCAACGCCTTCGTTCCCAGCTTATCCTTGAGTCGCAGCACTTCGATATTGCGAAGCTTGGCATTAGCGTCACGAAGTTCCAGAGCGAACAGTGAAAGACCGCGACTACCCGACTCGGCACCCTCAGGGCGCGCGAGCAAAAGACTCATCTGAGAAGTCGTTGCGGAGGTGAACCACTTCACGCCCTCCAGTCTCCACTCATTGCCAACGCGTTTGGCCAGCGTTGAGGTTCCACTCACATCCGAGCCGCCAGCTCGCTCAGTCATCCATTGACCAGAGGTCCAAAACTTCGCTGGATCTCGAGAGAGCAAATGACTCAGCCAACGTCGTTTCTGATCATCATTGGCGTACAATTCCAAAGCTCTCGCCGCGCCATCCGTCATCGCCAGCGGACAAGAGACGAAGGCACTTGAAGCGTGAAACAAATAGAGCAGACCACCCTGCACGACGCGCGAATATTCACCTTGCTTGCGCTCATAGGCCGTCGCGACGATTCCCTCTTGCGCGGCCACAGCCTCAAGCTCCGACCAACCTCGACTCATGCGGATTTCATCAACGCGTTTTCCCCAAGCATCGAAGGCGATGTGCCGAGGCAACTCTGACTCAGCAAGTTCACTCCAACGCAGCCATTCCGTGAAGGCCAATCGCCCGCACCTTTGCCACTGCGACTCAACATCTTGAAAGACCCGCGCATCCAATCGACGGCGTAAGCCTTCGGCGACACCGACAAGACGACGGTCCTGCGTGAAGGCGTTTTGAAGATGCTCGGCGAGATTCGGCGCGGATTGATAAAAGTCCATGGCTTCACGCTAGGGTGAAGCTCGCAGCGGAGCAACTCTAGACGCGCGCACTTTCGCGTCGCACCCAGGCCTCGGCCTTTCGAGCTAGCTGCACAAAGGGCAAACCCAACAAGAAATAAAGTCCCGCCACGAGCAGTCCCAAACCTAAGTAATCAAAGGATGCCGAAGCCAACTGACCATAAGTCGAAGTGAGCTCGACCATGGTGATCACCGATACTAATGAGGAATCCTTGAGAAGCGCGATGAAGTCATTCGTCATCGGCGGCAAAACCAGTCTCGCCGCTTGCGGCCAGATCACATGACGCAATCTCTGCCACAAGTTCATTCCCAATGCGCGAGCCGCATCGACTTGTGAACTGTGAACCGACAAGATACCCGCGCGATAATTCTCAGCTTCACAAGCCCCGTAGTTCAACCCCAAGCCGAGAATTGCCGCAACAAAAGGAGAAAACTCAATTCCCACACGCGGCAGTCCGTAAAATATTAAGAAGAGTTGAATCAAAAGTGGTGTGCCACGAAAGATCTCGACAAAGGCAATGGCCAGCCACCGCACAGGCTTTGGGCCGTAGAGTCGCATCGTGCTGACCAGCACCCCGACAAAAATAGCCAAGAGCATCGAGGTCACAGAGATCTTCAGCGTCATCCACGCACCACGAGCAAGCATCGGCGCGTACTTCGCATAGCGATCCCAGCGGTCCGACCAGTTCCGCGAGGCCTGCAACTGCTGCAAGTTCTCAACAAAGTTTTGATACTCCACAGGCGGAATTCGTGGAGCGACAGATTGCGACCAAGCTTGCGCAGTCAACGGATTCCAAAGTCCCCACCTCTCCAAGATTTCGCGCAAGCTTCCATCTTGAATCATGTCCGCCAAGGCCCTGTCGATTTGTTCGGCCAACTTCGTATCTTCAAGTCGAACCGCAACCCCGTACTCCATACGCCCGATCGGCTCACCGACGATCTTCAAGCGCGGATTGGTCTTCGCGTAGTAGATCGCGATCGGCTCATCTAAAAACACCGCATCCAAGCGACCCAATGCCAAATCTTGATAAGCATGAATTTCTTCGCTGTAGGTGACGACTTGCAGTGGAAAGTCGACCTCGGCCAACATTCGTTGCGCCAAACTTCCCGCTAGGCTCCCGACGCGTTGGCCTTCTAGGTCCTCAAGTCGTGTGACGCCTTCGACTTCTTGGCGTACGGCGATGACTTGTGCGGTGATGTAATAGGGGCGAGAGAATCGAAGCACGCGCGCGCGATCTTCGGTAATTTCCAAGCCATTCACGATCAAATCACAATCGCCGCGCTTGAGGCCCTCAACCAAGCCTTCCCAGTTATTCTGCCTAAACTCAATTTCTCGGCCCAAGCGCTTGGCAAGCTCAGCCACGATCTCGGCTTCAAAGCCCTTCATCACATTCGGTGATTGCGGATCCTTGAATGAGAACGGCGCCCCGCTTTCCGCATCGGCTCCCCAACCCAGCTTGGCGCTTGAGTCTTCAGCCGCAGAACTGAGCGGCGAAGCTAGTACCGCACCCCAACCCAGGCTCAGCACAAGCAGCATCTTCCCAAGACACTTCAGTCCAAATCTTTGCCTCATACGAAGTGCCTCAAGAATTTCTGCGTCATCGGATTCTTTGGATTCCTCAACACATCAACCGGAGGACCTTCTTCGACGATTCGACCCGCGCTCATAAAGAGCACGCGATCAGCGAATCGCTCGGCGAATTTCATTTCATGAGTCACCAAAATCTGCGTCGGGCGAGCCTCTCCTTGGCCCAACTCGGACATCACCGCCAGAACTTCGCTCACCATCTCGGGATCCAGAGCGCTCGTCGGCTCATCGTAAAGCAAAATCTTGGGCGTCATTGCGAGAGCTCTCGCCATAGCGCCGCGCTGCTGTTGGCCGCCCGAGAGCTGCTGCGGAAAGTGCTCGGCGAAGTCACTTAAACCCACTCTCGCCAATAAGGTCTCGGCGCGTTCGCGAGCGGCCTCTCGAGTCAGGCCTTGCACCACCATCGGCGCACGCATGAGATTTTCGATGAGATTCATATGTGGGAATAGGTTGAAGGACTGAAACACCATCCCCACGTGTTGACGAACGCGCAGGGCACGGCGCTCAAACTCAGCTTCGCCCAATTCGTTCAGCGACGACAGACTTTCGCCCGCAACTTCAACGCTTCCCTGATCCACGCTCTGTAGCCCATTCAGGCAACGAAGCAAAGTCGACTTCCCACAGCCCGACGGACCAATGATCGCCACGCGCTCGCCCTCGGCCACACGCAGATCCACCTGATCGAGAATCACACGACCCGACAATTGAAGTCGCAATGAACTTGCGCGAAGAAGCATCGCCATGCCCACACTCTTTCAATCTCAAGGTCTTAGGTCAATCTCATGGGCAAGCTTCCAGCGGCACGGCGTCTTGTCATCACGACCCTGCCGTGCTGACCTCGAAGCATGTCATCCACAAGCCCAACTCCCCAAAAAATTCACTCGCCAACATCATCGCTCAAGAACAAATTGATCCCACTCAGCATCCTCATTGTCGTATTGGGTCTTCCGCTCATCGGCATATTTTATTCGCCCGACGGTCATGGCTGGAGCAAGTGGGGAGATCTGCCGCTGATTCGACTGGCTTCCTACGACGATCAAGATGCTCGAGTCCACGCTCTCATCGTCGCACGCGTTTTGGATTCGCCGAACTACGATTACCCCATCATCTCGCTGGGAACTCGACGCCTCACCTATCTCACACAATCCGAAATCATCGGGATCACGCCGACCAGCGACGCCGAAGTCGTTGGGCTTGAAACTCACGGGACTCTCACCAAAGGTCAGCGCTACCTACTCTTGCTGAATGCCAAGAACGAAGTCTTCGATGGGCTCGAGCTGGAAGCCGATGGTCGAGTTCGCTTGATTGACGTGGAAAAGAATCAAGCGCTGGCAGATCAGCCGATTGGCGGGATCGCATTTACGAATCCGATGAGTGTCGAAGAAGCGGCCGAGAAACTTGTCGGGCAAAAGTTCCCGCGCATTCCGACACGTTTTCACCCCTGATTCGATGCCTTCGAACTCCCAAGGAAATGTCGGACGGCGTTCAAGATCTCCGGATGATAACTGAAGACCGCTTCGGCCTCCGCCTCAGGAACCCACAAAACGCCTCGATGATAACTAGCATCGCGCACATGGCGATGTGTTTGCTGAATCACTTCAGCCGCGTAGAACCAAGTTCTGCATGCATACATCTGGCCGTCCCATGCAAAGTCATACTCACGCACGAACTCGCTTTGCAGATTGAGACGGACTTGATAGCCCGTCTCTTCCAAGCACTCGCGAATCGCCGCCTGCTCCCGACTCTCGCCGCCTTCAATACCCCCGCCCGGCAAAAACACATAGTCGACTTGTGTCGTCGGATCCGTCGCACGAAATGCGAGAATCGCGCCCTGATGTCGAACAATCACGGACACACGCTCTCGCCAAATCTTCATGGCGCAACACCTCGCGACACCACTCGCTGGCTTGACGACAAGAGGCGTCCCAGCAAATAGATGAGCCAAGCGCTCAAAGGCAAAGTCAGCGCCATCGTTGGAACTGTCGGCAAACGTCCATCACCCCAAGATAGAGAGATCCAAAAGCCGACACCCGCACCCACTCCAGTCGCCAACAAAATTCGCACGGCCAAGCCGCGAAGGCTTCGATGCCATCGCACCAATATCACCGGCACCAAAAACAGGCTCGCTAGCGTGAACAGCAAACCGAGAAATTGCACCGCACCTGCAATCAGTATGAAGCCCGCCAAATTCATCGCCCAATCCAATTGTCGATCGCGGCGGCGAAGTGGCGGTAGCTCAAAGCTCATCAAGTTAAACGAGATCCCCGTCAGCCGGCGCCACGCCATGAGCATGCCGAGGCCAACCAAGATTCCCAGCACGGATAAGAGCTGAGCCTCAACCTCACTCGACACGGCCAGATCACCAAAATAGGCTGCCGATGTGTGCGCCTCAAGTCCCGGCGAAATCGCAATCACACACGCATTCAAAGCCATCAACAAACAGAATAAGGCAATGAAGTAAGTATTGCGCGAGGGCCACTTGGTGCGAATCAGTTTCTGCGACACCAGGCCCATCGCCAAGGCGAACAGAAATCCACTTAAAGTCGGCCACAAACTTGGTTCGTGCGGATGCGTGTGCTCTCCGTGCCAACTCGCTAGAAGTCCTAGTGCCAAGACCACACCCAACGAGGCCGACTGACTGACCACCAAAGTCTGCATGGCCTGCTGCCTTGCCGCGAGTTGTGTGCCGATCAACGCCAAGGCCGAAGACACAACGACAGCCGCGAGAATCGACCACTTGTAGATCAAAATCAGTTCACTCATGCGAAGCCCCGCGCGAATGCGGATCGATGACTTGTTCATCGGCTGGGGCCTCGGCAATTCGTAGCGAGGCGGCGGCTGCGTTTCGCCCTTGCAATCCTTGTAAACGAAGCAGCTTCACAGGAAATTTCTCTCGCAACTCGTTCGGAATCCGCTGCTCTTCACCATGGGCCACGAGCAAGACCGAGGCGCCTCGCTGCAGGCTCGCGATCATCTCACCCCAAAGCGCTCGAGCCGACTCGTGATCCAAGTGATTAAACGGCTCGTCCAATATCAAGAGCGCCGCCGGCGATCTGAAGATGCGCGTGAGCAGAGCCTTTTGTCGCTCACCCCCGCTTGCCGAGTCCCACTGCACATCCCAAAAATCAGCAGCCAAAATCTCCTTCGTTTGCCGTGGCGAACCCGCCCCCAATTCGACGACCTCGCCCAAGGTCAATGGCAAGAAAAACTGCAGCTGTCCTTGCTGTGGCAAGTAAGCGATCTCGTCATTGTCGAAGCTCACTCGCAAATCGATTTTCCCCGAGCTATGCGGCCACAAGCCCAAAATCGCCCGCAGAAGAGAGGACTTTCCCACGCCATTTGGCCCTTGAATCACCATGAGTTCGCCAGCACCAAGGCTCGCGCTCAACTCATCGAACATGCCTCGACCATCTGGGCGACGAAGTTGGAAGTTCGAAATTCTAAGCCGCACGGCTTGAGAATCTTCAGTTCCATTCGTCATGGTGACTTCCCCGAATTCGTAGACCCAGGCTTCGAGGCCTGAATCGCCGCAATCAACTGTTCGATATAGTAGCGATGTAACTTTTCAATTCGATCAAACTTTTCGTCGCCAGGCCTGAGCATCACCGGCCAGCGTCGATTCGGAATGCCACTGATCTCGGAAAACTTCGACATGCTCGCATCGGGATGATGAGTCGCCGCTAGCGCGAGACGAACACCCTCAGCGCGAGCCCATGTCGCCGCCTGTGCAATTCGAGCCGCCGAAGGCGGAACACCTGGTTTCTCCTCGATGGCACCAATACTTCGCAAGCCATAGGCGGCGAAGAAGTAGGTGAAATCTTGGTGATACTCGATGAACCGCAGTGACTCCAGAGATTGGCCTCGGCCCAAGCTGGCCTTGAGTTTCCGCGTGAGTTCCTGATGAAGCGCGAGCATGCGCTTCTCAAAGCGACTCACATTCGCCGCAACGGCCTCAGCCGATTTCGGCCGAAGCCGAGTCAGACACTCGCCGAGGCGCTTGGCGGCGGAAATCAAATGCAAAGGACTCAGATAGAAGTGCGGATTTCCCGATGCATGCACATCGCCCATCGCGCGTGAAATCGGACCCTGGGGCTTTTGCAGAACTTCGACTCCCGCACCCAGCTCGCAGTAACCCTGACCACCCTTTTGCACCTGCGCGCGTCCACTCTTGGCCAGAACTTTAGTTAACCACGCCGACTCAAGTTCCAATCCCACCGATACGACGAGATCCGCGCGCGAAGCCCGCTTCACAAACGAAGGTAGCGCTTCGACAAAATGCGGATCCTCGTGACCTCGCAACAGGTGCTCAACTTCAACTGGAAAACCAGCCTCGCCTCCACTGAGGTCTAAAGCCATCTCGGCAAACTCGGGCAAAGTGGTCAGCACGCGCAAAGCCTCTTGGGCCTGCGCTCGGCTTGAACCAACGAGCACCGCCAAGACACTCCACGCGATGAGTACCTTTAGCCTGAAGTCACTCAAGAGGTCACTCATCTCGAACCTCGATTAAAAGTCATGCGCAGGATGCGCGCCCATAATGTAAACAGCCTGGAGCATAAACTGCCGATCGCGCTGATCGCCGACGCCTTCGGTGGTATCCACTTCGTGCGCGTAGGCGACACGAAACATCAAGTACTCACTGGATCGATAGGTGAGTGTCGGCACAATCGCGTAATCCAAATCAGCACGCCGTTCGCCCGTCGACACAAACTTCAAGCTCAACTCGGAAAACGCGTCCAAACGGCAACCAAAACTCCAGCTCGAGTCCCAAGCATACTGCGGATAAACATAAAGCCCCGCCTGTTCGACATTGTCAGTGCCCGAACGACGCCGCTTTTGCAGGTAGGCCTCACTCTGCACCAACCACTTCAATCGGCGCGCCTCACGAAACTTATAGGTCCAGTCCACGCCAACCAGCTCCGTGATCGTTCCCACCGAATCACTACGGCGCAAGTAGGTCGCGCCGATGAGGTGACCGCCCGAAGTTTCATTCTCGATAAACAAAGTCGGATGCGCATAGACGAGAGGATGAATCGGCCGCTGACCTTCGGTGTGGCAATGCCCAAAGCAATAACCGTTCGTCACACCCAAAGTCAGATCCACCACGGCCTCAGTCGGCAAATTCCACGTGTACTCCACGCCAGAATCCGCAGCGCTCTCAGCTTGCACAACACCCGCACCGGCATTGAAGAACTGTCGATGCACTTTGGGTGCGGTGATGAACGGCCAATCATGCTGATGAAATTGATTGAGTCGACCGACGCCTAAAAGAAACTTTCCGAGCTTAAATCGACTTTGCGGAATCAATCGCGTCGAGCCCACATAAGCTTCATGCAAGCCGAACTTGAACTCATCCGACTCCGTGTGGCCCGCAAAGACCAATGCGCCATCAAACATCGGGTCAATCGCACCGGAAAACGAGAACTCGGCCGATCTTGGCACCCAACGATTCTGAGAATCTTGGTCCATCGAAAACGGTCCGACTAAATCCACAGCTGCAAAAATGTCGATCGGCAGTGATGAAACGGCTCGCGCCACAGTGTCGGATGAATTGTCGCTCGAACTGGCGACAGGCATCGACGAAGCTTGGCTCATGCTCGTCGCCTGCGATGTCCACGGCAACAGTAGAGCCCCAGCGAAGACCGAGGCTAATGGCAACAAACTGACAAATCGTTCTCGCGCTGCACTTCGCATGTTGGCTCTTTTGCTCTCCGGCTCGATTTGTCGCCCGAATTCAGGAGGCGATCGGCCCCGCCTCGACTCTCGCGTGAGGCCCCTGCCTCAACTCTCGCTTTGGGGAAATCGTCACTCGTGACGATCGCGAACTTCTTGCCGATCCAGTCCCAGCAAACTTGCCGAGCGCAATCGGACACCCCATTGCACACCGACTCCTTGCATCGGCACAAGGTCTTCGAGCAATTCGTCGCCTTGCGCCTCATTCCAAAGAACAGTGTGCATCTGATCGCCATCATTATTGTGCACATCCCACCAGAGCTCATGCACATCATTCGCGGCAAAACGAGGCAACAATGCTGTGTAGTCCCGCTCCTCAGTGCCGACCATCAAGGCCACCGAGATCTGCTCCGCACCCGCGGGCCGACGCAAAATCAACTCCACGCCGCCCGAAAGATCAGCGCGCGCAAAGGTCTGCACACGCAACTCCCCGCCATCTTCAATTTTAAACTTGAAGTAGAAGTTGTGGCCCGAGTTCACTTTGATCATCGGCGATGCCACACGAATTTGCCCATCACCTTCAAGCTTTCCAGCACGAAGACTGAGCTGGGACCCCGGCAAAATTTCGAATTTAAATCCGCCGAGCTTTTGATCTTCCGGCAGGGCCTCGGCCGCTTCACGATCTGGATTGCGAGAAGATCCACAGCCCGAAAGCTTCACACCCAAAAGCAGAACCAAGGCGACAAGGCTCATCGACTTCAGCATTCGCTGAGCCCGGCCAAAGCGAGCTTGATCGATTCTCGAACACAAGCTTTGAATTTGCATGTCACCCTCTCTCACAAAATCCGGTCACAACACCTGAAACCGACCGCCTCTAACGGATCACGCGGGACTGATAGGACGAGCTTCAAAACTCGCCGGCGCCAGCGCGTGTTTGTCGATGGCAGTCGACATGCGCTCCATGCTGATCACAGGCCATGAAGCTCGTTTGCGTTCCCGCACCCGGCTTCACCCACTCCATGCGATAGTAAACATAAGCGCCGCGAACCCAAAGTTTGACAGTGGTCAGCTGCTCGAGGGGCGCAATCTTGCGCTTGAACTCATCCGCCGCCGCCTGCACAGTTTCCTTGAGGAGAGCTTCACTCACGCGGCGCTGCGGATGCGAATACGCTTGCGACGGCAAAGCCGCGCCCAGGTTGCAGGTCGCCGAACATCGCAATTCCTGCCCAACGATCGAGTTCGCTGAATCGCCAATCCACACACGCACAACATGCTCACCCGAGCTCGCGTCAACTTGCGCCGAAAGACCGACAAACTCGGCACCCAACACCTGACCTGTTGCCGCCAAGTAATTTTGCGCAAAGACTTCGCGGGCTGCCCAGCCCGACTGGAGCAAATTCGGTCCGACCGTAGCTTGAGCCTCTGCGGAGTTCGCCATACCGAGAGCTAGAACCCATCCACTGAAAATGCTGAAAAATGCCGTGCCGAACTTCATCAATGGCCTCCTGTGTTTGGGCCCGCCACGCGGGAGTCTTTCCTTGTACTTGAAGTCCAAGGCCCCGGCAACTTATTGCAAATCATTCGCAATAAGGGCGCGCCGTTCGCAATAAGCTCAACAAAAGCGTCGCGAAATCCACCACAATACTCGCCCCAAATGCCGTCGTGCCGAGGCGCCGCTTCAGGCGTTTTGACCCGACGATCTACGAGCCTCTAAACTCAGGGCATGCTCATGCCCGCACATGATTCCAAAGCTCCCCTTCGCCTGCATCTGTTTGGCGATAGTCTCATGCGCGGCGATCTTGGCGACGACTGGTGGCTCAGACTACCCACGACGAAGATGCACGTTCAAAACTACGCACGTAACGGCGAAACCTTCGCCTCGCTTCATAAACTCATTCTCGCCGACCACTCATCCAAGTCCCCACGCTTTCACGGCGATCTGGCTCTCATCAGTTGCGGCACCAACGATGCGCTCGCGCAAACTTCAAATCTCGTCGCGCTCGCCTATGATCTTTACTGGGGAACGCAAGCGCGATCTCAGTCTTCGCTCTCCCACGCGCTCGAGATCGCCCAGCAACTTCGGACTCGCTATGCGCGCGTCGGTCTCCTGCTGCCACCGCCGCCTCATTCCTCACAACTTGGCAATCCCTTCTCAAAGTGCTTGCAGCGAATCCGCGCTGATCTCCACCAAGCCCATCTTCCTCTTGAAATTCTCGAAGCCACGCCTCCCGAAGACGAACCCCTCACGCAGTTTCCTCCAGCGCTCGCCGCCATCACCCGCGCTTTCATTCGCAAAAGAATTTTGGCCGAGCCCACAGGTGCGAACTTTTGGCATGACGGCGTTCATCTCGGCCGTCGCGGCGGCGATTCGTTTTTGCAACTCAGTCTCGCCTTCATTCAATCGCCGACTCACAACATCGGCGACACCACCGGGCTAAAGAGCGATTCACAACGAACACCGTGAATTGCCGGCAACCTCGGCGTCGCAATCGGCACGCGACTGCCCGGCACAAAACTTCGCACACTCAGATCCGCCATCTGCAGCCCGCGATGTCGCAAAGTCGCCTCTTCAAACTGCCGACGCATACTCTCGACCCATGCGTCCTGCCGACTGAGAGGTTCGGTCGGCACCAACACCGGCTGCCCCACGGTCACCGTCAACGGCGCACCTCGTGTCGAAGACAAATGCTCCATCGCGTTCGAGAATACGGGCAGCACATAGACGGGCCGCGAGCCGTTGGCCTCGGCCGAGGCTTCAATTGAAAGTCGACGCGCCAACACAAACGCACCGGACTTCGTGATCGGAGGAAAGCGCGCGTGAAAGTAAGGCACTTGCCCCTCAGGAGCGATGCTCACCACGCGTCGGCCTTCGGGCGACGACGATGATCGATCCAAGGCCAGCGAGGTCAAGCGCCGAATCGGATCTCCATCCTCGATGAACACCACATTGCGCTCGCGCGCTCGGCCCAATTTGTAATGCGGCCAAGATCTCTCGACCGTGAGCAGTCCCGGCGAAGCATCACCTAAACGGGCAGCCACTCGCTCCGCCATCATCACATCAAACATCGCATAGTCATGCGAGAACGCGAGCACAAAGATCGCGTTGCGAGGCGCCCCGCTCAGATCGAATCCGACATAGCGCAAGGCCTCGCGCGAGTCCGCACGCGAAAATGTGTGATCCGGCAAACGCTGCATGTGCTCAAAGAGCCTGCGCCCCAACACCACCGTGTCCGCGACATAGCGATACGGCACGACGAACTTGGCTCGCGCCGTCGGCATCACCAAGTTCAGATCTTTGATCAGAGGATTCGAGATCACTTCACCAGGTCGCTGCAACACGCTCGTGGCCGCTTGCAAGCGACGCTCAAGTCCACTCCACTCACTCTCTCGCGGATGCGCCGAACCTCGCCACTCCGCCATCTCTCGCAAAGTCTCAAGGCCCGCATCCAGCGCCTTCACAAAGCCCGCTTCATCATTCGCAAGCTGTGTCGCATACAACTGCCGCACCTCCGGCGTCGCCGGCGCACCTGCGAACAACACACGATAACGCTGCAAAAAGTCTTCGCCGCGCGCGCGCAAGGCGCGACGAAACTCATGCACGCCCGCAAGCCGAATCTCCAATTCTCGCCCACTCTCACGCTCGCGCAAAAACTGCACAACATCGCGCTCGATCCGCTCATCCAGCATCCGCATGTAGCGAACAAAGCTAATCTCCCAAGCTGTCGCCTCGGCCCCAGCGGTAGCAGCCACCGCCCGAGGCCACAGCAAACTGACCAAGACGGCCACTTGCAACACACATCGCCCGAAGGGCCCAATCCTCGTGAAAGTCACGTCATCCTCCGCCGGCGGGACGGAACAAACTCAAACATTGAAATCCAACCTGACCCAAGCCTGCCAACCAAGCTTCGCGAGCCGCGCGAACCTCGATGGCCTCTGGCGACCTAAACACCACACCCAAGCGACGCCAAAATCCTGCGCGCGCGATCGCCAGGCGCAAACGATCTTCAGCCTCCGCAAGCCGCGCCCCTCGCGCCAACAACGCCCATGCTTCCAAACTCAATTCAGCTTGCGGGATCAGCGCGAACTCACGCCGCAAACGCTGGCCCAACTCAGGTTGCTCGGCGATTCGCTGATCCAACTCCGCCATCATCATGCGAAGTCGCAGTCGCCGGTCCGGCGTCTCGCGCCGAATCAGTCGCATCAATTCCGCATCTTCAAAAATTTGCGCGAGCCGCTCTTCAGTGCCGACAGCAAAGACATACGCCTTCCCATCCAAGTTCACTCGCAGCGCATCGATCTCCGACGGCGTCGCACCCAGAATTTCACGAGCTCTCGCGGTGAGGAGCGGCGCTACTCCCGCTTGCGCGCGCTCCGACGCACTCAAACCCGTTAGCCGAGCCACGCGTCGCTCTTGCAGCATGCGCTTCACCCGCACATAGCTGTAGTCGATGATCTCAACATCAGCCGGTACAGTCGCCATGAGGGCCACGATTTCGTAGTGCCCCATTGAAATGAGCATCGGATAGAGAAGCGTGAATCGACTGATTCGCTGAAGCCCATCGATGGCCACCACCTCGGGTGCTTCAATCATCAAGCCCTCGACGAATCGACCAAGACTCTTCACACGCCGAAGCGTTTCACGCGTGTACACTCGCAAGCGCCGACGCACTTCCGTGCGCTGTTCGGGCGTCGCGTTTCGCCACTCAGCCCAACGATTTTCGAGAAGCTCCAATTCGATTTGTGCGGAAACTTCAAGCGCCTGCTCGGCCAAAGTGTAACGGCCAAAGTCCGTGATCGCATTGCTGCGGACCTCACGCTCATCGCAAAGTGCGGGCGCGAGCCAAAGGCCCGCAACGATCAGTACCGCTAGGAGAGCAAAATGAAGCCGCACCACTTCAACTCCTCAACGAAGTTAGGATCGCCGAATCTCGGACGAAACGACTTCGCCGAGAGTCTGCGATCTGGGGCGGACCACACCCGAGGGGGAAATCAAATCCCACGCAGGCGTGCGTTTGGTGCAACTCTCGAGCTGGATCACTTGCGTGGTTGTCGTTCGACCAATGCGTTCTGAGCCGCGGTCAGACCACGCCGCTGCGGCAAAAAGTTTGAACTTTCAAGAGAGACTTCAAGGGCTTAAGTGACTTCACAACCACTCAAGTGAGGCAGCTGATTTAGGGCACGAGAGGTGCCAATTCTCCGCCCCCCTGCATCTCCGGAGGCTTTCGCCCGACGACCCAAAGTCGATCGCCTGCTCGCAGGACCATCGAAGAATCGGGGTTCAGGATGCGCTCAAGATCTCGCTCGACACCGACGATCAAGCCATCCGTCTTCTCCCTCAATCCGCTCTCCCGGATGCTTCGTCCGACAACGCTGGAGCCCTCATGCAGAATCAGGTCGAACAAGCCATAGTCCTTAGCGCGCTCGCTCACTACACCCTGCGGGCCAGCGGCCTCGCTCGGCTGCGGCTGAAGCTTCAAAGTGAGATTCGCAAGTTGTTCGTCGGTGCCGATCACGTAGATCCGATCGTGAGTCATCAACAGAGCATCTCGGCGAGGCGCGAGAATTTGCCGCTGACCTCGGCGGATCATCGCGACCGTCACACCCAAGTCTTCGCGAAACTTCAATTCGGCGAGCGAATGTCCCACGACCGGCGAATCCGGATGAATTTCAAACTCCGTCAAATGTGCATCCCAAGGCGCCAGGGCTGGAAGTTGCGCCTTCGCACGCAGAGCCTCCAGCTCACGCTCGCGTTCACGTTCGTTGAGATGTCCGATGAATCGACGCTCCAGCCAATCATAGATCCAAGTGAAATTGCGCACTCCCAAAAAGCCCACCGACATGGCGATCAAGGCGATCACCACAAGGCTGGTCACAGCCGAAATGAATTCGGAAATGATGAAGCCCAGCAAAATCGTCGCAATCAAGGCTCGGCCTAGGAGCGCGAACACTTCGCGAAAGCGAACCAAGTTGAAATCTTGGGCTCGAGTCCGAAGCACCAACAGTGACTTCTGCAAACTCGCGCGACTCAGAATGATCGCCCACAAGAATGGCAAAGCCATCAACACCGTCAACGCCATGCTCGCATAGCGGGTGATCGGTTCGTCTCCCCATGTTTGCAAGAGCCAAGGCAGACCGACTCGCGACATCGATAGGCCAATGCCGATCACGATCACCGCGTGCAAAAGTATGCGCCCGATACCATCCAAAGGACTGGCCGTCGAATTTCGTGGGACCTGCCGATCCACATCTTGATCCAGACGCGCCAGCACCTGCGGCGGCAAACGCTTGGCAATCCAATCATACAATGAATCCGACGAGCGAATCATATAGGGAGTCGTGAAAGTGGTGATCACGGAAACCGCGACCGCAAGCGGATAGAGGAAGTCCGAGGTCACTTTCAACGATAAGCCCAGCGTCGCGATGATGAAGGAGAATTCACCGATTTGCGCCATGCTCATACCCGCCTGAAGCGCATGACGGAGTCGATAGCCCGAGATCAAAGCACCCAAACCGGTTGAAAGTGTTTTGCCGACGATGGTGACCACCGCGAGCACAAAGATCGGCCACGCATTGTCGGCAAGAATTTGTAAGTCCAAGAGCATGCCGACCGAGACAAAGAAAATCGCCGCGAACAAATCGCGTACAGGGCGAAGCACGTGCTCGATGCGCTCGCCATCTGGTGTCTCGGCGAGGATCGAGCCCATGACAAAGGCGCCCAGTGCCGGTGAAAAGCCCGAGTGCGTGGCGAGTAGCACCATGGTCAAACATAGCCCCAGAGAGGCGATCAACATCGTCTCTTCGTTCAGCATCGGACGAATCTTGCGAAGAAACCAAGGCACCAACAAGATGCCGCCGAGGAACCAAAGCGTGAGGAAAAATCCGAGTCGAGTGGCCGACCAAAGCAACTGAGTGCCTTCAAAGGTTTGCGAAATCGAAATGGAGGTGAGGATCACCAACAAAAGAATCGCGGCTAAGTCTTCGACAATCAGTGCGCCAAACACCAAGTCAGCAAAATGCCGACGCTTCATATTCAATTCATCGAGAGCGCGAACAATGATGGTCGTCGATGAGATGCTGAGAATGCCACCCAGGAAAATGGAGTCCATCTCCGACCAGCCGAAGGCACGGCCCACGAGATACCCCATGCCAAACATGGCCAGAATTTCCGTCGTGGCGGTGACTGTGGCGCCGCGACCCACGGCCGCAAGTTTTTTAAAGCTGAACTCTAGCCCTAAGCCAAAGAGCAGGACGATGACGCCGATCTCAGCCCAAATTTGAATCGCATCGCGCTCTTGAATCGTCGGAAGAAAACTGATTTCTGGGCCAACTAGTACGCCAGCCAATAGATATCCCAGGACGACAGGCTGACCGATTCTCTTAAACAACAAAGTGACCATGCCCGCTGTCGCGAGAATGATTCCCAAATCCGAGATCAAAGGTGGCAAATGCAGCATGCCTGCTATTTAACCTCAGGCGACCAAGACTGCCTAGCCAAGATTCGGAGATCGAAAGATTTTTTTCGACCCACCTTGCATCAACTCGCCGGCTGATGCCTCGAGCCCGCTCGATTATGTTTGAGATTGCGGAACACTTCGTAAGCTAAAAGTGCGGTGGTCACTGCGAACAAAGCGATGAACTTCGCGTAGAGAATGCCCTCGGCCTTGAGGATGGTGTGAACAATTCCGATGCCCGCGCCGAAGAGCATTTGCGCCAAATGTGATCGCGGAGTGGTTTTGGGATCCGTGATCATCAAAAACGCGAAGATCATGCCGCGCACACCCAGCTCCGGGCCGAGCCAGTAGATCAGCTCATCCATTTGACCCGCTGACACCGCCAGTGAGCTCAACAAAATGCAGGCAAAGTAGCCCGCCGTCACTCGCCAGGTGCCGCCCAACCGAACAGCGTAGATTCCAAAGATCACGACATGAAAAACTGGATACAGGGACGTATTGAATTCGTCGGGCCAAACCGCAAACCAATCAAAGGGCAGGAACGCCAGTAGTGCCACGGCAGCGAAGTTGGTGGGATTGAATATGTGACTTCGATCAGCGCGCAGAAATATGTACTTCGAGCTGACGGCAATGACGGAAGCCAAAACGAAAAAAAACTCGCGTTCGGACTGGAGCAGAATCAGCAAGCCCGCGCCCTCAGCAAGTGCGGAGAGGACTCGATCGCGCCAAGCCGACTTTGCGTAGCGAGGCGCCCACCGATGCCAAAGAAGCTCGGTCACCACGGCGGCCAACAATCCACTGAAAATTTGCAAGGGCGTGCGACTCAATCCCAAAAATGGCACGGCGAGAATCAGCAAACTGATGTGGCTGCCAAACAAAAGCCAGCGTCCATCCAGCTTCGAAAATCCTGATGACCAAAGTTTCGCAATGCCACTCATGGCAAAGCCTTTCGCGAACCTTCGCCTTGGCGCAAGACCGAGTAAGCACCCAGCTTCAGATTTTCAAAGACTTCCACTTCGCCGTCGGGCCACTTCACTTCGAGTTGCCAATCAGGCTTCCGCCCCTCCTGCGCGGGCGAGGCCGATCGCGTGCGTCCCAAGCCGAAATGCAGGCGCCAATCACTCTGCGCGCGGAAACCGTTGGCGGGATAAAGTTCGCGCACGAACTTCGGCACACTGGAATCTGGGGAAGCCGCGCGAGCGCGAAGCTCGGCCCAAGCCCCCCATGCGACGCCACCCGATCGCAAGCGCAAATCAACGCCCAACCAATCACCTTGTGTGGGTGATTGATTCTCGTAGAGCTGTAAGTTCCCCTTCATGCTCACGGTGACAAAGTCCATGCGTCCATCATTGTTGAAATCGACAAGCGCCAAACCTCGTCCTTCCTGTCGATCCGCGACGCCTGCGGCCTCGGCCACATCATAAAATCGGCCTTCATGCTGGGTGAACAGACAACTTCTCTCGAAGGCCGAAATGTAGGACTTGCCCCACTTTTCTTCGGCCTCCCAATAGACGGACTTGAGAGGCTTGATGATTTCGGCCGCGATCACACGTCGATACCAAAGCGATTCGCCGTCTTCGGGTCGCTGTAGACCTTCACTGCGCTCCCGGCCATTGACGACCATCAAATCCAAGTCGCCATCCAAATCGAAGTCGGCGAATTTTCCCGCCCAGGCAAATCCGCAACGCCCGACACCCAATTGCATCGCCACTTCCTCATAGCGATGATCCTCCCGCTGACGCCAGAGAGTGTTGTGCCGTCGATAGAATCCAGGCTTGTGCACATTGGTGATGAACAAGTCCAAGCGTCCGTCGCCATTGAAATCCGCGAACTCCGTATTCATTCCCGAAAATCCGTGCGAACGCTTGGGAATGTACTCGTCCGTCACCTCGAGAACACTTCGTCCGGCTTGATTCAGGAACATTTCATCGTAGGAATAATCATTCGAGAACACCACGTCGGGGAAGTTGTCGCGGTTGATGTCCGAGACACCCACCGTGTGCGTGTAGCTTCGTGATTTAAAGTTCACCGCCTCATCGAGCCGCCAGGCCTCGCCGTCAAATCTCAGCAAATCATTGCGTCCGCCCGTGGTGTTATCTTGGCGGGTCGAGGACATCCAAAGCGAAAAGTAGCGACCTTCATTCGGTGGCGGAATGAAATTTCCAAACACCAAATCCAGATCGCCATCGCGATCAAAATCCAAAGCGTTCACACCCTCAGGGCGCGAGCAGTAGCCGATCATCCGGTGTGGCTCCTCGATGAACACTTGCCCGGGCCCTTGGCCTCGGAAGTAGGTCGAACAACCCCATTGCGCCAACACGAGATCCACAAGTCCGTCGCGATTGAAGTCCGCAAACAACGCCATGGATCCCGGCTGCTCTTGGCGCTCAAAGGCAAGACCATACTCGCGAGCCTGATCGACGAATCGTCCATCGGCTTGCTGAACGTAGAGCAGATTCGCTTCGCCTTGCTCGGTGTGCGGAATGAAAAAATCCGGCCGGCCATCTTGATTGACATCGGCCACACTGATGGACGGATGTGGGTTAGCACGGGCCTGACCCGGCTTCCGCTCTTGATCCCTCGTGTAGCGGTGGGCGTAGACCAACCCACGCTCGGTCGCGACCTCGCGAAATCGCAGCAGGTCCGCAATCGCGGGCGGAGCCTGTGCCGTCTCATAGGCGTCGTCGTGCACGTCTCGCGGCTGGCGAACAAAGAGCAGCGTCATCAAGACGCCCATCGCAAAGATGAGTGAGACGTAGGTTCGCTGCCTCAGCGCATGCGCAAACATAGGTGATCACGCTAACACCTCATCGGGCCCTTGCCTACTAGGCTTTCGGCGCCCGGCCCGTTGTCCATCGAGGATCTTCCACCTCAAATTTCAACAATGACTTCACAAATCATAGCGCGACCTCATACTCAAAGTTCGATACTTCTTTAGAGGCTATGTCCTTACGTCCTCAGTTCAAAACTCGCTGGTATCGAATCTACTACGCCTTGGCCGCCTTTGATTTGGTGGCGATCGCGGCTTTGCTCTATTTCAATCATCAACACATTTCCGATTTTGAAATCCTCGTTGATCGCAACCAACAGTCCATCGAGGTTCTTCACGACCTCAATCGCACAACGGCCCTCATTGCTGACGCGGATCTACTCGCCGGCCAAGTCGTCCAACAACTGGGTCAGCGCGAATCAAAACTCAAGGCACCCCACGACCCAGCTTCGGGTTCAGCCCACCTCAAAGAATTGCAAGAGATCGAGTCCCGCCTCGCTGAGCACCTCACGACTTTGCGAAACGAACTTCGCGCTTGGCCTGATCTTTCAGACAGCGACTTGGCCAGACTACAGAGAGCTGAAGACGCGTTCAAAGAGGCGCGAACGGCGAGTCAGGCTCTCGCCCTCGCAAGCCTACCGGCCGAAGGCCAACGCCATCTTCGCAAAATGGACGAGTTCAATGCCAAAGCGCGAAGTGAGCTCAGTCAAATCCGCGTCCAGCTCACCGATCGCCATCAACGTCTCTTTGAAACTTTCAAGGCGCAACTCGAAGCCTCGCAGATTCACAAATATATTTTCGTGGGCATGTTCGTGCTCATTCTTGGCGCGATCGTGGTCTATGGTCGAAAACTCACTCGCGTCTTCGCCAGCCAGTTTGAACGCGAAGTCCAACAGATGGATGAGAACAAGAAACTCATTCAGGCCCTGAGATTGACCAACGAACGCCTCGACTTTGTCGTCGAGGGGGCAGGTCTTGGAACCTGGGACTGGTGGCTCAACAGCAATGACGTCACCTTCGATCGTCGTTGGTGCGAAATGATCGGCTTAAAGTGGGAGGAGACTCCGCAGGTCTATTCGACATGGCGACGCTTGGTGCATCCCGATGATCTTGAGATTGCCGAGCGCGATATTCGTCGGCACCTTCTGGGCGAAGATCCATATTATGAAAACATTCATCGCATGCGTCACGCCGATGGATCATGGGTTTGGATCTTGGCGCGAGGCCGAGTGAGTGAACGCGACGTCGAAGGCCGGCCGATCCGCTTTTCAGGAACACATCTCAACATCACTGAGTACAAAGAGTCCGAGATTCTGTCGGGTGAAATTCAACGCCTTGCCAAGATCGGCGGATGGGAACTGGACCTTCAGTCGCAAAAGATCTGGTGGACCGAAGAAGCTTATCGCGTCCACCGACTCCCCATCGGCGAACCTCTGAACTTCGAGAGAGTGATGGGATTCTTTGACCCGAAGGACATGCCACGCATCGAAAAGTGCCTCGAAATGGCGAAGGCCGGAGAAAAGTACGCCGAGACTTTTCGAATCACCGATTTCGAAGGCCAAGCCCGATGGATCGAGGGCACCGGCGAGCCCGTGCATGGACTTAATGGCGAAGTCGTACGCCTTCGCGGCACGCTCCAAGACGTCACCGAACGCTACGAAGCTTCGATGCAGCTGCAAAGTCGCGAGGCCTATATCAACGCGCTTTTCACGCAGTCTCGCGATCCGATGATGACGCTCAACCCGCCCGACTGGCGCTTCACCAGCGCCAATCAAGCCGCGCTTGAGTTGTTTGGCGCCAAAAGCCTTGAGGATTTCATCGGCCGCGGGCCCTGGGAAGTTTCTCCGGAACGCCAGCCAAACGATCAACTCTCCAGCGAAGCCGCGCTCCAGAGAATTCAGGCGGCAATGAATTTGGGACGCCAGTTCTTTGAGTGGACACATCAAACTCTCGATGGCGTCGAAGTTCCCTGCACGGTTCTCTTAAGCCGAGTGTCTTACGGAGATCAAAGCTTCTTGCAGGCGACAGTGCGGGATATTTCCGAACAAAAAGCCGCGGAGCTCGCACTGCTTCGCAAGACGCGAGAATTGGATCAGTTCTTCGCCATCTCCATCGACATGCTCTGCATCGCCGATCTCGATGGACGCTTTCGCCGCGTGAATCCCGCATTCAGCGAAATTTTGGGATACACTGACGCTGAACTCACGTCGCAAAGTTATTTGAACTTCATTCACCCTGACGATCTCGAAAGAACGCAGACTGAGATGGGACGTCTGAACGACGGTCGCTCCACCATGCACTTCGAGAATCGATACCGCTGCAAAGACGGCCGCTATCGAATCATCTCATGGACAGCGACACCTGACCTGCAGCTCGGCGTGGTGTACGCCGCCGCCCGCGACGTCACACTGGAGCGCACACGCGAAAACGAAATGCGCGAGGTCATGCGCGCCATCGAGCAGAGCGCCATCGTGTCCACGCTCGATCGCGAAGGGCGCTTGCTCACAGTCAACGATGAGTATTGTCGCATCAGTGGCCTGCGACGTGAGGAACTCATCGGTCAGCCACCCCAATTCTCCAAGTCAGGATTTGAATCGAAAGAGAAGTTCGACGAGATCTGGCCCATTGTGAATTCGGGACGAACATGGACCGGAGAACTTCGCCACCGCGCCGCGGATGGTCGCACGTCGATCGTCAAAGCGCTCGTCGCGCCCGTGCACAACGCCTCTGAAGAAGTCGACAGATTCATCTCGATCCGCTTTGACCTCACCGAACAGCGACGCCTGCAACGCCAGCTCGAAGAAGCTCAGCGTGTGGCGCGTATTGGGAACTGGACATATGATCTTGATCTCGGTCGCTTTGAGTGTTCGCCGCAACTTTTTGAAATTCTCGCGCTCAATCCCGACGTCGAACTGATGCGCATCGATGCGATCAGCTCTCGTCTGCATCCTGAAGATCGCGATGCCTGGCAAAATGCCTTTGAACAATGTCGTCGTCTCGGAATTGCGTTTCGAATTCGCTCACGACTACGACCCGATTCCGCCGACAGTCGCACAATGAGCGGCTCGCGGTGGATCGAAACGATCGGACAAAGCGTTCAGACGGATGAATCGCAGATCAACGCCGTCACCGGCACTTGTCAGGACATCACCGAGAAGGTCGCCGGCGAGCTCGCACTTGAAGAACAACGAATCATGACCATTCACACTGCGAAGCTGGCTTCGCTCGGTGAAATGTCGGCCGGCGTCGCCCACGAGATCAACAATCCTCTCGCGATCATCAACGGCAATCTCGGCCTACTCGGCAAACACCGACTCGATGAGAAGAAGTTCAAAGAGAAGGTTGCGACACTTCAGCGAGCCGTCACGCGGATCGCCAAAATCGTCAATGGTTTGCGAAAATTCGCGCGCACCACGGACGGAGAAACTTTTGTTTCAGCCTCGCTTGCGCAAATCGCCCGCGAAGCCATTGTCATCACCGAGACAAAGTCCAAGCGCCATGGCACACGCGTCGATCTGCAGATCGCCCCGAATCTGAACGAATCTGATCTGACACTCTTTTGTGACCCGATCGAGATCGAGCAAGTCGTCATCAACCTCGTCAATAACGCCATCGACGCCGTTAAACACAATGACGATGCCGAACAGCGGTGGGTGAAAGTGGTGATCGAGACCTCCGCCCAAGCCCCGAGCGACGAAGTCATCTTGCGCGTCGTGGACTCTGGGCTTGGCCTGACTCCGGATGCGGAGGCCAAAATGTTCGATCCATTCTTTACGACCAAACCGATAGGCGAAGGCACTGGCCTCGGGCTATCGATTTCAAGGGGGATCGTCGATCGCCATCAAGGCCAACTCGCCCTTAACAAGAGCTTCGCCCATACTTGCTTTGAAGTTCGCCTCCCTCGGAAACTCGGCGCAATTCAATCGGCGACACAGACTGCAACGACCAAGGAAGTTTGAGGAGGCTCATTGACCTACACAATCTTCTACATCGATGACGAGGCGGATCTTCTTGAGATGTTCGTGGATTCACATTCAGGCGATGAATTTGAGATTCACGTCTTCACTCAGCCTCAGGATCTTATGGATGCCCTCAGTACGAAGAAGCCCGATCTCGTATTGATCGACTTTAGACTTCCTGGCACCAACGGTGATCATCTCGCTCAGCAGATTGATCAAAAACTGAAGCGCGCTGTTCCCAAGGCCCTGATCACAGGCGATCTTCGCATTTCGCCGACGTCTCGATTCATCAAGATCTTTTCAAAGCCCTATGATCCGCAAGATATGCAGAAGTTCCTCGAGAGTGGCGAGTGGCGAAAAGCTGACTCCAAAAACACGCACTGAGGAAAAATCAAAGACGGACCCGCGATCTCGCGCTTTCAGGCTTCAAGCGGCTCCGTTCCACTCGCCCCACCGAGTTTTTTGAGCGAGTCCTTGATCTCAATCCATGGAACGCGATCCGAGAAGAACACATGCGCGCTCGGCTTTCGCTCAGGTGTTGGCTCAAGACTCACGTAGGTGAAATGCACCTCGCCCGGCCATCGCGTCGAGCGAAAGAACATCTGCGTTCCGCAATGGCCGCAGAACTGGCGTGTCGCGGCCGCAGATGAAGCGAAACTCTTGAGCTCATCTTGACCTGTCAGAACCCTGAACTGCGTTTCGGGAACTCCCGACCAAGTCACAAACGCAGCACCATGCAGACGACGGCACATACTACAATGGTCGTGTGCGACAAACTTCAACGGTTCGCGAACTTCATATTGGACGCGCCCACAAAAGCACTTTCCTCGCAGAGTCGAACTCGCATCTTGTGACATGTGAACCTCCCAGAAGCTTCATTCATGTCGATGATGCGAAAGATTCGTTGCGAAATCAGTCAAAAAAACACGCCCCAATGAACACGCTCCCAACCAACTCACCTCGAGCCACGACAAGTCCTCGCGCACAAAGCCCAAGAACTTGTCGTGGCCCGCCCGTGAGCTTCAAACCCGCGCACCCACCTTCGCAATTTTCAAATCAAACACGCCCACTGGCTCACCGCCTCCGACAGGAACTTGAAACTGAACGACGGCCTCGTTTTGATCTTGAGGTGACATGGACTGCAAGATTCGGTCGTCGGCATTCAGTCCTTCACCGGCGAAGTACATTTGTGTCACCAATTCATGGTAGCCACGCTTCATCACTCGAAAGTGAATGTGCGGAGGTCGAACCCAATCTCGATCCGCCGGGTAGGCCCCGGGACGAATCGTCTTGAAGGCGTATCGGCCCTGAGCATCCGTGATCGCGCGGCCCCAGTATTGAAAGTTAGGGTCGAGCGGAGCTGTGTTGGGATCATTCGGATGATTGTATCGACCCGAGGCGCAAGCTTGCCAAATTTCCACGAGCGCCCCATCGACCACGGCGCAATTCTGATCGCGCACTGTTCCCGTCACCCACACCACTTCGCCCACGGCCTTGGCGCTGGATCCAACTACAGTCGTCAAGTCCGTATCTTTATCCGCTTGATTGACGATCGGGTAAAAGGGCCCTCGAGGCTGTGGCGCGGTCACACCGCAAACTTGTGCGGCGGAGGCCTCGATCGCTTTCCAGCTTCCTAGGGCCGTCAAGGCCAGACCCGTCGACTTCAAAAATCCACGTCGCGATTTCATCGAGCACCTCCTGTCGAGGCCGCGACGCAATCGGCGTAGCTTCGCTCACCGAGATCTGCCCAGCGCTCATGGGTTAACGTTTGGCCGCGAATCACTGTGATGACTTCTTCACGAAGATTGATCTGACACTTCTTTTGCTCGTGATCCACATTCTCAACTCGTTCAGCCTTCACTTCGACTTGAATCTGCTCATGTCCATCGCGCCCTTGGAGAATCAACTGCGGACCGATGACACCGTCCAAGTCACAAACCTGACCCGTGGTCACACAGGGCGCTCCGGCGCCTGTGTTTTGGTGATCAAGAAGCGTGATCCCCGCCAATTCAGGAATCAGCACCTTCAGCATCGGCCTCGAGTAATCCGCTCGCGAACAAAGCACGCTCTTCGCATTCAGTTCCACGCCGATGGACTTCACCGACTTATGAACCTCGACGACTCGAGTTTCAAAAGTCGGGCGATCTGCGACGGGGCTCGCCACTTCCGCAGCGCTGACGCTGGCGACATACCAGCCCGCTGTGCCCAGCAAGGTCAGCGCCAGAAAAGCTCCCCGCGATCCCACCTGCGGCATTCGATTTTGAACATCCTTCCCATCCATCACTTCGACATTCACTTCGATATTTCTTTGTTTGGGCATTTCGCACCTCCGGAGATGGGTTTAGACCCGCTCTTCCGATAAAAAAATTGAATCTTATTTACTTTACTGATTCAGATTATTAATCAGTTGAGGCATATGGTTTCACCCCAAGACATCACCTATTTCCTCGCCATCGCCCGGCATCTCTCTCTGCGAGCCGCCGCCGCCGAGCTCCACGTCACGCAGCCGGCGCTCAGCCACTCGCTGAAACGCCTCGAAAGCCAGCTCGATGCGCAGCTGTTTGAGCGGACCACCAAAGGACTTCGACTCACTCTCGCCGGTCAGCGCTTGCAGAGCGAGAGCCAAAGCCTTCTGCCACAATGGCAAAGCTTGAGTCAGACCAAGGCGGTTCCGACGGGAAGACTTCGGGTGGGCATGCATGCGTCCGTTGCCACTTACTTCGCTCCGGGCCTACTTCGACATTTCATGGAGAATGGCTTGACCCTCGGTATGGAGCTGGTTCACTCGCTCTCTCGTGATCTTGTTCGCCAAGTTCTCGAAGGCGAATTGGATCTGGCGCTGGCCATGAACCCCGCCGAGCATCCCTCGCTCGTCATTCGCGAAATTTTGGATGATCAAGTCGAAGTCTTTGTGGCGGCGCGGAAAACGCACTTTGAGGAACATCTCATCTATGACCCCGCGCTCGCTCAGTCGCAGTGGATGCTGAAGTCCCTTCGGCGCCTCGGTCATCACTTCAAAACCCACACGCACTCCAGTAGTCTCGAAGTGATTCGCGCGCTTGCCGAAGAAGGACTGGGCGCGGCGATTCTTCCCGCACGCGTTGCCGCGCTTTCCAAAAAGCCGCTGCGGCCTCTGATCAAAAACGGACCGCGGTATCGAGATCGACTTTGCATCGTAACGCGGCCGCACTTCGCCCAACATGAACCCGGTCAAAGCTGGCTGAAGAGCCTGCGCGACTACGCACGAAGCGAACACGGAAACCCCAAGATTCCTTAACAACTGCCAAAGGAATACTTGAGGAAAGGCCGCCTTCCTCGAGCTTGTCTTGCGGGGGCACGCTCCGAGTGAGACGATAAGTCCCTATGCCGAATCGCTACGCATCCCAATCTCGCGTTTTCATCTTGAGTCACCCGACGCCAGCGCTTGAGCGCTGGTCGGAAATCATGAAACGCGAAGGCTATGAGTGTCTTTGGACGGATCAAGCCGAAAAGGCATTGGACTCGGCCCGCGAGTTTCGGCCCGATCTGATTCTCGTCTGCGCCGACTTCGTGGGCGCGCGCAGCTGCCCCGACTTCAAGGCACTTCCCGAGCTCAGCTCCTGCTTCCTCGTGCTCTCCTTTGCGCCCCATCACTTAGAGAATGCCACCCTCGACGGACATTCAATCCGCTTCGATGATTATCTCAGCTATGAGATTCCAGAGCGTGAGTACCTTTTACGACTCAAGTCCTTCATGCGTCACAAATCTCAGTATGCTCAGCTGCGCGCCAGCGAAGCGGCCATGGCTGTTTCCGAAGAGAAATTTCGACTTTTGGCTCGCGCCACCAATGACACGCTTTGGGACTGGGATCTGACCAACGACTCACTTTGGTGGAACGATGGCATTGAATTGCTGTTCGGCTACAAAAAGTCAGAAGTACTTCCCGACATTCGCTCTTGGACCAACTACATCCACGCCGACGATTATCTGAGCGTCAATCAAACCCTCGACCAAGCTTTCAAAAACACGCGGACAAATTCTTGGTCCGCTCACTATCGTTTCCAAAAAGCCGACGGAAGCTTTGCCTTTGTTCTGGATCGCGGCCACATCATGCGCGACGCCAAAGGCACGCCCGTTCGGATGGTCGGCGGCATGACAGACCTGACCGAGCGCAAAGCCACCGAAGAGAAACTGCGCGAACAAGCCGCGTTGCTTGAAAAGGCTCAAGACGCCATCATCGTCCGCGATCTTCAGCACAAAATTCTCTTCTGGAATAGCAGTGCCGTGCGCATCTACGGTTGGCCGAAGTCCGAGGCCATCGGCAAAAACATTCAAACGCTGCTCTACTCAGACCCGACCCACTTTTTAAATGCGACGCGAACTGTATTGTCCAAAGGCGAGTGGACGGGCGAGCTCGAACAGCGCACCAAAGACGGACGCAGCATCGTCATTGAAGGACATTGGAACTTAGTCACTGACGAAAAAGGTCAGCCGAAATCCATCTTGGTGATCAACACCGACATCACTCACAAGAAAAAACTCGAAGAGCAGTTCTTGCGCGTTCAACGCATGGAAAGCATCGGCACGCTCGCCGGCGGCGTCGCACACGATCTCAACAACATTCTGACGCCCATTCTTTTGTCCGTCGATTTGCTGAAAATGGAAATTCAAGACCCCAAAAGCGTGGAGCGCCTGGACAACATCGGACGCAGCGCTCGCCGCGGAGCCGAGATGGTGAGTCAGGTGCTGTCCTTTGCGCGCGGCATGGAAGGCCAGCGCATTGAGATTGAACCCGCGACATTGATTCGCGATGTGGTCCAAATCATCAGCGAAACTTTCCCAAAGAACATCCAGATCGATTGCAAACTTGCGGACGATCCCTGGAATCTCATCGCGGATCCGACACAACTCCACCAAGTCCTGCTGAATCTCTGCGTGAACTCGCGAGACGCCATGCCAAACGGCGGACGCCTCAAACTGAGTGTCGAGAACATGGTGATCGACGAACACTACGCCGCGATGAACATCGAAGCGCGCGTTGGGCCCCACATCAAAATCGAAGTCGAAGACACGGGAAGCGGAATTCCCAAGGCCATCATGGAAAAGATCTTCGACCCTTTCTTCACGACCAAAGAAGTCGGCAAGGGCACAGGCCTTGGTCTTTCGACTTCGCTTGCCATCGTGAAGTCGCACGGCGGCTTCATCCGCGCCTACAGCGATCCCGGTATGGGCGCGCGCTTTCGCATCTATATTCCGGCGGTCACCGAAGCGCGCGACCGTGCGCTCTTGGACCCAGCTCTCAATATGCCGCGCGGACGCGGCGAACTTGTGCTGGTCGTCGACGATGAAGCTTCGATTCGGCAAATCACCAAGCAGACCCTCGAGGCCTTTGGCTACCGCGTTCTCTTGGCTGTCGACGGCAGCGAAGCTGTTTCAACTTATGTGCAACATCGCGATGAAGTGGCTGTGGTGCTGACCGACATGATGATGCCGGTCATGGATGGTCCAGCGACCATTCAAGTTTTGCTGAAGATCAATCCCAAGATCCGCATCATCGGCGCCAGTGGCATCACCGGTAACGGCAAAGTTCTGCAGTCCGCCGATGCGGGCTTGAAGCACTTTCTCCCCAAACCCTACACAGCCGACACTTTGCTCAAGGCCATTCGCAAAATTCTTGATGAGTGAATCGCAAATTCACGGAGCGCCAGCCCAGGCCCAGGCCCCGGCCCCGGCCCTAGCAGACGCCGCGGGCCCTGAAATTGATTTGCCGCCCGGCCCGCAAGCGACCTACATTTAGCTTTGTGTCCCGCCTATCGCCGCTTAACCGATAGGAAGCCGTGTCTAATCAGAGT
This sequence comes from Bdellovibrionaceae bacterium UBA2339, assembly GCA_002344785.1. Classification (GTDB taxonomy): domain Bacteria; phylum Bdellovibrionota; class Bdellovibrionia; order Bdellovibrionales; family JAMPXM01; genus UBA2339. Next base: position 46,949 of record DDUL01000035.1, read on the forward strand.
CGCGCGCAGATCGAAACGAACAATCTCAACCCACGACGCCATCGTTGGTTTCGTCATCTCACATTCATCGTGATGGCGGTGCTCTTGATGGAGCTTGGGCTTCGTGGACTTTCCGCGCTCGCCAATTTCCTGCATGAGCAACGAAGTGAAGCACCAGCTTCAGCCGCTGACTTGAATTCCTTCGCACCTCGAGTCCTCTGCGTCGGTCACTCACTCACTCTCGGCGCCGAATCTCCACCGCAACTCACCTATCCCGCTCAACTTGAATCGCGATTGCGCGCGCAAGGGCTGAACGCGCAAGTCATCAATCGCGGTCGCCCTGGCTGGCCGACGCGACGACATCTCGCGCGCTTGCCGGAATTCCTAGAGCGCCACAGGCCTCATGTGCTGGTGATCTGGAGTGGTGACCATGATTTTGAAGCCGACACACTCCGCGAACCTCAGGCTTGGGCTACTGAGCTCGCAGAGAATCTCAAGCTCGTGCAACTCGGCACCTGGATCTTGCAAAGTTTAAAACTCAAACGTCTGACTCAAGCCACTTCCCAAGGTGACACGCGCTACTCCGATCTCACGCAGAACAGTGAAGACAAAATGTTGTCACTGATCGCCGCACGAGTGGACCCACTCACAGATCCGATCGAAGCTCCGCCCGGCCCATCCGGCACCTCACTGAAGAGCATCGTGCAAAACACACAGGCGGACACACCGCCTCGGCGCATGCATCCCCGGCATTGGGCGCTCACGCGCGCGAGTCTCCTCTTGACCGAGGCCGCAGACTTCAGCGCATCCTTCGCGGTGCTGCAAGCGTGGTCCGAGCAAAGCTCGGACCCTGCGCTTTCGCACCTTCTGTTCATCGAGCAGGTGAGTGAATGGGCTCCCAATCCGGAAGCATGGCGAAAGCTCGGCCAAGTTCACATCGATCGACTCAAGAGCTTCAAGCCCTTCGCGCAAAAGCCCACGCTCTTAGAAGAACTCCGCGAAATGGAAGGGCACGAGCTGTTTCAACTCGAAGATGATGAAGTTCTCGCCTTGTTTGAGTTGGCTCCTGAGATGCCATCGTTGGCTTGGGAAGTGATCATCCGAGGATTCAAATCCCAAGCCTCGATGGCGACGGTGTTTCAGCAACTTCGCCTGCATATGAGTTGGCTTCACGACTCACCCGTTCTTGTCCAGACTTTGCTATGGCTTCGCTACAACACCAAGTCCACTCAGTCTGACGTCTTGCAGATTTGGTCTGCACTGCCACCCATGGACGACAGCGACTTGCAAAGCGAACTGACAGAACGCATGGAAGCGGCTCTCGAGAACTCGACGCCTGATCAGATGCGCGACCTGCTGCTTGAGGTTTTTGGCGAAGTAAAGAAAATCGCGCAGGACTATGATGTCGAGCGAATTTTGGTCCTCGGGTATCATCCGGTGCGTGCGCCGCGAAGTTCGGTGTTTTTCAAATATCGTCGAACGCTCAACGACAATCTTGAAAGCATCGCCCGCGAGCTCGATCTTGAGTTTGTCTCACTGGAGCGCGCCTTCTTTGCTCGCTACGGCAACATTAAACAAAGCTTCAAAACCCTCAATGCGCTTCACTTCCGAAGCGATCAAGTTTGGGACTCGCATCTCAACGCTTCCGGCAACGCCTTCGTCGCGACCACCGTCGAACAAATAATTCGTCGCGAGAAAGTCATTTGGGCTTGGCCTTCACCCGCACCGACTTCGCGAACGACTTTGGCGACGCCCCAAACTTCGCCACTTTCTTCGCCACTTTCTTCGCCACTTTCTTCGCCGCTTTCTTCGCCCGTGCGTGCGCGCTCGCCAAGCCGTCACTTGCCGAACTAGATTGGCGAGCCAGTGAAGTGGGCTTGGCCAACTTCCTCAATTTCAAGGCGCGCGGCACGAGCTTCTTGGCTGGATATCGAATCGCATGGCGAATCACCCAGAGTCGCTCATGTGAAGCGCCACGCAGCCAAGACTCGGCCCAGTCCAAAGCAAGATCGAGGTGATCTTTGGCCACATCGCCCAGATGATTGGCCACGCTTCGTCGCACATACAGGGAAGAATCGTCTTTCAGCGCTTCCAGAATACCTCGTGTTGGACGCGGGTTCTGCACCAGACTTGGAATCTGCATCCCCCAAGGTAAGCGCGGCCGCGTTCCCTCCGAACACCAGCGCCGCACATGTTCGCTGTCGTGATCCACCCATTTCGATAGCAGCTTCAAACTACGATCTTGCTGGTGAATCAGAAATGGCCGCACGGAAAACTCCGCGGTAAACCTCTGCGTCAGCTGCCGCTGGGCCAGCATCGATGGCATGAACGGATCTCTTCCCGCATTTCCCTGCGCATCCAATCCATAGTTCGCAATGAACTGGCTATGCGGAAGATAGAAGAAAACTCCAAGCCCAAGATTCTTTTCGAGTTCACGCGAAGGCATCGAGTTCATCAATATTTCAAGCGCAGCCTCATAGCGACTCGGCAAAGTCGACCGCAGCACGGCGGCAATGTGATGCGATCGCTGAAACAAAGACAGCTCAGCCAAGCCTCGACTCGCCTCACGCACAAATTGATCGGCCGCGAACTGCGGGTGGATGCTGTGGATGTTGTCAGCCAGAACACGCAGCGCCGGCGCAGACAAAATCTCAGCGAGTGAACTTCCTTTTTGAATTGAACCAGCGCCCTTCGGCGGAGCTTTTAACTTGGCCATGCGCAAGAGAGTCGCACAGCCGCGCGAAGAGCTCAACCTCAGCCCACAGCGACTGAGCCCTTGGCTCTTAAGAGATCCGCGTAGGCTCGATCTTCGACATCAATGTGCTCTCGCAACCACTGGTCACAGAACTCGACGGTGTCCCTGAGGATCTTTTGTTTCAGCTCGAGGCTGTCGGCCTCGCGAAGCGCATTATAAACTTCCATAGCGCGAACTCGAAAGTCCCGATGAAGTCCCACGTGAGACTTGAGAAAATCATGAAGCCCCTGCTCGGCCAAAAACTTTTCCTCGAGCTCCAGATGCGACTTAGCGTAATTCACAAGATCAAGCACCAGAAGCTGCACTTCGCCTTCGTCGGGATCTGGAACCTGGGCCCGCTCCAGCAACTCAAAGAGTCGCGCGTGCTGCGCATCCATTTCCGGCACTCCAATCCGATAGCGCTCTTCCATCAGCCTGCTCCCTTTTGCGTCCCGCTTGCCGCTGTCGAAGTTCGATCTAAGGTCCGAACAGGTGAGGAGGGTTGAACTTTCATCGTCATGCGTGATGACGGCGCCGCGATCTCCGACTTCGCCGCCGGCTGTCCCTCCGCACCACGCTTTCCCCCTGGCCCGTCGACCTCGCGACCAGCTTCGTGCGCATCGATGTACTGCTTCTTCAACCAGAGTCGAATCGCCGTCAGCGTTGCACGCGTCGGTCCAAGAAAGGCAAGCCGACTTTCGTACTCAGGCTGAGTTGCATTCCCCGCTCCACCACTCGCGCCTTCGGACGACGAAGTGACCTCGCTGCTCACCACTCTCGCCCACACACTGGGATCACCTTCACCAAACATGGGACTATGCAGCTTCAAGGTTTCGCCTTGTTGAAACTGGCGAGAGCTTCGAATCACTGCCCCGTACTCCGAAGCGCGCAACACTTCGGTGGTCAACGAGACTCGCGCCGGACTTTTCACATCCATACTGAACAACAAATCTTCTTTGAGAAGTCGCGCCGAGCCCATAGCGAGCTGAATCTTCTGAAGCAGCAGGCTGAGGTCGACGGGCTTGGTGACCAAGTCGGCATAGCCCTGCCACAAAATCTTCTCGACACCTTCTAGATCTCGCTCGGCCGCAAGCAGAATGACGGGGGCCTTTTGATTTCCCAACTCCACCGATAGTCCCGCCCGCAACTTTTTCACCCAATCCGGTGAATTCGGATCATGAAACGCTTCATCAATCAGGACCGCCGCAAATTTATGCTGATGGCCATATTCGGCAAACTTCCGCCCGTTGGAACACGGATAAACGATCAAGGGCTCCACACAAAGGCGCGACGACGCCTGGAGGTCTTTTGCCAATTGAAGGTCGTGGCTGAACAACAAGATGGCTGGCAATTTATCCTCCTACCGCATCGGCTCGCAGTCGTCGAGCTCGAGGTCGCACTTGCGCGCTCCACAAGTCGGCGCCGATTTTCTTCCGAATCGCATGCACATGCGACTTCACCGTCGCCATAGAGATCGACAAATTTTCCGCGATCTCCCGATTGGAAAACCCGCGCTCAGCAAGTCGAAACACAGCGGACTCGGCCAAACTTAAACTGGAAGCCGTCATCGCGACTTCGCGTTCAGGTAGCGGCGTGAGGATCGTGATGCGCTTACCCTCAGTCGAAAGACAGACGGCCTCGACCAAGTTCGATCCGACTTGAACTTTTCTTTCACTGACGGCCTCTGCCGGCCAACCCGCACGCATGCAACCGTCGCGGCAAACTTGGCCGATCCGCCACCCGCAAAGATTCACGCAGGCCTGATTCTGAATTTCAACGCGGCCAACTTCATCTTTCTGACAAAGGCCGATCTTCTGCAGAACATCCTGAGTTGGTGACAAGATCTTCTTCAAGCCCATCGCTCCTTCGTCGGCGAATCCGAATCCCCATCGGCTCGGCCCATTCCACCAAGCTCCGACAATTCGCTTCGTTCAGAACTTCTTCGCGAAGTCCTGGCCACACGGCTCTTGAACTCGTGCGACTCTCTTGAAGATACCATGCCTTTCCGCCGCGTCGATGAATCTCATCAAGCATCTCGCGCAATATGAAGATGTCGTGATGAATTGGCCAAATCGTACTGCGCACTTCAAAATTCACTCCGCTCTCCGCCAATAAATCGAAGCTCGCGCACGCTTGTGTCCCACTCGTCTCATTCTGAGTGAGGCGAGAATAATTGTCCCAACTCGTTTTGAGATCAAATCCGACCCAGTCGACGGCCCTTAGGCTCGCTTCAAAAACCTCGGCGTCCGCACCGCCTGAATGAAGTCCCACGCGCCAATGTTGACGAAGTCCAAAGGCCAACTCCGCCAAACTCTCGTATCCCGTCGGTTCGCCACCGCTCAAGACGATCGCATCGATCAAACCGCGGCGACGCGTGAGAAACTTCGCCCAAGCCTCATAGCGAGACACACTTGAGCTTCGATCCCACAAATGCTTGTTGTGACAGTAACCACAGCGCCACGGACAGCCGCCCAAGAACGCAACGCTCGACCAAACTCCGGGATAATCGACATTGCTCAGTGGAACCCAGCCGCTCACCGGCGGCTGGAGCTCCATCAACCAACTCCATGACGACAAGAGTTCCGAATCGTTGACTTCAACTTGAGGCGCCACGTGAGCTTCTCTCGTCAAAGAACTTTCGTTCATTGAACTCACCGACCTTGCCTCGATTGAACGAGGCCACAGGCCGATGATAGCCCATCACGCGCGTCCACACTTCGCAGCGCTGACGTTCGTTCTCGGGCCGGTAATTCGCTCGCCTCTCCGATTGCCGCCACTCGAGCGCGAACTCAGGCTTCCTGTTTGTGTTCGGCGGGTTCGTTGCGGGGCTTGCGTTCTTTGCGACTGTCTTCGACATCGGCTTCTCCTTTCGACGCTGACTCGGCTTGAGCCTGCGCCCGTTGTTGTTGGGGGGACTTCAATTTGTACGGCTGAGTGGGACCCATCGAGATCGGGGTCGCTTGATCCTGCTGCTGACGCAGCCAAGCCTCGTCACACTTTGGGCAGAACTCGTGATGCCCCGACAAATAGCCGTGCCGCGGGCAAATCGAAAATGTCGGCGTGACCGTCAAGTAGGGCGAACGGAAGTTCTCCACCGCACGTCGAACAAAGTCGCGACACGCGCGCGCCGAACTGATTCTTTCATTCATATAGAGATGCAGCACTGTGCCGCCGGTGTAGAGCGTCTGAAGTTCATCTTGCAGCTCAAGCGCCTCAAACGCGTCGTCCGTCCAGCCGACCGGAAGTTGTGTGGAGTTGGTATAGTACGGATTCTCCTCCGTGCCGGCTTGCAGGATCTCGGGAAACAAACGCCGATCTTCCTTGGCAAAGCGATACGTCGTCGCTTCAGCCGGCGTGGCCTCCAAGTTGTACATGTGCCCGCTTCGGTTTTGGAACTCCACAAGTTTCGCGCGCACGTGCTTGACCAAAGCGGCAGCCCGCTGGCGCCCTGACTCGTCACCCAAGTTCATTCGATCGCCCGAAAAGTTCCTGAGCATCTCGTTCACGCCATTGATGCCGATGGTGGAAAAGTGATTTCGAAGTGAACCTAAGTAGCGACGCGTGAAGGGGAACAGTCCCATTTGCATGAGCTGCGAGATCTTGGCGCGCTTCACCTCCAAGGACTCGTAAGCTAACTCCAGCAGCTCATCGAGGCGCCCCAACAAGGCTTCCCAACTTCCGCCGCAAGAGAGTCGAAACAGATAGCCCAAGCGCGCGCAGTTGATGGTCACCACACCGATGCTTCCGGTTTGCTCGGCACTGCCGAACAAGCCGTTTCCACGCCGGAGCAGTTCGCTGACATCCAGTTGCAGACGACAGCACATCGCACGAATCATGTTGGGTTGAAGGCCGCTACCGATGAAGTTCTGAAAGTAAGGCAATCCGTACTTGGCGGTGACTTCAAAGAGCAGCTCGGTTTCAGGACTTTCCCAAGGAAAGTCGGGCGTGAGGTTGTAGGTCGGAATTGGAAAAGTGAACACGCGTCCCAGGGCATCGCCCTCGCGCATCACCTCAAGGAAAGCGCGATTGATCATCGCGATCTCGCGACTCAGCTCACCATAGGTGAAGTCCAATTCTTGATCGCCGATCATCGGGCGATCACGCCGCAAATCCTCGGGGCAAACCCAATCAAAAGTGAGATTGGTGAACGGCGTCTGCCCGCCCCATCGCGACGGGACATTGAGATTGAAGACGAACTGTTGCATCTCCTGCCGCACATCTTCGTAACTCAAGTCATCCAAACGAACATAGGGCGCAAGATAAGTGTCAAAGGAGCTCAGCGCCTGCGCGCCGGCCCACTCGTTCTGCAAAGTTCCCAAAAAATTATTGATTTGCCCAAGGGCGCTCGAGAGATGTCGAGGTGAACAAGACTCCACCCGCCCGCTCACGCCATTGAAACCCTCGCGCAACAAAGTTCGCAGACTCCAGCCCGCGCAGTAGCCCGACAAAAAGTCCAAGTCGTGGATGTGATAGTCGGCTTGCACATGCGCATCGGCCACCGCGGCCGAGTACACTTCGTTCAACCAATAGTGAGCCGTCATCTTGCCGGCCAAACTCAAGATCAAGCCGCCCAAGCCGAACTCTTGATTGGCATTCGCCTTCACTCGCCAGTCCGATCGACTGAGGTACTCGTCGAAGGCCGCCTTCACTTGGACTTCATGCTGAACTTTCGGATGCAGTTTTCTTTGGGTGGACATTGCGCACTCCTCGCCAGTTGTTTCAGCCCGAGCCTATTCGATTCGAGCGAAAGGTCGGCCAATGCGCGCAAATTCGCGAAAAATCCAACTGGACCGGGTGGAAACTTGACCGGAATCAAGGAATTTCAGCGGGCGGACGCCGATGATGTGTTCAAGGAGGACAGCAGACATGGCGGAGTTTTCACTGACGATTTCAACCGACTGGACCGAACGCAAAAGGGCCGAGCGTATTCTTAAGGCTGTGGAGAATCTCACACCGCAAGACTCACTCTGCTTAGAGGCCCCACAAGGCCCTCGCGCCGATGCGATCGAGATCATGGAAGACGCGATCAAGCTTCTGCAAACAAGCTTCGATCAGCGCATCAGCATCACCGCGCAAGGCGAGCGCAAAGCCAAAGTGCAACTTAAACCCCTCAAAGGCGGCTGCTGTGGCGCCTGCGGAGGAGACGACTCATGATCGCCAATCTCGGCCTGACCCAGAATCCTTTCCGCATCTTCTTCCCTGTCGCTTGGGCCATGGGACTTTGGGGAGTGCTCGTCTGGGCGCTCTTCCACTTCGGCTGGATTCCATATCCAGGAGTCTTCCACCCTCAAGCCATGATGGGCGGATTCATTCTGGGTCACGTCTTGGGATTTCTACTGACCGCGGGACCTCGCTTCACCGGCACAGGCCCGCTGCATCCGCTTGAGCTCACACTGAGCTTCACACTCTTCATGAGTGTGGTGATCGCCTCGCTCGCGCAACTCCCCAATCGCGCCGTCTTCGCCCTCATGTTCTTGGCGCTCGCGGCCGCCGCGCTCATTCTCGCTCGTCGCTTTCTTGAACGTCGCAAATCCCCGCCCGATGAATTCATTCATCTGCCCTTCGGCATGATCGCAGCTCTCATCGGTAGTCTCAGCCGCGTTTACGACTTCGAATCCGAAGCCTTCGCGCGCTGGGGCGGCATCCTCATCTACGAAGCTTTCATCCTCAGTTTAGTTCTTGGCATCGGCGGACGACTCGGTCCCTTTCTCATGCATGGCGGAGCTGACCCGTCGCAGGGACAACACGCTCCCATCAACAAGTGGTCGTTGCGCTGGCCGCTCGCAATTTTTTGGTTCAGCACTTTGGCCGAGGCCACAGCCGACGACAGCCTCATCGCCAACAGCTTCCGTACACTCCGCGCCGCCATCGTTCTCTATGTGCTCGTGCGCGACTGGAAAGTGTTCCGCGCGCCTCGCACACGCAGCGCGCATGCTTGGGGAATCTGGGCTTCGGCTTGGATGCTCCCCATCGGACTGTTCGGTTCAGCTTGGTCGGAGACTCGCGTGCACGCATTGCATCTCTTCTATGTCGGAGGTCTTGGCCTACTGACTTTGATGATCGCGACTCGCGTTCTGCTCGCTCACGGAAGTCGACGCCTGCTCTTTGAGCGAAAAGTGAGTCTCATGTCGCCTGTGATTCTCGGAACTGTTGTGGCCGCTTGGACTCGCTGGTCCGCAGGGCTCTCAGCTGACATCTACTTCAGCCATCTCACCTATGCCGCGATCTTGTGGGTGCTCGCGCTCGGCTACTGGGGCGCGATCTTCCTCAAAGAAGGCTGGCATCAACCACTTGGATTTGCCGATGATTGAGTCGAATCGCACCCGCATTTTCAATCTCACCCAAGGCGCGAGAGAAAGTCTCCGGCCGGAGGCCGAGCATCAACGCGACCTCATGTTTCTTATGCGGCAAGGTGATCAATTCACTTTCTTGTTCGACCACCAACTTTTTCAAGAAGGCCGCGACTCGCTCGCGGGCCGACGCCATGCCGATCGAGTCGATGACGCCGTTGAGATGATCCATCCATCGACAAATCGACTTCAAAACTTGTGGATAGAGCGAGGGATGCTTCTGCAAAAGTTCCAGCAGCTTTTCTCGTGGCAACAAGTAAAGACGGACGTCAGTTCCCGCCACGACAAAGTCCGACTGTGCCGTCCCATCCAACGCGGATTTTTCACCAAAGCAATCGCCGGGCTCAAGAATCTGCAGCAGCAGTTCTTTGCCTTGTGGGTTCAAGCGCATCACCTTCGCGCGACCGCTCTGCAGAAGGAAAAGGCCGGGCGAAACTTGCTCGGATGGGATGATGGTCGAGTCGCGCGTGAAATCTTGGCGTCGCAAGTGACTCAGAATTTCATTCGTGATGCCCTCTTCGAGGGTCGAGCAAATGGGGCAATTCAGCTCAGCCAATGTCAAAAACTCCCTGAGAATTGTGCTTCACCAAAAATTTACTTCAATAGTTCAACGACTTCACTCTCAATGAGTGATGAACACGACGAGCCCAAACAGAGTGATGAAGGAGGGCGCCATGCGTCAGCAAGCAGTAAGCCGAAATGCACCGGCAGTTAAAACCCCAGTAAGAACCCCAATGATCAGCAAGTCCGCGCAAAGGTGGTGGCTCACGGCATTGGCCGTGTTGATCGCGCCTTCTCTCGCGCACTCAGGCATCGACCTCAAAATCGATCTCAAAAAACTGCCAACCGAAGAAGCGAAGCTCACTTACGCTCCCGAAGTTCCGCCGCCGATCACTCGGCGCAAACCCGCGCGCGTGAAAATTCATCTCGAAACTAAAGAGGTGAAGAAGCGCTTGGCCGATGGTGTCGAGTACACTTTCTGGACTTTCGGCGGAACAGTTCCGGGGCCGATGATTCGCATTCGCGAAGGTGACTATGTCGACTTCACTTTGGCGAATCATCCTTCCAGCAAGATGCCTCACAACATCGACTTGCATGCGGTCACAGGCCAAGGTGGCGGTGCCGAAGGTTCGTTCACAGCGCCCGGCCATTCTTCAACCTTCTCTTTCCGCGCGCTGAACCCCGGCCTCTACATCTATCACTGCGCGACCGCTCCGGTCGGTATGCACATCGCCAACGGCATGTACGGATTGATCTTGGTTGAGCCGGAGAAAGGTTTGCCGAAAGTTGATAAGGAATTCTACGTCGTGCAGAGCGAGTTCTACACCAAAGGCAAGTACGGCGATAAAGGTCTGCAGCCTTTCGACATGGAAAAGGCCGTCAAAGAGCAAGCTGACTATGTCGTCTTCAACGGTTCTGTCGGCGCACTCACTGGCGATGGCGCAATCAAAGCCAAAGTCGGTGAGAAGATCCGCATCTTTGTCGGTAACGGCGGCCCGAACTTGGTGTCGTCTTTCCACGTGATCGGCGAGGTCTTCGACAACGTCTACCAAGATGGCGGCACTAAGGTGACTCAGAACAATGTGCAGACCACTTTGGTTCCCGCAGGCGGTTCGAGCATCGTCGAGTTCAAAACTGAAACTGCGGCGAACTTGATCTTGGTCGACCACTCCATCTTCCGCGCCTTCAACAAAGGTGCGCTCGGCATGTTGAAGGTCGAAGGCGAACACAATCCGGCGATCTACACCGGCAAAACCGTGGACGCGATCTATCTGCCTGAAGGTGGCGCGATCCAAACTATGCCGCAAGAAGCGAAGGCCGCACCGAAAGCTGAAACCTTCGAAGAGCGCATGAAAGCCGGCAAGGGCGTGTACACTGCCAGCTGTGCCGCTTGTCACCAAGAGAACGGCATGGGCCTACCTGGCGCCTTCCCGCCGCTCGCCAAAGCCGACTACTTGATGGCCGACAAAAAGCGCTCCATCAATGTGGTGTTGCATGGCCTCGAAGGGAAAATCAAAGTTAACGGCGTCGATTATGATGGCGTGATGCCGGCCCTTGGCCTCGATGACGAAGACATTGCCAACGTTCTCACCTATGTTCGCAACACTTGGGGCAACAAAGGCGAAGCCGTAAAACCGAGCGAAGTGAAAGCGCTCAGAAAGTGACCTGATCCATGAGACGCCGAAGATTTCTTCATTCTCTCTCACTCTTCGGCGTCTTGTTCTTCGCGATCACTCCTAGCCACGCCGAAAACGCGAAGTCGGCCGCGCGCGTGGGCATCAAGTCCGGCATTTACTCGCCCCTCTTTCGCGAGCCCGACGAAGTCGATCGAAAAATCCAAAGCTTCGCGCTCGATCAGCGCGCCGTCACACGTCGACAATTCGCGGAGTTTCTCAAACAAAAGCCTGAATATTCGCCCGGTCGAATTGCGTCCCGCCTCGCCGACAAAAATTACTTAGAAGGCTGGAAAGACAACTCACCCCCGCAAGGCACCGAAGATTTACCGGTGAGCAATGTCTCCTGGTTCGCGGCGCGCGCCTACTGCAAACAGCAAGGTGGACGTCTGCCCACCGTCGACGAATGGGAGTTCGCCGCCGACGCGCAAAACCCGGCCAATCTCAAAAAGATTCTCGACTGGTACGCCAAGCCCGCCGACGAACTTCCGCAGTCCAGTGACCTCAAGCCCGACGGCCGAGGTCTCATCGGCATGCACGGCGTGATCTGGGAATGGACAGAAGATTTCTCCTCAGTTCTCATCCAAGGCGACTCACGCTCCAGCAACGACACGTCCAACAACTTCTGCGGCGCCGGCGCACTCAACGCCAAACGCCCCAACGAATACGCCACCTTCATGCGCTTCGCCTTTCGCTCCAGTCTTCGCGCCGCCTCGTCGGCGCGCAGTCTCGGCTTTCGCTGTGCTTACGACTCTCCCACCTCACAGGAGAAACCCAAATGAACTCACGTCTCACAACACTCATCGCTTCCGTCACACTCACACTGCTCGCAATTCCAAATTTCGCGAGCGCGGACTCGCTCTACCTTTCTGAAGGTCAGTGGACCACTCACCAAGACAAGAGCATCAAAGTTTCCGAGTTCAAAGGCCAGCCCCGCGTGCTCACCATGATCTTCACACGCTGCCCCTCGGCCTGCCCGATGATCATCAACGACCTCAAAAAAATCGAGCGCGCCCTCACCCCCGCCGCGCGCAAAAAAGTTCGCTTCACGGTGATGAGCTTCGACAGCAAGAACGACACACCCGAAGCGCTGCGCGCCTTCGCCAGCAAAATGAAACTCGGCGACAACTGGGATCTGCTCGTCGCCAACGAGGCCGACACGCGCGAGATGGCCGCGCTCCTCAACGTGCAGTACAAGCAGATCCCCTCAGGAGAATTCGTCCACTCCAACTGGGTGCACGCCGTCGATGCCGAGGGCCAATTGCTCAAAAGCCGCGAAGGCCTCGGCCAGCCCGGCGAAGAGCTGGCCCGCCTGCTGAATCAATCGCTGCTTCCGACAAAGCGCTGAGCCTCATCGAAGCGACGGTGCGGAGATCACGGGAACCAACTGCGGATCGTTGGCGTCGCGGAATTCCGACATCGTCGCCACTTGCCACGCAAAGCGAATCTCTTCAGGCTTCGCTTCATACTCCACCCAGTCTCCAACACGGCGCTTTGCCCACGCGTTCGCGTCTCGCGGCGCAAGCTGCAGATACTCCGACTCAAGTCGCAAAAGCACCAATCGCTCATCGAGCGAGGCCTCAAGCCAAGCTTCAATCGCCCACACACCCTTGGTCGCCAACCAAGCACGGCGTCCACGCCGAGCTTCGCCACTCGTCTCACCACTTTCGATCGCAAATCGTCCTAGCCAGACAAAGTCGCGCGCCGCGGCCTTCACTTGCACCTTCTCTCCGGCAACTTTCTGTCGCACTTGTTTCGCCTGATCGGCACTCAACGACTCTGCGTGAATGCGATAGAGACAACCGCTGGCCTCGATCAGCACCTCCGACTCGCTAAAAGAAGCGCCCAACCGACCCAACAACTCCACCACTCCCATCTCATCCGACACATTGGCGTGAAAGCCCTCGGCTTTCATCAACTCGGCCGGCGGCCCGACACCTTCGCGCTCACCTCGCCTCCACGACGGCCACCGATTCAACACCGAAGCCGTCGGCACATTCAGCTTCACCTCAGATCTCTCGATCATCGCATGCTCCAAACTTGTGGCGATTTCGTGCGGCAATGACTCTCGCGCTATGCGCCAGATCTCTTGCTCGCCTTCCACCACAAAGCGCTCAGGTTCGAGCGAGAACGCCGCTCGCCCGCGAATCTCGATCTCTTGCGACTGCGCGTTTGCGCCCACGCTTGCAATCCCCGAAAGCAACAACACCCCTCCGAACGCTCGCTTCATCGCAGTTCCCCAGTTGCGTGTGTCCATACACACCTCCCTCTGGATTTCACTCCACGCCGAAGCTGAGTGAATGAACATCGAACCCCCGGGTGGATTTCGTGATCTCTGGCACGGCGCGAATGATAATTTTGATTCACAATCGGGCGCTTAGTCCCAGCGGCTCATCGCTCAACGAGTTCCTTCTCGACCAATGCTTCGGACTTCGGCATCGTGCCCGAAGATGAATGATGAATTCCTCAAGCGAGTCGGGCTTTGTCTCAAAGATGCCGACGGCCGAGTGCTGTCGCAGAATGCGATTTGCCTCAAGCTCTGCGGCGATTGCATCGGCCAAATCTGCGACAAAGCCTGCATGCGTGAAGGCCCCTTACCGCCCGGCGAAGTTCGACACGAAGTTTTCATCGCCCCGCAATCTCCTCGCGACGCCCCACCCATCGACTCGATCTTGTGGAACGACGGCGAACACCTGCTCACCTTCTTGCTAGATCGACGGCCTGCACTCGACCATCTTCGCGCCCAACTTTCGCCGCACATCCCCCGCCTGACCGCGACAGAGTCCAACATTCTGGAGTCCTTGCTCAACGGCTCAAGCAACCGCCAACTCGCCACCACACTTCACATCAGTCCCGCGACACTCAAAACCCACCTCAACAATATGTATCGCAAACTCCCCGCCGCCACCGCCCGAGCCCTCCGCCACTGGCGTCAGTCACGCCACAATCCCAGCTAACAAAATTCCCCACGCTCCCGCCAAATCTCTGCTACACTCATCGAGTTCACCGGGGGCGCACTGGTTTCGACGTGGGTGCTGAACTCCGAGGAGCATGCCGGGGCGCACGAGGTCCTCGTAAAAACGTGCAACTTGTAATTGGCAACGATTACGCTCTTGCTGCTTAACGCACGCAACGCGACCGACTCTTTGATCGTGTGAGTCGAGTTCGCGCAACTTAGCGATCTCGGGCGCGCTTGGTTTTCTCCAGCGAGCGCGCTCTAAACAAGCTGGGGGAGGGACAGAAAGAAGTGTGTCGTTCAACGTCATTCTGTCATCCACAATTGAGCGACTAAGCATGTAGCCCGCCTCGTGACGGATCTCTCGCGGACGGGGGTTCGATTCCCCCCGCCTCCACCAAAAATAAAAAGCTCGGACCGTAAGGTTCGGGCTTTTTGTTTTTTTGGCGATAGCCGCGGGAATCGAAGGGAGGCGTCGACCCGCAGATGATGCGATCAACGCGAGCATCAGCTGCGCGGGCGTCCGTGCCGGATGCACGGACGAGACTACGGGGCGGCTCTGCAGCGAGCGACCACCACGGGAGCGAGTGAAGGACCGATTCCCCCCGCCCCAACCAATTTTTTAACGCACCAGCGTCCACAGTTTGTCAACAAAGTATAATTTAGATGACGCTTACAGCGGCTGGATACTTTTGCTTCTGTTCTTTAGGGGTGGGCCTAACGGAGAGTCTCGAGCCACTGGTTCGACGTCAGACTTGGAGTCTTGAGATGTTATTCGCTGGGGGAGTTACAGTAGTGTTGGGGGCAGGCGCTTCAAAGGGAGCGAGCCTGCCTGGAAAGACAACACCACCATTAGATGTGGAGTTGCTTGCCTACGCATTCGATCGATTTACGCGCATTCGAGCACGTGGAGTTAATCGTTCTGCGAAACAAGCGTGGAAAAGCTTCTGCGAAGAACTAAAGAAAACTGGCCTGAAACCAAATGAAGTAAAAGATTGGCGACTCGAACAGCTTTCTACCTTTTTGGAAGCGAGGGCAAATCTTCGAGGGCTTCAGTTATATAGAGGCAAGCCGAAAAATTTCAAGAAAGCGCTCGAAGAACTTGAACGAGTCATCGCCTACACACTGTGGGCATGTGGAGGAGATAGAGTTTGTCCTATTCACAGGTCTCTTTTCCAGGCGACAAGGCCCAATGCTGTGGTTTCGTTCAACTATGATCTGATCGCGGACCAGACACTTCTCGACCTAAAATGGCTGCACCTAGATGACAAACTATATAGAGGTGCATTAACAGCCATGGTTCCGAGTGCATCGAGTGGAAGCCTTTATGCAAGAAAGATCTCTCCGCCGGACGTGGATAGAAGAGTGCCACTCTATAAACTACATGGCTCAATCCATTTCGGAAGACGAGGGCGAGGGAAAGACTTCGGCCTGAATGGGGTATCGCTACCGAGTGAGAGCGAGAGTCTATTCACCTATAGGCAAGTGCCTAAGCGACCGCTGATTATTCCGCCGGTGGCAGCCAAGATGGACATTCCTTCGAGTAGCTTCAAGGAGCGTTGGGAGGAGGCGCTCGATCGGCTACATGAGACGCGACACTGGATCATATGGGGATATTCGTTTCCAACAACTGACACCATTTCGCACGTCTTGTTCAAGAGTGCTCTTGCGAACAATCGGAAAAAGAAGAACGTCTACGTTATTAATCCTGACCACACTGTTGCCCATAGAATCGAAAGGTCATTAAAAAAGGTCAATGTGCGCTCATTTGTCAGTGCCGAGAAGTTCTTGTTCGAACATAAGGCACTAGTCCAGCGATACGATTGATTCTTCTATTTTTCCTATTAACCTGATTTTGGTTTTGACTCTTTCAGCTCGCGCTGAATGATGGCACTAACTGTGCGATGAAGCCACTCTTTGCCCAACCGAATTAGAATCTTCCATTCATTCAAGTGGGCTGCGATGGCAGATGCTCTTCCCCGCCTGCCACAAACCCATGATTGTGGTGTTCACGCATTTCCTTCACCATTTGCGAGCCTCGGTCAATCGCCTCATGTTGATTGATGGCGTCTGCTGGACGGCTCGTAAGTCTCGTCGACTGCTGAATCGAGCCGCGCATCAACTTTGGAAGTGATGTCCCGTCCAAGGCTCCCAGTTTCACGATGTCGCCTACCAACAAACACGGCTTCAAACTCAACTCCAATTATTGTGAGAGTTAAGATGATTTTGCCAGTTGACGATCGGGCGGAATCTAAAGCCGATTTATTCAAACTGCCCCCGCCACGCTTGAGACGGCGGGGGCGATCGCTTTTATCCTTTTGGCGGAAACGGATCGTTACCAAAAGAATTCTTATCGCGAATTTTTCCATCTCGTCCATGGATCACTACTTCGGTACGATCCACTTTTGCTATGTGGTTTGCGGTTTGAATTGCGTCCTTCTGGGTGCGCTGGCGTGCGATTTCATGTCCGCCAGATTTTACCGACCAGCCACCATTCTTGTTGGGAACAACGTGTTTATTTTTATTCATTTAGTCCTCCTTGGACTGACTTTGTTTTTGAAGTAGCGGGACGTAGTGGCATCCCGCCATTTTGTCGTTAACTACGCTTTGTCGTGCGGAACGCAGAATGCGAAGCACTGCTTATCAGTTGGGTAAACAACCTTACCGTTTCTGACGATGTACTTGCACACGATACGCTTGAGTCCGATAGGACACTCACGACCAGCGCGCTGATTGCACTTAGAACAAAATTTCATGATTTACCTCCCTTCTAACGTCGGGAAGGCTTCGACACAAAAGAACACCCTTGCCAAGCCGCCCACTAACTGGCAAAACAAGAGATCTAAGTAACTTGTTGGGTCGATCCTTGATCCGACGTGAAATCGGCAGCTCTGCAAAGCTGCCTTTTTTATTTCTCGAACGATGCTTGTAAACGCATAACCCTCCTACTTGCTGCTGCTTGAGATACCTGGAAAATAGACATCACAGTTTGCACATTCATTTCCCCTCGCTCATAGAGAATCCTCATTGTTTGCCACGGCATCAAAACAGCACCAGCAAACGTGTCCGCTTGCCATTCTGGATCCTCGAAGGGCCGTAGCTCAGATCTTCTCGCGAACTGTACATTCTCACTTGATGCGAAGGTTCCCATCTGGGCCTGTTTCCCGTGAATTTGGGCGTGACCACATTCATGTGCCATCGTGAATCGTGCACGCGGGACACCCTTTTCCAGTTGGTTGTATGTTGCTAAGGGGATTTCGATAAAGCGGTTGGTGACATCGGTTACGCCTCCGAGGCCTTTGACATTTTTGCCAACGACAACTCGGAAGCCCAGTAGATGCATTCTATTTTCGAAAATTTCGAGCATCGGAGTAGGGCGAGGTGCAACTAAACATTCGGGGGCCACCAGTCGTAAGAACTCGGTTGCTTCTTTTTCAATCTGGGCGTGGGACATCCCACGAACAACTGGCACTGCGATCAAGCTGAAGTCCATTACTGCTCCTCGTTCAGAATTTTCCGAATTTTTTCAATCTGCTTTTCCGTAAGCTCGTTGTTCGTTAGGCGCCGACCAAACGCCACGGCTAAGTCAGCTGTCTCAGAATCGCACCCGAACATCTTTAGAATTTGACGTTTCTCTCTATCAAGGTCAGCCATCTGTTTCAGACTTTTCTCAGCAGTACCAAGTGCCTTTGCTAAAGTTCCGTAATCGACTTTGCCATTCGGGAAGGCGGGCTTCTTTCCTGCTTCAACTTCTGAATAGTAGACGACCGTAATACCTAGTTCTCTGGCAACTTGGCCCATCGTTTTATTTGCGGCGATTCTCAAATTTCTTATGAAACCAGCGAAGGTCTCAGTAATCCTTTCGTTTCCCATTGCGTCCGTCCTTTCGCTACGTGTAAGCAAGTATTAGCTAACACTTGCTAATAGTAGAGAGCCCATGCATCTTTTAATCAAGAGAAAAGTTCAGCAGGGGGCCGGTGCGCCGAGCCATCGGTCTGGATTTATTGGGGGTTCCCATGAAATTTGCGCAAGCAAATGGACAACGTGAAGTGGCTAAACCAGATCTTTCAGGTAGCAACCCAGTATGTGAGAGGCCCGTTGTTTCCAAATGCGGCGAAATTAAAGTCTGGCACAGGGCTCACAAAGGGAAATGCGAATGCGACCCGTGGCAGGATAATGAAGCTGAATGGCACCGAGTATGGAAAGGCCACTTTCCTTATGATTGGCAGGAGCGTATTCACACTGATGAAAACGTTGAGCGGCACATTGCTGACGTAAAGATCATCAAAGATTGGGTACTTGAATTTCAGCACTCGTATATCGAATTGACAGAGCTGCAGGTTCGTAATGCCTTTTACAAAAAGCTTGTATGGGTTGCAGACGGAACCCGACGTAAGAGGGACAAGCAGCAGCTTTTTGAATCATTGAGAGAGGTGGCACAAGTAAGCAATCCGCAGTCGCCAGTCCGACGAGATTTCAAAGTATTACCCAACGACTCCGCTCTCATTCGGGATTGGTCTGGTGGACATGCGCCTATCTTTGTCGATTTCGGCAGTGAAGATCCTGTGCTTTGGTGCCTGATATCAAAGTTCTCTGAAGGGGAAATCTACGTCTTGGAATTCTGGAGAGCTGGCTTCATAGCATTTCATCGGAACGAAGTTATCGAGTCAGACTACTTTGCGGACCTCATGAAAAATTTTAGAAACACGATCTGGCAACTTATCGAAGGACCGAAATCGCAACCTCGCCCTCATTTTGTTCCTCAGCGAAGGTTTGTAGCTCCTCGCAGACACTTTCGGTTTTAGGAGCATATGATACATTTCCGAGCTACACATGGCGCTCGATTTGGACTGTCTGATTTGGTCGGCGGTAGCCCGCGGACAATTGGAGACTTGATTACGCGGCTCTCGACCCTGCCGGCGCGTCCTACTCAAGTCATTCTGTCACAAATTCAATGCCTGATTGTTAACGAGAAGGGTGACTATTTTGAAAAGCGAATGCAACAGCACCATCTAAGCCCGCAAGCTTTGCAAGCACTCAAGCGGTTCTCTGCTTCCAAGAACGTCAAAGTCCGTTTGTTCACCGATATGCCGATACTTTTGGTGCAGGAGATCTTTCGCCAACACCACGATCCGACTCTTCCAGAGGCTCCACCCGATCAAATTATTCAGCCGCTGATCGAGGCAATCTTAATTGCAAATGATATTTGCAACGCGATAACAGCTGCGCCAACTCAAGACCTTTCAAACCCTGATAACTACGCGACCTTTGCTCTGCGTGAAATACTCTTCAACCACAGCGACCAGTTCAAATACATGGTTGGCAGATCATTTCTTGTCTACGACGGCCTTAAAGATCGGTGCCGCTTAGAATTTCCGGATGATTTCTTCGATGTAGAAGATTTTTATCAAGCAAAGCTGGGAATTTCTTTACGAGTCTATTTCCACTCAATTTTCGCAATCTTTAGCATTTGGTGCCGTCAGAAGTTCGATCATATTGATCCTCGGTACAATATCATTCAACCAAAGCAGTGGCTCGAAAACGCTGCCGCTCGTGCACAAATCAACCCGGTTCTTACTCGATTCACACAAGCTTGGGTTTCACCTATTACAGTCACTGCGGCGTCTACACATGACGAAATTCGTTCGTTTCTATACGAGCTCTTTGATCTTCGTGCTCGTCCGTTGCTGGAAATTCCTGAGGGAAACTTGTGCGGCAACTTGAATTTCATTATGCGCAAGTATTGGGATGGACCGTACTACGACGTTATTGCGTCAGGAACGAACCGCGAGAAAGATCAGTTCTTTCGTTTCCTAGGACGCACTCTTGAAATGTACGTTCAGGGTCTCCTTCAAGCCGCTTTCAAAATGCGTTTTAAAAAACTCGTGTCGTCATCAGGAAACCCGATATCTGATGCAATTGTGGATCTCAAACCGAATTGGCGACTGGTTTTTGAAGTGAAAGCAAAGCGACCAACGAGAGACATGGTATCGGGCACTCAAGCTCCAGCTGAACTTCGATCGGTCGCGCAGATGGCATTTGAAGGTTTAGAGCAACTTGATCTCCGGATCCAAGACATGATCGCGGATGGCTTCACGGGACGGATCACACCAATCCTCGTTACGGGAGGTCACTTCCCAATCAATGACTTCCTTTGGCGTCACTACTTTCAACGAGTAGGGACCCTTTCGTTTTTCCAAAACAAGCAGGTGGACTGGCCGCAGTTCATGGATGTTGAGGCTTTGGAAGCCTTCACCGGTCTGGTTGGAAGCGCGAGCATTGCCGACATGATGCGAGAGAAACTAAGTGAGGACTGGAAGAAGGAAAGTTTTCAGAGCTTCTTGTTCGGATACTATTTAGTTTCAGGACAGGTACAGGAAGTGTTCAATCCGGTATCAAATGCACTCTACCAAGATCGGATGGCTGACCTAACCGCGACTTTGTTTCCTGAGTCCGCCCGCAAGATGCCATCGAACAACTCATGGCGTTCTCACTTTAAGCTGTAAACTCAGAGAGCTATCTTGATTGTCACAGACTCGGGTTCGACAATCGAAACTCCGCCTCCACCATTCAACCTCAAAGCAAATCTCCTGAGCGCAAGCGAAGGGGCTTTGCTTTGAGGTTTGTGTGAGGATTGCCGCGGGAATCGAAGGGAGGCGTCGACCCGCAGGTGATGCGACCAACGCGAGCATCAGCTCCGCGGGCGTCCGCGCCGGATGCATGGATAAGACGACGGGGCGGCGACGTGATTTTTCAATTCGGAAAGTGATAGTGGCGAGTTTCTTTGAAGAGCCGGTCAGGTACGACGACATCTTTCATGTTTGGATCGCTCAGTGCTGCGTAACCAACATCAAAATCAAGGGTGACAATGAAAGTCAGCTTCGATGCTTTAAGAGCATTGAGAATCATCGAGTCGCTGAACGCTGTTCCAGTCTTTTCACAAATACCAATAGCTTCGGGCCATCCCAGGGACGCGTCGAACAAGTGTTTTTGCGACTCATCGTTGGGGCTGATGTACTCAACTCCGCGATCCATCAACGATTGATCTTCATTCGCAATCTTGCCTTTGAGAAACGTGTCACAAATTTCCAACCAATTTTTCTGGCCCGAGTGTGGGCCTGCAGAGAACTCTCTTTTGATCTTCTTAAGCTGTGATTCGTTGAAGACTTCGTCTTTCTCGGAATCAGCCGCGACGCTCGTCTTGAGGCTTCCTTTGAGAGTTTGGATTCTCGCTCTCGCATTCTTAGGAAGCTTCGCAATGGAGAATTCATCGACCAGATCGAGAAGGCTCTCGGTTAAGATCAGTCGCCGTTGAAACTCCAGATACTCTGAGCGGGTGTTGACGGTGGCGAATATGCGATAGCTTTTGTATTGCAAAATATCCAGAATTTCAGTGATCTGCGCATGAGAATCACGCACATCGTAACTCGCTGAAATCAAAACATTCGTGTCGAGAATTGTTCCCTTGGGAGCATTACTCTTCTCGATGGATGTCAGGTAAAATTCAATTTCTGAAAACGGAATGACTTTTCCCAATTAAACCTCTGGCTGCCGAGCAATCTTGCGCTTCGAATCTTCGTCGGCTCGCTCTTGCTTCTTGTCGATTTCCTCGAAAATTTTGTTCAGCTTTTCAACCTGCTCCGGATTAAGCGGCGTTTTACGACGTGCTTTAGACTCACTCGCTAAAGTCTTCCAGCTCTTCAATGGTTTCTTTGTCATTCCCGACCTCCAACGAGCTCCTATATAGCACGGTCAGGAGAGCTACAACGGCTTGGAAGTACTGCATTTTTCACGATAAGCCAGTCCACAATACTCGCCCTTCTGTGACCGGATGCCAGACACTCTCGGCTGGACTTCGGACACCCCGAGCATAGAGCCAATCGGAGATCTTGGCGTTCGACCAACCATGTTTTTTCATGCGACGAATTTGCTGAAGAATCTTCTGCTCGCGAATGTGCTTCACGCAATGACCCTTCGCCATCTTGTATCTGTATGGAACCTGACCACCATGCCTGCGTTTCATTAAGATTCCGAGTCTCGCCATCGCATGGCTAATGGTCGAATGCGCGCACCCGATGAAGACAGCGAAGTGTTATGCGGAGAGCCCTTCAACGGTAGACTTTTGATTTAGAAAGGCCTTGTTTTCGAAGATGGTCGTGGTGGAAACATTCGACTCCATTTGCACATTCGCTGGGGAACAATTTGTCGTCTCAGTAAATGCTTGGTCCCCACCTCCCCGCGCAAACTCCTGCTTGCAGATGTGAGCTCGGCAAATAGAATTATGGCCAATTGATGATCATTTTAATCGTAGGCTCAACCGGGGCCGGCAAAACAACCTATGCAAAGCGGCTGGAGATAGACACGGCCGCCGCCGTCTATTCCATCGATGATTGGATGAAGGCGCTGTACTGGCCCGACATGCCCAGTAACCCCGACAATCAATGGTTCATCGAGAACAGCAAGTGGTACACGGACCGAATCAGCCGCTGTGAGGATCTGATTCTCAAGCTGTGCTTCGATCGAGCCCGCCGGAACGAGAACACAATTCTCGATTTGGGTTTTTCAACAGCTGAGCACCGCCAGCGATTCATTCAGACATTCACCGCCCAAGGCATTTCGGTTGAAACACACTTCTTGGATGTGCCCGCCGAAATTCGCTGGCAGAGAGTTCAGCAGAGAAACTCCGAAAAGGGCGACACCTTTGCGATGACCGTTGATCGACAAATGTTCGACTTCATTGAATCGATCTTCGAGCCCCCACAACCGAGTGAAGGCGCACCCGTCCATACCATCACAGCGGAGCGTCCCTGATGAACTTCGAGCAATGTCCAAAGTGTCACTCAAAGAACATCTACCAAGATTCCAATCTGTGGATTTGTCCGGAGTGCAGTCACGAGTGGATGGAATCAGCGGCACTTGACTCTCCCACTCCGACTTCGGAAATTCCTGACGGGGTTCGAGACGCCAACGGCAACCGCTTGCAAGATGGCGATTCAGTGATCGTCATCAAAGATCTCAAGATCAAAGGCTCAAGTCTCGTCGTCAAAGGCGGAACCAAGGTTCGAGGCATTCGCCTCACCGACGCCGGCGACGGCCATGATATTGCGTGCAAAATCGATGGCCTTGGCAGCATCAATCTCAAGTCCGAGTATGTGCGGAAGGCTTAAGTCTCTGGTCGTCAAATGCTCCTCGATTGGCACTCGAAGTCCACAGATTCGACTTCGCACGTGGCGAAGCGCCCTGCATTTCGGTGAGCCTGGCCACGCCTAGCCACACCATCGCAGCGTCGTGCTACCTCGAAGGCGTTCATGTGATCGCAGATCGAAATCAGCTTAGGCTTTCCGCGAGCGTCAAAGAGACAGCGCGATCCAAGTCCTTCCAATCACCTCGCGACATCGCCATTATTTGGTGCCACGACTTGTATGAAACTAACTCAAACCTCGACAGTCAGGAAATCAATCCGCAGAATCCATCTCATAGCCCCGAGCGAAAGGATGATGCATCCATGCAACGCATGATCGACTTCGTGGAGAAGTTTACGCAACTCACTGATGTTGAGCGCGAGCAACTTTCGCGCCTCACACAAAGTACCTGGCAAGTCTCGGACTTAAAAAAGGGCCAAGTTATTAAACCCGCGCAAAGTCCCAGCACAGAAGCGCTGTTTGTTTTCGACGGCATCGTATGCGCATCATTTCTCCATCACGACGAACTGGTGATCTCCGAGTTCTTTTTTTCGGGCGAGCCCGTCGTTCTTCCTCATCCCGACACGCATCTCGAAGTGTGGTGCGTCCAAGACTCACAGGTCGGTCACGCTCCACTCCGCAATCTGGCAGAGCATGTTGAGACACTTCCCGTCTTCCAACGCGTCTGCCGCCTCTTTGCCGAATCGCAACTCAATCAAAGATCTCAGTTCAACGACCTGCTCAAAAGCTCATCGCCCATGGAAAAGTATCGGCACATCTTCACACATCGCCGTGAGCTGATCGAACAAGTGCCTCAACGACTTTTGGCCAGATACCTTGGCATGACGCCCGAGACTCTGAGTCGAGTTCGGCGACAGTTTGCCACGACCGAAATTGATTTGAATCAATGAGATCACACTGAGTCCAAGTCACACTCTCACTCACAACGCGAACAAAGTGAGGCGAGATGAGATTCTTAGTCTTAGGCTTGGCAGCCTTCAGTGCGATCTGGGCCCATGCCGAACCCAAAGCCGGCTCCTACTTTCTTGGCACCTCGGCCTTTATGTTGGCCAATCTAGATCGTGAGACCACCGAGCCTCCGCGCTTTGCGCAACTCAACCTCGGCTATTATCTCACCTCACGCGACTCGATTTCCCTGGAGTTGATCACCTGGCGCTACTACGCACCTCACGGCGCACTTTGGGATGCAACCACAGCCGCTGATAAATTCCCAGGTCATGTCACAAGCCACGGGGCAGGCCTGGCCTATCAGCGATTTCTTGGAAGCTCATCCAACTTCTATCTCGCTCTCCATGCGACTTGGTTTCGCCAAGAATACCGAAACAACATCAAAGAACTGAGCGAGTGGGGCCAGCAGCTCTTTGTCACATTGCGAGCGGGCTATCGAATCGAAGTGGCCTCGGGCCGTCTCTTCATCGAGCCCTCCCTCGCTGTCACACATTGGCCGATCGAGTCGGGCATGCCTGCTGACTTCCAGGCCCAAGAGGACAAGTGGCGGAAGTTCCAAGTCGAGCCCGGCGCTCACCTCGGCTTCACTTTCTAGTCGAAGAGTTGGCTCAACTTGACCTCGTTCACAAATGCATCTTGGATCATTGTCATGATCCAAAGACTCATCTTTCTTCGCCTAGCATTTTTCGCTTCACTTACCCTGGCCATTCTCCTGTCTCCGTTGGTTCAAGCCGAAGTCAGCAACAAGAATAGCTGCAGCTTTGTGCTCAATTGCCAGCATGAGGGCCGCAGCTTTGATCTCGCCTTTCATTCGGAATCGGGCGACTGCCCTGAAGATGATATGTCCATCCGCTTCATCGAACCAAGCGCACGAGTGAACAAGACTCTGGCGCTGCCAAAAGATTGGTACATCTTCACTTCACACATCTCCAAAACTCAGAGCTCACTTTGCAAACTCTCAAGCTCGGCCATCGAGACAACAGCTTACGCCGCCGACAAAAATCACATCATGTTGTTTCTGAAGTCTTCGGGGCGACCGGGCTATGATCGCATTCATGTCGCACTTCTCAACAGCAAGTCCGGCGAGCTCGTTGACTTCAAAACTCTTGGACAAAGCAAGAATCAATACGTCGCCGTGCTCAAGGGAAAGATGGGATACGACTTGCGCATCATTCGCGATTCGATCTCGTTTCATCAAGCGGTCACTTGTGACTGCGACGCTCCCTTTGTTGATGACTGGATGCAGATCTACGTACGCAAAGGAAAGCTCGTGACCAGTTGGTCGAATGCTTCGCAAACTTCGCGTCCCCGATCCAGCTCTCAATAGGCCGACGATGCTCCTGCATGAGAGTTCAGCTAACGAACTTCAGTATGCTCGGAGATTCAACGTTGAGTCCGTCTCCTTCATGGGTGGGCGAGGAGCCTCGCTTCATCGAGAGGACTTTCTCGGCACCAATGAAATGTGAAGCTCGCAACCCACGGCGATCGCGGCCTTGGTCAGCGTTTCAAGTGAAGATGATGTGTAATCTTCATCAAAGACTCGCGTCGTCGTCGTAGGACTGCCTAGAGCTTTACGAACTTGATTCTTGTTGATCTTGCCAAGCAGCATTTGTTTTTCAAGCTGATGAACAAAGCTTCGCTTTGAGGCACGAGCGAACACCTCGGACTCGAGGCCTTCGGCCTCAAGAAAGTCTTTGAAGCTTGAGCCGCTATGTCGATTAGCCTTTCTTTTCACGTCTGTCTCCCTTTTGAGTTGGACGTCGACTTTCACGCTCAGCGCGAATCCAGAGCTTCATCCGCTGCCAGCCCAGATCGAGATCGGACTTTCGCGCCTTCCGACTCGTCTTTCTAAAAAAGTGAACCAAAATCATTTGCGATCCGAAGACGAAGAACAAAGTTCGATATGCCACGTGGCCGACCTTATGTCGGACCTCGTAGAGCGTCTCTTCAAATTCCCCGCGACCAGTTCTCAGACGATCGACATAGGGCCGATCCACACGCCAGTTCAGCTCGACAAAACGAATGTCCTCACCGACGACAGTCTTTGTTGGCCGCCCGAGTTCGAGTAAGGACTCCTTAACCGGCTCGAGTCCCGACTCGGACGCGTAGAAGATTGCATGAATACGCTTCGTAGGGGCTGATGCATGGTTCGGCATCCCACTCTCCCGATAGTACACTTTAGAGTACATATTTTCAAGGGCCAAAATTGAGGACCCGTCCAAGTCTGGCAGACGTGTTCCTGGATCACTTCATGCTGAGCATGCATGCGGGGCGCGACTCACAGATTCAATGAGATGCAGGCCCCTCAGGCATATTTCTCCGCAACCCGGACTCAAAGGACCTCGCTCAAAACAGCCATGGTGCATGATTTGTTTGATTGCCATCGGGGCTCGCTGACCGCCCGAATGCGCGAAGGAATTGCCGTCGGACTCGACACCAATGGCCCAATTGAGATCACTTCCTTCATCCCTTTCAAGATCTCGGCCCAGCAGGCCAAAAGATCGAGACGGCTTTTAGCTCCGACGCGTCCTCATTGATATCCGACATTGAGTTTGTCGGCGTGAAACATCTCAGCTTAGCATGTCGACTTAACGAGGAGATTTCTGGATGTCGAAGATTTATGCGTGCGTGTGGTCGAATGATCGAGCCGAAGAGATGGCGAAGTTCTACAAGTCGATCTTCAAAGGCACGAAGATTGGCAAGACCGCTTACTGGGGCCCCAATCCAATGGGCGTCAAAGAAGGTTCGGTTCTCACCATGCACCTGACTTTGCTCGGCCAGAAGATCATGTTGCTCAACGGCTTCACGGAAATGCCATTCAATGATTCGATCTCTTTCGTTGTTCCCTGCAAAACGCAGCGTGAAATCGACACCTATTGGAAGAATCTCATCGCAGGGGGCGGCAAACCTGTGCAGTGCGGATGGCTCATCGATCGATTTGGTGTGCGCTGGCAAGTGGCTCCGGCTGACTTTGATAAGTGGAACACAAGTCGGAACCTAAAGAAGAAGCAGGCCGTGATGGAAGCGATGTGGAAGATGGTGAAGTTGGATCTTAAAACTTTGAAGCAAGCTTACGAGCGCGCCTG
The DNA here is from genome assembly GCA_002344785.1 of Bdellovibrionaceae bacterium UBA2339. Lineage (GTDB taxonomy): Bacteria > Bdellovibrionota > Bdellovibrionia > Bdellovibrionales > JAMPXM01 > UBA2339. Next base: position 74,379 of record DDUL01000035.1, read on the forward strand.
AAGATCAAAACAACTCTCCGAGCGGATCAGTGACCACCGAAGACCATGCCGATGACGGCCATGATCTCGTCGGCAAAACCGAAGGCAAGAGCCATGTTAGTCTCAAGTCCGAGTTTAGGCGCAAGGCTTGGAGCCCCGTCAGACTCTAAATTGAGCGCGAGAGTCCGTGATTCGCGTGACTCCTCGGCATCTCATCCTCGACAAGTCAGAAAAGGAGTCAGCACATGCCGCGTGAATCTTTAGACGGAAGCCTTGTCATGGAGAAATTGGCCGAACTTGGGCAAGTCGATGAGTTTCTGGATGCGATCGACGCCGATGATTTGACTCTCGCGAGGTCCATACTGACCCGCATGGCGCGACACTTCAATTCAAACGCCAAGGAGACCGAAATCACTGAACAAGATCTCGACGACATCATGATGCAGATTCGAGAAGCTTCGGATCTTGGTTGAACTCTTTGGTCTCATGGCACCCCACAAACAAAAAAGCGAGAGCCCGGAAAGGCTCTCGCTCTGCATTCGACACAAGACACGCGCATCGACTTAGTCGGCATCAACCTCGGCGGAAGGTGCCAAGTCCGTCGCCGTGATCGGCTGCGGAAGGCGCACTGCGATCACGCCCGCGAACGGCGGATAGTCGGCGCCATCCGGCGAGCCGATGAAGTACATCGCCTGAATCGAGATCACCAAATCCGAGCCTTCGACTTCGACATTGAACACGCTGTCGTATTCATCATTGTGAATGGAATCGACCTCGCCCTTCAGCAGATTGCCTTCCATGTAGTAGTAGCCCGAGTTCGCACCACAAAGATAAAGCGCTCCGGCCTCGCCCGTCTGCGGATCCCAATCCACGGCACCTACAACTTGATCGTCGTCGTTCACCACATCCAGTTTGTTCTCCGGCGAAATCTCCTGAGCGATTCGCTCGCTGGCGTACGCATCGCTGGTGCACAAGTCGATGGCCTCAAGTTCTGTGCTGCCTTCGACCTCCGCCCCCGCGCCCCAAGCCACGCCGCTGATCGAAACCAACAACGCCAATGCAATACCCCCAACCCCTAACGTCTTCTTCATACAAATCTCCTTGCGCCAATTCCAATTGGCCTAAAGGCGAAACCCCCATTGAATCAAAGCAGCTCTGTTTCCTCCCGCCTTTGCTCAGGAGCAATTCGTAATCAGTGCGGACGACGGACTTGCATTCCTTCCCCTGCGGCCTCGCCCTCCCCGCGCTCAGGCGTGGAAATTTCTCCTGCTCCGCCTTGAGATTCGATGAGTTATCCACGCATTCGAGCGAGCGAGGCTTGCGGAATCCCGCACTTCCAGTCTAGACCGAGGTTTCGGGGCCGAGGTTCTCGTCAAAATGTTGGGGGATTCCATGCCGCAGTTTCTTTGGATTCTGAGCGCTCTCACGCTGGGCTTCGGCACAGCTCCATCGGCTTTCGCCAACGTCATCACGACCACTTGGACGATCAGCGATCTGAGTGGCCAGCCCCATCCCCTCAAGTCGAGCCCCGGCCAGATCAATGCTTTGCAACTCATCGATGACGCCAACATCGTCGGCGATGAGCGCTTGATTTGGTGGGCCGCCGGCGAAGCCAAAGAGTTGCGCGAGGTCGAAGTCGCCCCGGATTCTTATTCGGCGAGCGATCTCGAACGCAATCCCCAAGGCACACCGATTCGCGATTTAGGCTGGAGCCTCAACCTTGGCCAGGCCTTTCAAAGCACGCTTGAACTTTTGCAGCACGAGGCTTTCGCACAAAGTTTTGTTGCGGCCGACTTGCAGTGCCCCGCAACGGCGACGGCTTACTTGATCTTGACGGACAATTTGTCGGGAAAGATGTACGGCTACTGCCTCACGCCTCAGTGAATCTCAGTCGTCATCACGCACGGGTAGCTGTGCGACGAAGCGCACCGGATGATGATCCGAGTAGTACATGCGAAAAATATTGTGAATGTAGGGCTCGCCGGGAAAGGCCGTCGGCAGTTTCCAAAACGGACGCATGAGCTCGATGAGATTGAGCACGGTGAAGTTACCCACCACAGGGACCTCGGGAGTGAATCTCGGATTCACCATCACATGATCATAGGGCTTGGGGCCCGCCACATTCGTGTTGGTCATGAATCGACTCTCCGTATTGAGCGACACAAATCCCGCTGGAGTTGCCTGCGCCAACTCGGGACCGCTCTCAATATTCATGTCACCTAAGATGATGAAGTCTCGCTCAGGACTCGACTTCGAAGCTTCATCAATCCACTCCGCGATTCCTTCAAGTTCTTGCTTGCGACGAAGAGCATCTTCGCGGCGGGCTCCGGGTCGAAGATGTGTGGAGATCAACACAAAATCGAAGTTCTGATCGAGGCTACGAAATGCCGTCGCATAGGGGACTCGATCGAATTTCGCATTTCCGGCTCGCTGCGAAGACAGATAGCCCTGCGGTAAATCCGCGGCAGGTGTCATGCGATCACGCCGATAGAAAGTGACCCACCACTCCGTCGCACTGCTATTAATGTGCAACACGGCCCCTGGTCCTGTGTCTTCTTCTGACAAAACGAAGTCGGCATAACCTTCGGCTTCCATCGCCAAGAAGAACTTGGTGGATTTCTCAGAACCGTTCATCAACTTATTCGAATCCGGGAATCGAGGCGGCTCGGCTGCTCCAAAATGCGGCGAGCCTTTGAGCAAGCGAAGATCCGGCGGAGCCACAAGCTCTTGCACCACCACCGCATCACAATCGGCTTGTTTCAGCATACGCGCCAAAGCCTCATTGTCGCGAAGTGAAGAGTTGCCGAGAAATTGAATGTTGAACGAACAGATTTTCAGCTCACTGAGAGTATGGGGAGGCAGCGGCGGCGGAGTCCCCACACCTTCTTGCGACGGAGTCTGGCCCGGTCGGCTACAAGCCGACAAGACCAGCAAAGTGACAATAAACGCTCCCCCTAGGGAAAATTTCACTCAAACTCCTCAAATCATTTCGCGATCCACCTCAGTCCACCGCAATCGTGCAAACGATGCAGGATCCATGCGCCACATTGAGCGGGTGCGCCCTCAACGCAAATTGGATCGCGATGTTCCAAGCTCGGAGCAGGGCCGAGTCGAGTTACACACGAAGAGTTTGCCCATTCCCGCACTCCAGGCGCAGGATAGGGAATGCGAGCTCATCAGCCCAAACTCAATGCCTCACGATTGATCCCGTCACTTCTCACCGCACTGAGCGCCGCGATTTTGCTATCAAGCTGCGCCGTCGGCCCACTTGTGAGCCACGAAACCGCACGCACCGTGGGAGACTCGAATCACGAGATCCTCGGCGGCTATGGCCAAGCGGGCTACGCGTTGAAGTGGAACTACGGCGTGAGTGAGAACTTCGATATCGGCTTGCATTGGGAAAGTCTCAGCATTGGCGTGCGCGCCAAGTACGCCTTCATCAACAGCAAAGATTCGTGGTCATTGGCTGCGGCATTGGGGACAGGATCATCGGTTGGTGGCAGTCACACTTATCTGGATTTGATCACCAGCACGATGGCCGGCTCATGGGAACCCTACGGAACAGTTCGTCTCGTCAAGGTGAAGACCGACCCGCTGGAGTTCCGAAACAAAGACACCGGACAAGTCGCCTTCACAGTCAGCAGCGCCGAGTATGACTATGGTCAGGCCCTACTGGGAACTCGCTACTGGTTCAACGCTCACTGGCACCTCTCGCTGGAAGCCAGCTCACTCTTTGCGGTCAGTGACAGCGTGAAGTTTGGATCCAACGCGCTCATCGGCGCGGCGCTGGGATATCGATTCTAGGCATCTCATCCAAGAGAATTTAGGCGAACTCACTCACGACTTCGGCGACGAAGTCTTGAATCAGGTCGCGCTTCAACTCGCGGCTGCCAAGAAATGGATTCATCAGCGTCAAGCGAATGAGGACTAAGTCTTGCCCCTCCTTGCGGCCTGAAGAAAGACCATCCACCCAAGGTGTCAGCCAAGCTTTGAGATACGAGGCATAGGCCGAATCCTCATTCAGTGACAGCTTGGTCTTGGAAACAAAGAAGGGCGAGTCCGCCTGATTCATCCTCGAGTAAAATTTCAAGCTTCGCCGATTCAACTGCTCAAGATCATCGCCAACACGCCCAAGGCAAAAGCACAGCAGGTTCGTCTCAGCGCCCGGTGCAACTTGCGCGACGCCCGATTGAATCAAGGCTTGCTCGAGCTCGCGTCGCAGTCGGATTCCACGCGCCAAAATCCGACCATAGCCGCGCTGATTGAAACCGACGGCCTTCGCCGTCATCCAAGTCGCCGCCGCGCCTGTCGCCGATCGCGATCCTTCCAGCGTGAACAGTCCCTTGTCTTTCTGCTCGGAAAAATTCACGTAGGGCGCACCAAACGCCACGCGCGTGTAGTCGTTTTTCTCACGACATAAAAACACGCCGCTCGCATAGGGAACATATCCGAGTTTGTGCGGATCCAAGGTGACTGAGGTGGCGCGCTCAACCGCGCGAAGTGAAGCTTGCGCCTGTGGGCTCAAGTGCTCTTGCAACTCGTCCGCTGTTGCGTCGGGAACGAGAAGGCATCGAAAAAATGCGCCGTAAGCCGCATCGATGTGATGCCAGATCCGTCCCTGTAAGGAAGTCTTCGCTTCCAGGAGATCTGCAATGCGGTGAATGGGGTCGAGAAGCCCCATCTCCGTCGTTCCCAGCACACTCACCACGCCCATCACAAACAGTCCTTGCGCGTGCGCCTTCTGCAAGAGTTCGCCAAGGGCCTCGACATTCATATGCCCACTCTCATCCAGCGGCACCGTCCAGAGATGGCGAACGCCGAATACATACGCACCCTTCACCCACGAGTAATGCTTGTGCGCCGGCACGATCAGCACGCACTGATCGAGCTGATGGCCCCGTGCTTCCGCATCCGCTCGGGCGCGAAACAACATTTCGTAGTTCGCAATCGTTCCACCACTGGTGAAGTGACCGTAGGCCTCGGGCCAACCCAACATGTTGGAAAGTTCAGCCAAGGCTTCGTTTTCAATTTGCACACCGACAGGGGCCGACTCTGCAGAAATATTGTTGGGATTGTGGAGCAAAGTCAGCACGTGACCAAAGAGAGCCGGCAAACTGATTTCCGAAAACATATGCCCAATATAGCGCGGCGAGAATTTCGGAATCTCAGCTTCAAAGCGTCGCGAGAGCTCAGTGAGCAAATCCTCGGTGTGTTGCTGTTGAGCTTGGAACTCGGCGACTTGTTGATCTTGCTCCGAGATTGCGGCGCCGTCCTCTGGCCTTAAGCGCCTTCGCCACCCAAACATCGCCAGGAAGATCTGTTCGATTTGATATTGAACCCACTTTGCATTCTCGGCCTGGGGACCTAGAAAGAAGCTCTTCAGAGCAATCTCTTCGCTCTGACAAACTGTCGTGGGCCCGGTCGCGCGAGCTGAAGCTTTCTGATTTTCCATAGCTTCAGAGAATCAGTGCCTCGGATCACTCACAATGCATTTTTGAAATTTCACCGAATGACACGACAGACACTTCGACCATGAGACAAATTGTTGCGAGCCGTTCACCTTCACTCTCGCGATCCGACGAAGCATGGGAACATACGCCCCAACTCAACGGCGAGATTCATAGAGCTTGACGACAATCCGCACTTCACTACGGAGCCGTATCAAATTGAGATTCCGCAAGGTTGCGAATGCCGAGGCTTCGCCTCTTCATATGACCTTGAGGATTTGAAAACTGAAATTAAAGACATTCCAAAGCTTTCGCTGTGACCGCTGAGCAAGTGTCTCGACTCGAGATGTGTCCAGTCTAGAGACACTCCATTCCAACGAAGATCGCGAAACTCAATTAGCTTCGAGTTCAAGTCACTGAGCCTCGACACTGATCCAGCGATTCAATAATTCCTCCAACATTCCTTAACAGCGGATTGGGCTCGACTTAACCGTGCTGCATCTTAACTCAATTTTGAGTCTTAACAAATTTCTCCCCACCTAACCTGAGAGTGATCAAGACAAAGGGGCCTCGGGCTTGATCATCAAAACAGATCCGCGGCCGTGGCACGTGAGAGGGAGGAGCTGCATGAATCTGCTCAATGAGATCGAACAAGCATTGCTGGTTCAAAACGTCGACACCCACAAGATCGGCGAACTTAAAGCGCTCGCCGAATCCCTGGGACGACATCAGTTCCTCAAAGAACTTCGTCAGACCTATATCTCCACCAATGAAAGCCTCATTCAACAGCTGCGTCCCGCTCTGCAAGCCGGCTCGCTCGACAAAATTCGTCAACTTCTACATCAACTGAAAGCTTCAGCCGGCAATCTCGGCCTGAGTCGTCTGCATCAGCTCTGCCTGATCGGCGAACTCTTCCTCCGCGTCGGCGGGCGGGACTGCAATGAGTTCCGCGTTCTGCTCAAGCACATCGAACTTGAATATGCCGCCACATTACCCAAACTGCCGGAGGCCTAAATGGACCAAAACGAAGTGCCCATGAAATCAGATCGGCCCGCAGATCAAGATCAGGAAATTTCAGAAAGAGGCATTGTCGCCATCGTCGATGACAACAAAACCGACGTCGCGATCGCAAGCCTGATGATCGAACGCCATGGACTGACCCCCATGCACTTCGACTTGTTCAGCGACCTCACCAAGTTCATTCGCACGGCCCGCGACCAAGTGAAACTCATTCTCTTGGACGTCAATATGCCGGGCCTCAGCGGTGTCGATATTCTCAAGCGCCTCAAGCGCGATCCACAGTATCGCGAGATCCCCATCATGATGATGACGGGCGACTGCTCGGTGGACACCGTCAAAGTCACTATCACCAATGGCGCGGTCGACTACATCGTCAAACCTCTCGATCCCATGGTGTTTGACGGCAAACTCTCGCGGATCTTACAGGTCGACACTTCAGCCGCGCAAAAAGAGTGGGTCGAGTACCGCCTCAATCAGAGCACCAACGGACGCGTCAGTCTGCAAATTCCAGGCACTCTCGTTTCAGTGGGCGAACTGACCATGACTGTGAAAAGCCCCATGTCCGCGCTCCCCGGATCCGTGTTCTCGTTGGACACGTCGCTGTTTAAAGACGTCAGCATCACTTCAGTGCCTTGTCGAATCGAAGCCTGCACGCCCGTCGATGACGAGTTCGTCATTAAGTGTTCCATCGTGGGCCTCTCAGAAGGAGATCTTCAGAAGATTCGCATCTTCTGCAAGAGCCTCTGGAAAACCAACTTGGCAACGGCCTAACACGCGAGGTGAGTGATGAGTCTCAAAGCGAACTCAGACGAAAGCGTTGTGGCAAAATCCAACACCGCGCCCGCGACAACATCAGCGGCTCCCTCCCAAGAGCTCGAATTGCTCAAGTGCTTTGAAAAGCAGATCCGCAATCTTCCTGAATCCGAAAGAGTCGGAGCGCTTGAATGTCTGTTTGTGCTTCGCGAGCGAATGGAAGTGCTCGGGCGCAGTCATGCCGAACTCCAGGCCGCGCGCAAAATCGCTGAAACCGCTTCGATCGCCAAGTCGCGCTTTCTGGCCAACATGAGCCATGAGATCCGAACCCCCATCAACGGCATCATCGGCTTGGCCCGCATGATTGAAGACGAAGGCGGCCTGAGTGAAGGCCAACATAAGAACGTCGAGATGCTGCTCGACTCAGCTTCTTACCTTCACGGCCTCATCAACGACATTCTCGATCTCTCCAAGATCGAGGCCGGAAAATTGCGCATTGAAAGCTCCTACTTCTCGCTCGATGAACTCATTGAAATGGTCGTCAACAACGTCGGCTTCGCGGCCAAAAAGCGCAACATCGACTTGCGCTGCATTCGTCGACTCTCTTGCGATCGCATGTTGGTGGGCGACGCGCTTCGCATTCGCCAGGTGTTGGTCAACTTGCTCACCAACGCGATTAAGTTCACCCCCGTCGGTGGGACCATTCATCTTGAGGCCACGGAGCGACACATTTCGCTCGACGAAGTCTCCATTCACTTCGAGGTGCGCGACTCCGGCATCGGCATGGACCAAGAAACTGTTCAACGTATCTTCATGCCCTTCGAACAGGCCGATCCATCCACGACAAGAAAGTTTGGCGGCACAGGCCTTGGTCTCGCCATCAGTCGCACACTCGTCGAGATGATGGGCGGAAAACTTGATTGCGAAAGCCAAGCGGGCCTGGGCTCAACATTCTGGTTCGACTTGCGCCTGCCGCTCGGCCCCTCACAAGACGAACTTCTCTCCACCGACGCCAGCCAAGTGAAGACGGACGAGTTCACACGCTACGATGGTTTCCATGTGCTGCTCGTTGAAGACCATCCCGTCAATCAGATTGTCATGCGAGCAACTCTTGAAAAATTCGGACTGAAGGTCGACCTTGCCCAAAACGGCATACAAGCCGTCGAAGCCGTAAAGAAACAGAACTATCACTTGGTCTTTATGGATTGTCAGATGCCCGAGCTCGACGGCATCGAAGCCACAAAGTTAATTCGCGATCTTCCCCATCCCAAAGCCGCCCGAGTGCCAATCGTCGCCCTGACAGCAAATGTCTTCAGCAGTGATGTGGAGAATTGCTTCAAGTCGGGAATGGACGGCTTCCTCGGCAAGCCGGTGGACATCAAGGCCCTGCAAGTGCAACTCGCAAAATGGCTACGCGCCGAGGCGGCATGAACGAAGTCGATCAGCTTCAACTTCCTCCCACGGACGATCCACGCTGGCGACGCCTGCTATTGGCCGACCAACCGCCGGCATTTCGCCATCTCGTCTCTCAACTCATGTTCTCTCGTGTGCGTCTGATGCTGCAAGCCGATCCCAGCGAAGCTTCGATCGCCGCGGCAGCCGTCACCACTCGAGAATTTTTCCAACGCCAACAACATCGCGTTCAAGAAGACGTCCAAATGCTTCTGCAAGCGCTTGAGAGTCACGCCAACATGGAGACCGCGAGATGACGAAGTTACTGACCCCTCCCCAAGTCAATGAGTTGATCGACCGCGGTGAAATTCTCTTCATTGCCGGATCCAGCGAAGCGATTTGGCAACTCAAACCGGGCAACTGGATTGCGGGATCAACCTCCTACTTCATGGGTTCCGAAAAAGGCTTGGTGTCGGACCAACTGCTGCATGTCTGCCAAATTCCCGCACCCAAGAACTTCCGCATTCAATCCTACAGCGTCGAAGAATTGCCGCGCATCCCCGCTCATTACTTTGGAAATGGGTATTCGCTCATTCTCATTCCCGGAATGTCCCAAGCGCATCTTGAGTTCGCCAAGAATGTCTTCAACTTTCCCGACTTGTTTGCGGGCAACCTCGTCGGTTGGATCACGGGCAATCGCCTCGAGGCCCCAGCGGACCAAGCCCCCTTCGTCATGGATGGTCGCACACTCGAGAGGTTCGACAACTCGGCCATACTGCTGCACGTGGATCTGCCCAACGAGCTGATCGCAAAAACCGAAATCGTGAACATCTTCGAGCCCACATCCACATATCAAGTCGAGTTCCCTGAAACCTCATTCCGCATCGAAAGCTGTCGCATCAACGGTGAAGTGGTGAACTTCGCCGACTTCTTGCGCGCCAACAAGATCGACACGCGTCTTCCCTTGATCGCCGACTTTTCCGGCGCGCACATCAATGTGAGCTTCAATCAATTGGCTGAAAGACACGTCGATCTCTACGCGCCTGTTTTCCGAGGCGTGAAGTATCACTTTGCGAAGCCGGTTCCCGACTACGCGGCCGCCTTTGCCGAGCACACTCGGCAGGTTTCCCGTGACCCGGTGTTTTCTTGCAATTGCATCCTCAACTACGTGTACGCCGAACTTGAGGGAAAGAAGGTCGGACCTGTCGCCCCCATGACCTTCGGCGAAGTCGCCTACATTCTGCTGAACCAAACACTGGTCAACCTTGTCGTCGAGCCACGCCAAACTGGCTGAATTGAACAGAGACTGGACAAGGCCGCACGAATTCCCCATCCTGAGTGAGAACTCACGCGACTCGGACTGAGTCAGCTGAAGGGATACGTCGCTATGGCCTCGGCCAACTTACTCGCGCTCATTGACGATATTGCCACGACACTGGACGACGTCGCCGTCATGACCAAAGTCGCCGCAAAAAAGACCGCGGGCGTTCTCGGCGACGACTTGGCCGTCAATGCGGAGCAAGTTTCCGGCGTCGCTGCGGACCGCGAATTGCCGATCGTCTGGGCCGTAGCCGTGGGATCCGCGATCAACAAAGTCATCCTCGTCCCCCTGGCCCTCGTCATCAGCATTTTTCTAGCACCTCTGCTCGCACCGCTGCTGATCCTCGGCGGCGCCTTCTTGTGTTTCGAAGGCTTTGAGAAGGTTGTCGAAAAGCTCTTCAAGCGGCGCCAAGCCGCCGACTCTCAGCCCTCACACAGCTCTTCCGAAGCCTCCATGACCGCAAAAGAATTTGAGCAAGCCAAAGTCAAAGGCGCGATTCGTACCGACTTCATCTTGTCCGCCGAAATCATCGTCATCTCGCTCGGCACAGTGACCAACCAACCGTGGACGAAACAACTCGCCGTCCTCTGTGGCATTTCCGCCGTGATGACCATCGGCGTGTACGGACTTGTCGCCGGCATGGTGAAACTCGACGACCTCGGACTTTGGCTGCACAAGCGCGGATCCGCCGCTGCGCAAACTCTCGGTCGCGGCATTCTCCTCTTCGCCCCGCAACTCATGCGCTTTCTCGGAATCGCCGGAACTCTCGCCATGTTCTTGGTCGGTGGCGGCATCGTGTACGAACAAGTCCACCAACTCGTGAGTCAGGATCCAACGCTCGAGTCCCATGGCCCGATGTGGGTCAACTTCCTCGTAGGGGTCGCCGTCGGCGCCCTTTGTGTCGGCGGAGTCCACCTCGCTCGCCGCTTGACGAAGAAGTCCTGACTCGCTCAGATCAATTGGATTTCTTAATGAATTACAGAGGCTTAGGCTCACTACCAGCCAAGTGAGCCAGCTGAAATTGTATACCAATTTCTGATACTGAATCATTTATCATTCACCATCGGCATATTAACTGTGGGCTTAGGTATTCGCTGTTTCCAAGCCTTCGCACTAAGCAGGTGCTCATTCGTGAACGACGGATCGCGCGCGAACCACAAAACTTCGACCCATGAGGTGAAAGCGCATGAAACACTCACTCGTCACTGCAAACATCAGTTCCAAGTTCAACTCGACACTCGGTGGCCTGACGAATCAGCTGCTGATGACGACTTCTCTTTTTCTCTCGAGCCTCGCGCTTTCGCATTCGGCACAGGCGCGAATCGAAGTTCTCTTTCATCCCCACGATCCGACGCTGGAACAAATTGCGACTTGGATTCAAGAAGCGGATCAACAGATCGACATCGCCATGTACAACATGGATACCACGGACGGATCACCCGTCATTCGCGAATTGAAATCTCCCCAGACCCAAGCACGACTCCAAAGTGGCGAACTTCGCATCCGACTCTTGTTCGAAGGCTACGCGACACCCGCTGAGAATGAAGTGAAGATGCAAGCCCTGGAAAATCTCGGGATCGACGTGCGTTTTCTCGGTCGATCCGTGAAGGTGCATCACAAGTTTGCCACGATCGATACGGGCACAAAGCGCGAACGTGTCATCTCAGGAAGCGCGAACTGGTCGTTGAGTTCGTATCGCAACTATCACGAGAACATCGTGTTCTTCGAGGGCGAGGCCGAAGCCTCGGATCAGTTTCAAACTGAGTTCGAACGACTGTGGCAGCACGCCGAAGAATTCGGCGAAGCTCTCCAACATCCCGCCGTCGAAACCCAAGAGCGATCGCAGCGCGATCTCGACATTCACTTCAACACGCTTCAGCGCCTGCGCATCGACCGGCAAGCTCCGACTCTGACCTCGCAGATCGTGCGCGCCATCGACGCCGCCGATCGGCAACTCGACATCGCAACGACGCGAATTCGCCTGCCTGAAGTCCTCGAGGCCCTCGCCCGTGCCGCCGATCGCGGTGTGAAAGTCCGCGCGGTGATCAATCAAGATGACTATCGCGATCTGCACAAACGCAAATCTTGGCTTGAGAGAGACAACATCGAACTTCGCGTAAAGGCCTTCAACTTACAGCCCTCCGAATACCTCACGCATCAAATGCACAACAAGTTCATGATCGTGGATGGCCGAGATGTGCTGACGGGATCCTTCAACTGGTCCAAGTCCGCCGAGACCAATCACATTGAGAACCTGATCGAGCTACGAGGCCGCTCGGCCCAACAAGTGCTCTCGCGATTTCAATCCGAGTTCGACGCCATCTGGGATCTGGGTCGCGACAAGCTCCCCAGTCTGCAAGCCCGCGTTCAACGCGCAAAATCTCGTGGCGAGAGCCTCGGATGTCTGTTTTCGCCCATCGCGATGACGGCTAAGGAGTATCGCGCAATTTATCGCCAAGCCAGTGAGTGCACGCCCTAACACCAAGCCGAAGCGCGGCCTCATCCCCGCGCGAGGACCACAGCGACGATGAGGCGTGCCGTCCACAGCAAGCTTCGCCACAGATTGTGGCGAAGCAAGGCTTCGACCAAAACCGTTCGCTCCGCCGAATCGCGCGACCGCGAGAGCCGCATGTGCAGCGGCACACTTCGAAAGAACGTCATCGCCCAGAGACTCAGGGTCAACGCCAGCCCAACACCGCTCCATGCGGAAGGGCGCATGAGGAAAGTCGCCAAACTCACTGCCAGCTCCACACACATCAAGGGACCAACCAACCAAGTGATGTTGTCCGTATGAAGCTTGTGAAATCCGAACCACCGACTTTCATCGATGGATGCGAAGGCCGGGTACAACACCAGCTGCACCAACCAAATGATGCCGAACATGGCCGAACTCGCCACGAGTTGAATCAGACTGAGTAAACCGAAATCATAAAGCCACGACACTTTCGCCTCACTTCAATTTCTACTTGGGCCAACTCGGAATCGGCTCACGACCTCGCCGCACCACGAAGCCCGAAACGAAGCACGCCACGATCTGTAACCCACGGTCATGAGATCATGTTGTCATCTTTTCCATGCAGGAGGTGCATAGCTTATTTTCGGATTCGCAGTTTTCTAAACGCCGACAAGTGTTCTAGAAGTCGCCCTGTGCCCCCCGCCACTCCGCCTGCGAAAGGAAAACATCTCCTATGTTGAAGTTCATCTTGTCTCGAAATTTAGCTCTCCTTGCACTCACGGTCTGCGTCAGCGCGGTCTCGTTCACAGCTGCGAGGGCCACAGAGACCCCACAACCGGCCAGCGTTCGCGAGTTCCCGCGCGACTTACAAGGCATCATTCGTGAAATTTGGATTGGCGAAATTGATCCGTTTGCCGTGGGCGACGCCTGTCTCGTGAAGATTGACGAAGGCTCGCGCGGCTTCACCACACTGGTGATGGACTTTGACGCTTGCGTGGACTTCAACCTCGACGACACCTACATCGGCCGTGGCGTCACCGTGGCGCGCGAATCTGTTCAGTACATCGATCGACATGAGGCCATTGCCGAACTGAAGTCCTTCGATTCAGAGAGCTTTTACGTCTTTGTCGATTTCGAGGCTTTCGAAAACGGCTTGGCCGACGACTGATCTCACGCGCGACCGCAATTCCCCTGGTCTCTCCAAAAAAAGAGAGCCTGATCACTCAGGCTCTCGCAACCAAGGGAAGTCTCAAAGCAGAACTTCTCGTCTCTTCGAAACTCAAGCACTCACAGACCGGACTCGACAGCCTTTCGAGCCGTTTCAGAGCGGTCTTTGAAATCATCCAAATTTGTGTACGAGTCGTGGCGGACCGTCAGCGTGCCGGCCTTGAACTCGCCGAACTTCGTCGAGCTCCAAGCTTCGGCGTCACCGATGATCTCAATTTTCTTAAGACCTTCGCGAACCGCATTCTTGGTGAAGTCATCTTTGCAGAACTCTTGAAACATCAGCTCCAAAGGCTTCACAAAGGCTCGATCGAAGAACTCAACGAAGTGAGCCGAATTGTTCTCTGTCGGCATCAAGGAATCCCAGTTCGGAACGACTTCCACCGGATACGACGCCGCCGCTTGAATGCGCGCCAAGTACCCCGGCCATGCCTTAGTTTGAAGTTCGTTGAGTGCGCGCTTTTCTGCTAAACCCACAATGTCCTCCTCAATTCAAATGTTCACAGGCCCTTTTCAACGGCCTTAATCGCGTTTTCAGATCGATCTTTTTCTTGGGTGATGTTCGTCCACACATCATGCGTGACGGTCAGCACGCCGCCTTCAAATTTGGCGAACTGCGTGGCGCTGTACACGGCCTTGTCTCCAACGATGATGATCTTCTTGAGACCCTCAGCAACGGCGCCCTTGGTGAATTCGTCTTGCGTGAACTTTCCAAACATCAATTCAAGTGGCTTCACAAAAGCCTGCTCGAAAAACTGCGTGAAGCGCGTCGCATTTTTCTCGTGCGGCATGAGCGAGTCCCAATTCGGCTCGATCGCAACGGGAAACTTCGCCGCACTTTGAATTCGAGTCATGAAGTTCGGCCAAGCTGTCGTCTGCAACTCATTCAAGGCGCGCTTTTCTGCTAAACCCATTTTCTACCCCTCAACCGTCTAAGTTTGGACAGACCACACCCGAGACTCGCTTCGACCTGGAGTAGATTTTCAAACTTTTAGACGTCACTCAATGTGGGTTGTGCAAATCCGGACTCGCCTCAAGGCAGGTCGAGGCCACAGCAGCGTAGACCTCAACAGCATCGCAACAACTCGCCGATGCAGGACCTCTCACTTCACGCTCTGCATCTCGGCGAGAATTCGATTCTGCTCAGCTTCAAATTGCTGAGTGATTTGCTCCACCTCGAGTTGTCGGCGAGCGATTTCATCGGCGTCAGTCGTTGGACTAGCCCAGACGGCCTTGATGCGAAGTTGAAAACGCTTTCCCGCAGCGTCGAGCTCGGCCTTTAAGGCATTCAATCGTCTTTCCCGAGCTTGTTCGCGCTCTTGCCTCGCTTTGTTCTCGGCCCGCTCAGTTGCATCGTCGGCCATCGATGAAGCCACTGACTCGGACTGCACCTGAGACGAGGCCGGTCGAGGCTGACCAATATATCGAGCCAAAAGTTCCACATGTTGATTCCAATTCGACAAGACCGGCGACTCCTTGATCGGCACGACCATGGAAAGTCGTCGGCCCTCGCGTTTAAATTGAAAGTCACTGACGAGGCGGGCACGCGCGTGAAGAACTTTGATCTCTTTCAGCTTGTCGCGCGAGTTCGCTTCACAAAGTTCGCGAATCTGTCGTTGCACGAGACTCAACGCCGCCTGACGTCCCGAGCAAATCTCATCGTCGGGCACATACTCACTGAGATCCCACTGCGGGGCGCCGGTTCCGCAGGCCTCGACCAACTCTTGATTCAATTTCTGCGCGTGTGCCTCGGCCAACGGACAAGCCGAAGCCGCCTCGACTCGCCAAGCGATGCCCAACATCAATATGAAGCTTAGTGCCCGAGATCTTGAGATTCGTTGCATGCCTCACAGCATGAAAACAAATTCGCCAATTTCCAACTGCGCATTGGGTAACTGGTCAAACTGCCGACCCGACCTCGACCTCCGTCCATCACGGCGAGACCTGAAACCGAAGTGCAGTTGCCGCACCTGCCGAGCGGCGCGACGATGTGAACATGAAGAATTTCCCCAAGATGTTCGTGGCTCACTTCTGTATTGGCCTCGCGACGACGCTGACGGGGTTGGCCGGCGCCTCAGGCACCACGGCACGCGAGTGCACGCACGCCGGGAAGAAAGTCGACTACGAGGATCGTGACGTTCGCGTCTTCATCGAGGGCGAAGTGCTTTGTCGAAGGAAGATCATGGATCAGCCCGTCACTGAAAGATTTGTGATGAGTCGCGGTCGTGTCCTCGAGGAGGAGTTTAAATCCGAGGAACGACACACTCTCAGCCGCTACAAAGTGATCAACCGACAGACTCAACTTCACGGCGAGCAGCTCGAGTTCAAGCCCGGCAGCAAGACGGTCATTCGACGCGAACAATATGTGGACGGGCGCCAGCTCGGAAGATCCGAACGCTTTCACGACAACGGTAAACTCAAAGAGCTGCAACTTTATGTTCGAGATGGCGATGATGCGAACTCAAGCGTGCGCGTGGGTTCATCCGCCGGCTATTTGGAGAACGGCGACCTCACCTACTTACGCTGCTCCAAGAAGCGCGAAGAAAATTTCGATGCCAAACTCTGTGGATTCGAAGGACCCTCAAAACTCGAGTTCAAGTCCGATGCGGGAAAAGTCGTGCGTCGAGCGACTTATCTCAAGGGCGAGTCGATCGAGTCAGAGACCGCAGCCAAACAGCATTCAAACTGGGCGAGCCTGCTCAACACCGGCGTCATTCGCGAGCCCAAGGCGGCGACGCAGAAATCAGAGAAACAGCCGAACGGCCACGAGCGCATCACCGAACTTTATGCCAATGGCCAAGTGAAGCGACGCATGGAGGTCGACGATCGAGGTCAATTGGTCGGTCGCGACGAAGAGTTTTTTGAATCCGGACAAAAAGCTCGTGAAACAGAGTTTGTCACGCTTCGCGACCTCACGCTTGTGAAGGACTCCACTTGCTGGTGGCAAAACGGTCAGCGCAAGCAAAGTCTGGTGGTCAACACCGCTAGTCTCGAGATGCAGCAGCGCCTGTGGTGGGACAATGGCAAAGAACAGTACAGCGGCCGCTTCGCCATCGATGACAGCCCTCGCAATCGTCGCGGATTTTCATTGGAGTCTCTCATTCAATGCGAAGGACGCTCATGGGGAGCTCGCCCCATCGGCAAACACACCAGCTATCGCCGCGATGGCAGCAAAGAAACTGAGACTCACTACAACAACGAAGGCGATCGCGAAGGCGCGCATCGGGTATTCAATGAACGAGGCGCGCTGGAAGTGGAAATGATCTACAAGGCGGGCAAAGTTCAACGCCAAAAAACCTGGCAGGATGGCGTGCTCCAAAAGGACGAGGAATACTACGAAGACGGATCCATCAAATCATCGCGGTAATCTCATCTCGCTGATGAGCCGTCCCAGTGGCGAATCAGAACAGGCCGTCGTCGGAAGGCTCGGGATCGCTGGGATTGGAGGGATCATCTCCGCCGCGATCACAATCATCTTCGTAAGTCTCACACTTCGTCGCCGTGAAGTTGCTCCAGCGAGCTGCCTCCATCGCCAAACAATCCGAAACACAACGACGCAACTCAGGTCCCGGCTGTTCGATGAACGCATGACAAGTGTCGATGCACTGTTGAACCGGATCCACGGCAGAGTTCGTCGCCGACGAAGTCGAACTCGTCGCCTGAGCCGACATTCCCCAGTTCATAGCCGTCACGACCAGAGCCAAGGCAAACAAAGTGCGAACAGCCAACTTCAAGCACGACATCAGCGACCTCCATCGGGAACCCGAGAGAAAATCCGAGTTTGGAAAACCCACATTGAGCGCCCTACAAGTGACGGAATTCACCGCCCAGGTCAATGCCGACGAGGTCTCTGAAAAAGACTTCTGTGGCGCCCCGCGCCGACATCGGCTAAAGCCACATCCATGATCGCCAATCGCCTCAAAAAGAACTGGGACCGCCTCAAGCCCATGGCCGACAAACTCGGCGTGGAAAGCTTTCGACTTTACGATCGCGACATTCCCGAGTTCCCCTCCATCATCGAAGTGCATCGCGACTACGCCGTACTGTGGGATCGGCGCGAAGCCGTCGACCAAGGCAAAGAGGCCAACTTCAGCGCCACGCTCGAAGCTCTTCGCGAGTTGGGATTCGACAACGAGCATCTGATTATCAAGCGCCGCGAAGTCCAACATCGTCGCGGCGAAGGCGATGGCCTGAAGCAGTACTCCAAGCGCGCCAAGCGCGAGGTCGAACTGCAAGTTCGCGAAGGCACATGGCGCGCCCTCGTCAACCTGCATGACTACTTGGACACCGGACTATTCTTGGATCATCGAATTGTCCGCGCCCGCCTCGCCCAAGAGGTGAGCGATCGAAAGGCTCGCGGCCAAAACGTTCGCGCTTTGAATCTCTTCAGCTACACCGGCATGGCCAGTGTCGCGATGGCAAAGGCCGGCGCGCGAGTCACCAGCGTCGACATGTCTCCGGTCTACTCGTCTTGGGCCGAGCGGAACTTCATCGCCAACGGGCTGTTGACCGCGCATCACGACTTCATCGTTGAAAACGCACTCGACTGGATTCGCGATGACCAAAGTCGCTTCGACTTGATCTTTTGTGACCCACCGACGTTTTCAAATTCGAAGAAGATGGTCGGCACCTGGGATGTGCAGCGCGATCATCGTTGGTTGATTGATCGCTTGCTGGAGCGCCTTAAACCGGGCGGCACGCTGGTGTTTTCGACCAACAAGCGCGACTTCAAGATCGACGCCGAGATCGCCGAACACGCGAAGCTTCGCGACTTAAGCAAGTCGACTCTGCCTTTTGACTTTCGCGATCAAAAACTCCGCCGAGTCTGGTGGATCTCGGCGTTGGATTCCGCCGTCGAAGCTGACGACGAAGCGCCCGATCATTCGTGATAGTCGAGATCTTTATGAAAGGTCTCTTCCAATCGCCAAAGCGCAAATAGCGCGATCGCAAATGAAACGCCACCCACAACAAAGGCCGAGCCCACGACCCCAAGGCTGGGCAGCAGCGCCTTAAAGCCCAGCGTTTGCGGAATGGTCGCGCCTCGAACGAAGTTCGGTACCGAGGTGGTGACGGTGGCGCGAATGTTCGTGCCGAACTGCTCGGCCGCGACTTGCACGAACATTGCCCAATATCCCGCACCGATGCCGATCCAACAGCAAAGTGCGTAGAAGCTCACGAGAGTGTGGTTCGGCCACAATAGATGAACGGCGGTTCCCGCGATGGTCAGCAACATATACGCGAGGATCGCGCGCCTTCGCGAGCGCATCGCCTGACTAACTAAGCCGCTGGTCAGATCACCCAACGCCAAACCAATGTAGCCCCACATCACGGCCTTGCCGCCCGTGGGAAGTTCCGTCATCGAAAAGGCTTTGCCGAACTCCGGTGCCAAGGTGAACAAAATGCCGACGACAAACCAAATCGGCACGCCGATGAGGATGCAGTACGCGAACTTCAAAAACACAGCCTTGCGCTTAAACAGCATCAGCACATTGCCGCGCTCAATACTTTTTTGTTTCACCTGCTCGAACATTCCCGATTCCGTCACGCCCACGCGCAGGAGCAAAATCGCAAAGCCCATCACGCCGCCGATGATGTAGCAGGTTCGCCAGTCAAAGACTTCACCGATCAAGGCGCCGAAGACGGCGCCGAGAATTCCAACGGACGCCACAATCGTGGTTCCAAAACCGCGAATCTTTTTGGGCATGATTTCCGAAATCAAGGTGATGCCTGCGCCCAGCTCTCCCGCCAGTCCGATTCCGGCGACAAAGCGAAGAATCGCGTACTGCTCGACGTTTTGAACGAAGCCGTTCAGGAAATTCGCCACCGAGTACATGATGATCGAGCCAAACAGCACCGACAGCCGACCACGCTTGTCGCCCAACACGCCCCAAATCAACCCACCAACCAACAACCCCGCCATCTGAATGTTGATGAGCATCACGCCTTTGGAGAGCACGTCGGCTTCGCCGTAACCCAGATCCTTGAGACTTTGGACTCGAACAATCGAAAACAACAGCAAGTCGTAGATGTCGACAAAGTAACCAAGGGCCGCGACGATCACCGCCAGCCAAACTTTTTTAGGGACTTCGCGTAGCTCTTCGCGCGTGATCGGCATGCTCATTTCTCCTATGGTCCACACAGCCCTGATTCAATCCAGGTCGAAGTTCAAAGAGTGCCCTCGAGCGTCGCCACTTCACGGTCAAAGCGCCGAGAACTGACACCGCCCTCCATGGGCCGAGATCGACTTCACAAACTGCTGAAGTGCTGAGTTTGTGGACGATTCATGAAGAGAATTCAAGTTTCCCGATTGAATTGCGAGACATTGCTCTTGGACGCGACGGAATTGCCGGCTGCCCGTGCGGAACACGCACGGACCGACACCCAAGTTGGAGGATTCAAAGTGAATTTTGGCCCTCAATATTGACCAGCTCTTGGCCTGACAGTTGCTCCTTTTGCAGGGTGCGGGACGTGAGCGGCCAGCGAACGTCTAGCGGTTTCGGCGTTTTGGCGGGCTCTGGACCCCCTCCCCCAATCCCTGGATTCACTTGGACTGTGAATTCTCCTGGAGGCTGCCAAAACTCTGAAAGGAAAGGCCGTGCGGCCGAGAGCCTCGCCCCCCGATCGCTCTTGGCGGCCCGACAGCCCGTCCCGCATTTTCATTCTTCACGATTTTGATCAGTGACCCGCTGGATCCGTCACGGGGAACAGCTGAATGTTCAGCTGATAAACGCGATCACCCTTCGATGACTGCCGACGCACCATCAGATCTTTCTGCAGGCGTTTGCGCAACTGGCGCAGCTCAAAGCGCACGTGGTCGAATTCTTCTTGAGTCATCGCCATCGTCATCGCGCCGAACTCGCGCTCCTTCGGCGAATCGCGAAACAGCGATTCAATACCCAAGTAAATCAACTCCGCTTGGAGCTTGCGAATCATCGCCACCGGCAAGTCTTGCGGCGACTCGATCAGATCGCGGCCCTTCGCCATTTGCGAGGCCGACTCACCCACCAAATGTCCTTCTTGCATGAGTTTGCGAAGCGCGCCCTTCACATCATCCGGCGAGGTCTTCGCTCGAATGAGCTTGTAAAGCTCTTCAGGATCAAACTGCACGCCCGCTTGATCCGTCATCGCGAAAATCACCCAACCCATCCAGCCTGGAATCTTCTCCCAAGCCTGCTCGCTGATCGCGCCCGAAGCAAAAGCCCGCTCGGCTCGCAAGTCCGCCAGTTCCTTGAGGAACTGATTGCGTTGAATCGGCTCGGTCGCCTGCCCGTAATGAACCAGCACACGAAATTCTTCCGTCTCCAGTTTGTTCAGACGAAGTGCGCGCGCAAAGCGCGAGATCATGTCATCAGAGAGATTTCGGCGCCCTTCAATGATGAGCTTCAAATAATTCGGCGAGCGAATATCCGCCGCCGCGGAAAACGCCGAGTACGAATAGGCACGAAGCCCCGTGCTCTCCGTTTCGCGACGAAACTCATAAACGTCTTTCAGATACTGGCGAAAATCGGTGTAGTCCGCCAAACGTGGTGGTTGCGGCTTTTCGGGCGAGGCCAAAGGCGCCGCGACGCCGTGGGGCTGAGCCGTAGCCGAATGCGAATTCGTGTGCGCAGGCGAAGCTCCAGCACCCGATTCACCGAGCGCGGCCTTGCTGTTGCCCGTTTGACCCACTGTTTGACCCACTGTTTGACCACTGAATGGACTCGCAACTTGGCCAGCAGAATTGGGTTCAGAGAGTTGGTCGCTTGATGGGCTCGAAGCTTCGATCGCAGATCCTTCAAGAGGAGACAGTTCGGTGTAAGCCATTACTGGAGAGGCTTTCACCGGGTCCAAGAATTGACAAGACTTCTCGCAGCGTTGGACACGTTGCACCCAAGCGCCAGTTTCATCGGCTCAGCGTCGATCGCCGCTCATCGCGGCGCTCAAAATCAAACTGATTTCATTCCAATCGCACGACCCTGCGCGCCGAACAAAATTCACAAACCTCGCGTCGGAACTTGTTGACGAGCGACGGTCACGCGCACCACTTCCGTGGCCACAGCGGCGTCAGCTCCTTGCGGAACGATGATGAGCTGCAAATTTCCCCGCGAGTCGTTTCGCACAAGTCGCACTTCACGCAGAGTATCGACCAAGCGACCTTCGGTCTGCACCACACGTCCGTCAATCGTGGTCACCGTCGGCGAAACATTCAAACCGATGTTGAGATCCATTGAGCCACGCGGCGCCACCAGCGGACCTGTCACGCCAATGACTTCATCCGAACCGGCTCGACGCACACGCATCGACAATCCAAAGCTCGAGGCCCCGTCGATCGTCTCTGATGTCGCCAGGCTCGCTTGAATCATGCGCTCATCGCCTGAGCCTTGCTCGGAGTGAATGGCCATTCGCATCCAGCGATCCGCACCGCCACGACTAGAAGCCTGCGGCGAGCGACCCTCAAAAGTCAGCACAGCTTTGGTCTGTCGGGCGATGATGTAGGCCGTTCTCACCAAGCCACCCTGCATCGCCTCGCGAACTTTCACGACCACATTGCGACATCCGCCACTGAGATCCACGCACTGAGCTTCAGCCTCAATGTGCGGCCACACTTCAGCCCGACCCACGCGGAATCCCATGTTCTGATCGATGCGCCCCTGCATTTCGATCGGTCCGTTTTGCCCTTGCAGGTGAAAGCGCAAAGAGGCGCGCCGACGATTCCAATCCACATCAAATCCAGCGACGCCGATCTCTCGCGCCAACTCGCGATTCGCTTCGCGCTGCTCGGGCGAGGCCTGCGCTTCTTCAGCCGCCTTGCGAACTCGCAATTGCTCGCGCAATTGATCCACACTCGCGCCCGTATAGAACAGAGGCCGTGCATCCGCACCGCGAATATCACTTTGCACATCCAGTGAAGGCGCACCGAGTTTTTGCGAAGCTTCGAACAATTGTTCGGGCGTCAAACCCGAGGGATCATAGTAAACCACCACATCACGCGGCGCCTTGCCGCGCGCAACCTGAGCTTCGCTCACTGGTTCCTGGGCCGGTGTGGCCGTTTGGCCATCCAACTCGGTGGGCTCCTTCGGCACGGACGGACCAGCGGCCGGAGGCGCCGAGGACGATGAGTTCTTCTTGGTGCAGGCGACCGACATCGAAGTCGAGATCAGCGCCACCATCATCAAACTTCGCCAAAGAGTTTTCTGCGTCACGTTCCGCCTCCACGTTCCGATTTGAGCCGCGTGGCTAAAGCCAACGGCCCTTGAATGTGCGTCTCCACCTCAGGTGGATGTCGAGCGTCGACGGAAGTTGCAAGGCCGGGGCTCAGGCTGAAGCGCCTCAGATCGAATTTTGTGGATTTCACATATTGAATGTGACGTTTTAGGGCGCCTCGATGTGCGTATTTGGCGACCATCTGTTCACAGCGAGGCCGTGACTCAGTCAGCGACGTGCGCTCAGGGATAGTTCGAAAACACCCGCACGAGGCTCTTGTCTTGAGCCAAGGCCTCTGGCGAGATCAAAGTGTCCTCAAGGATTTTTGGCCAACAAGCCTCAAAACTCTTTTCGCTCTTACAAACGGGATGCTTTTTCCAGCGCTGGAGCGCGAGTTTTCTCACGAGCGGATTATCGACATCAAGCTCGCGAACCTTTTGCCATTGGCCCACAGGCAAACCGATTTTCTCGTAGGCGAGTGCAACAAGTTCGCTGCAATAAATTTCTTTATTCCCCGAAGTGAAGTGCAAGTCGTAGGGACGACCAATCAAAGTCTTTGCGGCCGCCACCATCTTCGTCCTTTGCTCATCGTTGAGTCGAGGATCGTGGTAGGCTTCCCAACGTTTCAAGCGACCACGTGCGATCCAGCGCTGCAGCGGCGTGCGCGACACCCGACCAATTGCTTCGACAACGTAAACCAATTTTCCGTGACGTTCGATCACTCCGACATGACTGCGCAGGCTCTTACTCGCCCACATAATCGCGTAAGATTGTTTGGAGTGCGACGTGTGAAATACCAAATCTCCGTTCTGAAGCTTCGAAAATATCGCCGGGTCTTCGGCTTTTAATTTTTTCCGAGAGCCAGCTGAAGGTTTCGGCTTGTCGACTTCGTTCGCATTGGCGTTCACGGCATTCAAGCCAAAGATCAACAATCCGCAAAGTGCCGCTCCCCAAATCCGCAGCAAACGAACATCTTGGAGGTGGGTCGCGCCGGCTGTCTTCATAGCGACAGATTCCCGTTCTCAACTTCAACCGTCACAGGATCGGTCGCTATGGGGTCCATAGCCAGCGAGAAGCTTTCAAGAAAGTGCACGCGATGCTGGTGCCGCTTCAAGTAGTCTTGGTGTTCTTTGTGATAGGGATCGAACTCCGCCACTCGACTCCAAAATCTCGGCGAATGGTCAAGGTGTTGGCGATGTGCGAGCTCATGAATCACCACGTAGTCGATCACTTCAGGTGGCGCGAACATCAGCTTCCAATTGAAGCTCAAGTTTCCCGACCGCGTGCAACTCCCCCAACGCGTGCGTTGCGCTCGAAACGAAATCCGCCCATAGGTTTCGCGCATTCGTTCGGCCCAATACGCGACGCGCTCTTCGATGTGCCAACGCGCTTGCGCCTCGTACTGGCGGCAGATCAGCTTCCTCCACAATTCCGCATCGACCTCGGTGCAGTAAACGCGCAACTCGCCGTCGGCGAACTCCGCGCGAGCCCGCGTGCGGCCGGAAATCCAACGCAGGCGAAACTCCTGACCGAGAAACGGGACCGTACCACCCAAGCGAAGTACGGGCTGATTTTTCTCCAGTTGCGCCCGTCGTTCCTTCGACTTCTCCAGTTGCTTTCGCAACCATTCGAGATTGTCGAGCGCGAATTGCAACGCGAACTCGTCGCTGTGCTGCCACGGAATGGAAATTTGCACTTGGCCGCGGCGGTTGACCATTAAGGTCAAACGTTTCAGTCCACGTCGGCGAAGCAGGCAAAGCGGCGCCTGCAATTCAGACTCGATTTGTTGAAGGCTCAGCAAGTTGCGGCGTCTCATGCTTCTCTCGTCTGCGGTTCCCACAAGTTTCAATGCGAGTTGAAGTTCACACTATTCAACCTCGCCCATACCCAAAGTCCAGACAACTTGTTATGACCGGCCCATGAGTTCACCTTACGATCGACTTTCGCCGGACATAATCTTGGGCGCCGCAGAGGCGTGGGGCTTTCGTCCCACCGGCGAATTGGTGCAGCTCAACTCCTATGAGAATCGAGTCTTTGACATTCGCCTGGAGCGCGACGCCGCAGATCCGGCCGCGCCGAGCAGCGTGATCGCCAAGTTCTACCGACCTGGTCGCTGGTCCACCGAAGCCATTCAAGATGAGCACGAATTTTTGGCCGAGCTCGCCGCAGAAGGTGTGCCCGCCGTCGCGCCTCTCACGCATCCGCGCGGTGGCTACACGCAAAAGCATGGCGACTTCATCACGGCGATCTTCCCCAAGCGCGCCGGTCGCATGCCGCAGGAGTTTCTCGAGGGCGAGTTGCGCGCCGCCGGTCGATTGCTCGCGCGCCTGCACAACGTCGGCGCTCGCCGTCCCGCGCGCCATCGCGTGACCATGACCGCACAGAACTACGGACGCGTGCCGCTGGCGCTGCTTGAGCGCTATGCACCTCCAGCCGTGTGGCCTCGCTATCGAGAGGCCGCTGAAAGCATTCTGGACTTTCTTGAACAGAACATGGATCCGCGCTCCCACATTCGCATTCACGGCGACTGCCACAAGGGAAATTTGCTCAAGGACGATCGCCACGACGGCGTCGGTTTTTACTTCGTCGACTTCGACGATTTCGTAAATGGCCCAGTGGTGCAGGATTTCTGGATGCTGCTCTCCGGAAGCGTCGAAACCGATGACGAGGCCGCGGCCGAACTCGAAGAGTTAGTCGCTGGCTACGAAGAGCTACGCGAAGCGCCACCGGATTTCGCATTGATTGAACCTTTACGGGGGCTTCGCATTATCAACTACGCGGGTTGGATTGCTTCGCGTTGGTCAGATCGGTTTTTCCCCACACTTTTCCCCGGCTTCACCGGCGAGGCTTGGTGGCTGGACGAGTGCCTCAGGCTCGAACAGATTGCAGGACGCTCAACCTAAGCCGCGCGGCCTGACGCAATCCTCACAGAGACGCACAGCGCTCAAATCTTCAGCAGCCCAAGTTTTCCACAAGCCCCTAGCGAGCAGACCCCGCGCTCCGCATTGCGTTACTCATCGCACCACTGACTTACGGGATGCGCGCAAGGCCACTCCCTGCTAGTCTCCGGCGGTTTCTCCGCCGAGGCGTACGGCCGGGTCCCACGCGACGAGGCACCGCTAATCCCGCCAGGTCCGAAAGGAAGCAACGGTAACGGAAGCCGCGTGCGACGTGGGGTGCCCGGTCACCATTTTTTTGCTCGGCCGCTTCGGGGAAAAACCGCGACGCTTTGACCTCATGCCGTTTGAATTTCGACAGAGGTCGGCCCGAAGGGGCCTCCGCGAAATCGGAGCAAAGGCGCGCGGACCATGAGGTCAGGACGCACACGCACTTTAGGACTCACAGAGCGAGAACAAATGAGCCAAGAGCTTGGATTTGGTTTAGATGCAGCGGACGCCGAAAACAAAGTGGGCACTTCCCGCTACCAGGTGATCGCGCGCAAGTATCGCCCGCAGAGTTTTCAAGATCTCGTCGGCCAAGAGCATATCTCACAAACTTTACTGAATGCCCTGCGCGGCGACCGCTTACCGCAAGCTTTGCTCTTCACCGGCGTGCGCGGCACCGGCAAAACCTCCACAGCTCGAATCCTCGCCAAGTCACTTCGCTGCGCCAATGCGCAAGACTTCGTGCCTTGCGGAACTTGTCGCGACTGCCAAGACATCGCCACCTCGCGCGCCATCGACGTCATCGAAATTGACGGCGCGTCCAACAACGGTGTCGATGCGATTCGCGAACTGCGCGACACCGTCGGCTACATGCCGTCCTCAGGTCGCTTCAAGATTTACATCATCGACGAAGTGCACATGCTCTCAACGGCGGCGTTCAACGCTTTGCTCAAGACTCTCGAGGAGCCACCGGCGCACGTCGTGTTCGTGCTCGCAACGACCGAAGCCCAGAAGATTCCCAACACCATTCTCTCGCGCTGCCAACGCTTCGACTTCCGTCGCATTCCCTCGCGCGTGATCGCGACACACTTGCAAAAAATCATTGAGGCCGAAAGCGTTCGCGCCGAAACCGAAGCCATCTGGGCGATCGCCCGCCAAGGCGACGGGTCCATGCGCGACGCTCAGAGTTTGCTCGATCAAGTGATCACCTTCAGCAATCTCGAGATCACACTCAGCAAAGTCATCGAGGTCTTAGGCCTCACCGACCGCCAACTGGTGATCGACGGACTTGCCGCGCTCGTGCAGCGCGATCTGGCCCGCGCGCTCCAGGTCGCAGAGTCCGTCGGCAAAAGCGGCGTCGACCCCAAACTCTATGCGCAGGATTTGCTCGAAGAAGTGCGCAACTTGCTGATGGTGCGCCTCTGCTCGGAAGATCCCACACGCGTGGTCGATCTTCCCGACAGCGAAATCCAAGCCTTGCAGACGCTGGCCCAAGAAGCGACC
Organism: Bdellovibrionaceae bacterium UBA2339; assembly: GCA_002344785.1. Lineage (GTDB taxonomy): Bacteria > Bdellovibrionota > Bdellovibrionia > Bdellovibrionales > JAMPXM01 > UBA2339. The sequence continues at coordinate 101,541 of DDUL01000035.1, forward strand.
AACGAAGACCTGCACATGCTCTTCGATATGAGCTTGAAGACCGTCAACGACATCTTGCGATCTCCCGATCCGCGACTGGTGCTGGAGATGGGGCTGTTGCGCATGGCCGGATCGCCGCGCCTGGCGCAGCTGAGCGAGCTTCTCGCTGGCGCACCGATGCGCCCAATTTCACCAACGACTTCGCCAAAGACTTCGCCAGCCGCTTCGCTTGTCGCCTCATCGGCGTCCATGCCCCGCGCGATTCCACAAGCGACTTCACCACAAAGCACCGAGCCTGTGGCCTCGAGCACGTCGCCAACGAATGCCGAAGCTCGCAAGTACAGCGTCGACGACTTCACCAAGCCCGCGAAGCCCGGAGGCCAAAAGGTCAACATTGCTCCGCCGCTCAACGAGCCGAAAGTCGAAGCGCCGAAGGCCGCCAGCGCGCCCAGCGCTGCCGCGACTGACGACGAGCCGACCAGCGATGATCCCTGGCATCAGTTCGTGCATCGTGTGAAAAAGTCCAACGGACTTCTCGGCGCGCTCTTGGAAAATACGCATGTGGTGGAGCAATCGGCGGAACACCTCATCGTCGGCGTCCCCAAAAAAGTAGCCATCATTTTCGATAAGATTTCGGATCCCGAAAACGTGAAGCGCGTCGAGAACTTCATTGAGACTTTGTGGAGCCAGCGACTCAAAGTGAGCGTGCGCATGGCCGAGGCCAGTGGCCCGGCGCAGACTCCCAAAGACAAGCAGTCGGCGTCTAAAGCCGAGCGCGCGAAAACCATCGAGCAGGCGATTGAGCAAAATCCAATCGTGCGCAATGCAAAGAATGTTTTTAAAACTCAGGTGAAAGGCATTCGCGACGCCGAATGAGTCGCGAGGCTTGAGATTCAACCGCTAAGAATTTGAACTGAAAGAATTTTGAAGGAGATCGACATGAAGGGACGTGGCGGATTTGGTGGCGGTGGCGGCGGAATGGCCAATATTATGCGCCAAGCGAATCAGATGCAGAACAAGATGAAGGCTCTGCAAGAAGAATTGGCCCAACGCGAGCATGAAGGCTCAGCCGGTGGCGGAGCGGTCACCGTGAAGTTCCGTGGCGACCACGAGATCATCGCCGTGCAAATCAAGCCCGAAGTCCTGCAAGGCGGTGACGTCGAGATGTTGCAAGATTTGGTGATGACGGCTGTCAACGACGGACTTCGCAAAGCTAAAGACGTGAACGCCAAAGAAATGCAGGCCGTGACGGGCGGTTTTGGATTGCCATTCTGAAGATCGTTCACTTCACTAGGACATCATGCTTCGCATTAACTCCCTCGAAAAACTCGTCCACCAATTGAGCCGTCTGCCGGGTATTGGCCCCAAGACAGCTCAGCGTTTGGCTTATCAGATTTTGCGCCAGCCTGAGCTGTCGCAAAGTCTGCAAGAGGCGCTGGTCAGCGTGCGCGAGCAAGTTCACCTCTGCGAACGCTGCTTCTCTTACACCGACGAAGCCGAGATCTGTCGCTACTGCGCTGATGCCTCAAGACGCGACGATGTTTTGTGTGTGGTCGAAGAGCCTTCGGACATCGTGCGCGTCGATGGTTCTGGTGTATTCCGAGGTCGCTTTCACGTTCTGCACGGCGCGATCTCGCCACTCGACAGCGTTGGACCCGATGATCTGAAGATCGCCGAGCTTTGGCAGCGCATTGATCGCGCTCAAGCCGCGGGAAAACCCATTGAAGAAGTGATTCTGGCTTTGGACCCTGACCTTGAAGGCGACACCACAGTTCTGTATTTGGCTAAAGTTCTTCACGAGCGCGGCATCAAGGCCACGCGAATCGCCAGCGGCGTGCCCCTCGGCAGCGACATCGACTTCGTCGACGACCGCACGCTCGGGCGCGCGCTCGAAAACCGGGTGGAGTTGTAAGCTATGGCGTTCATCAACAACGAAGCCAAAGAAATTCACTGCAAACTCGTTTACTACGGCCCCTCGCTGGGCGGTAAGACCACCAACGTGCAGTGGGCCTACTCCCGCACCGCCGGCCTTGGCGCATCGGAGATGCTCGAGTTCGGCGTGGGCCCCGAGCGCACGCGCTTTTTCGACTTCCTGCCTATGGACGTCGGCGATATTCGCGGCTGGAAGACTCGCTTTCACCTCTACACAGTGCCTGGACAAGTCGTCTACGACGCCAGCCGACGCCTGATCATGGGCAACATCGACGGCGTGGTGTTCGTTGCGGATTCGCAAGCGGAGCGCATGGAAGAAAATCTCGAGTCCATGCGCAACCTCGAAAAAAATCTCGAACAAAAAGGTTACGACATTCGTCGCATTCCGTTTGTGATTCAGTACAACAAGCGCGACTTGCCCAACGCCATGCCCTTGGCCGAAATGCGCGCCGCCCTCAATCGCGTGAACGCGCCGGATTTTGAAGCCGTGGCCTCGCAAGGCCAAGGCGTCATGGAAACTTTGAAAACCATTTCGCGCACCATCGTCACAACCCTGAAGGGCGGCGAGCTTTGATCGCCTTTCGCTTTGAACCGACAAAGCAACCCAAGACTCTTCCGCCGACGCAAGACTTGGGCTTCGGCAAGCACTTCACCGATCATATGTTGCTGGTGGAATGTTCGTCGCAAATCACGCAAGCCGTGAGCGACGTGGATGCCGAAGCTTGTGCTTGGCACTCGCCGCGCGTGATTCCCTATGGCCCGCTGCCTTTGGATCCCGCGGCTTCAGTACTTCATTACGGACAAGCTTTGTTTGAAGGCTTGAAAGCTTACCGAGGTGATGACGGACAAGTGCGTCTGTTTCGTCCCGAAATGAATTGGAAGCGCCTGCAAGCTGGCGCTGATCGCCTGTGCATGAAAGCACCACCTTTGAAGGTGTTCATCGATTCGCTCTTACGCTTTTGCCAGATTGAAGACCGTTGGATTCCGAAGGCACCCGGCACGGCGCTGTATCTGCGACCCACCTTGATCGGCACCGGCGCCTTCTTGGGCGTGCGACCGTCTAAAGAATATCTCTACTATCTCATCGGCTCACCGGTTGGCGCCTACTACGGCGAAGGCGCTGAGAGCGTGAAGATCAAAGTCGAGCAGCACTACATTCGCGCCGCACCCGGCGGAATTGGCGCGGCGAAGACCGGCGGCAACTACGCGGCCAGCTTGAAAGCGGCGCTGGTGGCCAAGCAACAAGGTTACGCGCAAGTGCTCTGGCTTGATGGCGCTCACAAAGAAGTCGTCGAAGAAGTCGGCACGATGAATGTGTTCTTCAAACTGGGCGACAAAGTCTTCACACCGCCATTGAACGACAGCATTCTGCCCGGCGTGACTCGCGATTCTGTGATTCAGCTTTTGGGCGCGCAAAACATTGAAGTCGTGCAACGCGCGCTGAAACTCGATGAGATCCGCGAAGGCCTGAAGTCCGGCCAACTCAGCGAGATCTTCGGCACCGGAACGGCCGCCAGCATTTCCCCCGTATCCACCCTCGGCATCGACGGGCAGCAGTTGCAGGTGGGACAGGGACAAGTCGGCCCGCTTTCACGTCAGCTTCTCAAGCAATTGACGGATCTCCAATACGGTCGCAGCGAAGATACGTGGGGATGGACGCTCCCCGTGCCTCAGGGCCCGACTTCGCCTTTGTGAACGACAACGCCCTTCATCAATAGGTCTTGCCGAGTCCACAGTGCAGAGGGATAACTGCGCGCATGAACAACCCGCACGAGCTGCGCGATGAAATTCTCAAGCTCAAGGCGCAACGTCAGGCGCTGATCCTCGCGCACTATTATGAAGACGCCGCAATTCAAGATCTCGCCGATCATGTCGGCGACTCTTTGGCTTTGGCGCAGTGGGGAGCTCGCTCGCAGAATCAGATCGTCTTGCTGGCGGGCGTGACCTTCATGGCGGAGAGCGTGAAATTACTCTCACCTGATAAAACGGTGCTCGCGCCCGACTTGAATGCCGGATGCTCGCTGGTTGAGAATTCGCCCTACGAGAAGGTCCTCGCGTGGCGCCTGCGGAATCCTCAAGCCCTGATGGTCACCTACGTGAACTCCAGCGCCCATGTGAAAGCCATCACGGATGTCTGTGTGACCTCGTCCAATGCCGAAAAGGTTTTGGCGGCGATCCCGCGCGATCGCGAAATTTTGTTCGGACCCGATCAAAATTTAGGTCGCTACTTGATGAAGAAACTCAATCGACCCATGCAACTCTGGGCCGGCAATTGCGACGTGCACTTGCTGTTCAGCGCCCGTCGACTTGAGCAGCTGCGCGCCCGTCACCCCGAGGCTCGTGTGCTGGCACATCCGGAATGTGACGAAGGCATTTTGCGCCAGTCTGACGTGGTCGGTTCCACCTCTCGCTTGCTGCAAGAAGTGCGGGAAAACCGCGGCGTGCGCAAATTCATCGTCGCCACGGAGCTCGGGATCTTTCACCAGATGCGGCTGGCCCGTCCCGATGCGGAGTTGATTCAATCGCCGCCCGAGGGAAGCTGCGCTTGCGCCGAGTGCCCCTACATGAAATTGAACACGCTCGAAAAGCTTCGCAATTCACTTCGCGATCTCGCACCGCAAGTCGATGTCCCGCCGGAGGTGGCGCAACACGCTCGTCAGAGTTTGGATCGCATGATGCGCATCACGGATGGCGAAAGCGTACGTTGGCCGGAGCGCTTTGAAGATCCCAAGCTTCCCGCCGAACCGCCCTACCGAGCCGAGCGCGGCCTGATCCCGCGTTTCGCTCCAGAGGTGTAGCGCCCATGGCCGATTCGCTCACGCATGGTTCAAATTTTGACTATGCCGCGATCGAGGCCCGCCTCGCCAATCACCGCACACGCATTTTGATTCTGGCGACCTTGCCGTCGATCTTTGTGTTTCTACTACTGGCCGCTTGGTTCAAGAGCGTCGTTCTCACCGCCAACAACATCATTTTTATGGCGCTGACAATTTCCGCGTTGCTACTTTTGGAGCGCGGACATTCGCGAGCCGCCAAGCTCATGTTTTTGATTCCAGCCAACCTCACGATCTTCGCCTTCGCCGATAGCTCGCAAGTCTCAACCGGCGTGCACATGTTCTACATTCCCGCCCTGCTTGTGCCCCTGGCCTGCTTCCCGCGATCCGAAAACGCCTACGGCATCGCGCTGAGCATTCTTTCTGCCGCGCTGTGGTTCGTTCAACTTTCCTATCCGGCCCAATTGATCTACCCGCCCGTCGAAGGCCTCATGCAACTTTCACCGCTGATTACTGCCGTCGGCGTCGCTGTGATCTTGGGGGCGTTTTTCTATTTGGGAATTCGCGAGTTCGCGCGGCTTTTGATCGAAAGCGAAACCGCGAAGGCTGAGTCCATGCAAAAAAGTCGACTGGCCGCGATCGGTGAACTCTCGAGCAACATCGCTCACGAGGTGAACAATCCCCTGGCGATCATCTCGCTCAAAGGTCAAAAGATTCTTGATCGCATCGAGGAAACCTCAAATTTGCCCGACGACTTCCGTAGCGCTGTCTTGCGTGACACCAGCAAAATTGTCTCGGTCTGCCAGCGCATCGCCAAAATCATCAACGGACTGCGGCTGATTTCGCGTGCCGATTTCTCCGAAGACCTGGAGAGCATTTCACTTCGTCATGTCATCGAACAAACTCTGGAAATCGCCCAGGATCAGTGGCGCGATCTGCGCATCGAATTACTGATCGACGACGAAACTTTGGTTGAGTGCCGGCCCGTGCAAATCTCTCAAGTGCTCATCAACCTCATCAACAACGCCGAGTATGCGACTCGAGGGCAAAAAGATCGCTGGATCCAAATTCAAACCCATGATCGCGGCGCTGAATGCTTGATTGAAGTCATCGACTCAGGCCCTGAGATGAGCACAGAGATGAAGCAAAAAATTCTTCAGCCTTTGTTCACCAGCAAGCCGCCCGCACTTGGCACAGGCTTGGGACTGAGCATTTCGCGACGAATTGTCGAACGTCACGGCGGAAGACTTCTTCTGGATCTCGACCGCCGTGAAACCTGCTTCCAAGTCTACTTGCCGAAGTCGGCCGATCGCACTCAGGACACCAAGTCCTGACAGCGCGGCAATTCGATGACTCGGAACCGCCCACGCTCCTCATCGGTCTCAGCACGCGTGTTGCGCGCTTCAAAGCTGATCGAGTCGTCGGCTTGAATACGGAAGTTTCGTAAGGACGGAACTTCTTCGCCGTTGATTTCAGTGTAAGAGATCAATCCCTCAAGGATCGCCGGCACAGCCTGCGCAGATCCCGCATAGCAAGCGATGGACGACGAGTTCGCACGCAGGTTCGCCTTCGGTACGACTTCCATAATGAAGCTGTAATAGAAGCCCCAGAACAGTTTGCCATCTTCACTCTCAAGATCGGGCGAAGGTCCGCCGCGACGGGAGATGCTCGCGAAGGTGTCGCTATCCACTAAAGTATTGTTATCGATCTTGAGCCGAATACTTGCCGCGGGCGAATCGGCCTGTGCCTGTACCGGGGCCTGAGCCATGATGACTGCGCCCAACAACGCCAAAAACAAAAACCCTTGTCGCATACGGACCTCCTCGGGTGGTGGAACTTTCCCAATCGAAGCTGTCCATGGAGCAAAAGCGAGACCCCAGAGGTCGACGTTCGGTGATGTTCGAGGCGATCGGCTTGAACTCGAGCGAAATCAGCATCAGCCATTGCGCCCGAATCAAGTGAAGATCGCCGCGGCGATCCCGCCATCATTCCGAGGTGCACTGAAGTGACGGAAGTTGTCGCTCGGTTCACCAATTTCGCCAGCTTCAGCTAGCGTAGGTCCTTGGAAAAACTTGAGTAAAAAAAGTTAGACAGCAAAATCTGCGGCGAATTCCTAAGTGGTTTTGGGCCTCATCTCGAACTGAGACACCGAGACAGCGTCTCAGGCTCAACTTAGGTCCTGCCCTCTCCGAAGAGTTTGTTAGAAGCCGCAGTGAGAATCGCCTGGGCGGAGACCCAAGCGAGAGCAGAAGCGAAGGGGGGATGTGATGTCAGAAAAGAGCACGCGCGAACGCCGAGGTTCGCAACGAGAAGTGGTCGAACCGCTCGCGATTCGAGGCTTCACTTCCCTGGATCACATGACCCAGTTGTCGCGAAAGGGCTGGCTCGTCGAAGCCTCCACCCGGGGCTTCTTGCTCGAGGTGGACCGCAAAGACCTTGCACCCAAGATCTTTCGCGATTCACTCTCGCTTCAGGAGCTCGAAGGCGACCGCGTGTACTTGACGATTGATGCGATGAACTTGGAGATCGGTGGCACCATCGCCCGCACCAAGCGCCTCACCAAAGACCGTTGGCAAATCGCGATCGATTTCTCAGAAGACGCGCCCGAGTATTGGCGCGAGTGTTTGCTGGAACTTCTGCCGCGACCGGGCGGCTTTTGACAAAGACGCTGAAGTCCGCTTTTTGTCGTGAATGCTCACGCGCGCGGACTTCTCAATTCCCGATGACATTGTTTACTGGAATTTCGCCGGCATGTCGGCACTGCCTCAACGCGTGCTGAATGCCGGGCGCCAGGCCGTCGAACGCAAGTCCCAGCCGTGGACTCTTCCCATCGACTACCACTTTTTTGCTGAAACAGATCTCGCGCGCGCCGAGTTCGCCGCCCTGATCGGCGCGAAGCTTGAAGACATCGCGCTCCAGCCTTCAGCCACCTACGGTGTCGAGACTTGCGCGCGCAATCTCCTCGTCCACGGACTGCTGAAGACCGGCGACGAGATTCTCATGCCCGATGAAGAGTTCCCCGCGCTTCGCTATCCTCTCACCCGTCTCGCACAGCAGTCGGGCGCGCGACTTGTTCGTGTACCGTGTCCCAAAGATCAGAATTGGACCCGCGCCATCAAAGAGGCCATCAACTCGCGAACTCGTGTCCTCGCGCTGACACCTTGTCATTGGACGGATGGCGCACGCATCGATGTCGGAGCCCTCGCGCAGTCCGCTCGCGACCGCGGCGCCGTCGTCATCGTCGACGTCTGCCAGTCCGCCGGTGCCGTGCCCCTGAATGTGCGAGACTGGTCAGCCGACGTTCTTGTCGCACCCACTTACAAGTGGTTGCTCGGCCCCTATTCACTGTCCTTCATGTACGTCAGTCCTCACTCCGCGCTGAAGATGACCGAACCTTTGGAAGAGTATTGGGCGTCGCGCGAAGGGGCTCAAGACTTCACCGCACTGGTGCGCGATCTCGACACTTATCAGGCGGGCGCAAGACGATTCGACGTCGGCGAACGCGCGAATCTGCAGCTACTGCCCATGGCGATCGAAGCTTTGCGTCTCATTCGGGAAGTCACGCCAGAAAAGATCGCCGAGCAGTTGTCGACTTGGACGGACCTGCTGGCCCACCAGCTCGGGGAAATGGGATTTCAACTGCCCCCGCCTGAACATCGATCGCCGCATATGCTCGGCATTCGACACCCGCATGCTTGGCGCGCGGGACTCATGCAACGGCTTGAAGAGCAGGGAATTTTCGTCAGCCAGCGCGGCGAAGTGCTGCGACTTTCTCCGCATTTCAACATCTCCGCGCCCGACGTTGAAAAACTGCTGCGCGCTTTGCGCGAAGAAATTTAAGACGCGCGCTGAGGGCGCCACGGCTTCACTCGGGCCTAAAGGGCCACGAAGCCCGGCACCACACGCTCGCTGACCAGCGCGACGGAATAATGTGCGGGCAAAAACCAACTCATGGCCTCGGCAATTCCCGCATGTTCAGTCGCCGGCGGAGAATTCAAGCTCTCAATGCTGAACGCCAAATCCCAGTCCTTCTCATCGCGACTGAGCATCAACACGCGCGGCGCCTGCACGCGCTGACGACGCAAAAAATCGCGCAGCACTTGTCGCACATCTTCAGGCAAGTAGGTCGTGCTCGGCGGCCCCGCAAAAAGTTGTTCGCCGTCGCGAATGATCAACTCCGAAGTCTTCTCCGGCGCTGGCGTGAGAAACTCGCCGCGCTCTCGGCAATTCCAAACCATGCCGTACGACAAAACATAGTCAGGCATGGCTTGATCCGGATTCACCACAAAGCCAATCCCGCGGGTCGAGGCCCAGCGAACCAAATTCAACATCGGCTCTTCGCCACCTGTGCGAATCATCATGTAGGGCCATGAATCCGGCCCTTGAACAGGTTGATCTTGCACCAAACTCACTCGCTCATGACAGAGCGCAGTAAGGAACTGCACCTCCCAGTCAGGATCGCGATCCTGCAATTTCACTTTCAGTAAGGTGGGAATCGTGTCGAGCGCCATAGCGGACAGCAAGTTAAACGCATCCCGAGGCCTCCGCAACTCAACATGCGCGAAGCTCGCAAGTTTGCACGTCGGGAGCGCGCCGCGACATGCATCACAGTGAATGAAACTAATCCCCGTTATCGAAGCTCTTTATTAGCCAAAGCATGAAAAAAAGCGCATGTTGTGAGCCTCAAATTTTGTCGAGCCTCGTGCGGGCCCAGCACAGATCGTGACACCGGGGGGATTTATGTCGCGAAACATTCCTACAGCAAAAGTATTTCGAAGTTGGACGCTGTCCGCGGTCGTGGCCATCAGCCTCGGCGCACTCGGCTTGTCCTCTTGCTCGCGACCCAGCGCCAAGATCGATCCTCAAGCGCCGACGGTGCTTCACATCGACACAGAGATTTTGCCTTCGGTCAGCCCGAGCGCGAAGCGCCTCGCCAACGTCAAAACCCAGATGGCCCAGCGGGCTCGGCAAAAGGGTCGGGAATTTTCTCGCTCGCTCACTTCAAATCCATCCGCCGCCATCGCCAGCCGTGTGACCTTTGACAAGGCGACGCTGCTCAACCGCGATTTCTTGTTTGGTTCGGACTTGCAGTACTCCACGATCGGCGAAGAAGACGGCATGCTGCTGCAAAGCATCGCCATCGGGCATGTGCTGTCTCGCTTTGTCGTGCAAGGTGATCGTTTGCAACTTCGCGCAACCGAACGTTATCGCTTTGAATCGAACATCAATCAACCTCAGCAACTCATCGCCGAGTATCCGATCGTCGCGGAAACTCCGACGTCGATCACCGTTGAAATTCATCGCGCCGCCACGCTGCTGGGCTCACTCTTCGGTCCAGGATCCAGCGAACGCGTGAGCTGGATTCGCAGCATCGAGTTCGTGCCGCAAGGCAATTACCTGCTGATTGAGTCGACGGTTGAAATGGCCGATGGCTCCGTCGTCGAGTTCATGGAGTCGAGCTTTCCGCGCGACACTTTGGTTCCCGCAAGCGCTGATCCGCTGCTCGATGATCCGCGCCTGAATCCGCAAGCTTCTCGCTATGGATTTTTGAGCCAGCCCGTGTGGTTGGATCTTCCCGCAGGTCTGGGTCGCATGCGCACAGCGACCGCAAAACGCTTTGATGTTCAGGGTGGCAACAAACCCATCGAGTGGTGGGTCACGCCGAACATCCCGCAAGATTATCTCGAGCCGGTCCGTCACGGTGTCGAAGCCTGGAACCGCTACTCGCAATCCATGTGGGGCAAAGACATGGTGCGCTTCATGGGCGTGTTGCCCAAGAACGTGAAGCTGGGTGACCCGCGCTACAACGTCATCAACTGGGATTCGGTGATGAACGCTTCGAGCGCCTATGCTTCGCAAGCTTCAGACCCCGAAACCGGCATCACCTCACATGGCGTGATCTATCTTCCCTACGCGTGGATCGAGATCGGTCGCGAGTTCTGGGAAACCGGCTCGCTCACGCAAACTCGCACGGCCGCGCTGAAAGCCGCACTCGAGCGACTGCACTGGATGGGCGAGCGCCACTCGCTGCCTTGTTTCTTTGAAGGCGAGCGCGCCATCACACTGGGCATGAAGTCGTCGCCGGAAGTCCTGGCCAAAGAACTTCTCAAAGGTGTCTTGTTTCACGAAGTCGGACACGTGCTCGGCCTGGCCCACAACTTCAAAGGTTCGCTCAGCTATGATCCCGACGCCGCGAAGCCGGTGTTCTCCAATTCCATCATGGAGTACAACTCCTACGCTCTGGAAGACGGCGCCTTCGACGCTCACGGCGTCGCGCAAGGTCCGCTGCTCGAGTACGACCGACAAATCATCTCGGTGCTCTACAACAACGGCGCTGATGTGAAAGCGACGGATCCGCAAGTTCCGTTCTGCGACGACGGCATGGCTGACGCCCAACAAGGCGGCGTCGATCCTTTCTGCGTGCGCTATGACATCGGTCGCGACCCGACGCAGATTCTGCAGCGCTGGATGCAACTCATCCAAGACCCCGCAGCGAAAATGGGTCGCACACACAGCCTCGCGACGGCACTCACCGAGCTGGTCGCGGATCTCGGCGATCCCGCCGAAGCGAAAACTGAGTTCGACATTCTGATGAGCGAGTACAAACTGCGCAATCGCTTCGCCGCGCTCACCAGCTATTATGTTGCGCAAGGACTTGGCGCCACTTTGCGCGAAAACATTCGCGTGCTGAAAGTCTTCCGCCCCGGAAGTCTTTCACCGGCCTATGACGAAGCTGAAGTTCGCCAGCGCGTGGAGACGGCGCTCAACGACTTCCTCAAGCTTCGCGAACTTTCTCCGGCGACGAAGAAGGCATTCTTCTTGGCGGGCGAGGCCACAGCCAACTGGCTCAAGCAAACGGCTTGGTTCCAAGCGCAAGATTCCAATCAACAGCAGCAGCGCATCTTCTCGTTCTTGAAAGTCGCGCACGAAGCGCTGGAGAACACCGAACAGAATCTGCTCACGCGTGTGCGTGGTCGCGTGCTCGGCAGCTTGCAGCGCACGCCGAACGCGCCGTTTTTCTTGGGCACGCTCCAAGGTCGCGCGGTCGACTTCGAAGCTCAGCTGCTCGGTCACTTGAAGTCCGCACTCACCGGCGGCCTGATCCTCGGCCAACCCGCAAGCCTCTTCGAGCGTCAAAATGCAGCAACAGCTCTGCGTAGCTACATGGATTTGCCCGAAGGCCAGCTCGCGGCTCAAGAGGCTCGTGCAAAGGCCATCGCCGACGCGCGACTCGCGACGGACGCCGCTCAACGTGAAGCGCTTCGACAACTCGCGAAGGACTTGGAGTGAGCGAGGGCCCCTATCAGTTTCATGATCGGCGAGGCCTGCCAAAGGCCTCGCTCTATCGCGAACTGCAGCTGGAGTTCTCGGGCCTTGTCGGCCCCCGATGGCTCGCCAACTGCGCCAATCTCACAAGCCTCATCTATCATCACGTGCCGGATCTCAATTGGGCGGGCTTTTACTTTGTCGACGAGTTGGCGAACACAGCCTCACATCTCCGCCTCGGCCCATTTCACGGCCTGCCCGCCTGCCTCGACATTCAATTTTCGCGCGGCGTATGCGGAGCCGCGGCCCGCACGCGTGAAATTCAAATCGTTCCGGATGTGGAGCAGTTCCCTGGTCACATTGCCTGCGACGCCAGGTCACGCAGTGAAATCGTGATTCCCTTGCTCCTCCATCGCGGCCAAGCCGACGAAAAACTTCTCGGCGTCTTGGACCTCGACTCTCCTCTTCCCAATCGCTTTGATAATGTGGATGCTGAGGGCCTCAAGATCCTCGTTGATCTTCTCATGGAGAAATCAAAGTGGCCGTCGCATTGGTCCGACGCATTTTAAATCAAAGCCTCAGGTCGCGACCTCAAGTCGCGGCGCTGATCGCGTCTCTAGCATTACATGCGACGTTGATTTTCTTGTTTCAGACCCTCAAGCCGACGCCAGAGCCGCAACCTCTGGAATTGACCTTTGCCGCCGTCGAATCTGCGACCTCAGCGATTCACCCACGCCAGCAATCTTCACCCGCACAGCGCGGCGATTCGCGCAAGCTGCCCACGCAGTTTGGCCTGCACTCCGCCGCTCAGCGCGCGGAGAAGTGGAATCGCGCCGCTCAAGACGGCGACATCGCCGTGCACACCACCAATTCGAACGACGGTACTGCCGATCCTTGGCTCGCGGTCGAGGCCGCAGGCCACGGCTACTCTTCCGCCGTCCAGTACGGCAACGCCATGGGCCTGCAGCAAACTCTCGAATCCCTGCACTTCTTCCAGGCCCTGCACCGGCGCATCGACGGCCACCTCGTGTATCCCGATGACTTCGCCCGACATCGCATCGAAGGCCAAGTGCGCATCGAAGCCGAACTCGCACAAGATGGCCGCCTACTTCGCTTCACTTCTTTCAATTCGGAAGATCGCGTGTTGCCGGCTTACCTCATGGCGCTGCTCACGCAAGTTCTTGAGAAGCCACTTCGCCCGCAGGAGCAAGCTCCGCACCCGCGCGTCCACGTCGCTTTCGACTTTGATTTCCGCACGCGCTTACTCGGCATGCCGGAAAACCCCGCGCCGATCGGCGCGCAGAAAAATCACCTGCGCTTCGCGCGCGATGCGATCGTCCCCTCTCGCCTTGAGGAAAAGATCCACGAAGTCTTCACGCACTACATTCCGCCCGTCATTCCCATCCCCGGTGGCGTCTACATCGACTTTGTGTTGGCCTACGAGTACGTGAACAATCTCATCGAAGGCGCACCCACCGAGTCCGACGCCCGCCAAGCCCGCATCGAAGACTTGCACGAGCGCTTGCGCTCGACACTACGTCAGTCGCGGCAGCGCGCGCCCAATGAGTCGCCGACACCTCAACCAGAGTCCTGAGACTTGCGCTCACCGCAGATCGCCCACCGACCTAAGTCTGAATTTCGTCCCGATCTTCGCGCCTCACAAATCTCTCAGCACTGATCTTCCGTAAGATAGAGTGATGCTTCGAAAACACGACAGCGCGAGGGTCGGCCTATCGGCCCTTGCTGCGATCATCATGCTTTCGGCTTTGCTCTCCTCCTGCGCGCCGCCCTCGCAGAACGTGTCTTCCATTTCAGAAAAGGAAGATCCGCTCGCTGGCCCGATCGAAGACTATCCGGATCTCCCGCCGATCCCCACCGACGAATGGCCGCAAAGTGTTCCGGCTCCCGCATGGGAAACCTCGCGCCCCGAGGCTCGCGACTGGTCGCTCTTCGTCGCCAAGTTCGTGCGCGAGTCCACACCCAACTTGCTCGAAGGCTCAGCCGACATCGCCGAGCTCTGCCCCAACTACGCTCGGCTCGATGCGCGAAGCCGCGCGGCCTTTTGGGCCCACTTCATATCGTCCGTCGCCTACTACGAAAGCGGCTGGAAACCGACCACGCGCTTTCATGAATCGACCATGGGTACAGACCCCGTCACCGGCCAGCCGGTGTACAGCGAAGGCTTGCTGCAACTCTCTTATCAAGATGTGCGACCTTACCCGTTCTGCAATGAGTTCGACTGGTCCACCGACCGCCGTCTCTCGCCCACAGATCCACGCAAAACGATTTTTCACCCGCTCAAGAATCTCCGCTGCGGCTTGCTCATCATGAACCGCCAAGTCGAGCGCCGAAATCGCATACTGCTGGAGTCCGGAGTGTACTGGGCCGTGCTGAAAATCGGCGGCCGCTACAGCAAGATCTCGCAGATCCAAGCGACCACGCGCAAACTGCCGATCTGCGCGAAGGCGAACTGAAATCCGCGGCGCCGAGAAAGCCCCGCGTCAGACACATCAAGAAATTCATCGTGAGATTCGGCCGAAGTGGCCGCGCTCGAGTCGTGCCGACCAAAGCACAACTCAGGGGAAAAAATGGTAGGCGCTAAGGGACTCGAACCCCTGACCCATACCTTGTAAGGGTATTGCTCTACCAACTGAGCTAAGCGCCTAACGAAAACTCTGACGAATTCAAATCGTCCGCGAGAACGCTCACTGCTGTGAGCGTCGTCGTGCCGCTTCCGCTTGTGCAGCGGCCTCGGCCTCTTGCTGCTGACGAATCAAAGCCGGCAGCGAGAGAGTCGAGATTTTACGGATTGGCAGATGAATGTCATCTGCTTCTGTGCCGTTGAACGGACGAATTGTGATCACATTGACGATGCGTGCGCGAACTTTGGGCGTCGCCTTCGTCTTGTACTGGCGGATGAAGACCATGTAGTTCACCGAACCCGAAGTCATCGCCGCGCGCACCATGGTGTCGTTTGAAGCCGCCAATCCAGTTCCCTCAGCCGTCACTCGCATCGACTTCTGGTCAAAGGCCAAAACTTCCAGCAATTTTTTGCGCTGACAGTCCGTCTTCACTTCAAAGCTGAAGTAAACCTGTGTGCCGTCCGGCAGGCTGCCCGTCCAAATGCCCTCGATGCTGGCCCACGGGAAGGGTTGCAAAGCATCCAACGGAAATGGACCAACAGGGTCCGTGCCCAAGCGCGATGCGCCCGAAGCCGGAGAAGTTGGGTAAACTGCGGGCGCCGCCGCACAAGGCAGACTGGGCGCAGCCGAAGCCGGTGTCGAAGTCGCGTCGTAAACCATCAGCGCGACGGCGAAAGTGCAGAGTGTCTGCATCACCACTTTTAGACTGAATGTCGATGAGGCGTTCAAGTTCCCCTCCCTCATTACTGCTCCAGTAGCACTTTCGTGTTCTTGTTCAGGTAGTAACCGTTTTTCGCGCGGAAAATGTAGCGCGGCTTTTCATAGTCCGGCTCAATCAATTTCCGCAGACGCTTGATCGTCACGTAGATCTTATTGTCGTGGATCGCCGGATCATAATCCTGCTTCCACACCTGCTTCACCAACTGCTCCTTGGAGTAGACCTCGCCCGGATGCCGCATGAACAAGCGAAGCATGTCGAGCAAGATGAACTGATTCTTGAAGTCCACGCGACCCTTTTTGCGCTCCAACACCGAGTGCGAACCTGCATCGAAGATCAAGTCGTAGTCCTCTTTCGAGGTCACGCCCAAGTCGGCGAGCTGCTGATCGATGTGGCGGCTCAAGTACTTGAGGTTCGCCGGATCCGCCGACTTCTTCGCAAGCTTGAAATACATACGGGCCATGTCGAGTTCGCCCGAATCGCGATAAGTCGCGGCCGTCGAATACAGAAGCTGCAAGTAAAGATACAAATTCTTTTCTTCGCGAAGCAGATCGTAGCAGTCCCAGAAAATTTCCAGCGCCTGATCGAACTTCTTCATCTTGCGCAAGATATTGCCGTTGATCATCTGGCTCGAAATCTTGATCTCGCGAAGTGGCAGAACCTGGAAAAAGACCTGAAGATTATAAATTTCTTTGAGCGCTTCCGCTGTGCGATCCAGCGAGTAGTAAGTCACGGCCAGGCCGTTGATCGCGTAGCAAATGTCAGCTTTCGAGTCCGAAGCCAGCGCGATCGCCAGCGACTTCTGGAAGTAATCCAGCGCCACGTCGAACTGACCTTTGTAAGACGCGCAGATGCCAAGCGTGTAGTAAGTCTTGGCGTTGAGCTCGAAGCCTTCTTTCAACACCAAGTCTTGCAGTGCCTCTTTGGTCGCGTTGATGGCAGCGACGTCCTCGCGCTCCGCATACATGCGCAGCAGGTGATTTTGGCACTTCAAATATTTTTCGTATTCGCGAACACGAAAAGCTTCGTCAGCGGCGCCGCGATACTTCTGAATCGCAACTTCAAAATCGCAGCGTTCATAATAGAGTTTCGCCAACTCCATTTGCGCTTCGATTCCCGACGTCGCGCTCGACAAGATCGCACCAGCCGCCGCCACAGACGAGGATTCCGGCGTCGTCGTGAGATCATTTTTTAAATCTGAATTTAAATTATCTAATTCTGACATAGCTCTCTGACGTAACTTTCAGACTGAGAAAATCTCGATCTTAAAACATCTGTCGGGCGGATGCCCACGTTCTGGCACTGGCTTGAGTTGGCGTCAACACAGGCGGTGCAGCGCCGCCATTTTGTTCGAAAATCCGCGAAAATCGCGGGACCATGTAAGTTTTAGAATGGCCTGTGGCTCAGCGAGTCAGCGACCGCAAATCGACAAAAGTTAGCGACAACTGTAGCGGCCGGGGTCGCGCTGCCGATACCAGTGGCAGAGCTGCCGCGCCATCAACTCATTGCCGAACACATTGAGATGCGCATCGACATCGCCGCCAATTTCTAAAAATAGCTTAGGAAACGGCACTTTAAGATGATGGGCCGAGCGCCGCAAATAAGTGGCCGAGTCAATGAACTCAACACCCGTCTCGGTCGAGATCTGCTTCAAAATTGTGTCGACTCGGCGGCTCTGACCCGAAGTCGAAATCGGGTAACCGTGAAGGATCGGGCGGCCACCGGCCTCGCGCGCAATTCGCAACATGTCCAAAGTGTCTCGCTTGATCCACGCTTCAATGTCTTCGAATTCACCGACTTTGACCCCCAAGCGGGCGAGCTCGCCGCGAATTTCATCCACGGCACCTTCCACCTTCAACTCTTGCTGAATCCAACTCGCCACCTGTGACCAACTGAGCGACGGATAGGGATTGAGAGCCATGCTTTCGCGAAAAACTTCGAGCGGTCGAGTCTGGGGATTTTCGCGATGTCGAACCACGAACGCGCGCGCCATGCAGAGCGGGTCATAGCCGCAATACTTTTCGAGAATGCGATCGTCGCCAGGCTGCCAGCGCTCCAACTCGGCTCGAAGCGAAATCATGTAAGTGCCTCGAGCCCGCATGGCCGTCGTGATTTCCTCGCGTTCGCGTCGCGGAATCGCCCGCCAAACTTCGCGAGACGCTTTGCCCGACTTGAAAAGATACGCGACGAAGTACGACCACTTGTCGTCCTGCCAATCCACATTCGTCGGCAGCGCACCGCCAAGTTCCACAAGACCAATTTGGGCCAGCGACATGCGCTTGGGATCTTTGAGCAGAGCTTGAAAAGCTTCGCGCGCTTCGGCCACAGGCGCAGGTGGCATCTGTCCGCTCTCAGTGCGAAGCAGGCGATTGAGACCGCCGATCTCCACGCCAAGGCCCAACCATTTCAGTCGCGCGGCCTCGGAGTCCCGAGGCACGCCTTCAAACACCGTCGATTGGCCGAAGCCCGCAAAGCGCGCTTCACCAGAAAGTGTGCGCCCGAGCAAATCCCAGAACTTAAGAAGCTTCGGCCGCCAAGCGGAATCACCATCGGCTCTATGTTCGTCATCGGCGTGCGGGATGAGATTCCAAAAGTTGGCCTCGCCCACCATCAAAAACACTTCGCGATTTTTCAGTGCCGCTAGGTGATGCTTCATCACGTTCTTCAGGCGCCAAGTGTCGCCGTTCACTCGGCCGAGATTTAGACCACGCACTGGGCGATCGCCGACCCAGAGCATGTCACTCAGTTGCTCGCAGTAGGTGCGGCCTACGGCCTCGCCCACGCCGGCTGTGTGCGAGTTTCCAACACAGACATAATCGTAATCGCCGGTCATCGGCGTGAGGTCTTCGTCTTCCGGTGAGGCTGTGGCACGCAGGGCGACTTCGAGCACGACGGCCAGAGTGAATGTTCCCAAAGCCAGGGCCATGAGGCGCCGACGCATGCGGCTTTGTGGTGCGGTCATGGTTCCATCATAACCTTGACACTGTGGGAGCTGTCCACGCTTGGGACATTTGCGCTCGCAGATAAAACACTTCTGTAAAGTTTAAGAAGCTCTGACTTTTCACACGTTCGGAATCGCAGAAAGAGAAAAGGGGCGGCATGAGCCACCCCTTTATCAAATACATGCGATTGCAGGATCAGTGCGTTTGCAGCTCATGCCCCGTGTACTGAGGCTTAAGTCCCGAGCCGCGCTCGGCGCGAGTCTTGAAGAGCTCCTTGGGATTCTTGATATCCAGGGCGTTCACCAAGACCTGATCCACGTGATCGACCAAAATCACTTTCAAATCTTTCAGAACTTCCTTCGGAATGTCCTTCAGATCTTTTTCATTCTCCTTCGGCACGATCACCGTGCGGATTCCACCTCGATGCGCGGCGAGCGTCTTTTCCTTCAAGCCGCCGATCGCCAACACGCGACCTCGAAGCGTCACTTCGCCTGTCATCGCGACAACTCGGCGAACTGGAATTTTCAGCACGCTGGAGACGATCGAAGTCGTGATCGCGCAGCCGGCGGACGGGCCGTCTTTGGGGATCGCACCTTCGGGAACGTGAATGTGCACGTCGATCTCGCTGAAATAGTCTTTGTCCAAGCCGAACAAAGGTCCTCGCGATCGCACGTAGCTCATCGCGGCCGAGCACGACTCCTTCATCACATCGCCAAGTTGGCCTGTGATGGTGAACTTGCCTTTGCCGGGCACAACAGTGACCTCGATCGGCAAGAGGTCGCCACCAACTTCGGTGTACGCCATACCGTTGGTCAGACCGATCTCGTTCTCTTCTTCGATCTTTCCGTGCTTGTACTTGTGCGGGCCGAGCAGCTCGACAAGTTTTTTCGGTGTGACGATAAAGCCCTTGGCGAAGGCCTTGGGCGTTTTGCCTGTCGCCTTTCGCTCCTTGGTTGCGCCGCCAGCTTTGGTTTCTTCCATCGTGCGCTCTTTGATCAAAACCGTTGCGACTTTGCGGCACACGTTCGCCACTTGGCGCTCGAGATTTCGGACGCCAGCTTCGCGCGTGTAGAACTGAATCAGAGCGCGAATTGTCGCATCGGGAATAGTGACTTTGTAGTCGGTCAGACCGTGCTGCTTGAGCTGCTTCGGAACCAAATACTTCTTGGCGATATGGAACTTCTCGCTCTCGATGTAGCCCTCGAGATTGATGACTTCCATCCGATCGAGGAGTGGTCGCGGAATCAGATGCAGCGAGTTCGCTGTCGTCACGAACATCACCTTGGAGAGATCATAATCGACCTCGAGGTAGTGGTCGTTGAAGGTCGCGTTTTGCTCGGGGTCCAAGACCTCAAGCAGCGCGGACGCCGGATCACCGCGGAAATCGTTCGACATCTTGTCGATTTCGTCGAGCAACAAGACCGGATTTCCGGTGTCCACTTTGCGCAACGCTTGCAGGATCTTGCCTGGCATGGCGCCGACATAAGTTTTTCGGTGACCGCGGATCTCGGCTTCGTCGCGCACGCCACCTAGCGAGATTCGCGAGAAGTTGCGGTTGAGCGACTTAGCGATAGAGCGCGCGAGCGACGTCTTACCGACACCCGGAGGACCCACAAGACAAAGGATCGGCCCGCGCATATCCGGCGCGATGGCTTGAACGGCGAGATGCTCCAGGATGCGCTCTTTCACGCGCTCAAGTCCCCAGTGATCATCGTTCAAAATATCTTCGGCTTTGCGAATGTCGTGTTTGTCGGTGGAGTAGTTGTGCCATGGCAGACCCAACATCCAGTCGATGTAGTTTCGCACGACTGTCGCTTCGGCGGACATGGGCGACATCATCTTGAGCTTTTTGATTTCCTTGAGGGTCTTTTCGCGCGCCTCATCCGTCATCTTCTTTTTCTTAGTCTGATCCTCAAGCTCCTGAAGTTCGGCCTGATAGTCGTCCTTCTCGCCGAGCTCTTTCTGAATCGCCTGCATCTGTTCGTTCAGATAGTACTCTTTTTGCGAGCGCTCCATCTGCTTCTTCACGCGCGTGCGAATCTTCTTTTCCACTTCAAGAATTTCGATCTCGCCCGTCATCATCTCCAACAACTGCTCGAGGCGTTGCGCGGGATCATTGATCTCCAAAATCTTTTGCTTGTCCTCAAGCTTGAGGTTCAGCTGAGCGGCGATGATATCCGCAAGTTCGCTGGGATTATCGATGCTCGTGACCTTCATGAGGATTTCGGGCGGAATTCGCTTATTGAGCTTCACGTACTGTTCGAATGTCGACTTCACCGAGCGCGTGAGAGCCTGCGTCTCCACCTCTTGCTCTGGGACTTCATTGAGGGGTGTGACCTCGACGGTGAAAAAGCCTTCCGTCTGCACGAAGCGCTCGATCTTCACGCGACGCTTACCTTCGACCAAAACCTTCACCGTGCCGTCGGGTAGACGCAGCAACTGAATGATGGTGCCCATCGTGCCGATCTCGTAGATCTCGCCCGGCTCGGGATTGTTGGTTTTCGCGTCCTTCTGTGCCGACAGAACGATGTCGACTTGTTTGGACATCGCTTCTTCCAAAGCGTTGATGGATTTTTCGCGGCCCACGAAGAGCGGCATCATCATGTGCGGAAAGATGATCAGATCTCGCAATGGCAAAAGCGGCAATGTGGCGGTCTCGCCACTGGCCTTCGCGTCCCGCGATTTCTGCTCGGATTTGTTGTCTTTTTTACCGGACATGCAAGCCTCCCCTCATGGTGGTCGCGAGGTGCCCACGGCCCCTCACTTTCGATGATGACAGACCCATTTGGCGGAAGCATCGGTGAATTTTAAATGAGCGGGGGCGCGTCCGGAAGGCGGACACTTTCGTCCGGCCTCCCGAAGCTTTGGAAATCGACTCCAGAGGGGCTGAGTATAGGAAAAACTTATGAGTGCGAGCGCGAATCCGGTCTCGAGCCCGACTTCGGTCGAGGACCACCGCCACTCGCCTTGGACTTTGGTCGGCCGTAGCCACCTGAATTTCGCCCGCCATCGCGGCTCGAAGGTCCGTCTGAGCCTTTGCGCTCAAGGCGATCACTTTGCGGTCCAAATCGTTTTTTGTTCGGCGAAGAGAACTTCGCTCCGCCGCCACCACCGCGTGGACGATCTCCACCACGCTGGAACGGCGAACGCCCGAAGCCGCCGCCGCGCTGTTGAGGCCGCTGCGGACGATCCTCGCTCAGCTCGCGCAAGGGTTGGCGCTCAAACAGCGCCGGGCGCTTCTCGCGCATCACTTTCGTGAGCACGCTGACCAGCTCGGGTGCCGGCGAAGTCATGCCGCCACCGCGAAGAGCTTCGCGAACCGCGCCTTCCCAACGCACAAAATCTTCCGTGGTTTCCGCTCGCATCAAGCCCAAGATCTCGCGGCCAATCGCGCGCGCGACAACCGACTCCGCACTCGGCGGTTTGAACTGCTGCAACTTAATGCCGGTCTTCTGTTCGAGACGACGAAGCAGGCCGACTTGCTTGGGCGACAGAATCGCGCAAGCCACGCCTTCTTTACCCGCGCGACCCGTGCGGCCGATGCGATGCACGTAGGACTCAAGCTCCACCGGCAAACCGAAGTTCACCACATGCGTGATGTTGGAAACATCGATGCCTCGCGCCGCCACATCTGTGGCCACGACGATCTTCACGCGCTTCGATTTGAAGTCCGCCATGACCTTTTCGCGCTCGCGCTGCGATCGATCACCATGCAGAGACTCCACCGTGAAACCTTCACGCTTGAGCTGCTCTTCGAGCTGCTGCGTTTCGGCTTTCGTGCGACAGAAAATCAAGCCGTAGAAGTCTTCGGCGGCGAGCACATAGCGAACGAGAGCTTCTGTACGCTGCTCTTCAAACACCAACATGTATTCTTGGCGAATCTTGGGGCGCTCGACGTCGCGTCGGGCATCGATGGTTTCCGCATCGCGAATGAAGCGCGTCTGCATGCGCTTCACATCGGCGCTCATCGTGGCTGAAAACAACCAAGTCTTGTGCGACTTGGTTTCGCCGCTTTGGAAGTGACCAAGTATGGTCTCAACAGCTTCGCGAAAACCCACCGAGATCATCTCATCGGCTTCGTCGAGAACCAGCGTGCGAACCGCGCTCAGATCCAAGGCTTTGCGCTCGAGAAGATCGATGAGTCGACCAGGTGTCGCCACGACGATCGCGGGTCCGCGCTCCAGGCCTTCGAACTGACGGCGGTAAGAGTCGCCACCGTAAACCGCGAGCACGCGCACGCGGCGATCTCGGCCCAAGGTTTCGAGCACTTTCGCAACTTGCATGCACAACTCACGAGTCGGACAGAGAACTAAGCCCTGAATGTTGCGAGTCTTCGCATCACAGCGCTCGACCAATGGAATGCCAAACGCACCGGTTTTTCCCGTACCAGTTTGTGCCAAAGCGACGATGTCGCGCGGCTCTTCACCAATCAGCAACGGCAGCACCTTCGCCTGAACTTCCGTCGGCGCCGTCCATCCCAAGCGCTCAATCGCGGGCAACAGCCACTCGGACACACCGAGATTCGCGAATGCCGAAACGGGTTCTGCGACTTCGTCGTCGAAATCGAGATCCGCATCGCCAGAGGCCTCGTCCATCCGATCATTTGCCATCGAAGATCTAGGGTTCAGTTCAAATGAATCGGAGCTGACGTCGGATTCGGCGCGAGTTTCAACATGAGACAAGGAGCTGGGATGGGACACGATATACCTTTCAGAACGAGGCGAGCCGACCGGCTCACAGGAGGACCGAATTTGAATGGGAATGTGCGGAATAGCTAGGAAAATGAGGCTTGAACTTACTTATTTTCACGCTTGAACAAGCTTTAGTCGCGGGAAGGCGCCTCGGCGCTCGCCGCGGAGTTCAAGAGGGCGTCAAGTCGCTCGCGCATCGACTCGCGAAGCCGGGGGGGATTGAGGCCAATGCGCACGATGAGGCGCCCGCCCTCAAGGCTCATGTCCAAGGAAGCTGCTGCGCCTTTGCGGCAGGCTATGGAGGCGATTTGGGCGCGAACAGCCTCCGCGCGACCCGCACGGCAAACCTCAATCAAAGTGCCGCGGATCTGATCGCAGAGCTGGGCCGCGTGCGTATTGGCGGCCATGAATTCGGTTGTGAAATCCGGCGCGATGCTGAGTTTGAGGGGTGCGCCACAAGCTTCGCTGAGCGCCGCCACTTGGCTCTGGGCCGGATCCGCCAAGAACTTCACCCAGTGGTCATACATACGCTGCTCCTTTTCGGAGAGCGTCGATGGGGGTTTGGGCGGTGGCGCCGCTTGCGCGGCTTTGGCCGGAGTCTTCGATTTTTTAGATTTGATTGAACTTGGTGTCGAGGCCACAGCTTCGACCTCGATCACCATGGAGTCTGTGGACGAAGCTGCGCCTTGGCGTTTCGTTGAATGAGTCTGAGATTGTGCGTGGGATGCGCCGGACGCGAACACGATGAGCGAGAGCGGCAGGATCAGTCCGCGCCAGATCGCGGGACCTTCTCGATGAGCCTGACCCGATTGAACTCGTAACATGCTGACCTCGGTTCATCGTACGGCGATCGCTCGCCGCGCTCTTCGCGCGGCGCCCGTGCGCCGGGATCAGGCGCTCTCAGCTGAGCCGTTACCGCCTGTGCCGGCTTTCTTCTCGGCTTCCAGCGCCCGCATCTCATCGTCAGTGCGATAAATCAGCGTCGGCTGCTTCTTCTTCGTGATCACTTCCTCATCGATGATGCACTCTTTGACGTTCGTGCGAGATGGAATCTCGTACATCACGTCGAGCATCGAGTTTTCGATGACGCCGCGGAGGCCTCGGGCACCCGTCTTGCGAATCAAGGCTTCGCGAGCGATGGCGCGCAGAGCTTCGTCCGTGAACTTCAGGTCCACTTTCTCGAAGCTGAGCAGCTTCGCGTACTGCTTGGTGAGGGCGTTCTTCGGCTTGATCAAGATGTCGATGAGCGCCTCTTCCGACAGCGGGTCGAGGACAGCGGCCACCGGCAAACGGCCGATGAATTCAGGGATCAAGCCGAAGCGAACCAAGTCGTCGGGCTCAACAAATTGCAGGATGTTTTCACCCTGATCGCGCTCGCTCTGTGAACGGATGTCGGCAGCGATGCCGAGCGACTTGGAGTTGCGACGCTGTTCGATGACTTTATCCAGGCCGACAAAAGCACCGCCCACGATGAACAGAATGTTGGTCGTGTCGACTTGAATGAACTCTTGTTGCGGATGTTTGCGCCCACCTTTGGGCGGCAAATTCGCGACCGTACCTTCGAGAATCTTCAGCAGCGCTTGCTGCACGCCTTCGCCGGACACGTCGCGCGTGATCGACGGGTTCTCGGATTTACGCGAAATCTTGTCGATCTCGTCGATGTAGATCACGCCCTTTTGCGCCTTCTCGATATCGTAGTCAGCGGCCTGCAAAAGATTGAGCACGACGTTTTCGACGTCTTCACCGACGTAACCCGCTTCGGTGAGAGTCGTCGCGTCGGCCATAGCAAACGGCACGTTCAAGATCTTCGCGATGGTCTGCGCCAGCAAGGTTTTGCCCGAGCCCGTCGGACCGATCAGCAAGATGTTGGACTTCTGGAGTTCGACCTCGTCCTTACGCGTGCCTGTATAATTGATTCGCTTGTAGTGATTGTGAACCGCGACGGCGAGGGACTTCTTGGCGCGCTCCTGACCGATCACGTAGTCGTCGAGATAGCTTTTGATGTCGATGGGCTTAGGAACTTTCAGCTGCGGCTTCACCGCCTCTTCGCGTTCTTTTTCCTCGGCGATGATATCGTTGCAAAGCTCGATACATTCATCACAGATGTACACACCTGGACCCGCGATGAGTTTCTTCACCTCGTTCTGCGTCTTATTGCAGAACGAACATCGCAGCACTCCTGAACCTTGGGTCTTGTTCACGCCTCATCTCCTGTGACTTCGAGTTGATTTCTCTCGAGTCCTTTGACCCCCATGGGTCGAGTTCAAAAATCCAGCTTAAGCCTTCGCGCCCTTGCGGAACTTCACCACATGGTCGACGAGGCCCCATTTCATGGCGTCGTCGGAGCTCAAGTAAAAGTCCCGATCAATCGCCACGTCCAGCTCCTCCGGCGACTTACCTGTGTGAGTCGCATAGATCTCGGTCATGCGCTTTTTCGTCTTCAACATCTCGTTGGCCGCGATTTCGATATCGCTCGCCTGTCCCGAGATTCCGCCCATGATGTGCGGTTGATGCATCATCACCCGCGCATTCGGCAAGATGAAACGCTTGCCCTTCGTGCCGCTCGTCAAAAGCAAAGAGGCCATGCTCGCCGCAAGACCGATGCAGGTCGTTGCCACATCGCACTTCACAAACTGCATGATGTCGTAAATACCCATGCCGGCCGACACCGAGCCACCCGGAGAGTTGATATAAAGCTGAATGTCTTTGTCCGGATTGTCGGCTTCCAAGAAGAGCATTTGCGCGATGATCGCGTTGGCCACGTCGTCCGAGATCGGCGTTCCCAAGATGATGATGCGATCTTTGAGGAGTCGAGAATAAATGTCGTAACTGCGTTCACCGCGTGCTGTGTTCTCTACGACGATCGGAATAAGTGCCACGTTGCTAATCCCCTTTTACTTGTTCCTACTCTCACGAACTCACTGCCATCACGTCCAGGCCCGCGCGTCTGAAACCTCTCAGGTTCATCGCCACAAGACCAGCCCCATGCACCGGCCTCTTCTCATCGGCGGAATAGCCCCCGGCACTTGAATTTGAACCGGTTCCCGACTTCGGTCGGGCATCAGCAAAACTCGCCAACTTCGGCACGTCGCATTCTTATACACTTCAGCGTCACTTCTGCCACACTTCTGGCCCGAGTGGCCTCGCAGTACTTCGAGGTCTCAAAGCTCGCTTCGCGCTTCGCTGAGGACGAGATTTATGTTCGCAGATCAGGGGTTTATCGGCATCTTGCGTCGGGTCGAGGTCGCAGGAAGTTGGACTCTTGGCTGGCCGCGGATTTAAACTGCTGAGCGCTCCACAGCGAAGTCGACAAGCGACGTCGGCGATCGGTGAGCGCGGCGGAATCGTGACGGAATTTAGGCCCAACGAAACTCAGCCCACAATGCGATTTGCGAACTGTGGATTTTGATTTAGCGAAATAGAAACCGTCGATCTTGCAATCTTCACTTTTGCAAACTTCGACCATCGACAGGAGTGGAACGTGAAGTCTGAAGCCAAGGGATCTTCAAAATCTGAATCTTCCCAACATGCATCTTTACCTGAACTTAAGCTTGAGCTGAGTAAAGGTCGCGCCGAGGAAACGAAAGCCGATGTGCTGGTCGTTTTCGCCACAAAGAAAGTTGAAAGTAAAAAGGCTGGCAAAGGCGACAAGAAATCTTCACCGAGCGCGAAGGCTGTCGTCGACGGCGCGCGCGCGGAAATTTCAAATGAAGTGCAGAGACTTTTGGGTGGTGGTGCGGACGAGGCCACAGCGTCGAGCTTCTCAGGTGGCGCCGGCGAAAGCTTGTTCTTCCGCCAGCAAAGCTTGGGCGCCGCTCGACATCTTTTGGTCATTGGCCTCGGCGAAACGAAAAGCTTCGAAGTCGAGACTTTGCGCCAAGCTGCGGCTCACATCATGAGCCAACTCAAAGCGCAGAAGTGCAAGTCGGCGACGGTGAATCTCGACACAGTTCCTCACACTTCGATTCCAGGCGATGCGTGGATGCAAGCTTTGGTTGAAGGCCTTCACATGTCGGCCTATCAGTTCGCCGAGTTCAAAGCCGCCGACAAATCCAGCGCCGTAGAGAAAATCAATCTGGTGTCGAGCACACGACCCAAGTCGTTGGAAAAGGGCTTGCACGCCGGTGAAGTGATCGCTGAAGCCGTGAACTTCGCGCGCTTTCTCGGCGACATGCCGGGCAATCGCATGACGCCCACGCTGTTGGGCGAACAAGCGCAGAAAGTCGCCAAAGGCACCAAGCTCAAAGTCAGCGTTTGGGACAAGGCGAAGATCAAACAGGAAAAGATGGGATCGTTCCTGTCGGTGTCGCTGGGCTCTTCGCAAGAACCTAAGTTCATCGTCATGGAATACAAAGGCGCGGCCTCTTCGAAAAAGCCCATCGTGTTCGTCGGCAAAGGGCTGACGTTCGATTCCGGCGGCATTTCGATCAAGCCATCGGCCGGTATGGAAGAGATGAAATACGATATGTGCGGCGGAGCCGCAGTGATTGCCACGCTCGCGGCTATTGCCAAGCTGAAATTGAAGGTCAACGCCGTCGGCTTGGTGCCCGCGACAGAGAACATGCCGGGGCCGTCGGCCAACAAGCCGGGCGACATCGTCATCGCGCGAAACGGTAAGAGCATTGAAGTGAACAACACCGATGCCGAGGGTCGCCTGATTTTGAACGATGCGCTTTGCTACGCCTGCGAACTGGATCCCGCTGTGATTCTGGATGCCGCGACACTCACTGGTGCGATGGCGGTGGCGCTAGGTAATTTGCACACGGGATATTTCACTCGCCACGATAAGCTCGCCACCAAGATCGCGACGGCAGCGGGCGCGACGGGCGAGTGGGTGTGGCGCATGCCGCTCACCGACTTCCACGCCAAGGACATGAAGGGCACTTACGCGGATCTCTCGAACATCTCTTCGGGTAAGGGCGCAGGTTCAGCGACAGCTGCGGCGTTCTTGGAACAATTCGTTGAGAAGGAAATTCCTTGGGCGCACTTTGATATCGCGGGCACAGCTTGGCACACCGGTGATCGCTGGCCCTACAATCCGCGCAAAGGCGCTTCCGGCGTCATGGTGCGGACGTTTGTCCAGTTCGCGATGAACGAGTGAGTTAGAGTCAAGTCTTCAAGTTTGAAAATTGAACTGGCGCTGGCACGATGACGAAATGACGAATTCGAGTCAGCGCCAATCGACTCCCTTCGCGCGCTCACAGACCCGCGCTAAGTGGGCCTGGGTCGTGTTCGTCTTGTGCGGAACAGCGCTGATCCTATGCGAATACTTCACATCGTCAGGTGAAGAGAACCGCTGGGGCCAATTCCTCTTTCAGCTTTTTCTTTTGATTGGCCTTGTCGCGTTTACGAGATTCGCATTCGCAGTCACGGCCAAAAACTCAATGCGGCACAATGTCTTTGTCGCCATTTTTCTCTTCATCATCGGCGTCGTTTACTATGGGAATGTTTCAGTAAAGCTCAGTTCCTATCAGCAGACGCAAGGTCTTCCGATTCAAACTTGGGGTGCGATAATTGGCCTTGTTCCCCTCTTGGTTTGGGTGATCGCGATCTTGGGATCCAAAACTGCAAGACCTGCCGCCCAACATGGCATAGCTGCGGAAATCACCGAAGACCTGCGTAAGGAAAAGCTTCGACGCATTCGAAGCCTCACTTCGGACATTCTGTCAGGCCATGCGGATTGTCGCTCTCGCCTTAATGAATGGCCAGATCCGCACGGACCCTTTCTTCCCGGGGAAGAAGATTTGCGCCATATTCTCGACCACTTCGTCACAGATGCTGACATTCGATCCAGGGACCCAGGATATGCGAAGTGGCAAGAAGGTGAGGTCAAAGCCAAGCTCAAAGTCTTCTTCACGCAAAACGGAGAAGGGACTGGTGAACCTCGGGACACCTAAAGTGACCCCGATTCCTAAATCGCAAAATCGAAATTGCCAAAATACCTATCGAATCATCATAGCGAAGGGATGTAGTCATAGTGAGAACCCACATCCATCTCAACGGCGCGTTGATCGAAAAGTCTTTTTTGAAACACCTCCTCGGGGAAGTGCGTAAGGCCCATTGGTCGGAACGGCCCTACGGATTTCACGAACGAAAGGAGCATCAACATTGCCTCTTGTGCAACGAAGTGATTGAGCCGCATCAGATCGCCTACATTTCGGAGCAACATCATCACGGTGGACCGTCAGCGCAGTCGCTCAAGCCGACTTCGTCGGGGTATGGCCTGCACGCCGTTTGCTACCGCTTCGCGAAACGCCATGCGCGGATGATTCAACGTTCGCCCGCCTGAACGCCCCGATTCTCCAAACGTCGACCAAGGTCGGGATTGCCATATTCAGAGCGAATCAATTCAATAAGCAGACTCAAACCCATCGTGGTCCTTAATCGCTTCATTTTGGGGCGAAAGACGCCGATAAGTGGATATGGGTAGATCCCGACTTCGCGTCGTGATCTCAAGCTCAGAGAGGACGCATCGTATGCAGCCCGATTCTCGAAACGAATTGAAAGTCTGGGCGACAGCCTTGGCGGCGATCTGCGCGATCACCTCTGTGGTCGCGGGCTTTCAGTTCACGCGATCGCGCTGGGACGGCATCGTCTATGTGTCGGACCTCAAACGCTTCGGCGAGGCCACGCGTGGTCCCGCCGCCGTCCGTCGTGATATGGACCTCTCGCGCTTGGATGGCGAAGCATTGATGGCGGCCTCGCAGCGTCGCTTGTTGACGGCCGCGCGCGTGGTCACCGAGCCAGGCGCTGAAGCCGTCGGCGTGGAGCTGGGTCAATTCATCATTCGCAGCATGGACGGTCATCGCCAACTGGCGTGCGACTACTACGATCGCGTCGCGCTTCTTCTGGAAGCTGACGGCGTCGCCGAAGCGGGCGTGAAGCCCACTCTCGAAGTCATCGCCAGCTGCCAGAGCGGCAAAGATCTTTCGCTGACCAAGCCGATTTGGATTCCCTTTCAGCGCCTGTCTCAAGAGCGCCCGGTGGACATGGATTTGAACTTCAATGATTTTCCCGAGTCTGAGTTTCGCGTCAGCGGACTTCCTGACTTCTGGCCGCGCAACTGGATCGTGACCGGCGTGAGACTCTTTAAGCGCGATGAACCCGGCCGCGAAATTATCGTCGACATCTCCGATATGCGGGATCTGCAGATGCAGCCGCTCGTCGTCAGGTTTTGATCGCAAGTTAGTTGCCGCAACCGACTTGCGGTCCACCGGCCGCATCGCGAATGTAGCCGCGATACTCGACGCGCATCTCTTCGGCCTCCGCGCCGATGGCCAATACACCCAATCGCGCGACACTGCCGTACACGTTCTCTAAGGGATGACCTTCAATCGAAATCTTCAAATCCGAAACGCAAAGGCGCTTGTACACAGCGCCGGGCGAATTCAACGACTCCGTCGGACCTTTTTCCGAGTGCGAACGCAAAAACCCACCGATCAGCTGACAGCCGACCATGTAGATCGTCGGCTCGGCCGTCACATCATCGGCGCGCACAATCGACGGAATACCCTCTTGCAGAATCACCTCTTCGACTTCGCGTCCACCCTTTGCCGCTTTCATTTTTTTGCGAGTCTTGTAATTGAGCTGAAGGATTTCTTCACCGGAACTCACGCGCATCACGCCCAAGCCATAGGTGCCGGAGTTGTTTTTCACGAATAAAAACGGATCATCCTGCACGCCGTGCTCGCGGTTTTTCACCCGCAGTCTGTCCAGCATTTGCTGAGTCCGCTGCGCCAGCGACTCGCGACTTTTGTCGTCGCTCAAATCGAAGTTCTCAAACAACTCCGTCTCGACCGTGAGTAGCCACGGATCAACTTGAATGATGTGCGCGAACTCGGTCGCCAGACGGTTGTAATGGCGAAAGTAGTTCGACTTTTTGCGCTGCCACCAGCCCAGCTCACGCGGTGGATTCAGCGGCATCTGCAAGGATTCGCCCCATTCGGAGTAGAACTCGGAGAAGTCGTTATTCGACACCACCAAGTCCGGAAAGAATCCCGAGTCCACCCCACAGCAGCGAATCTCGCCGCCTTCAAACTCGGCGCGCGTCACCTGTACGATGAAGCCGCTTGCGGATTGCATTTCTTTGACGCCTTCTTTGAGGCGCGGAATGCCGATCTTCACTTCCAAATCTGCGGCCCGCAAAATCTCCACCAAGCGATGCACATTCTCCCAATAGTAGGGATTGTTGGTGTGCTCTTCGGTGATGAGAAGTAGTCGACGGACCGGACCGCCATCGCGACCGCGATAGTGGCGATCCAAGTAGTAGCGGACGGCTTCGGGCGCGGACTCGCGATCCGTCGGACAAATGTTGTTGAATCCCGCTGGGTAAATGTTGCCGTCGACGTTGGCGACTTTGAAGCCGGAGTCGCGAATGTCAAAACTTGAATAGAAAGGTAGGACCGCCGCGTGTCGCTGACTTTGATACCACTCCATCAACTTGTCGTGATGGCGCACGATCGCGTGATGGAGAAGATCATTTTGCGCAGTTGAAACTCGTCCCGACCAATTTGCAGTGCCCATCGTGGACTCAGACTTCGTGATGTTCATTGTGGACCTCGAGGGGACGTGGGGTTCTGGCTTAAGGCTTTCGCCGAAAGCGCCAACATTTCAGCGCCGCCGACGACGGCCGCGGGGACGATGAGCATGTTCAGACCGGGGATCAACATGAGGCCACCTAAAGAAAAGGCAAGGCCCAGCACTTGAGATTTGTGCGCCAACAAAAATTGCCAGCGCGCGCCCAAGCCCCACTCCATGCCCTCGAAACTGTAATCGAAAAGATCCACAGCGACGATGATCGCAAAGCCAATCACGGCGAGAATGTTCAAGCCCGGAATGAAAGAGCACACAAACAAAACTCCGGCGAGGGCGCCAAAGATCAACGCCTTCACCAAGGAGACGGCCAACATGCGTGCGCTCAAGCGCATCCAATGACCGAACGCGAAGGGCAGATCTGCTTTGGCTTGAAAGTGTATCAAGGCGCGCTCTGCCAGTAGCGCCAGAAACGGCGCTGCGATCAGCTTGGCGATGACATACAGAAGTAAACCTGAACCCACCAAGCCCATCGGCCACAGGCCAATTGCCAAGAGCCACCAGATCAATCCGCCATCGGCAGCGCCCACCGCCAGCGCACCCCAGGTCGCCCACGCCGGAACTTGCGCGCTCAACATCGAGATCGCCCAGCCAATTCCCAGCACAAAAACAATGAGTGAAACCGCAAATGGCGCGAGCGCCCAGAACATCAACTCACGTTTCTGAAAAACCCAGCGCACGCCGCGAAAGGGCGAGCTGACGCCCAACCAAAATCTCGCCCAAACGCTCATCGATGATGCCTTCACGCTCACTCCTCACCCGGAAAACTCGGCTGCGCCTCAACGCTGCGACCACCCGCTCCCCGCCGACCCGGCGCTCGCATTTCCAAAGGCGGCTGATCCAGCATCACGGCACTTTGTATGGACTCGTCGAGCTGATCCATGAACTGCGCGATCTTCCGCACCGGCTCGCGTTTTGATTCGGCACCCAAGTCATCCACCAAAATCAACGAGCGCAATTGCGAGGCCACGTCATTGAGTCGCGACAGGCGACGCCAGCGCTCCACTTGCTGTTCGCGAAGGCCCACCACGAGTTCGGCTGAAGCCGGCGCCGGCAGCGCATCGATGGATTGCCGTAAAGCCTGATAGGCGCTCATCAACTCTTCGGCCGCTAGACTCGCCCAAGGTTCAACGCCAAACTCCGCGGCTTGCAGCAGATGAATCTGCGAGCGTTCGAGCGGACGCAGATGTTCTTCAAAGCGACTCCACATCACCGGCGTCTGTGGCCGATGACCCATGGAATACAAAATCCGCGGCAACCATTCCGGTCGCGCGTTTTTCCCTAGCTCCGCGCGCAGTCGCGCCAAGGCCTTTTCACTCTTTGAGAAGTAGCGATCAGCTTCACTGAAGTTTCCGGCACTCGCGTAAGCGGCTGCAAGTCGCGCCGGTAGCTCGGCTTCCGCGACTTCGCGCGGAAGCTTGGCGGCGCGCGCTTCCGCATCCTTCAGTGTCGCTAAGACCAGGTCTTCTTCGCCCAAGGCTTCCAGGGCGATGGCCCTTCGCAAGAGCGCCAAACCCTGCAAGCGCGGGCGATCCGCGGAAATTTCCGCGACGTTTCGAAAGCGCGCCTCGGCCTCGGGCCATTGCTTCATGCCTTCGTGCGCCCGACCCAAGTTGAAAATCGCCGCGAGCGTCCAGGGTGTTGTCGGTTGATCGGTGAGAAACTTCGCCAACGCATCCGCCGCCTTGGCGAAATCACCCCGATCCAATTCAGCGACGGCCTGTCGATACGCCAGCGGTGCCTCGCGAGGAAGCTTGGCCGAAGCCGTGTACGGATCATCCAAACCGATCAGCGCGCGCGCCCAAGATGTCGCGGACTTTCCTGGCATCAGCGAACACGCCGAGGTCACAAGCAGCATCAAAAAAACGAAAAGACCAGTTGCCCAACGCGTTCTGCATGTCTGTCCAAAATCCACGATCAATTCGAGTGGCTGGCGACTGAGATGCGTCGTCTTCGACATAGAATTCGGCGATTCAGAATTCGACGACATGCGGTCACTCCTCAAGGGTGTGGCGTTGAATTTGAGGGCCGTTGGTCAGGTGACTTCGCGCTTTGCGGCAAACTCTCGGCCAAGGCTTCCAAATCTTCGATGCCATACAAATCTTGGCGATACTCAGGCACGCGAAGCAACACGACTTTCGCATCCAGACGCTGAGCGAAGTTCGAAAGTGCCTTAAAGCGCTGTTGATGATCGCGGCGACGCAGCTCATAGGCCGCGGCCACCTTCTGCGCTGCGGACTTGAGCTGAGCGTCCTCGCCCCACGCGGCGGTGAACTTCGCGAAATCCAGGGCATCTGGCAAAATTTCTGGAAAGGCTCGGTTGAGCACGCAAACTTCAAGGCGATATCCGCGGCCTTGCAGTTCGGCTTGCAAATGTTGAGCTTCGGCGAGCTTGGCCTCGTCAAACGAAGTCACCAACACAAAACCTGTATCTCGGCTGAGCAACAATTTCTGCACGGCTTCGCTGCGATCGCGAAGTTGACTTTGAATCGACCGAACAGAGGCAAAAAAGTCGATGAGCTCTTCGATGAACTTGGCGCCGGTCAACGCCTCAAGAGACTTCAGCGCCAAACGCGTGCCACGCGCCAAAAGCTCGCCGCTCAACAAACTTCCAACCCAAGATTTACTCTCGGTCGGATTCATAAACCACTTCGTGATGGAGTCTTGAAACAAAGAGCGGATGCGCTCCGGCGCCGACAAGAAATCCAAAGCATGTTGCGTGGGCGGCGTATCGAGAATCACCAAATCATACTCGGCTGACTCGCTGGCCGCGAGCAGCCGCTCAAGCGCCGTAAATTCTTGCGAGCCCGCAAGCGTCGTGGAGAGTTGGCGATAAAGCTGATTGCGCATCAGTCGTTCGATCAAATCTTTGTCTTTGGCGTAGCGACGAACGAAATCATCAAAGGTCTTTTTCGAATCGATGACGGCCGCATACACTTCGCCCTTTGCGACAAACTCCGAAGCGCCGCCTGACTTGTTGATGCGCCGGACGACATGCACCTCATCGTTGGAAAGATCCAAACCCATCGCCGTGGCGAGACGTTTTGCGGGGTCCACGGTCAGCACCAGCGCGCGGCGACCCAACTGCCGAGCCCGCACGCCCAAAGCAGCGGCCATGGTCGTCTTGCCGACGCCACCGCTTCCCACCGCCACCAACACGCGACGATTCATGAGGAGGTCATCAAGCTTTTCCGTAACTCCTCCTTCGCACTGCGAATCATGTCGAGAGGTGACTCCGCCCAATAGCGCGGGATCTCGGCGATGCAAGTCTCGGGTGACATTCC
This sequence comes from Bdellovibrionaceae bacterium UBA2339, assembly GCA_002344785.1. Taxonomy (GTDB): domain Bacteria; phylum Bdellovibrionota; class Bdellovibrionia; order Bdellovibrionales; family JAMPXM01; genus UBA2339. The sequence continues at coordinate 136,361 of DDUL01000035.1, forward strand.
TAATTGGCGCAAGCCTTCATGCAGAGCTTGGCGCGCTTGCGCTTCGCTTTGATCGCGAGCGATCAAGCCACGAATGAACTCGCGCACATCGGATTGAATCGCGTTGGCTGTTGCGTCTTGGGCCGAAGGCTTGACCGGCATTTCCATCGTGAGTTCCGCCACCAACAACTTTTGCAACTCAGCTTGTGGCGCCGGCGCGGCTTGCGTGCGATTGACGACGATGAAGATCGGCATCGCGAACTCGCGCTTAAGAGCGGCCACGAACTCCAAGGTTTCCGTCACAGGTAATTCTTCCAGCAAAGTGACGACGATCATTGCCGTCGCGCGCGGCTCACAAAGCAAAGCGTGCACATCGCGCGAGTTGGATGCCATCGGCCCGACTTGCACAGCCTCGAGCAAGCCGAGCGGAGCGCGCAACATGGCCAGCGCATGACCCGTTGCTGGCAGATCGACGATCATGCGTTGATGCGCCATGCGCGGTCCAACGCGCCGCAGTCCGGAGGTGAGCTTGCCGAGAATGGCGATTTCATTGAGGCCAGGTGCCACGTTGACCAAGGCCCGCATCACCCGATTCTCGAAGAACATTCGATAGATTTTTTCGAGCTTCAGTAAATGCAGCACATACTCACGCAAACAACCTTCGCCGGACCAACACACCAAATCAAAGCCGAGGGGCGTGGGCTGCGCTTGCTGATGGACCTCAGTCAGACCCATAAGCTCCTGAAAATAGGAGCGATCTCCGGTTTCCACCAAGAGTGGTGAACGACCCAAGTCCGATTGTAGGGCGGCCAACGCCGCCGCCACAAAGGACTTACCGACGCCACCTTTACCTGAAACGAGAACGTAAGGACGATCGAGAAAGTCCTTGGGCTGATGCGATCCCAAAAATTCGGCGGCACGCCCTGCAAAGGACGTCGAGGACGGCGCGAACTGTTCCGAATTTCCCGAAGACTTCGCCAAGAAAATTTCTCCAAACTGATGAGCTTCAAGGCGCTCGCCCCAGCCTTGAGGGCGCTCTAAAAGCTCCAGATGCCACATCGCGGACTCATGGCCGGGCCCGATTGTCGATTCCCCGCCGGATTCCTTGCTTAATTCGTCTCTTTTTCCTATCACTTCGGAGCTTCTGGTTCAGTCAGTTTTTCACCCCGCGCATGAGTTCAGCTCATGTCCTTGCCCCGAGGGTTTGCCGCCCGAGGACAAGTTGGCCAGCAGGGTCAGCCGTTCGACATTGCATGCGAACTTCAAGAAAAGCCGACTCGACCCGCGAACTCATACGACTGGGGATGTCCATGAAAGCCACTTTGGAGAAAGTCTCGAATCTCGAACGCAAACTCAACATTCAGATTCCGGCCGATGAAGTTTCAAAAGCCTTTGAATCCGCCTTCCAGTCGATCCAAAAGCACGTCGCCATCAAGGGCTTCCGCAAGGGCAAAGCGCCGATGAAAGCCGTCAAGTCGATGTACGGCGACCGCGTGAAGCAAGACGTGGTCAATGACCTCGTTCAGAAATTCTACGCCTCGGCCCTTCGCGAACACTCGCTGGAACCGATCAGCTTCCCCACCATCGAATTCGACGCGCTCGATGAGAACAAGGATTTCGAGTTCACTGCCGAATTCGAAGTGCGCCCCGAGGTGCAGCTCAAAAAGTTGGAAAAACTCAAAGTGAAGCGCGAGCGATTTGAAATGAAGCCGGGCTTTGTCGAATCGACTCTGGAGGACATTCGCCAAGGTCGCGCCAGCACGGCACCGCTTTTGATCGAGCGCCCAGCTCAGAAGGGCGACATCGCCGTCATCGACTTCAAGGGTTACTTGTTGGAAGGCGAATTGCCCAATGGCGCCGCCGAAGATCACCAGCTCGAGTTGGGCTCCAACAGCTTCATCCCGGGTTTTGAAGAAGGCATCATCGGCATGACGGTCGGTGTGACTTCGGAAATCAAGTTGCAGTTCCCTGACGGCTATCACGCCGCTGAGTTGTCAGGAAAACCCGTCACCTTCAAAGTCACGCTCAAAAAGCTGCTGAAGAAGGACTTGCCGGAGTTGAACGACGAGTTCGCCAAGTCCTTGGGCGGCAAATACGAAACTCTGGAAGATCTCAAAAAGGCCATCACTGAGGACTACGAAAAGCGCGAGCAAAAGCGCATCAAAGACGATCTCAAGAACCGACTTGTTCGCGCCTTGGTCGATGCCAATCCCGTCGAAGTGCCCAAGTCTCTGCTCAATGAGCAGAAGCAAGCGCTCATCGAAGATCTGAAGAATCGCATGTCTCAACAAGGCATGAGCCAAGAGCAATTCGAAGACTACAAAAGCAAGTGGGACTCGGACTTCAACGAGACGGCTTCGTACATGATTCGCTCGAGCTTTCTCATCGACCGCGTCGCGATGGAAAAAAACCTGAAGGCGACAGAAAAAGATTTGGACGCGAAACTCGAAGAGTACGCTCAGCAAACTGGCATCGAGTTGCCGCGCGTGATGGAATTCTACAATCAGGAAGATCGCCGCTCGCGCTTGCGCTATCAGCTGACCGAAGAGCGCGTTATGGACTGGCTGACTTCGGTTGCGGATCTTGAAGAGGTTTCGCGCGAGGAGCTCGAGAAAGAGTCCGACGCGAACTGAGGTTTTGCCGAGTTAGTTTCGACATTCATGGCGATGGCAGAGGGGGCCAAAGTATGAACAGCAAATCTTCGCGATCGCATTTGAGTTTATCGCTTGGGCTTTTGTCGGCGATCAGCCTTGTCGGCGCCGTCGCCTGCGCGCCCTTGAAAGAGAGTCGCAATCCGAACGAGCCCTCGGGGCCTCGCCAGAACAATTCGGATCCCAAGACGATGTCGGGTGTTTGCGAAACGCAAGGACCGATCACACTCGCTCAGCCCGGCGCCTTGCAAACGATCCCTGGACGCGCCGATGGACAGTTCTGCGCCATCGTGCTCAGCGTGCCGCAAGTGATCATCGACTGGTTGGTCTCGGGCTCGAAAACTTGGGAATACCGCAAGAGTCATCCGGCGGATCCGGTTTCTCACATCGTGTTTTACAACACGACGACGCGCGAGTTGTTCGGCATCGCGGAGATTAGCCACACCGTGGGTGGTCCACCTTCGGAGATCGTGCGAACAACATGGACCGAGAGCGGCACTTCGGCGGACGCGCTGTTGGGCTACTACGGTGACCGACCCGTTGGCTTCGCGACCAAGCTTGTGAGCATGACGCCGTTTCAGCAGAAAATTTCTCTGACCGAAGCGCGACAAATGGACTCGGCATTCAGTCCACCGCCGGGCTACTTGTTCTTGGATCGCTTTCCGAATTTGAACGCTGCCATTCGACAACGCCTTCCCCAGCCTCCGGCCCCCTGAGTCGGGTCATCCATGTCGGCGATTGGAATTCAAAGTGGAGTTCGCTTTGCACCTTCGCCGACCGGCCGATTCCACGTCGGCAATTTGCGCACAGCTTGGATTTCCGAACAATTGGCGCGCGGCCTAGGCCAAGCCTGGATTGTTCGTGTCGAAGATCTCGATCCCCTGCGATCCAAATCGCATTTCTGGAGCATGCAGCAATCTGATCTGCACAAGTTGGGATTGGTGGCGGATCAGATCGTATGGCAACGCGAACGGCTTCATGTTCATCGACAAAGTTTGCAGCAAGCTTTCGCGGAAGGCCGCATCTATCCGTGCAACTGCTCGCGCCGCGAAGTTTTGGAGGCTTTGGCCTCGGCACCGCATGAACCGGAAGCTATCTACAACGGCAAATGTCGATTGAATCCGCCACGCAACCTCCACGAGAACGTCGGTTGGCGCTGGAAGTTCGCCGAAGCTGATGGACACCGCGATCCCTTGATCGCGCGCGGAGAGCTGCGCGAGGTGGAGCCCGCATATCATTGGGCCTGTGCCATCGACGATGCCGATGGCGGATACCAAGTGCTCGTGCGAGCGATCGACCTGTTGTCGGCTGAGCCCATCCAACGCGAAATTCGAATTTGGCGCCGACCCGACGTCGGCGCAGCTGTGCGTGTGTTTCACACGGCACTCGTGGTTCAGGACGATGGCTCTCGTCTCGAGAAGCGAACCCAGGGCGTGACTTTGGATGAGCTGAAGATTTCAGTCGATCAACTTCTCGAGGCCTTCCATCGCAGTTTCGATCGCGACGCCGCGCTGGCAAGCTTGCGACAGGCGCCGGAACTTAAAAGTGAAACGCCGCCTGTCTTGCGAGAGGCGGCGTCTCAACTGCGTCTGCGCGAACTGCTCGGTTAGTTGCCCCAGAGCTTCGCTTCGCAACGACTCGACTTTGAATCAACGCTGAGACTGGAGATAGTCAGCCAGCGGAATTCGACGTGCCGTCAAGGCCGAGCTCGAACCCGTCGGCGGATCCGGAATGTGCGAGTACACCGGAATGCTTCGCAGTGTTCCCCAACGATTCGTCTCGATAAAATTAGTATTGGCTGCGACGTCGAACTGCGTGATCGCCATCAGGTTCGGCACGCGAGCGTGTCGCCAAACAGTACCGCGCGCGGCTTGCTGCGAGTAGAGCACCAAGCGCTCGCGCAGATTCTCAAGAATTCGCGCGCCGGCGTAGTGCTGCAACCACAGCGGGCTTGCGAAGCTCGTGCATGCTCCTGCGCAAGACTCTTGGACGAGGTTTGCGGAGTTGTAGTCAAACGATGGTCGAATCGGTTCGCCGGCACGTGGTCCACCGCGGATGTCTCGAGCGGCCACAATTTCACCGCGGCCTCGAGCTTCCAAAAACTCGACAACGGCGCGCATCTCGGCCGGCGTTACATAGAAGGTCGCTTCGACGCGCTGACTGACGGAAACAGGCGAAGGCCCACGGCCTTGTTGGATGGCGGAAAACGAGTAGTACTGATTGCCCACGCGCAAGCTGGCGCTGCCGGGATCAGCGGGCGTCCCATCGAAACCAATGCCGATGGTCTTTTCGCCGATTTCGCGCTTCCAAGCCGCGAATTTGTCGCGTGGAACACCGACCGAGAGGAACTCGCCTTGACGCGGATAGGGACCAGCGTCGGCATCGCGCTTGAGTCGCCACTTGGCGATGTACGCGAAGTCCTCAAGACCGCTACGGACCAAGGCGCGGGCCATGCGCACCCGACCTTCGACGCCTTCAATCGCCGTCGTGTTCTCTGCAGTGAAAGCTTCGCCGCGGAACAAGGCCCCACACTGTCGCGAAGTCGCTTCGCTTGTTGAGGCGATGAGCAGTCCGCTCAATAGCGAAACGCCAAGTGCCACGGGTGCGAAGTTTTGACGCCAGTATTGCCAAATCATAATTCACCTCGACCTGATAAATACTCGTTCAATGGAATTCGTTCGGATTGAATGGTTCCTGTTCGACCGCGCACCGGATCGGGGATGTAACCGTGCGCCGGCATGCCGCGAACTTTGAACCACTCGTTTTGACGTTGAAAATCCGTCATCAGTTGCGGACCCGCGCTTCGCCCTGGAATTCGCACTTGGCCAGGATCGCGATCAATACCAAACAGCGTAAGCCCGATAGGCCCCGGCTGACGCACATGTCCCCAAAGCATTTGCTTGGCGATGTAGGTCGGCTTCAAGTCCAGTCGTTCGGCGATGGCGCGCAAGGGCTCAGCGCCCTCATAGTGCGCGAGCCACTTCGGATCAAACCAACTCGTGCAAGCCGCCGCGCAACTTTCCTTTCGAAGTGTGAAGGCTTCGGAATCAAAGCTGGGTCGAATGGGTTGTCCCGCCTGCGGCCCGCCGCGAAGATCGCGACGCGCGAGAATACGTCCCTCTTGGCGCGCTCGAATGAAATCAAGAATATGCTGTTGCTCGGCCTTGGTGATGGGCAAGGTCAGTTCGGAATAACCCCAGGTCGCTTGCTGAACTTTCGAAATGAAACTCCCGTCATCCGAAACTCGCGCCGCTTGAATGTCGCTGAAGGTGAAGTAGAGATTTCCAACACGCAATGAAGCCGTACCCGGATTTCGCTCGGGCAGCGCGCTGATCACCAGGCCCACGGAGTTCTCGCCGACTTTCTCCATCCATGTTTCGATTTTGTCCTTGGGAACTCCGCTCACCAAAAACTCGCCGCGCTCCGGAAATGGACCTCGCGCGTTGGGATCCAACGATCGCCAACGTACGACATAAGCCTGTTGCGCTAATCCCATGTCGACCAGCGACTGGGCCACCTGCAATCGCAAAGGTGAATGCGCCGGCGCGGCCGAGGCCACTGCGACACGGACGCCGCGGAACACGTCTTCACAGATCGCGGCCCAGCTGCGGTTCGCGATCGTCGCCGAACCGAAGAGCAAAAGCCAACTGGATTGGTGCGCCTTGCTCAGGAAGCCTCGGCGCGAAATTCGCTGCCTCATTGTCCTGCCGCCGGAGTGAAGATCAATTCGCAGCGACGAGCCGCAGGCACCGCTCGAAGTTGCGCCGTTGTCGGCGCCGCTCCGCGAGCGCGCGCTTGTGATTCTTCGACGCTGCCAGGGTGATTCGGACGAACCGCCACAGGAGTGATTCGCTCATAGGAGCGGCGAACCTGTGCGTTTTCTCCGGGTGGCTCAAGAAGCGCAAAGCCGATCACTGGATCTGGATTCGCCGCCGAGGTTCGCGTGGTGCGAGCTTCGATGACGAGCTGGCCGTCCGACATTTTATACGGAATGTAGACGGTGTTTTGTGAAAGCGTTCGGCGCATCGGCGAAACGCGGCCAGCTTCGCGAAGTCGTGTGAACTCGCGGGCCAAGAAGTCTTGGGCTTCCGCCAAGCGGCCCGTGACCTCGGGAACATTGGTGTTCGCCAAGTAAGCGCGCCAGCGATTCAAGACATAGTTCAAGCCTTTGTCTTTGCCGAAGCCCATTTGTTCCGCAGGCGTCGAAAGCCCGGTCAGCTTCAAGGCTTCTTCATTGGCGACCGTATCGAAGAGTCGCTGAATGCCGTCTTTGTCCAGATTCGCGCGCGGATCAATTTCATTCACAGCGCGCAGCAAGTAGGCGGAGAGCGTTTCAAAGCCATTCACGTTGCGAATGAGCTTGTAGTACCAGCTACCCAGGAATGGAACTCCCTCAGCACCCGTGCCGATCGCGTTGGAGAACTTGCCCCAAACAAAGGGTTCCGGAAAGTGCGCGAAGTTTCGAAGCGGACGGCCCTGGCGAATCGCCATCTCCGTATCGAATCGGAAGCCGTCGTTATCTTTGAACATCACTTGACCTGTCGGCAACCAGCCGTCTCCCGACTTGCGCAGCTGATAATAGAAGTTCTGTGTGTGCAACTCGCCCGGCAGACCTTCCATAATTCCCATCGCCAGATAGCTTCTCAGCAGCGGGCGAATGATTCGCTCTCGCACGAAGTCCATCGGACGTTCGCCTGCGAGCCGAGACATGTCGCGAATGTTCAAGTCGGGTACGGCGTTCTCGCCAGTGTTTTGAAGAATGAAGGCGGGAATCCATCGCGTGTTGCGTGCGGGATTCAACAAGTCGGGCGCCACTTCACGATGAATGGTGGATGCGAGTTTGCCCGGCGGTTGGAACGCAGCGGGCTCGAGCATGAACTGCACGCCATAGCCACGCATCACATCTTGCGGAACCGCTTGAATGGCTTCGCTCATGATGATGGCGCGACGAGCTTTCTTGTCGGTGTTGATCCGCACCGAACCGTCGATTTCTCGGTGAATCGACACCTTCACCCAATGCACTTTCTCAGAATTGCCCGGCTCCATCACGATCAAGGATCGCGGACTTGAAGTTGTCATCGCGTGATAGTGATAGACGATACCGTGACGTTGAATGAGATCCGCGTAGGCATTGACGTGATTTGGGTGAATGAAGAAGCGAACATACTGACGCCCGTTGTGCTCGAACCGAACCAAATTCTGTGTGTCGCGAGTCGCATAATCCGAAACATGGGCGAATTCCATTTGCGCTTCGGGGATCGGAATGTAGGGCAAGCGGAAGGTTGTGAATTCCCCTGGCGCGAAAACTCCAAGACTTCGAAGATCGTTGGAAGTCTGTGCATGCAGATTCGCGACCTTTTCGAGTCGCATCACTTCAGCGAATTGCCGCGGGAGTCGCGACATCAAATTTTGTCGATCGTTCAGTTCGCTCGTCACCACGGTGTCTTGAGCACTGAGTGGCCCATCCAATACAACATGTCCACGGATGCGGCCCTTTTCCCGAGGCTGAACCCGCGTGCGGAAATATCGGATCTCAACATCCCGCTCCGGCGGCGCCTCCATTCCTTCCGGGAGCAACCAGCGCAAGCCCGCACGATCCGTCACCAAATGCATGCCCGCCGGCACGTCCACCGGACCGGTTTTGGGAACTTGGCGAGGTTCCAAGTCTTCTGCAATTGCATGATTCGTGGGACCGACGGCCATTCCCATAGAGGCGAGAAGCATGAGGCTCATGATCGCGTGGCGCAGCCCACGTCGGGATCTCGACTTCGTTGGCATTTGTACGGCATTGAGCGGCGAGCGCGGGTCCAGACTTGTGCCTGAATCTTTACGAAGTCGCTCCGAGCCTTCAAGACTCAGCAATACGGATTTCGAAGCCAAAGCCGAAGTTGATTGCCGAACTTCCTTCATCTCACCCTCCACAGCCAACGCACAAAATGACGATCGATCCAAAACCGCGCGGCCGCCTAATCGCAGCCCAGAAGCCACGGCCAAAATCGATGCCTTTTCGAGTGACGAGTCCTCAAGGTCGCAAGATGGGAGCAAAGCGCAGACCGCCAGCTCAGCACCGCTGATAGAAGAAATTGATCAATGTTTTCGTGAATTCAGAATGCGGCGGCGAACACGAATCGCGAGGGCCATGGACAGGCCTGGGCGGGCGGTGCCCATTCTCGTCACCGCCCCGCTTTTGATCTCGGCCTTATTGAACAGTCTTAGGCTCACTGGATTGCGGAGCAGTTCCTGATGTTGATGGCCCAAAGTTTCTCATGACTTTCCAAGCCTTGAGATAGTTGTAGGCCTGCAGAACTTGGAAGTCTTCACCCAGCAGTTTATCGCGTGGCGACTTCTTCTCTTTGCCAACTTCTTGAGTGAACCAAAAGCTTTGTCCGGAAGAGGTCCCGCCTGACTTTTTCTCGGCTTGCTCTCTTTCGCCCAACAAGTGTCCGCCCAAATCTTGTTCCTTTTTCACCTGTCGTCGAATCACAGCCTTCTGGAACGCCTCGGGGTCCACTTCTTCGACGATGACATCTGGTCGAATGCCTTCGGCTTGAATCGCGCGACCCGAGGGCGTGAAGTATCGCGCAACGGTGAGCTTCAAACCGCTTCCGTCGCCAAGTTTCACCACGCTCTGCACGCTACCCTTGCCAAAGGTCGGCTGTCCCATCACCAAGCCGCGCTTATGATCCTGAAGCGCACCCGCGAGAATTTCGCTGGCCGATGCGGAGAACTCGTTGACCAATACCACAACCGGAAAGTCCTTCATCGTGCCGGCCTTCTTGGCGTAAACGACTTCTTTGTCCTTTTTATTTCGGCCAATCGTGCTGACGATGACTCCTTCTTCCAAAAACAAATCACTGATCTTCACCGCTTGATCCAACAGACCACCCGGATTGCGGCGCAAGTCGAGAATGAGTCCCTTCAAATCTCCCGAGTACTTGGCCTCAAGCCCCTTGATGATCTTTTCAAAGTCGCTGGCCGAGTTCTCAATGAACGAAGTCAAACGCACGTAAGCGTAACCATCGTCGAGATCCGTGAGCTTCACCGACTTGAGCTTGACGGTTCCGCGCTCAATCACGAACTCACGCGGTTTATCAAAGCCCTCGCGAAAAATACCCATTCTCACTTTCGTGCCACGCTTGCCGCGCATGCGTTGCGCCGCTTCAGCAAGGCTCAGCCCCTTTGTCGACTCGCCGTTGATCTCCACAAGCTTGTCCCCAGCCTTGATTCCGGCATTCCATGCCGGTGTATCTTCGATCGGAGAGATGATTGTGAGCACATCATTCTGAATCGTAATCTCAACTCCCAGTCCGCCGAACTCGCCGCTGGTTTCATTCTCGAACTCTCGATAGACCTCGGGTGGCAAAAAGTTGGTGTGCGGATCCAGCTCCTGCAGGAGTCCCTTAACGCCACCGTAGACAAGCTTTTTGACGTCCACTTCTTCAACGTAATACTGCTGCACGAGGTTCAGAACCTTGGTGAACAGCTGCAAATCCGCGTATCGCTCTTTAGTTTGGGCCAACACCACGTTGGAGGACATCGCACCCAGCAGAAAGCCCGAGAGTCCAACGCTCATGACGAACATAACTGAAAGTACGGGCTTCAATTCTGACTTCTTCACCATGTTGCAGTCCCTTGTTTCTGTGCTTGGACCAGATCAGCACTTGCGCTCGCTGGTCCTCTTTTAATGTCCTCAGTTTGTGGGCGTCGGTCCACGGAAAGACTGGAATCCGACTTTGGGCCAGTGAGTTTAGCCAAAAGTGGATGTCGATGACTGATCCAACTCATGGGATTTTCGGGCTCGGCGAAGTGTCGGATCTCAAAGTAAAGCTCGGACGCCGCTGCGACACGTCCCAAACTCGTGCCTTCTGAAACTCGATCCTGAGTTCGAACTGAGGTCTGCTGTAATCCTGAGTACACCGAATAATAGTTATCGCCATGATCGATCACGATGGTGGGACCGATGCCGCCCAAATTTCCCTGAAAAGCCACGACTCCGGCCTCTAAGCTACGCACATCCTGGGCTCGGTCGGACTCGATCAACCAACCCTTATGGCTCAATCTGAACTTGAACTGAGGATCCACCCACAATCCAAAACCTCGCAAAAGCTTGCCGTGCTGGATCGGCGCACTCAGTTGGCCTTTGCGCTCAAACAGCGACTTTCTGAGTAGTTCGGTCAAATCAACCTCAGCACTTTCCAAGGCGGCGGCCTGGATTTTTTCGCCGCGCTTTCGAAGATTGACCACTTGCTGGCGTCGCTCGGCCGCTGCGCGATCAAGATCCTCAGCAAGTTTCGACTTCGCCAAATGCTCCGCCGCTAAGAGCTTTTCTTGCGACTCGATTCGCTTTTCAATTTTGAGAAGGCGGGCGACTTGTGATTTGAGGCGAGTTCGGCTTTTTGCCAATTGCTGCAAGTTCTTTTGATAGTTTTGAATGGCGCGATGATCTGCATCGGCGACGATGCGTAGATTCCTCAAGACAGCATCAAACTCAAAGGCTTGTCTCTGCGCGAACAGCACGCCTTGTGCGCCCTCTTGGCTCAGCATGTACATTGCGCGTAAACGACGACGAAGATAGGATCTTTGCTTCTCAAGACTCGCTTCGATTTGCGCAATGGCTTGAGCGACCGACTTGACCGCATCCTGAGCCTCGATCAGTTCATTGGTCAAAGCGCCCTTCTCATCACTGATCTTCTTCATTCTCTGGTTAATCGCATACAACGCTCCGAGAATTCGACGTCTCTCTTGTTCTTGGATCGTCAGTTCAGCGCGCGTCTTCTTAAGAACTTGCAGACTCTGTAACAGCTCACCGTCGTTTTCGTCGGGCGAGTCCGCGGTGGCGGACGACACCGCGCCGAGCGCCAGCATCAAAGTCAGCGTCAGCGCAAAGCTTAGGAACTGAAGCCCATGCCGCGTCGGTCGCGCGCTGATGCGCTTGAATCCGTGGCGTTCACGCCCAGCGATCCATGTCACAGTTGGCCTCCAGCCCTTCGGGCGGCCGCCCAGCCATCATTCATCTGGCGAATCGCAAGCCAGGATCCGATGCAGCCCACAACCACGGCGAGAACCACCGCCACCAAGACTTCCGCAGTCGTCAAAAATCGCAGTTCCGTGGCGATGTGCGAGAAGGCCAGCTGAGCCTTCATCTTCTTGAGTAGTCCATCAAACACGAAGGCATTAACGAGCAAAGCCGCGACAATCGCGGCAAATGCGATCGCGGCACCCTCGACCAGATAGGGCCGACGAAGATTGTCGAGAGTCGCGCCAATCAATTCCATGATTTCGATCTCTTCTCGACGTGCCGCTAAGCCCGCACGAATGGCGTTTCCGATCACGAGCAAGCTTCCAGCCAAAAGCACCATCCCGAGGAAGAGTCCGATGCCAACCAGCAGATCCACCGAAGACGCGTAGGACTTGATCCAACTTTGGCCATATGACACATCTTCGACCCCCCGCATTTGTCGGAGGTCCGCCGCGAGTTCTTCGACGACTTTGACTCGGTCTTGGGCCGCAATCTGATCGTGCAAACGCAGCTTCAATGACGCCGGAAATGGAGTTGAGAATTGTTCGTCATCGAGCAGGTCCGGCGCATACGACGCCATCTGCCCTCTGAAATTTTCAACAGCCATCTTCTTCGTCACAAGTTGCACGCTTTGAATGCGCGGGTCTTTGAGCAACTCTTCCTGAAGTTTCTTGATGTCGAGTTCGCCCAATTCATCGTGCAGATAAGCCGCCACCTGCACGCTTTCACCCCAATGCGAGACAAGTCTCTGAAGGTTCATCGCCCAAACCGATGCAAACACCACAATGGCAAAAGTCGCCGAAAGAACAGTGAAGGTCGCCAGCTGCGTTCCCCACTGACGACGGGCCGACGCCCAGGCATGAGCCAGATCGCCTCCCATGACAGCTTGGAGTCGGGAAATCAACGATGGGCCCATTCCATGCCCCCTTTCGCTGCTAACTCCGCGTCTGAGATCTGTCCCGCCAACAGGCGCAGTGTTCGTTTATTCCGCCGTCGAACCAACTCGTGATCATGAGTCGCCACCACGACAGTGGTTCCTTGCGCATTGGCTTGTTCGAAAAGATCCATGATTTCTTCCGATAGTTCTGGATCTAAGTTGCCGGTCGGTTCGTCCGCGATGATCAAGCCCGGCCGATGAATGAGAGCACGAGCAATCGCGACTCGCTGTTGTTCGCCACCTGAGAGTTGCTCAGGCCACTCATTCGCTTTGTGATGAAGTCCAACGTCCTGCAGAACCTGCATGGCCCGCTCGCGCTGCGCATTCGGAGATTCGCCACGAATGATCAAGGGCAAGGTCACATTCTCGAGAACGGTCTTGTGTTTCAGTAAGCGAAAATCTTGGAAGACGACGCCCAGTTTTCTTCGGTAATAGGCCAAGTCATTGCCGGACAAATCGTTGAGTCGAATTCCTGCGACCGTCGCTTGACCCGAAGTCGCCCGATCATAAGCCGACAACAGGCGGAAAAAAGTGGTCTTGCCGGCGCCACTCGGTCCGGTCAAAAACACAAATTCCCCTCGTGCGATTTCAACGTTCAGATCGCGAAGCGCGTGAATCTCTTGTCCGCGCGATCCCGCATAAGTCTTGTACACATGAGAGAATGAAATCATCGATCGCCCATTCCTTCCTGGAAACGACGCCAAACAAAGCCACTCAGCGCTCTCAAGTTCGACAGAGATTTGCTTGTCTTGGACTCGAGCCACTCTTCGCCTGGCGAATGCCTTCAACCAGCTCTCTCAGCATAGTCGATACGAGAGCGGATGGGTCCGAGTCACAGGTCCAGTTCTCGCTCCGCAAATGAACGCGCCAACTCGAGCCGATGGACTCAGCCCAGACCGCTTGGACTCAGGTCAATGTGCGATTTGAGAAATCAGTTGGGCGTTGGACTCTGTTGACTGAGTTTATCAACGATACTTTGGTGCTGGTCCTGCATGGCTTGGCGCAGGACTTCAGCCAGTGCGGCACGATCGCGCATCAGTAAAAACGCGTTCTTGGCACGCAACACTTCCGAATAGGGCGTTCGCTGCGAGTCCACAACCGCACCATTGCGAAAGACTCGACTCACAATCCAAGGATTTTGAAACCCCCAGTCTTCAGTCTGGACATGGTAGTGCGCACCCTGAAGTCGTAAGTCGGTGTTGAAACCCTTCAGCACAAAGTCCTCCCCACGTCTTGAGGAGACGACAAACACAAGCGCGGGTCAATCTTCCCCTGCTAACGGCCGATAAGCAGAGGCATGCCAAGGACGACTCGCGCGGGCCAAATCCTCACTCAAATTCTGCTCGGGATGGCTTTCATTTCCATGACAGCTTGCGAGGCCCCACGTCACTTTGATTCCGAGTCGCAATTTTCATCCAAGGCCGAAGTCGCCTATTGCGCGACCACAGTGCCGATCCAAGGGCCATCGCGCATTCTTCAAGGCGAGGCCCACTACGAACTTCGCAGCGACGGCAATGGCCTGCCCACGGACTCCGCATTTCGCTGGACTCCGTCGTCTGACTGGCACCCTCACCTAAGTGTTGCATTGGATTTTCAATCCGAAAGCGGAGATTCGCTGCGGCTGCGAGTGCCAGCGCCAACCGAAGGTTGGCAAAAGCCAATCGATGCACTCGCCGCATTGGCGACTCAATTTCCATCGAACTGGGACGTCTACAAAGCCGGATCCCACATCTTCAGCGCACCACCCATCGGTGAAGACTGGAGATTGATCCACCACAGCGGAGTGGCGCCGCCCATCCGCAATCCCGATCCTCGCCCCATCCGCCTGGCCGAGATCGCGGTCGTCGGAGCCAACGGACAAACTCTTCAATGCGGCACCACAGATGAAGTTGGCGGCTTTGCTCTCGAAATTCCGTTAGACGCCCAAGCCTGGCGGCTTGAGGTTCGAGCCCGCGCTCATCACCACAGAAACTCCACCTCGATTCTCGACGCTCCGGAAAGCAATCGAACTTACGCATTGATCGCCGATGCTTCACAAGCCACAGGTCCGCTGCGCCTTCGCGCCAAGGTTCGCGGCGATTTGCTCGGTGGAGCGTTTCACATGCTGGAGCTCACGCTTCGTGCTCAAGATTTCTTGCGTCGGGAAACTCGGCTTCAGAATCACCTGCATGGACCACTCGAAGCTCAAAGCTGCGATCCGAGTTGGCCCGTCTGCCAACCCTTCGATCGTGCTCCACGCGCACAAATCTATTGGCGACCCGGCCGCAGTCCCAATGAATCCCCACAGTCCACAAGTTCAGCCAGTTACTACGTTCGCGGCTCGGCCTCGATCTACATTTCCGGCGGATTGCGAGGCAACACGATCTCCAGCGACATGGATCACTTCGATGATGCCGTCGTCTTGCACGAGTACGCACACTTTCTCGAAGACTTCTTTGGCCACAGCGCCTCTCCGGGGGGCGCCCACGATGGTGATTCTCTCATCGATCCTCGCTTGGCTTGGAGCGAAGGCTTTGCCAACTTTCTCCAAGCGGCGATCACCGGCCGCAGCGATTATCGCGACTCTTACGGCACACCCGAGTGCAGCTCGCTTTGTGCGGGCGTTCTGATTCACGAATCCTTTGATCATCCCGAGCGAGATCTTCCTGATCCGGAGGCAAAAGGAGAGGGAATTTTCAGAGAATTCGCTGTGACTCGCTTTCTCCACTCAGCATTTAAACAATCTGGCTTCGGTGAAATCTGGCTCAGTTTTCAATCGCGACATCTGCCGCAACACCAACGAGAGGCCTTCCCAACCTTTGCGAGTTTTATAAAACGACATGACTCAAGAGCCGGCTCTGCGGACTGGGCTACGCATTTGAGTCGAGAAGTACTACTTCATGGTGAGGGCGAATACGCGACACTGCTCCAGCAAAGTCCACATTGCTCCACGACACCAATGTACCCGCGGCGCATGCCTTGGGACTGGGGCGACTGGTCGAGTCTCGATTGGTCGATGAACAACGACTTCTTCCAAATCCATCACCCCGGTGGCCGCGTACAAGTCGAACTTCACTATGCGCATGAACCGCTGATCGATGCGCAACTCTATCTTTGGTCGCCCACCCACAGAATGGGCGTCGATCGATTTCTCATGGCGACATCTCACACCGAAGCCCAAAGTTGCGACACAAATTCATCCTGCTTGCTTTCCGATGCCGAGACCCCAGGTTTGGATCGCAAACTCCGCCACCTCAATGCCTCAATCCCCGCCGGAACTTATCTGTTACAACTCCGTCTTGATGTGCGTCGTATGCCAATTCGCGTGAAGCCCGAATTGCAAGCCTCGATGCTCTATCAACTCAAAATCAATGGTGAGCGACAATGTCCGACAAAGTGAAACAAGCTCTGCGTTCCAATCGCTCACTTCTGATTCTCGCGGGAATGTGTATCTTGAGCTATGCCATAGCTTGGTGGATTTCAGCGAACTCGGAAGACTCCGAGAGGATAGACTACCGTAACCGCAAGATCCTACCCGCAGAGTCGCAGGAGCGGACTGAAAAGCACTCACCACCTCTTCACTTGGTCCAGGTGGAAACGGCACCGGTTCAATCGCAGAGTCGATCGCACACGTTTCCACAAGGAACAACGCAGGATCGGAACGCCAACATCCAGCGCTTTGTCGCCGAAACGCGAGTCATTCCGAAAAAGGGTACACCTGAGCAGGAGTATGCGTGGATTCTTCCTCAAGGTGTTCGGCTCGCCCATGTCGAACAACACACAGGACGCATTCCCGCGCTTCAAGCCGGTCAAAGTTGGCCATTGCGCATTGAAGTGGAGTGGGATTTGGACGCCGATGGCGTGGCCCTAAGACCTGAGAGCACCCCGCTGGTCTTACATGTGTATCGCAACATCAACGGCCAAGCCGTCGGTCAGCTTTCGCAGTTTGAGCTGCCGCCCATTTCACCAAAGCGCGATTCCCTACTGGAAGAGCCAAACGGTGAAACACGTCGACCCCGTATACCACATCGAGATTCTCTCGAACGCTGATCGGTATCGAGTCTTAGACCGGAATGACAATCAGCTCGGGATCAAACTGATCGCGAAGTATGCCTTGGATGGCATCTAAGGTTCCGCCAACGGATGACGGACAAGTTCCGCAAGCTCCCTGATAGCGCACTTCGAGTTGGTGATTTTCGTACTTCACAACTTCGATATCGCCGCCATCACCTTGCAAGTGCATGCGCACGGTTTCATCAAGGATCTGTTCGATCTTGCGGAGCGGTTCAGGGAGATTGTCACGCGATGCCTTCTGCCGCTCATCGGGCATGAGAAAGTTCGGATCGTGAATCGGCAATCGGCGCTGAAGTACTGCCTGAACCTCAAGTTCCAACGTCGCGACATCCGTATCTTCAGCAAACGTCACTGTGGTGACGTTCTCAAAGAAGTGAAGCTGCCGAACTCCTTCGATTGCGAACAGATCTTCGGCTAACAAAATCCCCGTCGCCTCAGAAGGCTTCGTGAACGTTGCCTTGCCGACATTCTTAACCGGCACGCTCGTGACGAACTTCAAAGCGTTGGGATTTGGGGTCGGCTGAATTCGAACTTGCACAGCATGCGTGGACATAGCGAAACCTCTACTCGAGCAACATTTTCTTGGATTTACGAACAGCCTCGATCAAGCGGTGGACATCAGACTCAAGATTCAAAAGTGAAAAACTCGCCCGCGCTGTGGAGCTCACATTCCAATGCGCCATTAAAGGCTGGCAACAATGATGTCCGGTCCGAATCGCAATTCCTTGCTGATCCAAAAGACTTCCCACGTCGCTCGCGTGCGCACCTTCGAGATTGAAAGATACGATCGCGCTATCGTGAGAGCCGCCATACAAGACGATTCCCGGAATTTCGCGAAGCTTTTGCCGCGCCAACTGCGCCAAGGCCTTCGAATGCTGAGCCGCTTGCCCTGGATTTTGCGATGTGAACCATGCCAATGCGGCCTCTAACCCCAATGCACCTTCGACGTTTGGTGTGCCAGCTTCGAACTTTTGCGGCACGTCCGCCCAAGTCGAGGCTTCCAACCTCACTTCGTGGATCATGCTTCCACCGCCTTGATAGGGAGCCAGACGATGCAGACGATCTGAGCGACCCCACAATACGCCGATGCCAAAGGGGCCATGTATCTTATGCCCCGAGAAGGCCACAAAATCAGCGCCGCACTTCGCAACCTCAAGCGGGAAAGCCGTAACGGCTTGTGCGGCATCGAGAATCAAAACCGCTTCGGGCGCCAACTCATCGACCAGATCGCGAACCGCCTGCACGTTCAGCCGCGCGCCCGTGACATTCGATAGCCAACTCAAAGACACCAATCGCGTCTTCGAATTCAACTTTGATCGAAGAGAATCCAAATCGATCGCATCGGAGGCATCCACTTGCGCGTATTGAACGACCGCACCGCGTTCTTGCGCGATCATCTGCCAGGGAACGATGTTGGAGTGATGTTCAAGCTGAGACAACACGATCTCATCGCCCGGTCGCAGCTCTTGTCCTCCCAAGGATCGCGCCACCAAATTCAACGACTCCGTCGTACCTCGGGTGAAAATGATTTCTTCCGGCGAACTCGCGCCAATGAATTCCGCGACACTCTTTCGCGCACCTTCGTAGGCGACAGTTCCGCGTTGCGCGAGCTCATGGGCCCCGCGATGCACATTCGCGTTCTCTGTTAAATAGAAATCGCGAATCCGATGAATCACCCGCAGCGGCTTCAAACTCGTAGCGGCCGAGTCGAGATACACCAAAGCTTGTCCGCGAATCTGCATGGAGGCCTGCGGAACATCTCCACGAGCACGTTCCACATCAAAGCTCAATGCATTCTGATCCCAGCTGGTTCGACCCGTCATGTTGCACTTCCTGAAGTGCGCGAGGCCTCAGCACCAAGCGATGTGTCCCGCTCAGTCAACAGCACATTGGCCTCCGTCTCGATCCAAGCACGGCCGACTCGCATGAGTTCCGCATCTTGCAGTCCCCGCAGAGCCTCAAGCGCAAACCCCAATAGCAAAACTTCTTTCGCCTTCGCCTCGGAAATTCCGCGCGACCGCAAATAAAAGAGATGTTCTTTATCGAGCTGACCGACCGCCGCACCATGCGCAGCTTTCACGTCATCGGCATCAATCTGCAATTCCGGCTTGGTGTTGATCTCAGCTGTCGGAGACAACAGAAGATTCTGACTCAATTGCGCAGCATTCGCGCCAATCGCATCTCGACGAATCAAGACTCGGCCATTGAAGATGCCCCGCGAACGATCCGCCAACAAGCCTTTGTAGAGTTGATGGGATTGGGTATCTCCCACTTCATGCTCAATGCTCGTGCGATGATCCAAGACCTGCTCGTTGCGCGCCATGAATGTCGCATCAAGATGCGCTTGGCCTCCGCCGCCTTGAAGCCTCACATCGGCGTCCTCTCGACACATTTTTCCGCCGGTCGAAACTTGCACTTGTACGTAATGGGCGTTTTCAGAAACAAGTGCGATGGACTCCGCGAATCCCCAAGCTTCGACTCCCGCGCCCTGCATTCGCAAATGCTCCACGCGACTTCCGGAACCCAGGAACATCCGCGTTCCCCAGCTCAATGCGCCCACCTGCGCGCCGTATTGCTCGACCACATTCAAGCGAGCGTCCTCATCCACAACGAGAAGCCAACCCGCACAAGACCATGCGTTGACCTCGCCTCGAGGCGCATGAACACGCAGTGGAGCTTGCGGAGAAACTCCGCGAGGCACAAACACAACCCATGGATCCGAGAGCCAAGCGAGAGCGTTGAATCGATGCGCGGGAGAGATCTTCATCAAATCGCGCACGCGATCCAAGACCACGCCCGAGGCCGCCGACATTCGGCAAGCCTGCACACCCTCAGGCAACTCAAACCTCAACTCATCCGCCAGCGGTCGCAAACTCGATTCTTGAAGTTTCGCGATTGGAGAATACTTCCAAGCTTCCTCTCGAGCGCTCGGCCAACCTCGCGCAAAATCTTGAGTGAGGTCTTGGCGCCACGGAACTTCGCTCGATCCAACATCGGATCCCAACGCCTTCCATGCCTCTAGCACGAGGGCGCCCTGCGAAGACAGACTCGGTGTCTGATGCAGCACCTCAGAGGAGCCAGTCATAACCTTTTTCCTCAAGCTTCAATGCGAGTGAATTGTCGCCAGTTTCCACGATTTTTCCATCAGCGAGGACATGCACAAAGTCAGGCGTGATGTAATCCAACAAACGCTGATAATGCGTGACCATGACGATGGCGTTGTGACGCGACTTCAGCTTGTTGACGCCATTGGCGACAATCCTGAGCGCATCGATATCGAGACCCGAATCCGTCTCGTCCAGCAGCGCCAGACGTGGCGATAGCACGGCCATCTGGAGAATTTCATTGCGCTTCTTTTCGCCACCCGAGAAGCCGACATTCACCCCTCGGTCCAAGAACTTCTCGTCCATCTCCACCAGCGCCATCTTGCTCTTGAGGTACTGATCAAAGGCGGCGTCGCTCAACGCTTCCGTTCCCTGATGTTTGCAAATCGCATTATAGGACGTGCGCAAAAAACTTCGGTTGCTCACGCCCGGCACTTCGATGGGATATTGAAAGGCCAGAAACACGCCTTCTTTCGCCCGTTGATCCGGCTCAAGCTCCAGCAGGTCACGCATTTGAAAGTTGATCTCGAAGCGAATTCGACCCGACACGATTTCATAGTCGGGATGACCGGCGATCACTTTCGACAAAGTCGATTTACCCGAGCCATTCGGCCCCATGATCGCGTGCACCTCACCCGCACGCACGACCAAATTCAAACCCTTCAAAACGGGCTTATCCTGGACGTTCACGTGCAAATCCGTCACTTCAAGCAAGACTGGTTTTTCTGCTGCTGCCGCACTCACTGTCGAACTCCTCATCCCACCGAATTTTCAAGTTTCATTTCAATCAGCTTGACCGCCTCAACCGAAAACTCCAGAGGCAGTTGCTTGAAGACGTCCTTACAGAATCCATTCACCAAAATCGAGATCGCCGCTTCCTTGTCGAGGCCTCGCGACTGCAAGTAAAACAACTGATCCTCACTGATTCGCGAAGTGGTTGCCTCGTGCTCGAGGGTGGCCGTCGGATTCTTGATTTCAAGATAGGGATAGGTGTTGGCTGAACATTCGCGACCGACCAACATCGAATCACACTGCGAGTAGTTTCGCGCGTTTTGCGCGGACGCCATAATCTTCACCTGGCCGCGATAGGAATTGGACGACTTGCCCGCCGAAATTCCCTTGGAAATGATGGTGGATTTGGTGTTCTTGCCGATGTGAATCATCTTCGTTCCGGTGTCGGCCTGCATGAAGTCATGAGTGAGCGCGACCGAGTAGAACGCACCTTGTGAGTCATCACCCAACAACACACAGCTCGGATATTTCCAAGTGATGGCCGAGCCCGTCTCGATTTGCGTCCACGAGATCTTGGACGCCTTTCCCTTACATACGCCGCGCTTCGTGACGAAGTTATAAATTCCGCCGCGACCCTCGCGATCACCCATATACCAATTCTGAACGGTGGAATACTTGATCTCCGCACGATCTAGGGCCACCAACTCGACGACAGCAGCATGAAGTTGATTTTCATCTCGCTGAGGGGCCGTGCACCCTTCGAGATAATTCACAAAGGAGTCTTCTTCCGCGATGATGAGCGTGCGCTCAAACTGACCCGTCTCGCTGGCGTTGATGCGAAAGTACGTCGACAGATCAATCGGGCAACGCACGCCTTTTGGCACGTGCACAAAGGAGCCGTCGGTGAAAACCGCCGCGTTCAATGCGGCAAAGTAGTTGTCGGTGTGAGGAACGACGCTGCCCAAATATTTCTTCACCAAATCCGCGTGCGTGTGGAGAGCTTCGGAGATCGAACAAAATACCACGCCATACTTCTTCAATTCTTCTTGGTGAGTCGTGCCGACGGACACGCTGTCAAAGACCGCATCGACGGCCACACCCGAAATTCGTTTCTGCTCCGAGAGCGGAATCCCCAAGCGTTCGAAGGTCTTCAAAAGCTCAGGGTCCAACTCGTCCAAACTCTTCGGTCCTTCACCCTTGTTCTTGGGCGCCGAGTAGTAACTGATGTCTTGGAAGTCGATCGGTGGATAACGGAGGTCGGCCCATTCCGGCGAGCTCATGCTCTGCCAATGGCGAAACGCCTTGAGGCGATAGTCCAGCATCCACGAAGGTTCGTTCTTTTTTGACGAGATCAAACGAATGACGTCTTCGTTCAGACCCTTGCCCACGCTCTCCGTCTCAATGTCAGAGACAAAGCCGTACTTGTAGCCTGTGTTGATCGGCAAACCGCTCATGTGGCCTCCGCACGGCGTTCCGAAACACGCTGAGGCTTACTCTCGATCAGTTCGGCCAGACTCAGGGACTTGTAGAACTCGCCAATCTTTCGGTTCAGAGATTGAATCGGCGAGACAATGTTGCACGAGTTCACCATGTCACATTGACCCTCTTCGCTCGCGCCCAAACAACGCGCGACTGCGAAAGGCCCCATCAACATCTCCATGAGATCGTGCAAACTCACATGTTGCAGATCTTTGGCGATGTAATAACCGCCGCGCACTCCCTGCTCGGCATCCAAGAGTCCATGTTGAGACAAAGTCTGAAGAACTCGAGCCGTCATATCGGGCGGCATTTTGTAAGCCGTCGCGATTTCCTTAACTGTGCTGCGCTCACCAGGAGCTTTGGCTCGCATGTGCTTGAGGGACATCAATGCGTACTCGACTTTTCGATGAATCCGGTTCATAAACGGCGTCCTCAGCGATCGATTCGCGTCCAATTGGGGCGATGAAAACTAAACGATAATAGCACGAAGTGCAATCCATTACGGACTAAAAAGATCCGAATTCAAGAGAAAGCATCCTTCGCTTCGGGTACAAATATAAATGAATGATAACAATAATTTAGGCAACAGACCCAGCGCACTCCGCTCACTCATTCAAGTCCTCAGTATCATCATATTTCTGTGTTCTGCGGGCTGGATTTTCCTGCGTTACAAAGCCGAATCCGAACCCCTCCGCCCGCCCTTTGACCACGCCTTGTTTCGAGAAGTTCATGCCGATCAACAGCGTCTTCTGTGGGTGCGCCTGCGCACGCCCGACACTCTCGCGGACCTGAAAGAAATCACGACCCGACAACTCGAGCTGCACAAAGCCCTCGATGCCGCCTCGAAGAACCGATGGCGCATCGGTTATTGGCTCGATGTGCGCTTCAATGGCGAAGGCGAAGCTGTCATTTCTCGCCAAGAACTCTTGAGTCAACCCACTGTCGAAGGCTGGCCCCCCAAGCCTGTCGAAATCGCGAAGACCGAGGAGTGTCAGCGCACAGGACTGCTGACTTTGCCCGAGTTCGCTGAGTTGCTCATGCAGAACACTGCGGGCTCGGCCGAATCCGCACCTCTCTTGCTCAATCTGATTTCACGCCGGCCCGGACTTGAGAAACGAATTCTCGAGATCGTTGCGGACTCCTCGCAGCCGACAAAGGCGCAACTCGCTCAAGCGCGCGTGGTGTTTCACTCTGAAAGCGAAGGCATACTCAAGGCCTTGCGCGAAGCTCGGCCCACCGGCATCTTCGGCACCAGTCAGGCCACCTTGCTGCAACTCGAAATGCTCTCGCATTTCGGTCTAGCTCCGCTCTCAAAGCTGAAGGCCGATGCTTTGATCTCGGCCATCGAAGAGCCCCTCAATTCCGGTCAGCCTCGAGTTCGCGAGTCTTTGATCAACGAAGCACGCCGCCGACGCCTCAAGGTGTATTGGGGTCCAGCGTCGGATGTCGCCACAGCGCGACGCCTGTTCGATCAGCAAGTCGACGGCGTGTTGCTGAATTCCTCAGAGATTCTTCCATCGCTTTTGACCGAATGAACATCACGCCATAGCCTATCCCCTATGCGTGGAACGCCAACTTCGCCAAGGCGAGCGCGATCCACCGAATCGAGGGGGCAAGAATGGGCGGAATGCAGGCGAAAGTTGCGGTGAAAGCCGGTGTACTTGATGGAGTTCTCAATGCAGGGCCATTCGTACAAGCCCTCTTGCTCCTGATGCTCGTGCTCTCTGTTGTTTCATGGGCCATCATTCTGACAAAGAGTCGACAGATCAAAAAAGTGCGAGCCGCCAACAGCAAGTTCATCGAGGCGTTCTGGCGCGCACCTTCGCTTGAAGATATGTACGCCAAAGTGCGTGAGCATGAAGACTCGAACGTGGCCCGCGTCTTTACCGTCGCATTTGCCGAGATGCAGAGAATCGCCGAGAGTGCGTTTGGCGGCAAAGAAGCCGAGATCGGCGGCAGTCATCGCCTGACAGGCATCGACAACTTGGAGAGATCGCTGCGCAAGTCGATTGACAATGAAATTGCCTCAGCCGAATCGCGATTGAATTTTCTGGCGACGACGGGAAGCACATCACCCTTCATTGGACTGCTGGGAACTGTACTCGGCATTATGACTTCGTTTCAGCAAATTGCCTCAGCGGGCTCGGCCAGCCTTGCGGTCGTGGCTCCTGGAATTTCCGAGGCCTTGTTTGCGACGGCGGTCGGATTGTTCGCGGCACTGCCGGCAACCGCAGCCTACAACTACTTTGTCGGGCAAGTTCGACGCATCGAAATGGAGCTCACCAGCTTCAGCTCAGATTTTCTAAACGTCGCCAAGCGCAACTTCTTCAAGGACCAATGAAATGGGAATGAGCGGAGGCGGTTCGAATGGCGGCAAGAGCCGCATGGTGATGAGTGAAATCAACGTCACGCCCCTCGTGGACGTGATGCTTGTGTTGCTGATCATTTTCATGATCACCGCGCCGATGATGCAGCAAGGACTTGAAGTGGATTTACCGGAGACGGCGGCCACCGGCCTGAGCACCAATGACGAACCCTTTGTGATTCAAATCAACAAGGCCAAGAAGATCACTGTGGCGGACAAGCCGATTCCCATAGCGGAATTGCGCAAGCGACTCGAAGCCATTTTCGCCACTCGTTCGAACAAGCAGATTTATCTGCAAGCCGACAAGTCCGTCGAATATGGATTCGTCGCCGAGGCTATGGCCGAAATTCGCGCCGCCGGAATCCAGAATATTGGTCTAGTGACACTGCCAAAGGGTGGTCCTTGAGAGATCCATTCGCGCAGGGCTTGAGTCGTTCATTGGGCATCTCTTTAGGCGCCCATCTACTCGTGGGAGCTGTGCTCACACTGAAGGCCTTTTTGTTTCCGAGCGAGCCCTTGCGAATTGAGTCTGCGATTCGAGTCGACATCGTGGGACTACCTGATAAGTCTCCGCAACTTCCCCCAGCACCGCCGCCTCCGCAAGCCGAGGCTCCGCCCCCGCCGCCTCCACCCGCGCAGCTTCCGCCTCGCGACCTGGCACCGCCACCTCCGCCACCGCCTGCGGTTGTCGTTCTGAAGCCAACCCCCGGCCCAACACCCAAAGAGCGCACGGCCAAAGAGCTTCGCCAAGATCAGTCGGCGGCACTCAAAAAATTGGAAGCCATTGCAAAGTTGGAGCGGCAGGCGCGCGCTGACGCCGCTGCGAAGGCCGCGGCCGCCATGGCTCAAGCCCGCCCCGTCCAAGGCAATCAGGTTTCGCGAGGCGGCTCGCTATCAGGCCTGACCCGACTGGATCATGACACTTATCTCTCCACCTTGGAGCAGAAGATTCGCACGGCTTGGCGACCGCCCAAATACTTGGCGAAGAACGGCCTGAAGGTGAAGGTGCTGGTGCACATTGATGCGCAAGGTGCCGTGATCAAGAAGGCGATTTTGCAGTCGAGTGGCAATTCGGTTTTTGACGAATCCGCTCTGCAAGCCATTGATTCCATCGCGCCTTTTCCTCAACCTCCATCTAGTCTAGCGGGCTTACTTTCGACAAGCGGTCTACTGTTAGACCTTGAGCCCTCTACGACCCGATGAGGTAATGGAAATGTGATCATCCGGTCCACTTCGGACCTTGGGAGGCTGTACATGCGAACACTCCACTGGCTACTGGCATTGTGCTTGTCCATCGTTTTCTCCCAGGCTTCGGCTCAGGAGGGCTCGGGCGCCTACATTCGAATCACCGATGCTAAGTTCAAAAAGAGCTTGATGGCCTTGCCCGCATTTCAACTGACAGGAGTTGCGGCCGCCTCGCCTCAGCATCTCAAAGTCGGCAAGGAACTTTACGATGTGTTTCGCCAAGACATGGAAGTCAGCGGCTTCTTCGAGTTCATCAAGCCCGATGCCTTCCTGGAAGATCCGGCAAAAGTTGGCTTGAAGCCAGCGCCTCAAGAAGCCAGTGGGTTCACTTTCCCGGCATGGAAACAAATCGGGACGGAGTTTCTGGTTCGCGTGGGCTATCGCCTCACCGGCAATGAGGTGGTGATGGACGCCTATCTGTACCATGTGCCGCAAGCCAAGCTGGTTCTCGGTCGCACTTATCGCGGCGGCGTTGCCGACACTCGCAGCGTGGCTCACACTTTCGCGAACGATGTGGTGAAGGAACTCACGGGACTGCGCGGGATGTTTCTGTCGCGCATCGCGGTCAGCCGAACCGCCGGCAAAGACAAGAAAGAAGTCTTCATCATGGATTGGGACGGCGCCAACGCACGTCAGGTGACGACTCACAAGTCGATCACTGTTTCTCCGGCTTGGTCCTTTGATGGCAAAGTTCTCGCTTACAGCGCGTATGCCTATCATCCGGCACGTAAGACTCGAAACCTCGATATGTTCACTTACAATCCATCGACGGGACAGCGCCAACTCGTTTCCTACCGGCCTGGTTTGAACTCGGGCGCGAGCTTCTTTCCCGACGGACGCAATCTTTTGCTGACGATCTCCAACGCTGGAAATCCCGACATCTATCGAATGTCGATCGACGGACGAAAGCTTGAGCGCCTCACAAATGGTCCGCGCGGAGCCATGAACGTCGAACCGTCCGCAAGCCCCGATGGATCGCAAATCGCGTTCTCGAGCGATCGCAACGAAAGGCCACACATCTTCATCATGAACGCGGACGGGTCCAACATTCGCCGCATCACGATCGCGGGTACCTACAATTCAGCGCCGCGCTGGTCACCCGACGGCCAACGTTTAGTATTCGCAGGTTATGACAAGGGCCACTTCGACTTGTTCACCGTCGCCGCCGATGGCTCTGACATGCTTCGCCTCACTTCCGCACGCAAGCCGAATGGAAAAATGGCCGACAACGAAGACCCTTCGTATTCGCCCGATGGTCGGCACATTCTTTTCGTCAGCAATCGCACAGGCAAAAAACAACTCTACATCGTGAGCATCGACGGCGAGGTCGAACGCCGAATCACTTACGATCAACATGAATACACCAAACCGCACTGGTCGCCCGCATTTGAGTGACGCCAAGGATCTTCAATCCACGCTGCCTTGGCGCCTCACGGATTCCGAGGCCGAGGCACTCAGCGGCTTTTCATCGGCCGCTGGCCGCCTGCTCCGAATCTGTCGGGAACAAGTCGCCACCACGCCTTCCGAAGTTCTCCGAGTTCAAAGACACATTGCTTGGGTGACAGCAGCTCATGAATTGCTGCAGCTCTCGAATGCAAAAGCTTCGGCGAAAAACCACCAGGATCTCGATGCCATCCGCTTAGGCGATGAACGCGTGTGCGCCGCTTGGAGCCAAGCCGCAGATCTTCACATTCGTCAGGCTCATCAACTCGCCAACCTCAATGATGTTTCGATCATCGCGATGGGGAAACTCGGATCCCGAGAGTTGAATATTTCCAGCGACGTGGATCTTGTTCTCGTGTCGCCCGATCGCTCCTCCGAAGAAGAAATTCGCGCGGACCAAAAAGCCGCGCAAGAGTTCGTGAAACTTCTCAGCGAAAACACCAACTTTGGCTTTTGTCATCGCGTGGACTTGGGACTTCGGCCAGGCGGCGGCTCCGCACCGGCCGTGATTCAAGTCACGGCACTCGAAAATCATCTGGGCTATCATGGCGAACTCTGGGAGCGCTTGGCCTGGGTTCGCCACCGATTCATTCTTGATCCCAAAGACCTTCAGGAGCAATTGCGATCGCTGCTCACCGGATTTAGCTTCCCTCGGCATCTCGACTACACAGTTTTTGAAGAGACGCGCCTACTTCTCAGTCGCATTCGCGCTGAATACCCGCCTCATCCTGACGGAAGATTTCATCTCAAGTTGCATCCAGGTGGCATTCGCGACATCGAGCTCTTCATTCACGCCCTTCAGATCACGCATGGCGGTCGCATCAAGCAACTCGCGAGCCCCGAAGCGAAGTCGACCTCAGAAGCGATTCGCTGCCTGCATAGAGCGAAACTCCTCGACGACAAAGAAGCCAAGTTGTTGCACGAAACCTACTGGCACTACCGCGGCATCGAAAACCAGCTCCAGGTTCGCGAAGATACTTCCGAGTACGTCGTTCGAGGCCCCAGCGACCTCACCCGCGATCTGCGCGATCTCGCCACACAGATCGTACAGCTGGCTGAGCGAGCCTTTCCCGCTCGACGGGACGATCAACTTGATTTGCCGGATGTGCCGAAGCTTGTAGAAATGGGATTCAGCGAGCGAGTCGCCAGCGAGTGTCTTGAAAAACTCGAGCAACTTCGCGCCAAGAGTCGCCGAGCCGAACGCGATGAGCGCGCACGACGTGCGTTCTTGTCGTCGTTCCTCAACGCACTTCAAGAAGCCGGAGGCGATCTTGATCTTGGGCTGGCGCTCTTGACGGACTTTGTTCGCTCAACGCGCGTGAAGGCGAGTTTCTTTTCACTGCTCAACGCCGAGCCCAGTCTCATCAAAAGTCTCGCGGTGCTTTTCAGTGTGTCGCCATGGGCCGGACACACGCTCGCCGGTCGCCCCGAACTCTTGGATTCCATCATCTTGCGAGCCGACGCTGAACTTCCTAAAGATCCGGCTCACGCAGATTTGGCGTTTGAGGCACTCGCTGAGCGACGACTTGTGGGCGAACTGCTCGCGCTCCTCGATTTTGCCGCCGACAATGACTTGGATCTGTATCTGCAAAGACTCACATCCTTGGCCGACCAAATCGCAACAGACTCCATGCTCGTCTGCGCCAACGAAATGGGGGTTGAACCTCTCGGACTCATCGCTCTCGGCAAGTGGGGCGGAAAAGAGTTCGGTGCCAAGTCTGACCTCGACTTTGTTTTTCTCGTACGCGGAGCCCCGCAAAGCGCCCAACAAAAACTCGCAAGGCGTTTCATCCACCGACTGACGGAATCGCGCCGAGGCGGACAGCTCTACTCCATTGATCTGCGCCTGCGACCCAGCGGTCATGCCGGCCCCATCCTCGTCGAGCACGATCAGCTTCACCAACATTTGCTCACGCGCGCTGAGGCTTGGGAGCGACAAAGTTGGCTTCGTGCTCGCTCACTTTCCGAAGATCGCCTCGGCGTAAAACTCCAATTCTCGCCATCACAAGTTTGCCGATCGCGGCCTTGGACACGCATCGATCACGAACAAGTGCTTTCCATCAGTCGACAACTCTTTAAGCCCATCGATGCGAACGCGCCCGACCTCGACCTAAAGCTAGTGCGCGGAGGACTTGCGTCGATCGAGTTCGCTGCACAGATTGATTGTCTCCGCCTTCACGAGCTCTCATCGCAGTTCGAGCTTGAGCCCTCGACACAGAGCATGATTCACTTTCTAGAGGGTGCTTCGGCGATTTGGTCGAAGCATTCCGCTCGGTTGCAGGACATCTATCGACGTACGCGACTGGTTGAACAGTGGCATCGTCTGACGGGTGATGTGAGCGACTCAAAGATTAACTTTCGCGCTCGGGAAACTGACCGAGTGGCGCGAAGGTTGGGCTTGCGCGACGAAGACGATGGAAGTTCGTTGGGTCACGCTGATGAGTCATCGAAGTTGCGCCTGGGATCGAGACTGAAGAGCTTTTTGCTCGATGGCTTGCGCGAATCCGATACGAGACTCGCTGAGATTGAAGCCGATCGCGCATGAGCCGAGCTGAACGGAGACCAGACTTGGAAACAAAGTCGACGCCCAAGCATCAGAGAGCGCAACTCAGCTCGCAAACTGAACTTCATGCGTGTCGTTCACGTCTGCGCTTGCGCGAAGCTTCACTGCACTTCGTCTCGCTGGTCTTCGTATCCCAACTCGCATTCGTGTCGACAGTCTTCGCGCAAGTTCCTGCGCAGTTCTCGCCGAATCTTCCACCGCCGACATCACCCGGCTTGCCGGGCGGAGTGTTGCCGCCCACTCAAGGGGCCTCACAATCTCCGACGCCCCAACCTACAGGCGGTGGAGGTACTAATTTTCCCGGCAACGCTCAGCAAGTGGCGCAACCAACACCCACCCCGACAGCAGGAACTGCAACTTCCAACTCACCGCCATTCAATCCGCCGCCTTCTCAGATCGTCGATTCTCCCGAGCCCAAGAGCGAGCTGTTCTCAGCTGGACAGTCATCGGTCACTAAACCAAGAATCACGGTCAGCACTTCCGAAGGTGACTTCGTGATTCAGCTCAACCCGCTGATTGCACCACAAAACGTGTACTCATTTCTTGAGCTCGCGCTCGGCCGCAAGGAATTCGTCGACATTCGTTCAGGACGCAAGGTCACGCGCCCCTTTTACACGGGGCTTTCCTGCCATCGGGTCATTCGCGGCACTCTCATCCAATGCGGATGTCCTTTCGGCACAGGCCGAGGCGGGCCCGGCTTCACCGTGCCCGACGAATTTTCTCCTGGTGCGCGTTTCAATCGACCGGGTATTGTCGCTATGGCACCTCAGCAGATCGAAGAAGGTGCTGCCATTTCCAATCGCAAGGACTCCAACGGCAGTCAGTTTTTCATCACCCTCGCTCCGCTTCCTGAATTCGACGACAGATTCACCATCATTGGCGAAATCATCGAAGGTTGGGAGACGATTAAGAAGATTGCTCTCGTCCCAACGAGCCCGACAGACCGCCCGATCAAGCGCGTGATCATCTTTGGAATGGAGACGTTCCAGCCGAAAGCGACCGGGGCAGAAGCCGCGGCTTCCGCTGAGCCTGCGCCAATGGCGGTGAACGTTGTTGAAACTGTTCGCGCTGAACCCATGGAGCCGCCGACAGCGCAGCCCGCACCTCAACCGGGCGGCAATCGCCAACAGCCCGGCCAAGGTGGCGGTCGACGCGGGGGCGGCGGCGGGGGCGGACGGCGAAATCAACGCTGATTTTCGACACCGATTCGAACAACCTAGGATCACGACCAACTTTTCAACAGCGGCCCGCACAAAGCGGCTCTCGCCAATTTTGGTCACCATTCGCGCGGCCAAACCGACCTGTCGAAGTTCTCGACACTCTATAAATCCACGGCTTTCCAAGGACTTCGGCCTGCTTTCGTCCAGAGCGCGAACATGGAGAAACTTCCGCCTAGGGCATGGGCGCTAGCACCTGGCTTGCACTCCTGCACCGTTGAGTTTGGAGAGAAGCGGCGATTTCGTCGCCTCTCTTGCATCTCAATTCATGTTGCGGAGGGCGAGATGTCCAAATCGACGTCGACTCAGAATCCAAGGGCGATTCGCGAGAGTGCCATGCACCTCACGGCTCTCGGGGCGATCACTTCGACCATCGCAAGTCTCATCGCTGTAGGTTTCGCTTCACTCGCAACTTTATCCGCGCACGCTCAAGGCTCCGCACCCGCTCAACCTCCACAAGCCCAACAACCCGCCGCCAATGAGCGCTTTGCTTTTGAGTTCCGTCATCCAGAAAGCCAAGAACTGATCCGCGTCTATATTCCGACTCTTCCGAGCCAGGAACTCCGCCAGTGGTCGCCGCGCAACTTACGTCGAAGGGTCGACGAGCAGTATCGCGAGCAGCAAACTGCGCAGCGACGTGAACGAGATCGCTTTGCGAATCGTGCGCGACACTTCGCCACTGACATTCCCGCCGAGCTTGTCGCGTTCAATCTCGCCTTGGCGCTCAATGCTCGCAATCACATGGAGAACGATCCGGTCGCACTGAAAAACTTTATCGATCGCAGCATTCTAGATCCCGTCGCGCATGTGAGCTTCATTGGATTCCTAGCGGCAAGTCGATCCTCCACGGCCTTCCTCCAATCCGCCGGCTTAGCTTATGATCCACTGCGCGCGCCGATTGGCGACTACCGAATCAATGTTCCACAGCGCATGCAGATGTTCGCGCCTGGCCTCGCCGTACCGCAAGCCGCTCCTTGGGCCGCGCAGGTTCAAGCCGTTCCCGCAGGACCAACGCGACTGCAAAGAGGCTTCGCTCCACTTGTAGGTCCAATGGGACTGGTTGCCGGTATGACCGTATCAAGCGTCATCACCGAAATGGCCAACGATCCAGATTTGCAAACTTGCTCCAAGTCTCTCGTCTCACGCAGCGTGAAACCCGAAGACGCCGACGTGGCTTGCGAAAAAGCATTTGAGAACTGGGCGCTTTCAAAAAAGCTCATGGACTACGCTCCGGATCTCTTCTCCATGGTCGCCACATCCTTTATTCAAGCTTACCTCGTGAACTATCCGACCATGAAGGCCGCCGGCCTTGTCGGACGCGTGGTGCGAAGCGGAGCCGAGCGATACCTACCCGTCGTGTTCCGTGGACTCAACATCACTTGGCGACTGGGCTCCTTCATGGCGGGACCATGGGCGCGCTTCGCCATCACCGTCGCCAACGTCTTCGTGTTCATGGAAATCAATCACATGATTCTTCCTTACCTGAAGAATCCCTGGGAACGACGACGACAAGGTCAGGACATCACGGACTCACTGAATGTGATCATGGATGAAATCGGTCGAGCTGAAGCACAAGCTTGGCGCTGGCGACCCGCCTCTGAAGTCGATCCTGATTGCGCACTTCCCAACTACCTCCAAGCGGATGCGCATCTCGATATGTTCATGACCGGCGCCATCACGCTTCCGCCACAGTGCTATCGCAACATGTCTCCGCAAAAGCTTCTCGAGAAGCACGCTGAGAAGACAAAAAAGTGGCGAAACTTCGCTCTCCAGGATGCGTACACGGCGCACACGAACTGGCAAACCAAAGTCGCAGACTTCTCAGCAATGTATGCGAACGCGTACAGCTTCTACCGCGATGTCGCCGACAACATCCACTGGCAACGAACGACTCCAAATTTGCGCGCCCAAGATCGCAGCCCGCTCTACACCGCCACACCATTGCACGGGTTGTTCGTTGATCCCCAGCAGCGCTCGGACTCTCAAGGAGCGCGAGACGCGCTGAACCGCGCGCGCAGTTGGCTGCGCGACTATCTCCAGCGCTTGGGCACCAACTCTCGCGAACGCTCGTTGCGCGTACCGCTCACCGCAATCCTGCGAAATCTCGACGCCGTTGATCCGGAGATTCCTGCAACTCAGTTCTTGCCGCCACCCCGCAGCGCTGAGTCATTTATGGCATTGCCAGAGGCCCAACGACACGAGCTTGGACTGCGACTTCGCGAAGATGCGATTCGCCAGGCCCTCACGCAAATTCGCACGACGCTTCAGAATGATCGAGGCATGACGGATCGACACATTCCCTATCCATCACCCCTCTATGAAAGCATGGCCGAGCATAACCCCTTCATGAAGCTGCGCTTGTTGCTGGGTGATCCGGAACCACTGCGTGAAGGTTTAGCCTACTTGCGCGCCTTCAACGATGATCCCGCAGTCATCGCTCAAGAAACCAAGCGCGATCACCCAGGCGGCATTGGCCGAGCCCGCGCTCAATCCATGGTCGACTACTTGTTGATCTCCATGGTCTGCGGTCCCACAGCTGATCCCAACGCCCAAGAACGAATTCGACTCTACCAATCCAGTCGTCGGTCGACCATGGACTCTGTCTTACAACGCTTCGGACTCGTGACGCCTCCATCGATTGATCCCAACAATCGCGATGCGATGATCGAGGTTGATCGTCACTTCGAATCGACGATGCGCCCAACTCAGGACGGCCAACTTCCCAGTCGCGGTCCGCACAATCTCATCACGGGACCATTCGGTTTCGCCGCACAATTCCGGCCACCGCAGGTGATCCAGCCGATCAACTACGACATTTGCAACACCTTCCCACGTGGCCACAATCGCGATCTGCCAACCTTTGACATTCACAATTCGCAGTTTGTCGTCGACGGCAAAACTTATCACGGCTTCCTTGATCTTGTTCGGGATCGCATGCGCCCCGACATCGTCGGCACAGCGCCGCGACCCGCACAGGCCGATCCCAATTGGACAAGCGCCTTCGACACTTGGTGGGAACGACATGTCGATGGACATGTGCGCGCCATGCTCAATACTTTCCGCCAGCAGTTCCACCGCGTCTTGCGCGAAAAGTATCTTCCCGCTCTGACCAATACTGAGCGACGACAATACAATGGTCGCGAGTTCGCACTCGGCGCCCTTCCATCACTCGAAGATGAAGCGCGATTCTACACCGTCGTTCTTGCGAAAACCGCGAATGTCTCGCAATCGCAAGATGTACGACAGCAGTATGGACGACTCGCCGAGGCCTATCTTCAGGAGCTGCGTTCACTGGGACGCTTTGTCGGTGATGTTTCCATCATTGATGCGAAACAAATCGAGGCGCGCCGTCGCTATGATGAAATGAAAGCCAAGGTTCAAGAAGCGCAGAATGCCCTCAGCGCTTTCGTCGGAGCCCGCGTAGCCGCCGATGCCCCGCAGGCCGCCGTTCAAACGCAGGTTCTAAAGAATCTCAAAAGTTGTACGGATGAAATGGATTCTTACTTTGGAATTGTTCGCAGCATTCAGGTACCCGGGCTTTGAGGCCGACCCAGAGAGGAATCGCAGGCGCGAAGTTGGCCTCGATTCTTGCAATCCCTCGGTCGGTGCATTTGTGGAGGTTCAGAAATTCGGCCATATCCCATTAGTTTGAGTTGGGAGCAGCTCAAGATGGTGAATTGGGCCGAAATGGTCACGGATCAGCGAGGAATGCTTTCGCGACCGAGGCCAAGTTGAGAAGTGTTTATAGGTCGTGGAGCTAAGTCCTCGAGAGAATTTGGAATTGTCGCGAGGAACAGAGCCCTCGGCTCGTCGCCGAATTAAGCTGCCGAAGTGACCAGAATGGGCACTTCGCTGCGACGTCGGACGAGTCGATTCGTGAAGCTGGCATTGCGAGTTTTGCGTTTGAAATTTGCGAGTTAACAGGAATGAGAGTTTGAGGTTTCACAAATTGAGCGTTTGATTCGAGCAGCGACTCGAGGAGGCTTTATGAAGGCGAAGGAAACAAAATCAAAAACATCGGTCGTGGCCACAAAGCTCATGATCATGACACTTGCGGTCTGTGGCCTGACGGCTCAAGACGCATTCGCAAATCGTGGCGGTCGTGAAACTCGTCCCGAAGCCGTTCGCGGTCGCGAGACAGAAGCCGCACGAACTGGCGCAGCACGCACGGCCCGCGGAGCTGAAGGCGCTGGTCGAGTGGCTGAACTTGTTCGCAACCTCAACGTTGGCCGACTCTCTCCAGCTAAGTCGCGCGATCTTCAGACAGCGATGGCCAATAATGCCGAAGTTCGCCAAGCCATCGAGCAAATCATCGGACAACAGGGCAATCGCGACCTCGCCGAATTGAACGCCGCTCGCGTTGAAGCGCTTGCGAACATGCGCGAAGTGCGCACCGACGTCACAGCTGAAGCCTTGGCGGCGATGGATCCAGTGAGACAAGCCGAACAGGCCTACCTCACACTCGCAACTTCTGGCGGCAATAAGGCGACGACTTGGTCGACTGACCTTCGTTCGAATTTGTCCTTCTTGTTGGCGCGATCCAATGAATTGGTGGCGCAAGGCCGCAGCATGGGCGAAGCGCTGATCGAAGCGAACCGCGACCTCGCTCGCGAAAAGGGCGTCTCACTGCGAATCGAAGACATCAACAAGTACTGCCGCTGATTCATTTCAGCTCAATCAGAAAAATGAGGGGTGCCGACCGGCACCCCTTTTCTTTTGTACCCTCTCCATCACCACAGCGTTTTCGTGTGACCAGCCGACCCGTACTCAGTTAGCTTCATCTTCAGCATGAACATGAGTTCCCTTCTTCACAACGGCTTCGACCTTTGGCTCTTTCAAGCCCTGAACTCGGATTTTCACTCCGAGCTTCTCGATGCCATCGCCCCAGTGTTGACTGACCTGCATCAGCAAACATGGTTTCCGGCCGCGATCCTCATCATTGCGGCGAGCTTTTTGGCGACCAAACGACAACGACTCAAGCAACGGGAATTCTGGAGAAACCTCGCACTGCAAATTGCCTTTGTCGGGGTGAGCGCGGGATTGGCCGATGCCGTGGCCTATCGAGGAATCAAAATTTGGGTGAAACGCGATCGACCCGAAGCCTATCAGCGCGAGGTCGATCCGATGTACCCCGTGCAACTTCGAACGCACTCGCACAGCGGCTATTCGTTTCCATCCAATCATGCCGCCAACACTTTCGCTCTCGCAAGAAGCACGCAAATCCTCACTCAGATCGCAAGTGCCACCGGACGCACACATCCCGCCGCGTGGGCCATCTACGCGCTCGCGACAAGCGTAGGCCTATCGCGTGTCTATGTCGGTGTGCATTGGCCATCCGACGTGCTCATCGGCGGCCTCATCGGTTGGCTCGTGGCCAGCGGCCTCGGCTGGCTTCTGCGGCGAAGACTTAGAAGTGCCGGATATTCTTCTCACGAGCGAAAGACAGATCCATCGTCGTGACTCGCAAGCGACCACAGAGGAAAGTCGCCAAAGCTTTATAGAACTTCACGGCCATGGCCGGGTGCTTGCCGAAAACATCGCGAAGCGAATCATAGCCAATCCGCAGAATTTCCGAGTTCTCAACGACAGACACCGTGGCCGACCGAGGCTCGCCATCCAGAAACGCCATCTCACCAAAATGTCCGCCCGTACCGAGAGTCGCGACATTGATCTCGTCGGCCTTACCCATTCGCGCAATTTTCACAGAGCCGAACTTGATCACATACATCGCGTCAGCCGAATCTTTTTCACTGAAGACTTCGCTGCCCGCGGTAAAAGTCTCACTCTTTGCCACTTGAGCTAAGACCTCAAGCTCCTGCGGAGAGAACTCTTTAAAGAGATAAATATTCTGCAGCAAGCTTGTTCCCATGTTGCGACTCCTCGTTCGTGGATTCAGAATAGGGAACTCCGCCTCGAGCTTCAAGGAGATGAGATGAAAGTCTTCGTTACCGGTGCCACGGGCTTCTTGGGACATTGGTTGGTGCGTCGCTTGCTCGACGAAGGTCTGCAAGTTCGCGTGCTCGCAAGATCGCGTCACAAGGTGAACGAAGAGTTCCCTGGACTTCAGCTTGAGGTCATCGAAGGTGATCTCGACTCTCACACGCAGCTGCTCCGTGGCTGCGAGTCGTGTGAAGGCGTGTTTCATCTTGCGGGACTCATCGCTTACAAGCGAAGCGACCGACCCGCGATGGAACATGCCAATGTGGTCGGAACGCAGAACGTTCTCGAGGCTGCAATCAAAGCCAATGTTCCTCGCTTCTTGCACTTGAGCTCTGTGGTGGCCGTTGGCGCAAGCTTTGATGGACAGCCACTCAACGAGAATTCCGTCTACAATGTCGGACATCTCAACTTGGGTTACTTCGAAACCAAACATAAAGCCGAATTGATCGTGCGAGCTGCGGCGCAAGCCCAACGAATCGAAGCCGTCATGGTGAATCCCGCGACGATCTACGGACCTGGTGACGCCAAAAAAGGAAGCCGCGGCGCTCAACTCAAGGTGGCGCGCGGACAACTCCCTTTCTACCCGCCCGGTGGCGTGAACGTCGTTCATGTCGACGATGTCGTTCAGTTGATCTTGGATGTCTATCGACGTGCTCCCAGCGGCGAACGCTACATCGCCGCCTCAGAGAATCTCACTCTTCACAAATTGTTTCAGACCATCGCCTCAATTGCCGGCGTCGAGCCACCAAAAGTCGCACTGCCTCGCCCTGCGATCTTTGCATTGGGTGCACTCGGAGATTTGCTTGAGAAAGTCGGCCTCAAAGGACCCGTCAATTCAGAGACGGCATGGACCTCGACGCTTTATCATTGGTTTGAACATGAGAAAGCCGCCCAAGCTTTCGGATTCAAACCTCGGCCAGCCGCAGAAGCGATCGAAGCCAGCATTCGCTGGAGCAAAGACAATGGCTTGCTCACAAAGGCTGATTGATGGCCCGAGGCGCCGACACTCGTTTGCGACGAAGCGCCAAAATCGTCAGCGTGGCAATGAACGGTAGAGTCTGAATCAGACTCGCCGGCACGCTGATGTCGAAGACGCTCTTGCCTTGCAAGAGCATTTGCGCGGAATCCGCAGCGGCGAAAATCAGACATGCGGCCAATGTCGGGTACGGCTTCCATGCACCGAAAATAATCGCGGCCAAGGCGAGATACCCGCGCCCACCCGCCATGTCGCGCACATAACCGGATCCCTGAACAAGGCTCAGAATCACGCCGCCCAATCCCGCCAAGGCGCCCGCGACACAGGCCGCACCGATTCGCACGCGACGAGGACTGACTCCTTGAACCAGCAATGCATTCGGAGATTCGCCCGCGGAGTGAACGCGCAAGCCCCAACGTGTCCGGCGCAAGGCCTCATTCAAAATCAAAACGAGCGCCACGCCCGCTATGAAAAATCCAACTCCCGCTTGGAGCCTCGCCTCAGTGCCCAATGCCGGCGTGCTGCCGCTCGATCCGAACCACGCCTTTCCCAAAGTTGGAATCACCCCAACAACCAACAGATTGAAGGCTGTACCCATCACGATGTGATCCGCCTTGAGCCAAACCGTGGAGGCGCCAAAGATCCATCCCGACATCGCGCCGGCAACAACTCCGGCCACCAATCCCCATTCAGCAGATCCTGTCGATGCGGCCACCGCGGCCGCGGCGAACGCCGACACCAAGAGCTTCCCCTCAAGTGCGATGTTCGCCAATCCAGCGCGCTCGGAAATCAATCCACCCATCGCCGCGAACATGAGTGGCGCCGCCAAACGCATTACGCTTTCAATATAAGCGATGAGCCAATCCATCAGCGACCTCCTTGCGGATGATCGCGCTCAAGCCAGCGATGCAGTCGCCGACCCCATGACGTGCTGGGATCCAGTCGCTTGGTCCAAAACTCGTTGAGTAATGGCAGAGCGGCCACGGCGACAACAACCATGGCTTGCATCACAGTCGCCAAATCTCGAGAAATTTTCTCCGTATCCAAATCCAGATCGATGGCGCCCTTTTGCAAACCGCCAAATAAAATGGCCGCGGCCAACACTCCCCAAGGCCGTAGCCCACCGAGCAAAGCGACCGCGATGCCGATGAACCCGGCGCCACCTGCGAAGCCTTCGCGTGCTTTATGAAGATATCCGAGCAGGATCGAACTTCCCGCCATTCCCGCCAAAGCTCCGGAGATCAGCATCGCCAACACTTGATGTCGAGTGGGTGAAACTCCGCTCCGTTCAGCGAACTCAGCTGCGCCACCCACCCAACGCTGATGCAGCCCGAAGCGAGTGCGCCCACTCAACCAAGACAGCAGCAACACGATGACAATCGCCAAACCCAGAGTTGCATTCAGCGGACTCTGCCCGCCCATCCAAGCGAGCTGTGGCCACTGAAATCCCGAGCCGATCGCCAAAGTTTCTGGATTCTGTGACTCGGGATTGCGAAATACATGCAGAATCAAAAATCCACCGACTCCGTACGCGACAAAATTCATGAGAATGCACACCAGCACTTCATGTGTGCCTCGACGAACTTTGAACCACGCGGGAACCGCCGCCCAAGCTGCACCGACCAACGCGCCCAGAAGCAAAGTGAGGGGCCACGCCACGATGCTGGGCAGTTCGGGCAGCAAAATCCCAAGCGCCACCATCGCAATTCCACCCATGGTCATCTGACCTTCGGCGCCGATATTGAATAAACCCACGCGCATTGCCCAGGCGACCGCAAGTCCTGTGAACACCAAGGGCGTCGCATAATAAAGTGAGTAACCCAAGGCGGTGGTCGAGCCCCAAGCCCCGAGCCAAATAATTCTCGCGACCTCAAGCGCGTCTTCACCCAGCGCCATCGCTAAGCCCAAAACCGCGATCAGCGCGAGAAGCAAACCACAGCCCAAGGCCATCAGCTTCACCAGATTCTGGACATTCCATGAGCCGAACAAGTTACGAAGCTTCATACCGAAGCTCCGATCATCGCGCGGCCAATCAATGCTCGATCAAATTGCTTCGAGCTCTCCGCCCACCGATCAAACTGCGCGGCGACTCGGCCCGACTCAAGCACGACAATTCGATCCGCAAGCGCCATGAGTTCATCCAACTCGCTCGAAATCAAAAGCACACCCACGCCTCGATCGCGAAGTTCCACAAGTCGCTGATGAATCTGATGAATCGCTCCTAGATCCACACCCCGCGTCGGCTGATGGGCCAGCACGAACTTCACATCACGTCCTTGAAGCTCACGGGCAAAAATAAGTTTCTGTTGATTGCCGCCGGAGAGGCGTGACACCCGCTCACCTCGATGTGGAAATCGCACATCAAAGTCCGCAAGCCACTTCGCCACCACGCTTCCCCATCGTTCATAATCGATCACACTCAATGATGAGGCCGAAGTTCCACCGGCGAATTGTCTCTCGACGCCAAGACCCGCGTTGAGCTCGACCGATTCTTCCATCCACAAACTTTGTCGATGCCGATCTTCGCTGATCAGGGCCCAATCGTCGCGGCGACCGCGCAACATCTTGTCCCCTCGCCACAGAATCTCACCGACGACATCATGCAATCCCAACATCGCATCGACCAATTGAGATTGCCCTGAGCCGTCAACACCTGCGATGCCAAGAATTTCTCCGCTCTCGACTTTGAGATTCACGTCACGCAAAGCACCCCGCCCACCTCGCGCCGAGGACAATGAGCGAATCTCCAACAACTCAATGTGAGCTCGATCCTGCGACCGCGGCTGAAGGCGGATCGGCGGAGGCGGCTCACTTCCCATCATGGCGCGGACAACTTCTTCGAGTGAGGAGTCGCGAACCTCGCCCTGTCGAACCAGCCGCCCCAAGCGCAACACCGACCAAGTGTCGCAGTGTTGAAACACTTCCGACAGCTTATGTGTGATCACAAAAACACTGCGCCCTTGATCACGCAGCTTCTTCAACAAGGAAAACAACGCATCGATTTCTTGCGGAACCAGGACAGCTGTCGGCTCGTCAAGAACCATGATGCGCGAATCGCGCGCGATCAGCTTCAAAATCTCCACGCGCTGCTGCTCACCCACGCTGAGCTCTTCGACTCGTCGATGCCAGTCCATGCGCAGACTGGCATCCGGCAGCTTCGCCTCGATCTCGGCAATCGCCGCCGCGCGATCCAAGTGCCAACCGCCTTCACGACCCAACATGACATTGTCGATCACGCTGAGCGAAGGGACCAGAGTGAAGTGTTGTTGAACCATTCCAAGTCCCGCGGCGATCGCGTCCGCCGGCGACTTCCATTCCCTCTCGACACCTTCAACACGCACAACTCCGTCGTCGGCGCGCACAAGGCCAAAGAGAACTTTCATGAGTGTCGACTTGCCAGCCCCATTCTCACCAAGAATCGCATGCAGCCGCCCCGGAGCGAACTCTGCCGAGACTTGTGAAAGCGAAACACAAGAACCGTACCGCTTCGACACATTCTGAAAGGAGACGATCGACGGCTTCACTTCTTGGGCTTGGCCTTCATCTGTACGTAGTAGTCGGGCACTTCCACTCGTCCTGCGACGATGTCTTCGCGTAGCTTTTCAAGCTTCGCCTGGTGCGGCTCGATGAGCTTCTGATTGTGCTCATCCACCGCATAATCCACGCCCTTATCTTTCAAACCAAACGATCGAACACCTGGAACGAACTTTTGCGTGGCGACTTCGCGAATCACATCAAAGACCGCGACATCCACACGCTTCAACATGCTGGTGATGATTTTGCCGGGCTTAATCCAATTCTGATTAGCGTCGACACCAATTCCAAAAACACTTTTGCCCTTGGTATCGGCGATGGCATCAAAGACTCCAAGTCCCGAGGCCCCAGCCGCCTGAAAAATAATGTCGGCACCTTGGCCGATCTGCGTGAGCGCCAACTCCTTGCCTCGAGTCGGATTCGCCCAAGCCGTCATGTTGATCCCCACAAAATTGTGCAGCACCTTCACTTGCGGGTTCGCGGCACGAGCGCCCGCCTCATAGGCCACTAAGAACCTCCGGATCAGAGCCGTCTCCATACCGCCGACAAAGCCAACAGTTTTTGAAGTCGATGCCAATCCAGCCAAGTACCCCACCAAGTAAGAACCTTCGTGCTCGGCAAACATGAGGCTTGCGACGTTGGGTGCGTCCACCTCAGCGTCAACGATGGCGAACTTAGTGTTCGGAAACTGCGGCGCCACCTTCTTGAGCGCATCGGCTTGCGCAAAGCCGACGCTGATCACCAACGGCAGGCCTCGTTCCGCAAATGTGCGAATCGCAGGTTCGAAGGCGGCATCATCAGGCGCCTCGACGTCCTTCACTTTCACACCCAATTCACGAACAGCTCTCTGCGTACCTTCCCAGGCTGCGGTGTTGAACGACTTGTCGTCTTTACCGCCCTTATCCAAAACAAGACCGACCTGCAAAGTCCCTTGTCCCGAGTCCGCCGAAGCCGTCTTCGAATCTTGGTTTTCCGTCGACGACTTCTTGGTGCAAGCAGATCCAAGTCCACCGAATGCCAGACAGCCCGCCAAAACCCCAATGATCCAACGACCAGTTACGCGCGACCTCGCCAAGGACGGATTTCTTTGCATGCTTACCCCCGGTCCAAAAGGCTTAGAACGAAGCTCGCCAACTGGCAACTTGCGCCTCATTCCGCAGGGGAAACTCTCCCAAAAATTGCCTCAACAGTTTTTAGCGACACCTTCACATCGCATAGATTAGCCTTCAAATATGTGGAAAT
Organism: Bdellovibrionaceae bacterium UBA2339; assembly: GCA_002344785.1. Taxonomy (GTDB): domain Bacteria; phylum Bdellovibrionota; class Bdellovibrionia; order Bdellovibrionales; family JAMPXM01; genus UBA2339. The sequence goes on from DDUL01000035.1 coordinate 178,840, forward strand.
TTCTCAAGACGCTGGGCTGGTTGAGCCTGCTTTCGATTTCAATCCTCGCGCTCATCGGCGGAACACTGGCCATTTTGCTTTTACTCACGCCCAACGGCAGCGACCTGAAAACTTGCATCACCACCGAACTCTATAAAGTTCGCCTCTGCCCCGAATCACCCGACTATGTGAAACTCAATCAGATCTCCGCCCACGCCAAACACGCCATCGTCTACTCGGAAGACGCCGCCTTTTGGGATCATCAAGGTATCGACTGGGACGAGCTGCAAAAGAGTTTCGAGGCCAATCTGGAAAAGGGCCGCTTCGCGCGCGGAGGCTCGACGATCACACAGCAGCTCGCCAAGAATGTGTACTTATCCGCAGAAAAGTCGCTTTGGCGAAAGGCCCGCGAAGCCATCATCGCCCTGAGGATCGAACGCCTCTATGAAAAATCCTTCATTCTCGAACGCTACCTCAACGTGGTCGAGTTCGGTGAAGGACTCTATGGCATCAAGCCCGCGGCTCAGTTTTACTTTCGCAAATCGCCCGCCGAGCTGAGCATCGCGGAAAGCGCCTTTCTCGCCTTTTTACTTCCCAGCCCCAAACGCTACGCCGCAAGCTTCCGCCAGAAGCAACTGTCGACATTTGCGCGTAAGCAAACCCACGAGATCGTCGATCGTCTGCATCGCTTCAAAAAGATTTCTGAAGAAGAGAAAGTTCAAGCCTGGATGGAACTCGACTCATTGTTTGGCGGCCAAGCCCACAGCGGCTCCTCGCCGACCACCGAGTCAGACAGCGTGCCGCTTGAATCCTCCGAAGAGTTCACGACTGAGGAAGACAGCTCAAACTGAAGGCTGCGGCCCTCGCACCAGCGCACGCACCATCATGACGATCAGCCCGACCACCACGAGGGGCAATATGTACCCCAAAAGCACGGATCCTAAAGCCTGCGCGGCTTCCGGATCACGCGAGGACAAAATCAAATACACCGTGTAGACGGCATAGGTGAGCAAGAAACCTGCTCCGACCCCACGGCCCATCGTGCGCCCCAAAAAAATCGGCATACACGACATCGCCACGGCCAACATGAACCACAAATCCACGCGCAATACTTGCTCGGCAATCGGCAGCCCCGCGCCTCCAGCCGCTAAGCCGCTAGCGCCCAAGCAAAGTACGACGTTGAAAATGTTCGAACCCACGACATTGCCGATCGCGAGATCGCGATGACCCTTCCACGCGGCGACCGCTGAAGTGGCCAATTCAGGCAAAGATGTACCGATGGCCACAATCGTCAGTCCGATGACCAAGTCGCTGACACCAAAGCTCTTTGCAATCTCCGTCGCTGCACCAACCAATGCGTTTGAGCCCAACACCAAAAGGATCAAACCCACGACGACCAAGGCGACCCGCACGGCCCAATGCCGATCCCATTCCGAGTCCATCGGCACATCTTCCAGCGCCTCGTTCTCGGCATCGCGACTGGCACGGCTCTGCCGAACAAGAAACACGATGTAGCCCGCCGCACACGCGAGAAACAGCAGCGCGTCCCAAGTGCTGATCCGGCCATCCAACGTGCTCGCAATCAGCAAGACGGAAACACCAATCATAATTGGCACTTCTTGCCGAATGATCTGCACGCTCACGGCCAGCGGAATGATCAGTGCGGAAACGCCCAAAACCCCCAGCACGTTAAAGATGTTGGATCCCACGACGTTGCCAATGGCAATTTCCGTCGCGCCCTTAAACGCGCCTCCCACGGAAACCGCAATTTCGGGCGCGCTCGTGCCGATGGATACAATGGTCAGGCCCACCACCAGAGGTGAAATTCCCCAAGACAAAGCGAGTTTCGCCGCCCCTCGAACCAAAAGGTCCGCACCAACGACCAACCCCACCAATCCGCCCACTAAAAGCGCTGCCAACATCAACGAATCCACGACAACCTTCCCCGCAACAACAAATTAGTCCGCGCTCGCCGCCGCCGCCGCACGCTTTCGCTTGTGTGGATCCAGTTCGCGGCATCGCAGACGAATCGACTGCGGCGTCACCTCAATACACTCGTCGTCATTGATCCATTCCATGGCCTGCTCAAGAGTGAGCGGCTTAATCGGCGTGAGCTTGATTGCTTCGTCAGATCCCGACGCGCGAACGTTCGTGAGCTTTTTCTCACGAGATACGTTCACGACAAGATCGTTTTCCTTGGCGTGTTCGCCAATGATCATGCCGTCGTAGCACTCCGTACCGGGCAAAATGAAGATGCGACCGCGCTCCTCCAAGAACCACAACGCATATGCCGTCGACTTGCCGACGCGATCCGCGATCATCGAGCCGTTCTTTCGGAAAGTGATCTCACCTTTAAAGTCATCCCAGCCAATGAACTGCGTGTTCAACAGACCCGTACCACGCGTGTCCGTCAAAAACTCGGACCGATAGCCAATCAATCCGCGCGATGGGATCTCGAACTCCATGCGCACGCGGCCTGAACCTTTGTTCACCAAATTGGACATCACGCCCTTACGCAGTCCCATCTTTTCCGTGACGACACCCGTGTACTGCTCGGCCACGTCGACAATGGCGCGCTCCATCGGTTCCTTCCGACGTCCATCAACCGTCTTGAAGATGACCTGCGGTTTTCCCACCGTCACTTCGTAACCCTCACGCCGCATTTGCTCGATCAAAACGCCGAGCTGCAATTCGCCTCGACCCAAAAGTTTGAATTGTTCGGGGCGATCCGTCAGCTCCATGCGAATGGCGACGTTCGTCTTAATCTCGCGCTCCAGGCGATCGAGAATTTTTCGCGACGTCACCTGCTTGCCCTCGCGACCCGAAAACGGCGAGTCGTTCACGCCCACCATCATCGCGACCGTCGGCTCCTCCACCACGATTCGCGGCAAAGGCTTGGGATCAGCGACCGAGGTCACTGTATCGCCAATGTCGATCTCCTCAAATCCCGCCACGATGGCGATATCTCCGGCCACAATCTCTTTCGTCGGCACCTGTTTCATGCCGTCGTAGCTAAAGAGCGCCGAGATCTTCGACTTCTTGTTGCCATTTGCGCCAACCAGCAAGGCTTCGTCGTTCACCCGCAAAACGCCGTTCAACACTCGGCCAATTCCCAAGCGGCCGACGAACGCATTCCATCCCAAATTCGACACCATCATCTGCAGCGTCGAATTGGACTCGCCTCCCGGCGGCGGAAACTTCTCAATGATCCAATCAAAGAGCACCGACAAATCTTCAGTCTTCACTGCAGGATCCGTCGTCGCCCATCCCTCACGAGCCACGGCGTAGACCACAGGAAAGTCGGCCTGCTCTTCGGTCGCATCCAAGTCGATGAACAAATCAAAAACTTCATTCAAGACTTCATCGACGCGCGAGTCGGGTCGATCGATCTTGTTAATACAGACGATGATGCGCTTGCCTTGCTCCAAGGCTTTCTTCAACACGAAACGAGTCTGCGGCAGCGGCCCCTCCGAGGCATCGACCAGCAAAACGGCGCCGTCGACCATATTCAGAATTCGCTCCACCTCACCACCGAAGTCCGAGTGCCCGGGCGTATCGACGATATTGACCTTGTAGTCCTTGTAAAAGAACGACGCGTTCTTTGCCGCGATGGTGATCCCGCGCTCACGCTCAAGATCCATCGAGTCCATCACGCGCTCTTCGACTTGTTCATTGGAGCGCCAAAGTCCGCTTTGCCGAAGCAAGTGATCCACGAGCGTCGTTTTGCCGTGGTCGACGTGTGCGATGATCGCAATATTCCGAATTTTGTTTGCTGAGATATTTTCCATACACGTCCTTATCGCTCTGGCTTTTTCAAACTCGTATCAAAATTAAGACACCCTCAAATTTCCACCGTTGGCCTAACGGCTCACTCAACGCCGTAGTCTCAACATCACCCATCGACTTTTCCGATTTGATTTTCCGCGAGCCCGCATCGCGGGCAATTTATCCGTGGCCACCCATCAAAAAAGCTTCACTGCTCGTATCCGCCTGAATGAGTTCACGGATTCCATCAAAGTATTCGGCCACCGTTCGCATCGTGTCTTCAAGCGACTCGACTTGAAAGATCGTCCTTCGAAAATTCGAGGCGCCAGGATACCCGCTCGAGTACCACGCCGCAAATTTTTTGATTTGAAGCATGACGACGCGATCCTCAGCCACGCGATGGAGCTCCGACTTCAGCTGCGCAAATAGCCCGCCAAAATCTCTTTCAACCTCAGGCGCCTGTCCCTCACGCAAAATTCCCAAGGCTTGCCGGAAGATCCACGGATTTTTCAGGCAGCCTCGCCCGATCAACACACCATCCACGCCAGTTTCGCGCAGGCGTCGCACCGCCATCTCGGCCGTGACGATGTCACCATTACCTAAAATCGGAATCTTCGACTTCGCCTTCACATCGGCGATGAAATCCCAGTCCGCCAAACCCGAATACCCCGCCGCGCGCGTGCGCCCATGAATCGCCACCCAAGTCAGGCCTTCCTCATAGGCAATTCGCGCCACTTCAACCGCATTGCGCGAACTCTCGTCCCATCCCGTGCGAATCTTGACCGTCACAGGCAATGACGTCGCCGCTCGCACGCCTCGAAACATCTCCGCGACAGCCTGCAAATCACGCAAAATCGCCGAGCCCGCGCCCTTCTTCACCACTTTGGGAACTGGACAACCAAAATTGAGATCCACAAAGTCCGCACCGCGATCTTCCACAACTTTCGCCGCACGACCGACAATCTCCGGATCCTCGCCAAACAGTTGAATGCCGACAGGCCGCTGCTCGTCCGTAAACTCCATCAACTGATGCGTCTTGCGACTCGCATATTCAATGCCGGTGGCGGACACCAATTCGGTCACCACCACGCCACAACCCAAACGGCGCATCATGTTTCGAAATGCACAATCCGTGATCCCCGCCATGGGGGCCAACACAAAGGGATTCTTTTCGAGTTCACTGAGCAAATCGACTCGCATGGGCCACCGACGAATGAAGTATTGCGCGGAGTCCTAAGTATACGAAATGTTAAGGATAGGACAGAACAAACTGTCGCAGGGCCACTGGATTGTGCTTTCCACATTGTTAACGACCAAGATGAGGCAAAAATCCGCGGCGCCGAGAAGGCGTCGCGTTAAATCGTAAGAGAGCTCCTGCGGACTCGAGCCGGGCTCAACGCGTCCCTGACCCAATCAACGCAACTGGAACAGAAATTCAACATGCCCGGAATAGTAAGAAAACTGGTGGTCAGGGACGGAATTGAACCGCCGACACATGGATTTTCAGTCCATTGCTCTACCGACTGAGCTACCTGACCACTTCGGAATGAGGGACTTAGGGGTAGCGCAGCCACCCCCGTAAAGTCAAACTCCTGCCCCTACTTCAACGCATTCTCGAGATCGCGAATCAAATCCCGCACATCCTCAATCCCGACCGACAGGCGAATGAGGCGGTCATCAATTCCAAGCGCCGCACGCGTTTCCGCCGGGACGCTGGCATGAGTCATAATGGCCGGATGCTCAATCAAAGATTCCACGCCACCCAAACTCTCAGCCAAAGCGAAGACGCGGACATTCTCCAGCATTCTTCGCGCTTCCGGCATGCCGCCTTTGATGAACATCGTGAGCATGCCGCCAAAGCCCGACATCTGCTCGCGCGCCAAAGCATGCTGAGGATGCGAGGGCAAGCCCGGATAAATCACGCGGTCCACGCGTGGATGTTTTTCGAGGAATGCCGCGACCTCGCGCGCGTTGGCATCGTGGGCGCGCATGCGCACGCCGAGAGTTTTCAGCGAGCGCATCGCCAAGAATGAGTCAAAGGGCGAAGCAATGCCGCCCATCGAGTTCGACAAAAATGCCAAGCGCTGCGCCAATTCATCACTCGAGGTCACCAAGGCACCGCCCACCATATCCGAGTGGCCACCAATATATTTGGTCGCCGAGTGCAGCACCAAATCTGCGCCCAACTCGATCGGGCGCTGAAAGTAGGGGCTCATGAAAGTGTTGTCGACGACGGTGATGATGCCTTTGGCGCGCGCGAGTTTCGCGATCGCCGCGATGTCCACCAATTTCAACGTCGGGTTGGTCGGCGTTTCAAGCCACACCATCTTGGTCTCTGGCCTCAAAGCCGCCGTGAAGTTCTCCACGCGAGTCAAATCCACATAGCTGAACTGCACGCCGTTGTGGCGAATCACCTTGTCCATCAGACGAAAAGTACCGCCGTACATATCATCGCCCGCGATGACATGATCGCCAGCCTTCAGCAGATGCAAAGCCGTGGTCGAGGCCGCGCAGCCCGAGGCGAACGCGAAGCCGTGGCGTCCGCCTTCGAGATTCGCCAAGCAAGCTTCGTAAGCCTTGCGCGTGGGATTGTGCGTGCGACTGTATTCATAGCCGCGATGCACGCCCGGAGACTCCTGCACATAAGTGGAAGTCAGGTACACGGGAGTCATGATCGCGCCTGTCGACGGATCTGGCTCTTGGCCCGCATGGATCGCCCGCGTTTCGAAACTAAAGTCCTTCGACGACCAATTTTTCTCCATCGCTCACCTCAGATCAGCTTGTTGGCTTTGAGCCACTCATCATTGAAAGCCTTGCTCAAGTAGGACCGTCCGCCATCAGGCAACATGACCACGATCTTGGAAGGCTTCTTCAGGGTCTTCGAATATTTCACGGCCGCCGCCAGCGCCGCCCCACATGAAGGCCCGCACAACAGGCCCTCCTTCAGCGCAAGCTCGCGCGTGGCCTCGAAGCTCTCCTTGTCGTCGACGCGAACAAA